>NZ_JAVDPW010000004.1:0-633008 GCF_031453975.1 Inquilinus ginsengisoli
CCCACCCTACCCCCCCCGCTCACCACCCCGCTCGGGGGGGTACGCGGGGGGGGGGCCGCGCCCCCCCCCTGAGCCGCCGGGTGGGGTGGTGGGCCCGCCCCCCCCCCCACCCCACGAAGCTCAGTTCTTCTTCACGTCCTCGAGGAAGAACCGGCCCAGCGGGGTCTGGCCGAAGCCTTCGATGTTCTTCCGCGAGACGGTCAGGTACGGGCTGTAATACAGGTCGATCCAGTTGACGTCGGCCTTGGCCATCTTCTGCAGGTCGACATACATCGCCTCGCGCTTGGCCGGGTCGGTCTCGACCCGGGCCTTGGCCACCAGCGCCACCACCGCGTCGTTCTTATAGCGGGTGTAGTAGTTCAGGTTGGCGTCGTAGCCGAGCACGAAGGTGGTCTTCTGGTCGGGGTCGATGATGTCGTTGGTCCAGTAGTTCATCGCCAGGTCGTAGTCGCCCGCCACCTCCATGTCCCAGCTCTGGCTCGGGTCGACCTTCTGCAGGTTGACGGTGATGCCGACCTTGGCCAGCTGCTGCTGCACCAGCACCGAGACCTGCTCGTCCACCGTGTCGCCGGTCTGGACCAGGTAGGTCAGGGTGACGTTGCCGACCCCGGCCTGCTTCAGCAGGGCCTTGGCCTTCTCCGGGTCATAGGGCCGCGCGCCGTTGTCGTCGGTGTGATACAGCGCGCCCTTGGGGATGTAGGAGTTGGCGACGCTGCCGATGCCGAAGGTCACGGTGTCGACGATCGACTTCTTGTCGATGGCGTAGTCGATCGCCTCGCGCACCTCGAGCTTGTCGAGCGGCGCATGCGAATGATTGATCAGCAGGTGGTCCTCGCGAGTCGAGGGATCCTTGTGCATCGTCAGGTTGGGGTCCTTCTCCAGCTCCGCCACCTTGGCGAAGGGCACGAAGATGGCGCTGTCGATCTCGCCGGCCTGGACCTTCAGCATCCGGGTGTTGTCGTCCGGGATCGACAGCCATTCGACGCCGTCGAGGCTGACCTGGTCCGCCTGCCAGAAATTCGGGTTCTTCTTCAAGACCACCTTCTCGCCGCGGCGCCACTCCTCCATGGTGAAGGCGCCGGAGCCGATCGGCTTCTCGGCGAAGGCGTCCTCGCCCATCGCGGTCACCACCTTCTGCGGCAGCACCGCGGTGCCCGGCAGCGCCAGGCTGGCCAGGAACGGCGTCGCCGGCTGGGTCAGGGTGATCACCAGCGTGTGGTCGTCCTTGGCCTCGGCGGTCTTGATCACCTTGTAGTTGTCGGCGATCAGCGACCCCGGATTGTCGCGCGCCCGCAGCAGCGAGAAGGCGGCGTCGCCCGCGGTGAGCGGCGAGCCGTCGGAGAACTTGGTGTCGCGCAGCTTCAGCGTGTAGACGGTGCCGTCGTCGGAGATGGTCCAGCTTTCGGCCAGGCCGGGGACCAGCTTGGTGCCGTCCTTGCTGACCCGGACCAGCACGTCATAGACGTTCGAGAACACCCAGTAGTCGACATTCTGCGAGGTCTTGATCGGGTCGAAGGTGGTGCCGTCCTCGCGCCGGGCGATGGTCAGCACGCCCGCCGCCTCGGCCATGGCGCCGCCGGCGACCAGCGCCGCCAGGAAGGCGGCCGAGAAGGCGCCGAGATGTCTCCTGCTGCTTCGTGTCATCGAAAAGCCTCCTGTGATTTGCTCCCCGCCTCAGGATCGGGCGGGGATTGCGGGATAGAGATGGCAGGCCGTGAAGCGGCCCTCGGCCGGGCGTAGCGCCGGTGGCAGCCCGGCCCGGCATTCCGGCATGGCGAAGCTGCAGCGCGGATGGAAGGCGCATCCCGGCGGCAGGTCCAGCGGGCTGGGCGGTTCGCCGCCCAGCAGCTCCGCCGGCAGCCGCCGGTCGGGATCAATCTCCGGGATCGCGCGGACCAGGGCCTGGGTGTAGGGGTGCTTCGGCGCGGCGAACACCGTCTCCGCCGCCCCCTCCTCCACGATCCGGCCGAGATACATCACCGCCACCCGGTCGCACAGCCGCCGCACCACGGCGAGGTCATGGGCGATGAAGATCAGCGCCAGGTTCATCCGGGCCTTCAGCTCGATCAGCAGGTTGATGATCTGGGCCTGGATCGAGACGTCGAGGGCGGCGACGCATTCATCGGCGATGATCAGCTTCGGCTCGACCGCCAGCGCCCGGGCGATGCCGACGCGCTGGCACTGGCCGCCGGACAGCGCGGCCGGACGGCGGGTCGCGTGCTCCGGCCGCAGCCCGACCAGGGTCAGCAGCTCGGCCACCCGCGCCGGGACCTGGTCGCGCGGCACCTTGCGATGGACGCGCAGCACCTCGGCGACGGCCTCGCCCACGGTCATGCGCGGGTTCAGCGCGCCATAGGGGTCCTGGAAGATCATCGCGGTCTCGCGGCGCAGCCGGGCCAGCCCGTCGCGGCCGCCGGTCGCCACATCGGCGCCGCCGAAGCGGATGGCGCCGCCGGTGAGGTCGCCGAGGCGCAGGATGGCGCGGCCGAGCGTGGACTTGCCGCAGCCGGATTCGCCGACCAGGCCCAGCGCCTCGCCCGGCGCCAGGGTGAAGGAGACGCCGTTGACCGCCCGCACCAGCCGCGTCGGGCGGCCCGGCAGCGGCAGGCCGCCGGCGCGGAAATGGACCTCGAGGTCCTGGACGTCGAGCAGGGTCATGCCGCGTCCTCGATGACCCGGTGGCAGGCCGCCATGTGGCCCGGCGCCGGCCAGGACGGCTCCGGCCGCTCCGCCGAGCAGCGGGCGAAGGCGCGGTCGCAGCGCGGGTGGAAGCGGCAGCCCGACGGCAGGTCGGCCAGGGACGGCGGCTGGCCGGGAATGAACGGCATCAGGCGGCCGGCCCCAGCCGAGGCGGGCTGACAGGCGATCAGCCGCGCGGTGTAGGGGTGCCGCGGCGCCGACAGCACCGCCCGCTTGGTCCCGGTCTCGCACAGCGTGCCGCCATACATCACCGCGATGCGGTCGCAGGCCTGCGCGACCACGCCGAGATCGTGGGTGATCAGGATGATGGCGAGGCCGCGCCGGTCGCGCAGGTCGAGCAGCAGCCGCAGGATCTGCGCCTGCACGGTGACGTCGAGCGCGGTGGTCGGCTCGTCCGCGATCAGGATCTCCGGGTCGCAGGCCAAGGCTGTCGCGATCATCGCCCGCTGCCGCATGCCGCCGGAGAATTCGTGCGGGTAGTTGCCGGCCCGCCGCTCCGGGTCCGGGATGCCGACCTGGCGCAGCAGGTCCACCGCGGCGGCCCGCGCCTCGCGCCGCGACGCATCGCGGTGGAAGCGGATGCTTTCGGCGATCTGGTCGCCGATCCGCATCACCGGGTCGAGATGGCTGGACGGGTTCTGGAAGATCATGCCGATCTCGCCGCCGCGCACGCCGCGCAGCGCCGCCTCGTCCAGCCGCACCAGGTCGCGCCCCTTCAGCAGCACCGACCCGCCGGCGATGCGCAGGGATCCCGGCAGCAGCCCGATCAGGGCCCGGCAGGTGACGCTCTTGCCCGACCCGCTCTCGCCGACCAGCCCCAGCACCTCGCCCGCCTCGAGCGCGAAGGAGACGCGGTCGACCAGGGTGACCTCGCGCCCGGCCTGGGCCACCGCCACCGAGAGGCCGCGGACATCGAGCAGCGGCCCCGTCATTCGTGGTGCCATCATTCCCGCACCCCGAGCCATTCGCCCAGCCCGTCGGCCAGCAGGCTGAAGCCGAGCGCGATCACCGCCAGCGCCACGCCGGGGAAGGCCGCGATCCACCAGGCCCGGATGATGAAGTTCTGGCTTTCCGACACCATCAGCCCCCATTCCGCGGTCGGCGGCTGGACCCCGAGGCCGAGATAGCTGATCGAGGCGCCGAGCAGCATGGTCAGCACCACGTCGGACATCGAGAACACGATCGAGCTGACCACCGCGTTCGGCAGGATGTGCCGGGTCATGATCCGGATATGGCCATAGCCCAGGCTGCGCGCGGCGGTGACGAAGTCGCTGGCCTTCAGCACCAGCACCTGGGCCCGCACCAGCCGGGCGTAGGACACCCAGCCGACCAGGGCCAGGGCGATGTAGAAGCTGACCAGCCCGGGGCCGAGGATGGCGATGATCGCCAGCATCAGCACCAGGAACGGGAAGGCCAGGACGATGTCGACGATGCGCATCACCACCATGTCGACCCAGCCGCCGAAATAGCCGGAGACGCAGCCGATCGCGGTGCCGAAGACGAAGGGGAAGAAGACGCCGATCACCCCCATCATCAGGTCGATCCGGGTGCCCCAGATCAGGCGGGACAGCACGTCGCGGCCGAAATTGTCGGTGCCGAGCGGATGGTCCAGCCCGGGCGGCAGCAGCGCGTTCGCCGTGTCCTGCGCGATCGGGTCGTAGGGCGCGATCCACGGCGCCAGCAGCGCCACCAGGACGAAGCCGGCGACCACGGCGGCGCCCCACCACAGCGCCCCGGGCAGCCGCGGCAGGCGGAGGCCGAGTCTAGATCGGGGGCGGGCGGGCGGGATGCCGACGACGGCGCTCACAGCTTTACCCGCGGATCGATGGCGACGGTCAGGATGTCGGCCAGGAAGTTGACCGCGACGCTGGACACGGCGAAGGCCATCGCCACCCCCTGCACCACCATGTAGTCGCGGGTGAAGATGCCGCGCACCAGCAGCTGGCCCATGCCGGGGATCGAGAACACGTTCTCGATGATCACGGTGCCGCCGATCAGCCAGCCGATGTTGACCGCCAGCAGGTTGATGGTCGGCACGATGGCGTTGGGCACGACATGGCGCCAGAACACCATGCCCTCGGGCAGGCCGCGCGCCCGGGCGGCGGTGGCCTGGTCCGAGCGCAGCTCGGCGATCATCCCGGCCCGCAGCGTCCGGGTCAGCACCGCCGACAGCGCCAGGGCGATGGTCAGGCAGGGCAGCACCAGGTGGTGCAGCCGGTCGGCCCAGTCCTCGCCATAGCCCGCCACCGGGAACAGCCCGAGGGTCAGGCTGAACACGATGATCAGCATGATCCCGAGCCAGAACGGCGGCAGCCCGAGGCCGGTGGTGGAGACCACGCGGATGATATGGTCGGCCAGGCGGCCGCGGCGCCGGGCGGCGATCGCGGCGAAGGGCACCGCGATCAGCAGCGACAGCAGCACGCTGCCGAACACCAGGAAGAAAGTCGGTTCGATCCGTTCGACGATCAGCCCCAGCACCGGGATCTTGTACAGGATCGACCGGCCCATCTCGCCATGGGCCAGGTTCTGCAGGAAGTAGACGTATTGCGTCCACAGCGGTTCATCGAGCGCGAACTGGGCGCGGATCCGGGCAATGGCGTCGGGCGTGGCCTTGAAGCCGAGCAGCACCCGCGCCGGGTCGCCGGGAATCGAGCGGACGAGGACGAAGGTGATGATGCTGATGCCGAACAGCACCGGAATCAGCTGCAGCGGTCGGGTGAGGACGAAGCGGAAGCGATGCATCGCCGGTCAGGCCCCGCCCCGGCGGCGGCCAATGCAAATCCCGTCCCGCCGGTCCGGCGTGATCTCCATCCGTGCCTTGCCCTGTCTTTTTTTTCGCAACCGCGAGACGCTAGACCGATCAGATAAATCAGACAAGTCGGCCGACGGCGTGCGGCGATAACCTGCAGTTGAGCGCAGCCCCCGGGTCCGGGGATCAGGATTTCCCGTAGGACGGCACCACGGCGCCGCGAGTGACCTGGTTGCGCGGCGAGGCCAGGAACAGGATGGTCGCCGCCACCTCCTCCACCTTCGCCCAGGCGGCGTGGTCGGCCTTGGGCATGGCGGCGCGGTTGGCCGGCGTGTCCATGGTCGAGGGCGCCACGGCGTTGACCAGGATGCCCTGCCCCGCCACCTCCTGCGCCAGGGCCACGGTCAGGGCGGCCAGCGCCGCCTTGGCCGCGGTGTAGGCGACCATGCCGGCGCCCTGGCGCCATTCCAGCGCCGGGCGGGAGGAGACGTTGACGATGCGGCCGCCGCCGGCGCCACGCCCGATCGCGGCCACCGCGGCGCGGCAGCACAGGAAGCCGGTGACCAGGTTGGTGTCGAGCTGCTGCTGCAGCGCCGCCTTGTCGGTGTCGGCGATCGGCGCCATGGCGAAGCCGCCGGCGACATGGATCGAGGCCCACAGCGACGGCAGCGCGGCGTAGAACGCCGTCACCGCCGCCTCGTCGGTCAGGTCCGGCACCGGGGCCAGCACCACCCGGTCGTGGCCGCGATGGGCGAAACGGCGCGAATCCGTGAGGCTGCGGACCGGGATGTGGCAGGTGGCCCCGGCCTCCAGCAGCAGCCCGACCACGGCCGAGCCGAGCGCGCCGGTGCCGCCGGTGACCACGACGTGACGGTCCTGGAATTCCATGATGGTCTCCTCGCGCGACTGGGTCAGATCACCGACCCTACTGGATTATCACCATGCCTTCACCGTCATCGCTGGTCGATCCGGCTACCTCGCCACCGAGCTGATCCGAGCCCGTTCGAGAATTCGTCTGGCGTGAGTCGGCTGGTGGTGGTCTCGAGAACCGGCGCGCAGCGGACATGGTCGTCCGTGAGCACCGGAAGCGCAGAGACCGCCATCAGACGGCCGCGCCAGGCGAATTATCGGACAGGCTCCCGCCGATCCTCCAGGATCATGGCGGAAGCCTTCTCGGCGATCATGATGGTCGGCGAGTTGGTGTTGCCGGAGGTGATGGTCGGCATGATCGAGGCGTCGACCACGCGCAGACCCGCCAGCCCGTGCACCCGCAGCCGCTCGTCGACCACCGCCAGCGGGTCCCGGCCCATCTTGCAGGTGCCGACCGGGTGGAAGATGGTGGTGGCGATGCGGCCGGCGGCCTCGGCCAGGTCGCCTTCGTTCTCGACCGCCGGGCCGGGCAGCACCTCCTCGGGCCGGTACACCGCCAGCGCCGGCGCCGCGGCGATCCGCCGGGTCAGCCGGATGGCCTCGACCGCGACATGGCGGTCGGCCTCCTCCGACAGGTAGTTCGGGCGGATCGCCGGCGACGCGGTTGGGTCCGGGCTCTTGATCCGGACCGAGCCGCGGCTGTGCGGCCGCAGGTTGCACACCGAGGCGGTGAAGGCCGGGAAGGCGTGCAGCGGCTCGCCGAAGCGGTCGAGGCTGAGCGGCTGGACATGGTATTCGAGGTTCGGCGTCTCCTGCGCCGGATCGCTGCGGGCGAAGGCGCCGAGCTGGCTGGGCGCCATGCTGAGGGGCCCGCTGCGCCGCAGGGCGTATTCCAGCCCCATGCCGAGCTTGCCGAGCAGCCGCCCTGCCCGCTCGTTCAAGGTCGGGACGCCGCTGACCTTGTAGATCAGGCGCAGCTGCAGATGGTCCTGCAGGTTCTCGCCCACCCCCGGCAGGTCGTGCATCGGCTGCACCTCATGCGCCGCCAGCAGGTCGGCCGGGCCGATGCCGGAATGCTGCAGGATCGCCGGCGACCCGATGGCGCCGGCCGCCAGGATCACTTCGCCAGAGGCCGCGGCATAGGCTTCGGTGCCGTCCGGCCGGCGGAACACCACGCCGGCGGCGCGCTTTCCCTCCAGATGCAGCTTCAGCACCTGGGCGTGGGTCTCGACCCGAAGGTTGGGCCGCGACAGCGCCGGCTTCAGGAAGCCCTTGGCGGTGGTCCAGCGGATGCCGCGGCGCTGGTTGACCTGGAAATAGCCGCAGCCCTCGTTGTCGCCGGTGTTGAAGTCCTCGGTCGGGCGGATGCCGGTCTCGGCCGCGGCCTGGCGGAACGCCTCCAGGATCTTCCACGACAGGCGCTGCGGCTCGACCCGCCATTCCCCGCCGGCGCCATGGGCGGCCGAGGCGCCCTGCCAATGATCCTCGGATCTGCGGAACACCGGCAGCACATCGTCCCAGCCCCAGCCGGCATTGCCGAGCTGCCGCCACTGGTCGTAGTCGCGGGCCTGGCCGCGCATGTAGATCATGCCGTTGATGGCGGAGCAGCCGCCCAGCACCTTGCCGCGGGGATAGTTGATCGCCCGCCCGCCCAGCCCGGCCTCGTGCTCGGTCTTGAAGCACCAGTCCAGCCGCGGGTCGCCATGGGTGTAGAGGTAGCCGACCGGGATGTGGATCCAGATGTGGTTGGCCTTGCCCCCGGCCTCGAGCAGCAGCACCGAGACCTTCGGGTCGGCCGACAGCCGGTTGGCCAGGACGCAGCCGGCCGAGCCGGCACCGACGATGACATAGTCGAAACTTCCGATCGCCCTGGTCATCGACCGGTCGCCCTCATCACCGCCATCGCCAACTCCCCGATTCGCCTTGGTTTTTCGTCGTCTCCGACGATCTTCCTACAAGGCCGGGGATCGCACAATGAACAGCGCGCGCCACCATGCTCGACGCGCCGGGCGCCGCGCGTTAACCATAGCCATTCCCGGTCCGACACTCCGAAAGATCCTCGGCATGGCCAGCGACGTCGAAACCGTGACCGCCACCCCGGACTCGCCGCCGCGGCAGCGCATGGCGGCGCATCTGGCGGCGATCGGGCGCGGCCCCGGACGGTCGCGGCCACTGACCGAGGCCGAGGCGCAGGACGCCTTCGGCATCATCCTGTCCGGCGAGGCCGACCCGATGCAGGTCGGCGCCTTCCTGCTGCTGGAGCGCTATCGCGGCGAGACGGCGGCGGAGCTGGCCGGCATGATCCGGGCGGCGCGGGCGGTGGTGTCGGCGGCCCCGGCGACGCGGCCGGCGCTGGACTGGCCGTCCTACGCCGCCGGCAAGACCCGCGGCGCGCCCTGGTTCCTGCTGTCGGCCCTGCTGGTCGCCCGCGCCGGCCATCCCGTGCTGATGCACGGCGTCAACGTCCGGGTCACCGAGGGCATCGAGACCGAGGATGCGGTGCGCGCGCTGGGCCTGCCGGTGGCGGAGACCCCGCGCGAGGCGGCGAAGACGCTGGACGCCACCCGCTTCGCCTATCTGCCGCTGCGCGCGGTCAGCCGCACCCTGACCCAGCTGATGGAACTGCGGCCGGTGCTGGGCCTGCGCAGCCCGGTCAACTCAGCGGCGCGGCTGCTGAACCCGTTCGAGGCCAAGGCCAGCTTCGTCGGCGTGTTCCACCCGGCCTATCAGGATTTGCACCGCGACACCGCGCGGCTGTTGGGCCAGAGCGACCTCTGCGTGGTCAAGGGCGCCGGCGGCGAGGCCGAGCGCACGCCGTTGAAGGCGCTGTCGCTGCAGCGGCTGGTGGCCGGCGAGGCGCTGGACGAGACGGTGGCGCCGATGCTGGGCGAAGGCCGCGGCGAGAAGGTGGCGCGCAGCGACCTCGACCATTGCCGCGCGGTGTGGACCGGCGCCGCCGAGGATGCGGTGGCCGAGGCGACCGTGATCGGCACCGCCGCCGTCGCCCTGGCCATCATCGCCGGCGACAGCGGCGACGCCGCGCATGCCGCCCATCTGGAGCGGGCGGCGACGCTGTGGCGGGAAAGGAATTCCCAGGCGTAGGTTGGGTTCTCGGCTGAAGACCCGGCCGCTCGCACCTACTCACCCCAGTTGTCATGCCACGGCTTGACCGTGGCATCCCGGGGCGGCCAGAGCGGCTCTTTGTGGCCCCTGGATTGCCCGGTCAAGCCGGGCAATGACAGTATAGGGAAGGTCGTCGTAAGGCGTGATTGGGTTCGCGCCTTGCGAATCCAACACCCGACCGATGCTCCGCCCTCAGTGGGTCGCAATACGGGCGCGCCAGATCTCCTCGAATTCCTCCTTTGTGATCTCCTCGGGGAGGAATTGGGGGTCCGAGCCGATTTCCTTGAGTGTTGGCGCGGCCTCGAATCCCAGGCGCGTTCCTCCGATCTCCACGCCTTCCGCGGCATATCCCTTCGAGCCATCGGCGAAGATCTCGACCTTCCGCGTCTCCCTGCGGTTGCCGTCAAGTTCGGAAATCAGCCAGACGGGCTCATCTGGAAATGAATGAACCCACTGGACTCGAATGTAGCTCATAGGCTCCTCAAGCGTAGGTCGAGTTCGCGCCTTGCGAACCCAACATCCAACCGGTGCTCCGGCCCGTTAGGTTCGCGAACCGCGAACCCGACCTACGCGTGGCTTGCCTTCCACGCCGCGATCGTGTCGGTGATCAGCCGGTGGTCGTCCTCGTGCGGCAGGCCGGAGACGCCGATGACGCCGACCACCTGGGCGCCGATGCGGATCGGGAAGCCGCCGCCATGGTCGATCATCGGGGTGCGGACCGACGGGCTCTCGGCCAGGGTGCGGCCGCGCGCCTTGAGCCGGTGGTGCAGCCACAGGGTGCTGTGACCGAACTGACGGACGGCGGCAAACTTCAGATCAAGCCAGATTTGGTTGTCGGCCGAAGTTCCGTCGAGCGCGGCGGCGAACAGCACCCGGTCGGCGACCTGGATGCGGATGGCGATCGGCGCCGACGCGGCCTCGACCAGTGCCCGGCCGATCGCCCAGGCCTCGGCGAAGTCGAAGCGGTCGAAGGCCAGCCGCGTCTCCTCGGCCTCCAGCTCGGCGGTGCGGGCGGCGTGGTCGGTCATGGTCCCCTCCTCGGAATCAGGGGCCGATCCTGCCACAGGCTCGCCGGACTTGGGCACCCTCTCTGGCCGGCTACTTGATCCCGACCACCACCGAATAGGGGCCGACCAGGCTTTCCTGCCGGATGGAGGCGAAGCCGGCCTCGCGCAGCCAGCCGATGCAGTCCGCGCCGGTATAGTCGAAGCCGCCCGGCGTCTCGATCAGCATGTTCAGGCTCATCAGCAGGCCGGCCGCGTTCTCGCGCCGGTCATCGTCGATCATCCGGTCGTAGACGATCAGAGCCCCATCCTGCGGCAGCGCCGCATGGGCCTTGGCCACCAGCATCCGCTTCTCCTCCAGGTCCCAGTCGTGGAGGATGTGGCCCATCACCAGCACGTCGGCCGAGGGCATCGGCCCGCGCATGAAGTCGCCGTCGTGGAAGCGCACCCGGCCGGCCAGGCCGCGCTGCGCCACATAGGCCTCGAAGACCGGCCGCACCGGGGGCAGATCGAAACCGCCCGCCTCGAGATGGGGATGGGCGAGGGCGAGCTCGACCGGCACCGACCCCGCCGCGGCGCCGATGTCGATGACGCTGCGGTACCCGGCCCAGGGAAAGCGGGCGGCGAGCGCGTGCGCCAGCGGCAGGCTGACGCCGGTCATGGCGTTGAGGAAGCCGGCGACGCCCTCGGGGGTGGCATAGATCGCGGCGAAAGGGTCGCCGCCCGCCTTGGCTTCGTTCTGTGGCCGGCCCGTGCACAGCGCTTCGGTCAGGTTCCCCCAGGACGGGTAGAGCCGTCGGTTGGCCATCTCCAATATGCCGCCGACATAGGAGGGCTTGCCGCGGTCGAGATAGAGATCGGTCTCGGCGGTGTTGGCATAGGCGCCGTCGGTCCGGTCCAGGAGACGCAGCGCCACCAGCGCGTCGAAGAAGTCGCGCGCGCCGCGCGGATGCAGGCCGAGCCGCGTCCGCAGCGCCTCGGCGTCGAGCGGGCCGCCGGTCAGCACGGTGAACACCTCCAGCTCGACCGCGCTCAACAGGGTCTTCGAGGCCCAGAAGCCGAACCCCAGCTGCATGATGAGCTCGGGCGTGACCGGGGCCTGCCGGCCGGCGGGGGCTGCGGACATGATGGCTCCTTCCCAGGGCGTACACCATCATGACGATCGCCGGATCGAAGCGGCTGCGGCAATCCCCCGATTGGGGCCCCAATTGGGGGCCGTCGGCGGAGGGGAATCGCCGTCAGTCGCCGTCGCGCAGGGTGATCGAGCCGTCGTTCGCGCCGAGGACGCGGCAGACGACAGGGGAACGGGCGGTCATCGGCATCGAAACTTTCCTGTGGACCGGAGGCGCGGAAGAGTGCCTGAACGGCAGTGCCGGAGCGCCTTCAACCCATGGATCGCATGGGTGGTTCCAGACCGGCGCAGAGGCTGCGGCATCCCGGGCGATAGGACAACGATGCTAGGATGGAGCGGCACCGCAAAGGCGAGAGGAGAGTCGATGACCCGATCGAACCGCGAGGACATGCTTTGAGGCCGGAGGAGTTCGACCGGCTGCCGCCCCATCTCGACCCGCGCCGCGACGCCTGGCGCCCGGCGATCCGGCCGCTGCCGCCGGGTCGGGCGGTGGCCGCGATCGGCGATGTGCACGGCCATGCCGAACTGCTGGCGGCGCTGCACCGGCTGATCGCGGCGGAGTTCACCGCCCTGCCGGCCGGCACCGAATGCACCCTGATCCATCTCGGCGACCTGGTCGACCGCGGCCCGGAGAACCGGCGCGCCCTGGCCCTGGCGCGCGACGGCATCCCGGGCGCCGAGACCATCACCCTGCTGGGCAACCATGACGACCGCATGCTGTCGGTGCTGGACGACGCGGCCGACCGGACCGGGCTGGAGTTCTGGCTGACCTATGGCGGCGACACCGTTCTGGCCGAATGCGGCGTCACCGACATCCTGCACGGCGACTGGCGCGCCGCGGCACGGGCCGCGATCGGGGCGGAGGTGCTGGACTGGCTGCGCGGCTGCCCGGTCAGCCACCGCATCGGCGACCTGCTGTTCGTCCATGCCGGGATCGACCCCAGGCGCCCGCTGGCGGAGCAGGAGCGCGAGACGCTGCTGTGGATCCGCCGCCCGTTCCTGGACTGGCCCGGCGCCTTCCCCGAGAACGTCGCCGTGATCCACGGCCACACCCCGGCCGACCGGCTGGACCTGGACCACCCGCACCGCATCGATGTCGACACCGGCGCCTTCGCCACCGGCTGCCTGTCGGCCGTGCTGATCCACGGCGACCGGATGCGCGGGCTGCGGGTCTGGGCGCTGTGAGCTACTCCGGCTCGAGCGTGAACAGCTCCTGCGGGACGCGCACGCCGCGCAGCGCGTAGCGGCCGACCGAGACCAGCTTGGCCTCGGCCCCGCCCGCCGCCGCGGCGAAGGCGGCCGAGACCAGCATCGGCTGGTCGGCCGACCGGCACAGGTCGGCGATGCGGCTGGTCTCGTTCACCGCCGGGCCGACCACGGTGAAGTCCAGCCGGTTGGCGCTGCCGACATTGCCGAAGAAAACCTCGCCGATATGCAGCCCGGCATACATCTGCGTCACCGGCAGGCCTTCGGCCTCGCGGCGCGGATTGAGCTCCTCGATCGCGGCCTCCGCCCGGCGCACGGCCTCCAGCGCCGCCCGGCACGCCGCGGCGCGGCCGTCGGAGCCGTTGGCCTCCGTCCGGAAGATCGCCAGCACGCCGTCGCCGATCAGCTTCAGCACGTCGCCGCCCGCCTCCTGCACCGCCGAGATCACGGCGTCGGCATAGTCGTTGAGCAGCGGGATGATCTGCTCCGGCGCGGCGGTGTCGGTGATCTTGGTGTAGCCGCGCAGGTCGCTGAACCACAGCACGGCGTCGATGCGGTCGGCGACGCCGCGGGCGATCCGCCCGGACCACACGGAGTTGCAGGCGTCGCGGCCCAGATAGGTCTCCAGCAGCGTCGAGGCCATCCGCGCCAGGGTGATCGCCTTCATCGCCATGGCCAGGATCGGCATCAGGCGCAGCAGCGCCGCGATCTCCTCGTCGCTGAAGCCCCCCGGCTGGTCGGTGGTCCAGGCCGAGAACAGCCCGTCCCAATCGGCGATGGCGCCTTCGGCCTCGAAGCGGTTGAGGATGCCGACATAGTCGGTCATCCCCTCGTCCCGCGCCGTGGCCACGGCGGAGAACTCGGCCGCGCTCTCCGGCGTCACCCGCCGGCGCATCCATTCCTCGCCGGTCTCGATCAGCAGGAAGAACGGGCTGGCGCGCCACTTCTCCTCGCGCTCGTCGCTGTCGGTGCGGCCATAGCCGGTGAAGCTGGCCTCGGCCTCGCCGCGGCGCCAGCGCACGGCATTGCCCTCATAGACCGGATGCAGCGTGTCGATCACCAGCAGGCCGCTGGCGATCGGCAGGCCGGCGAAGACTGCGCGGGCGCAGAAGCCGGCCAGCAGCTGGGTCTCCAGCAGGCCGATCAGCCCGGCCTCGGTGATCCAGTTGGCCAGCGCGTCGAGTTTGGCGTCGTCCATCGGTCTTCCTCCGGCCATCGGCCGGGCGGCGTGCGTTGCCGCAGCATTACACCATTCCGGTGTAATGGCGCATCCGCTTCAAACCACCGGCGGCGCCGGGCCTCAGCGCCGCGCCAGCAGCATGGCGAGGCCGAAGCCCAGGCCGACCGCGGCGGCGGCGCCCGGGAGGACGAACAGCGCTTGCGCCACCGCCAGGTCGCTGCCCGGCGGCCCGAACGCCGCCACAAGCCCTGCGGCCAGGCCGGTCGCCGCCACGCCGCAGACGCAGGCCAGTGAAGACCCATCTGCCGGATCGGTGAGGCGGGACGACGAGGCCATGGTGAGATCCTCCGGGACAGCTGCGCCTGCCTGAAGTCTATCGCCTCCACGCGAATTGCCGGTATCGATCCGGTTCGTCTATCATCCTTCCGCATTCCGCAAGGATGAGCGCCCGCATGGACCGGTTCGAGGCGATGGCGGTGTTCGTGAAGGTGGCCGAGTCCGACAGCCTGTCGGCGGCGGCGCGCGGGCTCGGCCTGTCGCTGACCTCGGTCAGCCGCCAGATCACGGCGCTGGAACAGCGGCTGGGCACCCAGCTGGTGGTGCGCACCACCCGGCGGCTGGCCCTGACCGAGGAGGGCCGCCTGTACCACGCCCAGGCCCGGCGCATCCTGGCCGAGGTCGAGGAGGCGGAGCAGGCCCTGGCCGCTCAGCAGGCCGAACCGGCCGGCCGGCTGCATGTCGGGGCGCCGACGCTGATCGGCCGGCTGCGGCTGGCGCCGCTGCTGCCGGAGATCCTGGGGCGCCATCCCCGCCTGGATGTCGACCTTACATTGACCGATCGTCCGGTCAATCTGGTGGAGGACGGGATCGACGTGGCGATCCGCATCGGCCGGCAGCCGGATTCGAGCCTGATCGCGCGCCGGCTGGGCACCCTGCGCATGCAGGTCTGCGCCGCGCCCGGCTATCTCGCCCGCCGCGGCGCGCCGGCCACGCCCGCGGACCTGGCCGGGCATGACTGCCTGGTCTTCGCCGAGGCGCCCGGTGCCGCGTCCTGGCCGTTCCAGATGCCGGAGGGGCGGGTGATGGTCCCGGTATCCTCCCGGATCCGCGCCAACAGCCTGGATGCGGTGGTGGCGGCGGCGCTGGGCGGCGCCGGGCTGGTGCGGGCCCCGTCCTGGCAGCTGGCCGATGCCGTCGCCGCCGGCCGCCTGGTGCCGGTGCTGACCGGCTATGAGCGGCCGTCGACGCCGGTCCAGGCCCTGTTCCTGCCGAACCGGCTGCTGTCGCCGAAGATCCGGCTGTTCGTCGATTTCCTGGCCGAGCGCTGGGGCGGTGGGGAGTTCGGGCCAGGGACAGGCCCGGCCGCGTAGGTTCGGAGCGCTATCGGCGTGGGGCTCGGTTCGAGCCGTTACGGATTTCGTCGTCGTCGACCTCGACCCGGTCGATCATGGGTCGGATATGGGCTCCGCGTGTTGGGCAGTTGAGCTGACGGCGGCGTGGATTGCAGTGCAATGGCGAACGAGATTGGCATGCGAGGCGACGAACTGCTTGAGCGGTGTATCGATCGGGTAGAAGTAGATATTGGCGATGAAGCCGTAGATACCGGCGTCGATGCTGGTCGGCTTCGGCCCATACAGGTAGTCGGTCGCCGGAATGAGGTTTGCCAGCACCCGAAGATCCGCAAGCCCACGCGCATAGGCGGCAGCCGGAGCATAGCGGCCGATACCTTGGTAATAGTAGCGCTGAGAATTGAATTCCTGCGCCTTGCGCAGCCCGTCTTCCGTCAGGATCGGATGCTCCCGGCGCAGCGCATCGCGGAAGGCCGGCCAAAACTGCTCATCCTTCCAGCGTGAATAGGACATGACCCAATAGAGATCGTCGAGCATGCGCGTGATCAGATGGCCCGTGTCGCGCTGCGTGTCGCTTAGCCCATCATCGATGGCCAGACCATATTTGCGAATAAGGTGCCCGATGATCGCGTCGCTGTCACCGATCGCCTCGCCTTCGTCGATGATGTAGGGAAGTTGCCCGCGCGGGGCGGCCGAGGCGTCGAAAATGTGTTGATGGACGAATGGCAGGCCCGTCAATTTGAGGAACGCAAATACCTTGAGCCCGTAGCCATTGTTGTCGGCGACGCCGAAAAGTTCGGGGTAGGAAAAAAGAGTGATCATGGCGTCTCTCCGGACTGGCTCAGCGTAACCGACTCCGGGCGTTTGGTCAGCCGGGCTTTGGTGGGCCCCGCCCTACCCCTTCAGCCCGCGGCCGCGCACGCGGAAGCTGGCGCGGTACTGGGCCGGGGTGACGCCGAGGCGCTTGGCGAAGACGATGCGCATGCGGTCCGGGCTGCCGAAGCCGCAATCATAGGCCACGGCCTTGAGGGCGCGGTCGCTGCCCTCCAGCAGGTTGCGGGCGGCGTCGACCCGGGCGCGCTCGACGAACTCGTGCGGCGTCACCCCGGTCTCGTTCACGAACAGCCGGGCCAGGTTGCGCGCGCTCATGCCCGCCACCTCGGCCAGGGCGTCGACCGTGATGTCGGCCCCGATATGCTCCATGACATGGGCCTGCGCCCGGGCGATCGGCGACCCGTCATCGGCCGGCACGGTCAGGAACGGGCTGAACTGCGACTGGCCGCCCTGGCGCTGCGCCACCACCACCAGCCGCTTGGCGACCGCCAGCGCCACCGCGGGACCGTGATGCTCCTTCACCAGGGCCAGCGCCAGGTCGATCCCGGCGGTGACCCCGGCCGAGGTCACCAGCGCCCCGTCGCGCAGATAGATCCGATCGAAATCGACCTGCGCCTTGGGGAACAGCTGGGCCAGGCGCGGGGCGTTCTGCCAATGCGTCGTCACCCGCCTTCCGTCCAGCAGGCCGGCATGGCCGAAGGCGAAGGCGCCGGTGCAGATCGACCCGTGCAGCTCCGCCCGCGGCGCGGCGGCGGCCAGCCAGCGCGACAGGCGCGGGTCGGGCGCTCCCTCGGGCAGCCCCGGCCCGCCGGCGACCAGCACCATGGCGTAGGGGCCGTCGGCCTCGCCGAAGCTGCGGTCGGCGATCATCTGCATGCCGTTCGAGGCCCGCAGCGGCGCGGTGTCCGCCGCGACCAGCAGGGTCTCGTAGCGGTCCGCGGCGGCGATGAGGCCGTTGGCCTCGGCGAAGACGTCGACCGGCCCGGCGACATCCAGCGCCTGCACGCCGGGAAAGATGGCGACCGCGACGGTGCGCACCGGCATCCCTGACTCTCCCTATGGTCACCTCGACCCATCCCATGGCCGCAGCCCCGGCGGCAATGTCCGATTTGCGCGTGCCTTTGGCAGGAAGCGCCGCCCCCGCCGCGTTGAGGCGGGCCGCCCCGGGGCGCACATCAGAGACACGACCCCACCCCGACCAGGAGCCAAGACCATGACCGATGATATCGCCGGCATCCGCATCCCCGACAGCGCCATGGCGCGGGAGATCACCCAGCTGGTCCGCGACACCGAAAGCGACCTGCTGTTCCACCACTCGACCCGGGTCTACCTGTTCGGCGCCCTCACCGGGCAGCGCAAGGGGCTAAAGTTCGACCCCGAACTGCTCTATGCCGGCGCGATGTTCCACGACATGGGCCTGGTCGACGCCTATTCCAGCAAGGACCTGCGCTTCGAGGTCGACGGCGCCAATGTCGCCCGCGACTTCCTGCAGCGCCACGGCATCGGCCACGCCGACATCGACCTGGTGTGGGATTC
This sequence comes from Inquilinus ginsengisoli, assembly GCF_031453975.1. Lineage (NCBI taxonomy): Bacteria > Pseudomonadati > Pseudomonadota > Alphaproteobacteria > Rhodospirillales > Rhodospirillaceae > Inquilinus > Inquilinus ginsengisoli. Next base: position 17,684 of record NZ_JAVDPW010000004.1, read on the forward strand.
GATCGCGCTGCACACCACCCCCGGCATCCCCGAGCACAAGCACCCGGTGGTGGCGCTGGTGACGGCGGGGGTCGAGATGGACGTGCTGGGCCTCGCCTTCCACGACTTCACGCAGGAGCAGCGCCGCCAGGTGGTGAACGCCCATCCGCGCGGCGACGGCTTCAAGAACGGCATCATCGACGCCTTCGCCCACGGCACCATCCACAAGCCGCACACCACCTTCGGCAATGTGAAGGCCGACGTCCTGGCGCTGCGCGACCCCAGCTACCAGCGCGTCAACTTCACCGACCTCATCCTGAACTCGGATTGGGACAGCTGAGGGGTCGCTCGCTCTCCAATCGTCATTGCGAGCGCAGCGAAGCAATCCATCGGGCCACTCGTGCGGGACCATGGATTGCTTCGTCGGCTTCGCCTCCTCGCAATGACGATGAGGGAATGCCGAAGAACCTTGCAGGCATGCGCCCGGCGGCCCATCCTTGCGGGATCATGACCGCGTCCGGATACAGCATCTGCCCTGCCGACCGGCTCGGCCGGTCGCTTCGCCAATGGCGGGCGCTGCGGCGGGTGAAGCAGAACCACGCCGCCGAGCTGCTGCGTGTGTCCCAGGCGATGGTGTCGCGCTGGGAGGCCGGGACCCAGGTCCCGACGATCGACGAGCAGGCACTGCTGCGGCGGCTGATGGCGGCCCGGCTGGACAGCGCCGCGGACCACGCTTTGGCCCGCCTGGTCGCCAGCTCGGGCGGCACCGCCCATCTGGTCTGCGACCTGACCCACCGGCTGCTGGCGGCGTCGCCGCAGCGCAGCCGCGACTGGGGCCTGCGCACGCCGGAGCTGATCGGCGTCTCGCTGTGGCCCTACGCCACGCCCGAGATCGCCGCCGCCGAACAGGCCCTGTCCGACCATGGCTGGTTCGAGCCCGATCCCCCGGCGATCGAGGTCGCGACCGGCGCCAACGATTCCCCGATCGTGCCGATCCGCCCGGGCCGGTTGCGCTGGACCCGGTTCCAGCTCTCCGACGGCGCCTTCGTCCGCCTGGCCGAGACCATCGCCTGAGAGACGGTCTCTGAGCCGATCCTGAATATCTTATTCCGCCGCCTCCACGAACGCGTCGCTAGGATCGGGCCATTCCTGACCCTGGAGCGACCATGCCGTCCCGAAGCGCCTGGCTGCCGATCGTCGTGATCTACATCGCCGGCGTGCTGGCCTCGGCCCAGCTGGGCAAGATGTCGGCGCTGCTGCCGCTGATGCGGCACGACCTGTCGCTCGACCTCACCACCGCGGCGCTGCTGGTGTCGCTGATCGAGATCGGCGGCGCCACGCTGGGGCTGTTCGCCGGCCTCGCCGTGCGGCGCGCCGGGCCGCGCAAAGCCCTGCTGGCCGGCCTCCTGCTGCTGGCCGTCGCCAGCGCCGGGATGAGCGCGACCTCGGCCGCGGCCGGCCTGTACCTGTGGCGGCTGGTCGAGGCCGCGGCCTATCTGGCGCTGGTGGTCGCCGCCCCGACCCTGGTGGTCGCGGTGGCCTCGACCGCCCAGCGGGCCACGGCGCTGGCGCTGTGGAGCACCTTCTTCCCGGTCGGCTTCGCCTGCGGCAGCGTGCTGGCCGGCGCCGCCGCCGACCTGGTGCCGTGGCGGATGGTGCTGCTGGGCAGCGGCGTCATCACCGCCCTGCTGCTGGTGCCGGCCTGGCGCCTGCCCGCCCCGCGCGATGGCGCCCGCAGCGACGGCCTGCATCCCCTGCAGGCCCCGGCCGGCGCCTGGCTGCTGGCGCTCGGCTTCGCCTGCTACACGGTGTTCGAGGTCGGCATGCTGGCGGTGCTGCCCTCCTACTTCGCCGGGCGCTACGGGCTGGCGCCGTCCACCGCCGGCCTGGTCACCGGCGCGGCAGCGGGCGCCACCGTGCTGGGCGGCATCCTGGCCGCCTGGTGGATGCGCGGCAGCCGGCCGACCGGCGGGCTGATGGCGGTCGGCATCGCCGTGCCGGCGCTGCTGCTGTTCCTGGTCTTCGCGCCGCTCGACGAGGCCTGGGCCTGGCCGGCGGCCGCGGCGATCGCGCTGAACGCCCTGTCCGGCGTGGTCCCCGCCGTGGTCTTCGCCCGGCTGCCGGAGGTGGTGGGCCCGCGCGGCGACATGGCGACCGCGAACGGCCTGCTGGCCCAGGGCGGCGCCTCCGGCTCGCTGCTGGGCCCGCCTCTCCTGGCCGGTGCCGCGACCCAATGGGGCTGGACGGCGGCGGCCGGGGCCGGGCTGGCGGCGTCGCTGCTGTGCCTGGCGCTGCTGGCCATGGCGGCCCAGGCGCACGCCACCTGGTCGGTCAGCCGCCGCTGATCGCCCCGACCTGTCATTGCTGGGTCAGGTCCGAAGTGTCCGGCTGAGCTTTCCCGGATGTGGTGGAGGTACGGCGCTCAACTTTTAGTGTCATTGCCCGGCTTGACCGGGCAATCCAGGGACCACCAAGAGCCGCTCTGGCCGCCCCTGGATGCCACGGTCAAGCCGTGGCATGACAAAGTAGGGATGGGTCAAGCCCGAGGATGACAGTGAACGTGACGCTTCAACAACGCATCGGATCGGTCAGCCGGGACCTCAGCCCCCGCTGATCGCGGTCAGCACGATCACCTCGGCGCCGGGCGCCAGCGGCGTGTCGAGCGTGGCGCGGCGGCCGCCGACATAGATGTTGATGTGGCGCCGGATCGCCGGGCGGGAATCGCGGATGCGGTCGCCCATCCCCGGCCAGCGTTGATCGAGCCCGTCGATCATCGCGGCGACGGTGCCGGCGCGCAGGTCCACCCGCCGCTCGGCCCCGGGGAACAGGATGGTCAGGACCGCCGGCAGCCGGACCACCACCGGCGCGGCCGTCGCCTCCAGTCTTGTTCTGTCTGCGACCTGTCCGTCGGCCATGGCTAACCGTCCACCACCAGCGTCTCGACCGACAGGATCGTCGGCAGGTGCTGGGCGACGCAATCCCAGTTCTCGCCCTCGTCGGCGCTGGCGAACAGGGCGCCGCCCGAGGTGCCGAAATAGACCCCGACGGGGTCCAGCCGGTCGGTGGCCATGGCCTGGCGCAGCACGCCGAAATAGGCGTTCTCCTGCGGCAGCCCCTGGCGCAGCGCCTGCCAGTGGGCGCCGCCGTCCCGCGTCCGCCACACCGCGGCGCGGCCGTCGGGCACGAAGCGGCCCTTGGTGTCGCCGTTCAGCGGCAGCAGGAACAGCGTGTCGGCATCGCGCGGATGCGCCGCGGCCGGGAAGCCGAAGCTGGAGGGCAGCCCGGCCTCGATGCTGTTCCAGCGCCGGCCGCCATCGTCGCTGCGGTACATGCCGCAATGGTTCTGCTGGTACAGCCGGTCGGGCTGGCCCGGCGCCATCACCAGGCAGTGCACGCACTGCCCGAATTCGGGATAGCGCTGGTCCTCGGGCATGAAGTCGGCGCGGGTGCCGCGGTTGCGGGTCTCCCAGGTCTTGCCGCCGTCGCCGGTGTGGAACACCCCGGCGGCGGAGATGCCGACCCAGATCTGCCCCGGGTCGCGCGGATGCGGCACCAGCGAATGCAGGATCAGCCCCGCCCCGCCCGGGTTCCATTCCGGCCGCGAGGGATGCTGCTGCAGGCCCTCGACATGGGTCCAGGACTGGCCACCGTCGTCGCTGCGGAACAGGCCGGCCGGCTGCACCCCGGCATAGAGGCAGCCGTCGCCCGCCGCCAGGCTCCACACCGCCTTGATCGGCTCCTCGCCCGCGGGATAGGACAGGCCGTCGCTGGAATGGGTCCAGCTTTCGCCGAGATCGGTGGATTTCCAGACCGCCGGGCCGAACCATTCGTTGCCGCCGCCGCCATAGATCGTGCCGGTCGCGGGATCGGCGACGACATGGTTCATCGGCCAGGTCTCGCAGAACGGGCCGCGCAGCCGCCACGACCGCCTGACGGCGTCGCTTTCGGCCACGAACGCACCCTTCTTGGTGCCGACCAGGACGACGACCTTCTGTGCCATCACCGCCTCCCCCGACCTGCCGAGCCGGCCCTGCGACCAGGATCGCGGGCGCCGACACTTAACTTTAGAGTTAAGTTAAAACACCGGCGCGGCGCTGTCAAACGCAGCGCCGGACGGGGTCAGGCGGGCCTCGGAAGACGGCGCGGAGCGGACGTCAGCGGACACCACCGTCTTGGCGCCGTTCAGCAGCACCTACTTTCACTTCGGACAGGAGTCGCTGAGGCCGGTGATGCCTTCCTGTTCGTGGCGGAAGCCGACCGGCGTGCCGTCCGGGCCGATGGTGACCACGAAGATGCTGTCGAAGTCGTCGCCCGGCCATTTCGGCACCACGCCGAGGTCGCCGCCCTTGTCCTCGACGATGGCGCGGACCAGCTTGTCGAGCTCCTTGTGCTCCCAGGCGACGAAGACCAGCGCATCCCGGTATTTCGGGCCCAGCAACTCACCCTCCAGCCCCGAGATGTCGTTGTAGCCGAAGCGGATGTCGATCGGCAGGCCCAGGCGGATCGCGGTCGGCAGGATCGTCGCCAGCGGCCGGAAGTAGTTCTGCTTCGGGCCGCCCTTGTCGCCGATCTGCACGCTGGGGTCAGGGGCGAAGATGAAATCCGGCTTGCCGAAGCGGGCCAGCGCGTCGGGCAGCGCCAGGGCGCGGTTCAGCCCCTGGCAGTCGAGCTGCCCGATCTCCTGCGCCGGCTTCTCGCCATGGCGGACGAAGACCAGCGTCTCCTGCCCCTGGGCGGCGAAGCCGGCCGGCGCCGCCAGGACGCCCAGCAGGCCAGCGAACGCGATCGGTTTCAGCATGACGGCGCGGTCAGGCCTCGCGGTACGGCACCAGGTCGGGCGTGCTGCCGTCGAAGAAGTCGACATGGATGTGGTTGCCGTCGGGGTCGTGGAAATTGACCTGGACCAGGCCGGAGCGCGGCGGCCGCCCGAGTTCGGTCTCGATGCCGTGGCGCTTCATCTCGGCCAGGAAATCCTCGAGCTTGCCGCTGCTCTGGAAGGCGAAATGCGACAGCTGCACCTCGCCGGGATGCAGCGCCTTCTTGACCTCGACCAGATGCACCACCGCCTGGGCGCCGAGATACAGCCAGGCGCCGCCGAACGGGAAGTCCGGCCGCGGCCCCGGCTCGAGGCCGAGCACATCGCGGTAGAAGCCGATCAGCCGCTTCAGGTCGGCGGTCCAGATGTTGACGTGGTCCAGGCGCGTCAGCGTGGTCATGGGCGGTCTCCCCGGCCGGATGCCTTGAGTCGTTGCCCCAAGCATAGACCCGGATTGTCGGACGAAAGAAGCCGGAAGCGCATCTCCTCCCTGCGACCCCTTGCGTCCGCCCCCGTGGCGGCGCGACAAACGGGGATAAGAATCGGCATGGCGGCAGCAGACCGCTATCGGGGAAGGACGTGCCATGAAGGCCTATGTCGTCGGGACCTGCGACACCAAAGGGCGCGAGCTGGCCCATGTCCAGGCGCTGATCGAGGCCCGTGGGGTCGAGGCGGTGCTGGTCGATGTCGGCACCCGGCCGGGCGAGATCGCGGCCGATGTCCCCCGCCCCGACGTGTCGGCGCAGGAAGTGGCGCGGCATCATCCCGACGGGCCCGAGGCCGTGTTCAGCGACGATCGCGGCCAGGCGGTCGCCGCCATGGCCCAGGCGCTGCGCGGCTTCCTGGCCAGCCGGTCCGACATCGGCGGCGTCATCGGCCTGGGCGGGTCCGGCGGCACGGCGCTGATCACCCCGGCGATGCGCGACCTGCCGGTCGGCGTTCCCAAGATCATGGTCTCGACCGTCGCCTCGGGCAATGTCGCGCCCTATGTCGGGCCGGCGGACATCATGATGATGTATTCGGTGACCGACGTGTCCGGGATCAACCGCATCTCGCGCGCCGTGCTGGGCAACGCCGCCCACGCCCTGGCCGGGATGGTGGCCCACCCGGCGCCCAAGAGTGAAGCCGACAAGCCGGCGCTGGGCCTGACCATGTTCGGCGTCACCACCCCCTGCGTCGAGCAGGTCAGCCGCGCCCTGGAGGCGGATTACGACTGCCTGGTGTTCCACGCCACCGGCACCGGCGGGCAGTCGATGGAGAAGCTGGTCGAGTCCGGCCTGATCGGCGGCGTCATCGACATCACCACGACGGAGGTGTGCGACCTGCTGTTCGGCGGCGTGTTCCCGTGCGGCGAGGACCGCTTCGACAGCATCATCCGCACCCGCATCCCCTATGTCGCCTCCTGCGGCGCGCTCGACATGGTGAATTTCGGGGCGATGGAGACGGTGCCGGAGCGGTTCCTGAACCGCACCCTCTACGTCCACAACCCGCAGGTGACGCTGATGCGGACCACCGCGGCGGAGAATGCCGAGATGGGCCGCTGGATCGGCGCCAAGCTGAACCGGATGGACGGGCCGGTCCGCTTCCTGATCCCGGAGGGCGGGGTGTCGGTGATCGACGCGCCCGGCCTGCCCTTCCACGACCCGGCCGCCGATGCGGCGCTGTTCCAGGCGCTGGAGGCGACGGTGCGCCAGACCCCGAACCGCCGGCTGATCCGCCTGCCCCATGCCATCAACGCCCCCGAATTCGCCGCCGCCCTGGTGCGCGAGTTCCGGGCGCTGGTGGCCCATTGACCGACGTCCGAGGAATCCTGGAATGACCCGTTTCGCCCGCGCCGACCTCCTGGCCAAGTTCCGCGGCATGGTGGAGCGGCGGGAGCCGATCGTCGGCGGCGGCGCCGGCACCGGCCTGTCCGCCAAATGCGAGGAGGCCGGCGGCATCGACCTGATCGTGATCTACAATTCCGGCCGCTACCGCATGGCCGGGCGCGGGTCGCTGGCCGGGCTGCTGGCCTATGGCAACGCCAACGAGATCGTGGTCGAGATGGCGCGCGAGGTGCTGCCGGTGGTGAAGAAGACCCCCGTGCTCGCCGGGGTCAACGGCACCGACCCGTTCATGCTGACCGATCCTTTCCTGGCCGAGCTGAAGGCGATGGGCTTCGCCGGGGTGCAGAACTTCCCGACCGTCGGGCTGATCGACGGCCTGTTCCGCCAGAACCTGGAGGAGACCGGCATGGGCTATGGGCTGGAGGTCGAGATGATCGCCCGCGCCCATGCCCTGGACCTGCTGACCACGCCCTATGTGTTCTCCGCCGCGGAGGCGGTGGCGATGGCCGAGGCCGGCGCCGACATCATCGTGCCGCATATGGGCCTGACCACCGGCGGGTCGATCGGGGCCGAAACGGCGAAGACGCTCGACGACTGCGTGGCGCTGGTCGACGAATGGGCCGAGGCGGCGCTGGCGGTGCGGCCGGACATCATCGTGCTGTGCCATGGCGGGCCGATCTCGTCGCCCGCCGACGCGGCCTATGTGCTGCAGCGCTGCCGGCGCTGCCACGGCTTCTACGGCGCCAGCTCGATGGAGCGGCTGCCGACCGAGCAGGCGCTGACGGCGCAGACCCGCGCCTTCAAGCAGGTGACGTTCTGACCCCCAGCCACCCCCAGGGAGACGCGACCATGATCCGAGTGACCACCAGCAGCGTGATCAACGCCCCGGTCGAGACCGTTTGGAAGACCGTCCGCGATTTCAATGCCATGCCCGGCTGGCATCCTGTCATCGCCAGCAGCAAGGTCGAGAATGGCGGCCCGTCCGACCGCATCGGCTGCGTCCGCAGCATGGAGCTGGCCGACAATGGCGGCACCGTCCGCGAGCGGCTGCTGACCCTCTCCGATTCCGACCATTCCGTGACCTATGCGATCCTGTCCGCGCCGATGCCGGTCGAGAACTACGTCGCCACGCTGCGTCTGGTCCCGGTCACCGACGGCAACCGCAGCTTCGCCGAATGGACCGCCGAATTCGACGTCACGGCGGAGAACGAGGCGGCGATGCGCAAGCTGATCGGCCAGGGCGTGTTCCAGGCCGGCTTCGACTCGCTGAAGCAGCGCTTCGGCGGCTGACGGGATAAATTCGGTGCGTTAGGGTCATCCGAATCCTGGAGACCCTGATGCGCCGTTTCGCCACCCTGCCGCTCCTGCTGTCACTGGCCCTGATATCGGGCCGCGCCGGTGCCGAGGAGGCCGTGCCCGTCTGCAACGCGCTGACCGACCTGATGGCCCCCGGCGCCGAGCCGAAGCTGCAGGCGGTCGCGCCGGACCGGCAGCGGGCACGCTTCGTCAAGGACGGCAGCGAGCAGCCCGGCTGCCCCAAGGACATCGCGTCCTGCGCCGCCAAGCGTTATCTGGTGGCGGATGACCGGGTGATCGTGACCTCGACCACCGGCGCCTATGCCTGCGCCATTTTCACCGGCCATGCCCCGACCTTCCCGACCAGCAGCGGCTTCCTGCCGCTGGCCGCGCTGACCGACGTCCCGGCCCGCCCCAGCACCGATTGGCGCGGCGCCTGGCACAGCGGCGACGAGCAGCAGATCGAGATCAAGCCGGCCGCCGGCAGCGCCTTCGCCCTGGAGGGCTATGCCAGTTACGGCGGCGACGATCCGGAGCGGGTGGCGCGCGGCGCGGTCAATGTCGGCCAGTTCAGCGCGACGGTGACACCCGCCGCCGGCAAGGCCGCCTTCTCGCTCGACCTCGACGGCAAGGTGCTGCCGGTCGACGCCAACCCTGGGGACGATTCAGCCTGCCGCATCCGGCTGTGGCGCCTGGGGGACTATCTGGTGGCGGCCGACAACCTGCGTTGCGGCGGCATGAACGTCACCTTCACCGGGGTCTATGCCCGGGAGAAGACGGGCAAGTGAGGCCGGGCGGCTGTAGCAGCCGCCCGCGCCCATCCCTCACGGATGCTTGTGGATCGGGTCGACCCAGTAGACCGCTTCCGGCTTCTCCACCGGCTCGATGTCGAGATTGACCACCACCGCCTCGTTGTCGCTGCGCACCAGCACGCATTCCAGCGGCTCGTCGGTCGAGGCGTTGATCTCCTGGTGCGGCACATAGGGTGGCACGAAGATGAAGTCCCCGGCCTGCGCCTCGGCGACATATTCCAGCTTCTCGCCCCAGCGCATGCGGGCCCGGCCGCGCACGACGTAGATCACGCTTTCCAGCGCGCCGTGGTGGTGGGCGCCGGTCTTGGCGTCGGGGTGGATGGTCACGGTGCCGGCCCAGATCTTCTGCGCCCCGACCCGGGCGGCGTTGATCGCCGCCTTGCGGTCCATGCCCGGGGTCTGGGCGGTGTTGGGGTCGAGATCGGTGCCGCGGATCACCCGCACGCCGTTGAGACGCCAGTCCTTGGCTTCGGGCTCGTGATCATGGTCGTGATCGTGGGTCATGGTTCGGTCCGTCCGGAAAATCCCGCGGCCCCGCGTGCCTCGCCGGGCCGCGGCTACCGTGCCCCCGGAGGACGGCGGACGCAACCCGGATAGATCCACGCCGGCATCGGCCTGTCCGCTATTTTGCTTTGGACGGAAAGTCGGGCGCGATGTCAAATCCCGCCAGGAACTTTTCGATATATCCAAGCTTGGGGTCGTCGGGAGAGAGTGGCTTTACCGACGACCTGGGGCGAATGGATTGTGCCACGGAGTCAGGATCCGACACCTCGTAGAACGGCAATCCGCGTTCCAACGCGATGGATCGGGCCCGCGCATGCGCATCCTGCCTCGACGGGGCGACAAATGCCGAGACTGGCTGACCGTCCAGCAGAATGCTGATGTTGAAGGCTGGGACGGATCCGGTCACCTCAAGTCGGAGTCGTGCTTCCGGAATGTTGCTCGGGCCGGCATCCAGCCCGGGCGGCAACGTCACCTCGCCGGATTGCGTATCGAAGACAACGAGGCCGTGACGGGCAGCCAGTGCCTGAATCTGCGGCACGATATCCCCTGCATGGCTCCAAGCCACCGAAAGGATTGCGATGCACCCTTGGGCGCGGAGTGGTCCCTCGGCCCAGATCGTCTCATCAGGCAATATCGGGGGCGGGTTCGCGTTTCCGACGAAGGCCAGCGCCGCCGACCTGATCTCCTCCAATGAGGACAGCATCGACATCGGCGGCAAGTCGAGATCGGCAAGGCGATTGCCGCCCCCTCCACCATCCGGAAACCGGGTATGGAGTTCGATCCAGAACGCATCGAAGGACGGGTGCCGCCGCACGATGACCTGATCCCTGCCGACGTGGTCCAGGAATGCGGCCGCCTGCCCGCGGTCCATTGCGACGTCGGTGAACCAGATGCCTAGATCATAGCCGCTCATGGGGCCTCGCTTTGTCGGCTGAACTATCGCATGGCGATAGCGCAGGACAAAGGCCAGCCGGTCCGCCCCTACTTGTCCTTCGGCAGCTTCTCGGCCAGGCCGTACAGCTTCTGGCGGCGGTCCATCTCTTCCCAGACCTCGGCCGGGCTGATCTCCATCTCGGTCAGCAGCACGGTCAGGTTGAACATCAGGTCGGCGGATTCCTCGACCACCCGCTGGCGCTCGCCCTGCACCGCGTCGATCGCGACCTCGGCCGCCTCCTCGACCAGCTTCTGCGCCATCTTGGGCACGCCGCTGTCGATCAGCCGCGCGGTGCGCGAGCTGAACTCCATGCGCGACCGCCGCTCCCGCAGCGCGCCCGCCAAAGCCTCGAGCCGATCCCGTCCAAGCGATTGTCCCATAACCCCGCCTCTCCCTTCTCATCCCCCGGGAGCCGCCTCCCAACGGCCTTCCCGTCTCATTCCAAAATGCCAGGGTACTGGCCCTGGTCTTGATCAGCTCACGCCGTGGCGCGCAACGGCTCTGCCGGCTGCCCGATGTCGACGATCCGCGTCAGCGCCGCCCGCACGCCCGGCGCGCCGCCGAGCGCGATGCCGCCCAGGCTGCCCCTGTCACGCCAGAAGACATCGTCGACCCAGCCGCCCGCCTCGCGGATCAGGCAGAAGCCGGCGTAACAGTCCCAGCGGCTGAGCAGCGGTTCGTAGAAGGCGATCAGTCGTCCAGCCGCGACATGGGCCAGCATCTGCGCCGCCGAACCGAGGCGCAGGAAGGCGCCGCCTTCGATCAGCAGCCGTTCGAGAAAGCCGGCGCCGACCGCGGGCGGCACCTTGAGGTTGATGCCGAAGCCGATCAGCCCGTCGCCGAGTCCGCCGGCCGCGGCGACCGAGATCGGCTGGCCGTTCAGACGCGCGCCGCCACCGGCGATGGCGTCGAACAGCTCGTCGGCACAGGGGTCGTAAATGACGCCGGCGACGATCTCCTCGTCCCCCGTCGGGCCGCCCGTCGTCAGCCCGATCGAGACGGTCCAGGAGCGGATGCCGTTCAGGAAGGCCGCGGTGCCGTCGATCGGGTCGATCACCCAGGTGAAGCCCGAGCGCCCGTCCTGCAGCCCGTATTCCTCGCCCAGCAAGCCATCCTGCGGGAAGGCCTCGGCGATGGCGGTTCGGATCAGTTCCTCGACCTCGCGGTCGGCGCGGCTGACCAGATCCTGGCTGGAGCTCTTGGTCTCGATCACCAGCGCGTCGCGACGCTCGAAGAAGTCCAGCGCCAACGCCCCGGCCCGCCGGCCAAGGCCGAGGGCGAAAGCATGGCGGGCGCGGACGGCGTCGCGGTCGAAACTCATGATCCCTGCCATCGGCCCACGGTGTTGCACAGCTGTGCAAGGTCGACACGATTGCCCCGGCCTGTCAACCATTTATGGGCGATTTCTTGTGGAATTTGACTAGCTGTGGTGCTTGCCAACTGGACGGCTGTGCATAAGATCCACTATCGATCGCCGCATGCGATCTCAGCCGCAGGCCCATCCGTGACGCGACGCCGCAATTTCGCCAGCGCCCAGCAGGTGGCCGACCGGGCGGGCGTGTCCCGCTCCGCCGTCTCGCGCACCTTCACGCCCGGCGCCAGCGTGTCGGTCGAGACCCGGCAGCGGGTGATGCAGGCGGCCGAGGCGCTGGGCTACCACGTCAACCACCTCGCCCGCGGGCTGACCCGGCAATCGAGCCGGATCGTCTGCATCGTCGCCGCCGACCTGGAGACGCCGCTGCGCTCGCGCATGATCGGCACGCTGACCGAGCGGCTGCAGCACAGCGGCCGCGTCGCCATGCTGATCAACACCAGCGGGCCGGGCGGCGAGGATGCCGAGGCGGCGCTGCGGCAGATCCTGAACTACCGTGCCGACGCCACCGTGATCCTGTCCGGCACGCCGTCGGAGACCATCACCCGCACCTGCATCGAGAACGGGCAGCGGGTGGTGCTGATCAACCGGGACGACCGGGCCGAGGGACCCGACAACATCGCCATCGACAGCGCCCTGCCCGGCCAGCTGGCGGTGGCCGCCTTCCGCCGCGCCGGCTGCCGACGGCTGTGCCTGGTGACCTCGGCCCAGGGCACGCCCAGCCTGCTGGCGCGCGAGGCCAGCTTCGTCGCGGCGGCCCGGGCCGAAGGCATCGAGCCGGCGATCTGGCGCGCCGGGCGCACCGTCTACGCCACCGGCCGGGCCGCGGCGCACGACCTGCTGCTGCGCCCGGACCGGCCCGACGCCGCCTTCTGCATCAACGACCTGGTCGCCTTCGGCTTCCTCGACGCGGCGCGCCACGACATCGGCCTGCGGGTGCCGGAGGATCTCTGCGTCATCGGCTTCGACAACACCGACCAGGCCGCCTGGTCCGCCTATGACCTGACCACCTTCGACCAGTCGGCCGAAGCGGTCAGCGATGCGGTGATGGCGATCCTGGAGGGGCCAGGGACCGCCGCGCCGCAGCGGCTGACGGTCCCGGCGCCCCTGGTGTGGCGCCGCACGGTGCGCGGCCCGGGGCCGGACCAGCGGCCCTAAGCGGCCCCGACCGGGCCGGCGGCCCCTGAGACGGGCCGCGACCGGGACGACAAGCCGGCGCCGGATGCTCTAGGATCGCTTCACCCCGAGTCACGGAGAGCGCCGGATGCGTCCGATCTTCATCATGGTCAAATGCGAGCTGGGCCGCGCCTACGACACGGCCGAGCATGCGGTCGACGAGATCGAGGAGGTGTCGGAGATCTACTCGATCTCCGGCCAGTTCGACCTGATGGTCAAATGCTACCTGCCGGAGGACATGGATGTCGGCCGCTTCGTCAACAGCCGGATCCACGCCCTGCCCCACATCAAGGACACGATGACGCTGATCACCTTCAACGCCTTCGCCGGCAAGGGCTGAGCCGCGCTCGCACTCCGACGTCGCCGCCTCTGCCCCAAGGATCGATCCGCATTATGACTGACGGCCTTGCCGCGCGCGCCGAGCACTGGGCGCTGACCCTCACCCGCATCCCCAGCGTCACCGGCACGCCGGACGAGGTCGCCTATGCCGACACGCTGGCCGGCCTGCTGCGCGCCAGCCCGGCCTTCCGCGACCGGCCCGGGGACGTCTGGACCATCCCCACCGGCGACCGGCTGGGCCGCGCCAGCGTCGCGGCGCTGCTGCGCGGCCGCGGCACCCGCACGGTGGTGCTGACCGGCCATTTCGACACGGTGACGACCGCCGATTACGGCGACCTCCTGCCGGTCGCGATCGACCCGGAACCGCTGAAGCAGGCGCTGCTGGCCCGGCTGGGCAAGACCGCCCAGGGCGAGCGCGAGAAGCTGGCCCTGGCCGACCTGTCAGGCCCGGACTTCCTGCCGGGCCGCGGCCTCTTGGACATGAAGGGCGGCCTCGCCGTCGGCCTGGCGGTGCTGGAGGCGGCGGCGGCCGATCCGGACCGCGAGGGCAACCTGCTGTTCCTGGCGGTGCCGGATGAGGAGGTCAATTCCGCCGGCGCCCGCAGCGCCGCCCGCGCCCTGCCCGCCCTGGCCGGACCGCTGGGCCTGAGCCTCGACGCGGCGATCAACCTGGACTGCCTGGGCGACACCGGCGACGGCCGCTTCGGCCGGTCGGTGGCATTGGGCAGCGTCGGCAAGCTGCTGCCCAGCGCCCTGGTGGTCGGCCGGGCGGTGCACGCCGCCGACACCATCCGTGGTGTCAGCGCCGCCGCCTTGGCCGGCGCCGTCGCCGCCGCGGTGGAATGGGCGCCGGAGCTGACCGAGAGCCTGGGCAACAGCTCCGGCACGCCCGCGACGCTGCTGGGCATGAAGGACGGCAAGCCCGCCTACGACGTCACCACCCCCGGCACGGTGTGGATGTTCTGGAACACCGCGCTGTACCGGCGCGGGCCGGAGGATGTGCTGGCGCCGCTGACCCGGATCGTCGAGGGCGCGGTCGGCGGCGTGGCGGCGCAGCTGCGCCAGCGCGGCGGCGCCGACGTGCCCGACATCCCGGTGCTGCGCTTCGACGCGCTGCGGCAGGAGGTACTGGCGCGATCGCCCGAGGCCGCGGCGGCGATCGCCGCGCTGGCCGAGGAGGTGGCCGAGGCCGGACTGGACCTGCCGGAGCAATGCCGCCGCATCACCGAGGCGGTGTGGCGCCTGAGCGGCCGCAGCGGCCCGGCGGTGGTGCTGGGCTTCGCCTCGATGCCCTATCTGCCGGTGGTGCTGGGCGAGGATGCGGCGGCGCGCCGGCTGGACCGCGCCACCCGCGACGCCGCGGCCACCATCGCCGCCCGCCACGGCACCACCATCGGGCTGGAGGGCTATTTCCCCGGCATCTCGGACATGAGCTTCCTGGGCCAGGGCGACGAATCCTCGGTCGGCGCCATCGCCGCCAACACCCCGGCCTGGGGCGCCGGGCTGCATTGGCCGGAGGGCCCTGCCCTGGCGCAGATCCCGATCGTCAACGCCGGCCCCTGGGGCCGCGACTACCACACGCCGCTGGAGCGGCTGCATCGGCCCTACGCCTTCGAGGTGCTGCCGGAGCTGATCCAGGAAATCGTGGCGGGGGTGCTCAAGGCGTAGGTTGGGTTCGCGTCGCGAACCCAACATCGCAACGGCGGGACAAGTGTTGGGTTCGCAACGCGAACCCAACCTACGGGCGGCAGCCCCTACCGCCCGCCCAGGAACAGCATCCGGGTCAGCAGGGTGTAGTCGGATTCGAGCACCATCAGGGCGACGAACACCAGCAGCACCACCGGCGGCACCAGGATGGCGTAGATCAGGGCCAGCCGTTCCCAGGCCATGTGCATGAACACGGCGACGATCAGCCCCGCCTTCAGCATCATGAACAGCAGGATCAGGCCCCAGCGCAGATATCCCTGCAGGCCGACATAGTCGACCATGTAGGAGCAGGCGCTGAGCACGAACAGCCAGCCCCAGACCACCAGGTACAGCCTGATCGGATGCTGCTGCCCCTGGGCGTGCGCCGTGTGCGGGTGGATGTCGTCGTCATGCGCATGCGCGGCGTGTGCCATGGCCCCCTCCCTCACCACAGATAGAACAGGGCGAAGATGAACACCCAGACCAGATCGACGAAGTGCCAGTACAGGCCGGTGATCTCGACGATCTCGTAATTGCCCCTGCGGCTGGTGAAGAAGCCCCGCTTCTGGGTTTCGAGGTCGCCGCGCCAGACCTTGCGCGCCATCAGCACCAGGAAGATCACCCCGATGGTGACATGGGTGCCGTGGAAGCCGGTGATCATGAAGAAGGCCGAGCCGAATTGCGGCGCGCCCCAGGGGTTGCCCCAGGGCCGCACGCCCTCGCCGATCAGCTTGGTCCATTCGAAGGCCTGCATGCCGACGAAGGTGGCGCCGAAGGCCGCGGTCACCAGCATCAGCGCCGCGGTCTTCCTGCGGTCGCGCCGGTAGCCGTAATTGACCGCCATGGCCATGGTGCCGCTGCTGCTGATCAGGACGAAGGTCATGATCGCGATCAGGATCAGCGGCACCGGCTGGCCGCCGATGTCGAGGGCGAAGACCTCGCTCGGGTTCGGCCAGGGCTGGGCGGTGGACATCCGCACCGTCATGTAGGACAGCAGGAAGCAGCTGAAGACGAAGGTGTCGCTGAGCAGGAAGATCCACATCATCGCCTTGCCCCAGGACGCGCTCTTGAAGGCGCGCTGGTCCGAGGCCCAGTCGGCGGCGACCCCGCGCCAGCCGTCGGGCCGCGCGATCAATCCTCCCGGGTGCGGTTCGGCCATGATCTCAGCCCTCCCCTAGCTCAGCAGCTGGCGGCACATGTCGGCGAAGCGGTCCGCCCAGCCCATCAGCAGGCCCAGCAGCACCAGCCAGACCAGCAGCAGGAAATGCCAGTACATCGTGCACAGCTCGACGCTCAGGCGCAGCCGGTCCGGCCGGTCGCCGCGCCACGCCCTGGTCCCTGTGCGACCCAGGGCGACCATGCCCCCGGCCACATGCACGCCATGCACCGCGGTGAGCAGGTAGAAGAAGGCGTTGGCCGGGTTGGTCGCCAGGAAATAGCCCAAGGCGTTCAGCTGTTGCCACGCCAGCAGCTGCCCGGCCAGGAACACCAGGGCGCCCGCCCCGCCGGCCAGCAGGCCGGTGCGCACATCGGCCAGGTCCTGCCGCCGGGCGGCGCCCTGGGCGCATTGCAGCGCGGCGCTGCTGACCACCAGCGCGCCGGTGTTGATCCACAACAGGATCGGCATCGGCAGCGCCCGCCAGTCGGGCATCGCCATGCGCATGGCGTAGGCGCTGACCAGCAGCGCGAACAGCGACCCGGCCACGGTCAGGAACATGCCCAGGCCGATCTTGGCGGCCGGCAGCGACGAGGCACCGGTGGCGGGAACGTCGCCCACCGTGCTCTGCTCCAGCCACGGCTTGGTCATCAGCCCCTGGCGCGACAGCCACCACAAGGCGGCGGCCACGGCCCCGGTCATGAACAGGATGATGATGACCATGCCCGGCGCCCTCAGCCCGGCCGCGACGGCGCGGGCCAGTTCTGCGGCAGGAAGTCCTGCTCGGCGCCCGGCACGTTGTAGTCGTAGGCCCAGCGGTAGACCACCGGCTGGGCATCGCCCCAATTGCCGTGCGGCGGCGGGGTCGTGGGCGTCTGCCACTCCAGCGTCGTCGCCCGCCACGGGTTGCCGCCGGCATCCTTGCCGTGCCGCAGGCTCCAGATCAGGTTGAACAGGAACACCAGCTGGGCCGCGCCCACGGTCAGCGCCGCGACGGTGATGAAGATGTTCAGATCATGGGCCGAAGGCGGGATGAACGCGGTCTCGCCGAGCTCGTAGTAGCGGCGGGGCACCCCGATCAGGCCGAGATAATGCATCGGGAAGAAGATCGCGTAGGCGCCGACGAAGCTGACCCAGAAATGGATCTTGCCCAGCGTGTCGTCCAGCATCCGGCCGGTGATCTTGGGGTACCAGTGGTAGATCGCCCCGAACACCACGAAGATCGGCGCCACCCCCATCACCATGTGGAAATGGGCGACCACGAACATGGTGTCGGACAGCGGCACGTCGACCACGACATTGCCCAGGAACAGACCGGTCAGCCCGCCATTGACGAAGGTGACGATGAAGGCGATGGCGAACAGCATCGGCGGCGTCAGGTGGATGTCGCCGCGCCACAGGGTCAGCACCCAGTTGTAGACCTTGATCGCCGTCGGGATGGCGATGATCAGCGTGGTGGTGGCGAAGAAGAACCCGAAATACGGGTTCATGCCGCTGACATACATGTGGTGGGCCCAGACCACGAAGCTGAGGGCGCCGATGCCGACGATCGCCCACACCATCATGCGGTAGCCGAAGATGTTCTTGCGCGCATGGGTGCTGATCAGGTCGGAGACGATGCCGAAGGCCGGCAGCGCGACGATGTAGACCTCGGGGTGGCCGAAGAACCAGAACAGGTGCTGGAACAGGATCGGGCTGCCGCCGGCGTATTTCAGGTGCTCGCCCATCTCGACCAGCGACGGCATGAAGAAGCTGGTGCCGAGCAGCCGGTCGATCAGCATCATCACCGAGGCCACGAACAGCGCCGGGAAGGCCAGCAGCGCCATCACCGTGGCGGTGAAGATGCCCCACACCGTCAGCGGCATGCGCATCAGCGTCATGCCCCGGGTGCGGCCCTGCAGCACCGTCACCACATAGTTCAGCCCGCCCATGGTGAAGCCGATGATGAACAGGATCAGCGAGGACAGCATCAGGATGATGCCCCATTCGCGGCCCCCGGGCGTGCCGGACAGGATGGCCTGCGGCGGGTACAGGGTCCAGCCGGCCCCCGTCGGCCCGCCGGGCGCGAAGAAGCCCGCCACCAGCACCAGCACGGCCAGCAGGTAGATCCAGTAGCTCAGCATGTTGACGTAGGGGAACACCATGTCCCGCGCGCCCAGCATCAGCGGGATCAGGTAGTTGCCGAAGCCGCCGAGGAACAGGGCGGTGAGCAGGTAGATCACCATGATCATGCCGTGCATGGTGATGAACTGGTAGTAGCCGTTGGCGTCGATGAAGGAGAAGGAATCCGGGAAGGCCAGCTGCAGCCGCATCATCCAGGACAGCACCAGGGCGACCATGCCGATCGCCAGCGCGGTCACCGCATACTGGACGGCGATGACCTTGGCGTCCTGCGAGAACACCCAGGTCGTGATCCAGCTCTTGGGATGGTACAGCTCGAGTTCCGGGACCTCGGCAGGCGGCACCGGCTCGACCGGCTCACGGATGACGTCCACCATCGGCGTGTCCTCCTCGCTTCCTCCCGGTCAGATCCGATGGGGGTCGGGCCTGATCCAGCAGATGCTTCCCTCCGAAACCGGGGGCCCTCCCCCTTGCGTGAGGCCCGGTCAGTTGGCCGCGTGCATCTCTCCCGGCGCCGACGCCTGGGCAAAGGTCTGCTGCTGCAGCAGCCAGGCGTCGTAGTCGGCCTGGGTGTCGACCACGACGGTGCCGCGCATGTAGGGATGGCCGACGCCGCAGAGTTCGGCGCACAGCACCTCGAAGGTGCCGGTGCGGGTCGGGGTGAACCAGTAGTAGGTGACCGAGCCGGGGATCATGTCCATCTTGGCCCGGAACTGCGGCACGTAGAAATCGTGCAGCACGTCGATGGCGCGCAGCAGGACCTTGACCGGCTTGCCGATCGGCAGGTGCAGCTCGCCGCCCTGGATCAGCACGTCGTCCTTGCCGTTGGGGTCGGCCGGGGCGATGCCGAAGGGGTTGTCCGCGGTGACGTCGAGGGCGTCGGCGGTGCCCAGCTTGCCGTCCTTGCCCGGCAGCCGGTAGGCCCATTGCCATTGCTGGCCCATGACCTCGACCTCGGTCGCGTCGTCCGGCACGGTGACGTATTGGGCCCAGACCACCAGGCCCGGCGCCAGCATCGCCGCCACGCCGACCGCGGTGCCGATGGTCAGCCAGGATTCCAGCCGCTTGTTCTCCGGCTGGTAGTCGGCGACCACGCCCTCCCGGTGGCGGAAGCGGTACACGCAATAGGCCGTGAACAGCACGATCGCGGTGAACACGATCCCGGTGATCCAGAAGGTGATCGTGATGGTGCCGTCGATGTAGTGCCAGTTCGAGGCGATCGGCGTCCACCACCACGGGCTCAGCAGGTGGAACACCACCGAGCCGACGGCGACCAGCACGAGGATGAGCGCAGTCTTCATCGCCGGTCCCTTCCTGCCCTGGGCAATGCACAGGCATGGCGAGGCCGGGATGCGGTCCGATCGGGGTCGGGCGGGGCGCGACGGCACAATTCCGGGGCGATCCCGCATCCGGTCCCGTCGGGCCGGTGCAGTCGATTCCCTGGAGAATTGGGCCACATCTTCATCGTGGGCGGCCTTCGCATTCGCCAAGGCTCGGCCGGTTCCGTCGCTCGTCCGGGCGGACTCCGCGTCGCAGTCGACGCGAAGCCGACCCATACAGCGCCGGTCTTTACCGACCGCGGCCTGTAATTTGATGATGAGATGACACCGCCGCCATTGTCAATCGATGTCGGGACATGGCCCGCCGTGGCACTGTATTGGCTTGCGCCGCCAGCCTGCCCAGCCGGTCGACTCGGCCCGGTCAGGCGCCTGACGTCACTCCTTCTTCTTGCCGTCGGCGTCGAACTGCTTGAGGAAGGCGATCAGGTCGTCGATCTTCTGGTCGTCCTTCAGGCCGATGAAGGTCATCTTGGTGCCCGGAATCTTGGCCCGCGGAGCCTTGATGTATTCACGGAACACCGTCTCGTCCCAGGTGATGCCCGAGTTCTTGTTGGCGTCGGAGTAGTTGTAGCCGGCGACGGAGCCGGAATGGCGGCCGAACAGGCCGTTCAGCTCCGGCCCCACCGCGTTCTTGGCGGTCTCGCCGATCTGGTGGCAGGCGCGGCACACCTGGAACACCTTCTCGCCGGCGGCAGGGTCGCCATCCGCCCGGGCCGCCGAGGTCAGGGCCGCGAGGGCCAGGATGCCGATCAGGGTCGAACGCATCATCACGCTTCCTCCAGGTGAGACCACGGCGGGGCCGCCGCTGCGCCTGCCCTGCTTGGCCCGTCCCGCATCCGATCGGGGCCTGGCCGTTCACCGCCGCAGCCGCGCCATCGGGGCCGGCTGTCGATCGCGCCGCGGCGTCGATCCTCTCCTGGTGTTCCCCCGATCCTCCCGCTTTCGGCCGATCGCTTCAAGGGCCGAGGCCGGGATCCGCGATTCGCGGCGAGATGGGAGGGGACGGATTGTCGCAATCGGGTTATACTTTGGGCCATGGCGGGTCGCGGCGAGCGTGACCGGCGGCCATCCCGGCCGCACTGCCAACGGTCGACGCAGGCCCCCTCGGACCATGGTTCGGGAGGAATGGACATGACCATCCGGAATCCCCTGGAATGGGGAGCGGATCAGCTCAAATTCGGCAGCCAGGCCGTGAGGTCGGGCAGCCGCACCGTGTTCCACGCGGAAGAGAATCCCAACGTCCTGGCCCCGGCAGTGCACCGCATCGGGCTGGCGGACCTGCGGGATGCCCTGGTCAAAGGCTTCGACGATTTCGGCGCGTACCGCACCGACGTCCTCTACCTCTGCCTGATCTATCCGGTCGTCGGCCTGGTGCTGGCGCGGGCGATGTTCGGCGAGAACATGCTGCCGCTGCTGTTCCCGCTGGCCTCCGGCTTCGCCCTGATCGGCCCCTTCGCCGCCATCGGCCTCTATGAGATGAGCCGGCGGCGCGAACATGGCGACCCCTCCAGCTGGGGCGCGGCCTTCGGCGTGCTGCGCACCCCCCGCTTCGGCGTCATCCTGATGCTGGGCGCGGTGCTGGCGGCGATCTTCGTGGTCTGGATGTTCCTGGCCAACGTGATCTACAACAACACCCTCGGGCCCGGCGCACCGGCCTCGGTCGGCTCGTTCCTGCACGATGTGTTCACCACCAATGCCGGCTGGGCCCTGATCATCATCGGCTGCGGCGTCGGCCTCGTCTTCGCGGTGGTGGCGATGGCGATCGGCGTGGTGTCGTTCCCGCTGCTGCTGGACCGCGACGTCGGGATCGACACCGCGATCTGGACCTCGGTCCGCGCGGTCGCCGCCAACCCGATCCCGATGGCGGTGTGGGGCCTGATCGTCTCCGTCGGCCTGGTGGTCGGCTCGATCCCGCTCTTCGTCGGGCTGATCGTCGTCATGCCGGTGCTCGGCCACGCCACCTGGCACCTCTACCGCAAGCTGGTGAACTGACGGACGGCACTGCCGCCTGCCTTCGCAGGTTGGGTCGCTCTCGGGCGAAGCCAACCTGCTGGGCTCAGTGACCTCCGCCGCCGGAGGCGGCCCCCTTGCGCATGACGAAGACGCAGGCGGCCGAGGCCACCAGGATGACGCCGAGCACCGCGAAGGTGTCGCTGAAGCCCATCACCAGCGACTGCGCCTTGACCGACCGGCCGATGGCGACGATGGCCTGATGCTTCGCCGTGGCCGGATCGGACACGCCATGCGCCATGAAGTAGCTGGTCATCTGGTCGATCCGCGTCCGCACCTCGTCGCGCAGCAGCGTCACCGACTGGCCGATGATGTTGGAGTGGTACTGCTCGCGCTTGGTGACGATGGTGCCCAGCAGCGCCGTGCCGAAAGCGCCGCCGAGGTTGCGCAGCATGTTGAACAGGCCTGAGGCGGCGGCCGATTCCTGCCGCGCGATGCCGGCCATGGCGATGGCGGACAAGGGCGCCATCACCACCGCCTGGCCGATGGCGCGGACGATGTTCGGCATGAACAGCTGGTCGCCGCCATAGACCAGCGACATATGGGTGTTCATGAAGCAGCTGGCGGCGAACACCATCAGCCCGCCGGCCACCAGCCAGCGCCCGTCGAGCCGTCCCATCAGCATCGGCACCATCGGGATGATCAGCAGCTGCGGCAGGCCGGTCCAGGCCATGACGCCGCCGATCTGCTCGGAATCATAGCCCTGCACCTGGGCCAGGTACTGCGGCAGCAGGTAGGCCGAGCCGTACAGGGCGAAGCCGAGGAAGACATTGGCCAGGGTGCCGAAGCCGAAGTTCCGGCGCAGCAGCAGGCGAAGATCGACCGCCGGCTTGGCCACCTTCAGCTCGATCCACAGGAACAGCGACAGGGCCACCACCGCGATCGCCGTCAGCCGGACGATGAAGGGCGAGCCGAACCAATCGTCCTTGTTGCCCTCCTCCAGCACCGTCTGCAGCGCGGCCAGGCCGATCGCCATGGCGCCGATGCCGAACCAGTCGCCCTCCTTCAGCAGACCCAGCCGCATCGGCTCGCGCTCGAGCGTCAGGGCCAGCCCCGCCAGCATGGCGGCGCCGGGCACCAGGTTGATGTAGAAGATGTATTCCCAGCCGTAATTGTCGGTCAGCCAGCCGCCGATGGTCGGGCCGATCGCCGGGGCGAAGGTGGCGGTGATGGCGAACAGCGCCATGCCCATCGGCCGCTGGTGCATCGGCAGCCGGGTCATGACCAGGGTGAAGGCCATCGGGATCAGCACGCCGCCGGTGAAGCCCTGGATGCCGCGCAGCATGATCATCTGGCCGAGATTGGCGGCGAAGGCGCAGGCCACCGAGAAGGTCAGGAACAGCGCGGTGTTGACCAGCAGGAAGCGGCGGAAGCCGAAGACCTGGCTGAGATAGGCGGTCAGCGGGATCACGATGATCTCGCCGATCAAGTAGGAGGTCGAGATCCAGGCGCCGTTGTCGACGCCGGTGCCGATGCCGCCTTCGATCTGCGGCAGCGAGGCGTTGGTGATCTGGATGTTCAGCACGGCCATGAAGGCGCCGAGCAGGCCGGAGAAGACCGAGATCCAGGTGGTCAGGCTGGCGCCCGCGGCCGGGGTGGCCGGCGGCGCGGCTGTGACGCTGGTGATCGAGGACATGGTGCGGGCCTCCCGACCCGGCGGTCAGCGGCGGCGCCTGACGGCGCCGCGTCGCTGCCCTTGCGTCGCCTACTTGGCGTCGGCCTGCTTGGTGTCGGCCTGCTTGGTGTCGATGGTGGCGATCACCGACATGCCGGGGCGCAGCTCGCCGGCCAGCGGGTCGTTGCGGTCGAGCACGACCTTGACCGGGATGCGCTGGACGATCTTGGTGAAGTTGCCGGTGGCGTTGTCCGGCGGCAGTAGGGCGAATTCCTGGCCGCTGGCCGGCGCCAGGCTGTCGACATGGCCCTTGATCGCCGCGTCCGGGAACGTGTCGACCGAGATGTCGACCGGCTGGCCGCGATGCACGTCGGTCAGCTGCGTCTCCTTGAAGTTGGCGACGACATAGGTCTCGGACAGCGGCACTACGGCCATCAGCTGGGTGCCGGCCTGGACGTACTGGCCGACCCGCAGCGTGCGGTTGCCGACGGTCCCGGCCAAAGGCGCCGTGATGGTGGTGTAGCTGACGTTCAGCTCGGCCTGGCCCTGCACCGCCTGGTCGTGCTTCAGGGTGGCGTTGGCCTTGTCACGCTGGGCCCGCAGCACGTCGAGCTGCTTTTCCGAGGCGGTCACGGCCGCCTGGTCGCGCTGCAGCGTCGCCTTCGCCGATTCGATGTTCGCGGCCATCTGCTGGGCCTGCTGGACGCTGCCGTTGCCGCGATCGGCCAGGGCGGTGTAGCGGTCGTATTGCTGCTGGGCGAAAGTCAGGTTCGCCTGGTCCACCACGGTGGTGGCGCGGGCCTGGTCGATCGCCGCGCCCTGCTGCTGGATGGCGGCTTCGGCATTGGCGATGTCCGCCTGCGCCGCGGCGACGTCGGCCTTGGCCTGGTCCAGCGCCACGGCGTAGTCGCGGTCGTCGATCCGGGCCAGAGGCTGTCCGGCGGTCACCGCCTGGTTGTCGGCGACCAGCACCTCGGCGAGATAGCCCGAGACCTTCGGCGCGATGATGGTGGAATCGGCCTTCACATAGGCGTCGTCGGTCGATTCCTGGAAGCGGCCGACGGTCCAGTAGTTCCAGCCGAACCAGGCGGCTCCGGCCAGTACGACCACGCCGAGCGGGATCAGCAGCAGCTTTCGCCCAAGACGGCCGCGCGGTTTCGCCGGCGTGGCCGGCGGTGCGGCTTCGCTGGCGTCCGGCGCCGGGGTGGCGCGCAGCTGGACCGGCTGGACCTGATGCGTCATGGCTCTTGCCCTCCAAAGCAGAAACCGGAAGCCGCCGCCCGGCATCCACCTGGATGCAACGCCGGGATTGCGACTTGGGTATTTAGGAAACTTGACGGTTTCCAACGAAAGATGGGACACAGAGACGGAGGACGCAATTGCGCGTCGGAGAGGCCAGACATGCAGGAAACGCCGAAGCGCCCGCGCGGGCGGCCGCAGCAGCGCGGCGACGCCGAGACCCGCGCCCTGATCGTCGGGGCGGCGACCGGGATCTTCCTGGCCCAGGGCTTCGGTGCCACCAGCATGGAGGCCGTGGCCCAGGCCGCGGGGGTGTCGAAGAAGACGATCTACCGGTTCGTGGCCACCAAGGAGAAGCTGCTGGAGGCGGTGATCGACACCCGGTCCGCGGCGCTGCGGTCGCCGATCGGGCACGATGCCGGCCCCGACCCGGTGGCGGCGGAGCGGGCGCTGCACCAGTTCCTGCAGGAGCTGGCGCGGCTGGTGCTGTCGGAGGAGACGGTGGCGCTGAACCGGCTGGTCTATGCCGAGGCGCTGCGCTTTCCGGCGATGGCGCAGGCCTTCTACCAGGCCGGCCCGGTGCGCAACGCCGAGGCGCTGGCGGTCTGGCTGGAGACGCAGCGCCGCCATGGCGTGCTGCGGCTGGACGACAGCATGAGTGCCGCCCGGATGCTGGTCTCGATGGCCATCGCCGAGCCGTTGCGCGCCGCCACCCTCGGCATCGCCCCCCTGCCCCCGCGCGACGAGATCGACCGGCATGTCGCCGAGTCGGTGGAGATTTTCCTGCGAGGGTGTCTCGTGCGGCGGTAAGCGGCGATAGGGCGCTTCAGCCCCCCTTCGTCATTGCGAGCGCAGCGAAGCAATCCATCGGGCCGCACGAGCTGCCCGATGGATTGCTTCGTCGGCTTCGCCTCCTCGCAATGACGGAGAGGGTGGCGGCGACGACGGTCGGACCGCCTCCATCCCGGTTTGATTTCCCTTCATCAAATTTTGATGCTATCCCTTCAGCAGGGAGGAGCTTCCGTGGCCAAGACGACGCTGCAAGACGTCGCCCGCGAAGCCGGTGTCAGTGTCGCGACCGTCGACCGCGTGCTGAACGGGCGTGCCGGGATCCATGCGCGGATGGTCGATCGCGTCAAAGCCGCGGTCGAACGCCTGCATTACGAGCCGGACCGGCTGGCCTCGCGCCTGTCGCGGGCCCGCGACTTCCGATTCGTCGCGATCCTGCCGGTCGGCACCAACGACTTCATGCACAGCCTGCAGCGCGAGTTCCGCACCCTCGCTCTCCGCCATGCAGCCGAGCGGGTCGGCATCGAGATCATCCTGGTCGACGTGTTCGACGGCAACGCCCTGGCCGAGGCGCTGGAGCGGCTGCCGCAGGAGCTCGACGGCGTCGCGGTGGTCGCGCTCGACCACCCCGCTGTGGCCGAGGCGCTGAACGCCCTGACGGCGCGCGGGGTCACCGTCGTCACCCTGGTCTCCGACCTGCCCGGCGCCCGGCGCAGCCACTATGTCGGGCTGGACAACCACGCCGCCGGGCGCACCGCGGCCAGCCTGCTGGGCCGCTTCATCGGCCCGCGGCGCGGCAAGGTCGGGCTGATCGCCGGCTCCCTGCAGCTGCGCGACCACATCGAGCGGCAGTTCGGCTTCGAGCAGGTGATATCAGGCGAATACCCCCATCTCGAAGTGCTGCCGCTGCGCGAGGCGCGCGACGACACCGCCCGGGTCGAGGCCGCGGCCCGCACCCTCCTGGACGAGAATCCCGACCTGGTCGGCCTATACAATGTCGGCGCCGGCGCGCAGGGCGTCGTCGCCGCGCTGGAGGCCACCGGCCGCGCCCGCGAGGTGGTGTTCATCGGCCATGAGCTGACCGAATTCACCCGCCGCCACCTGATCCGCGGCACCATCGCCGCCGTCATCAACCAGGATCCGGGCCACATGGCGCGCAGCAGCATCCGGGTGATGCTGGCGCTGCGCGAGAACGTGCCGATCGTGCCGGACCAGGAGCGGATCCGGATCGACATCTTCATCCGGGACAACCTGCCATGACCGCCGCCCCTGCCCCGATTCCGGCGTCCTTCGAGGGGCCGCTGCTGAGCGTCCAGGGCCTGGGCAAGTCCTTCGGCCCGGTCGCGGTGCTGCAGGACATCGCCTTCGACGTGCGGCCGGGCGAGGTGCACGCCGTGATCGGCGAGAACGGCGCCGGCAAATCGACCCTGATGAAGATCCTGGCCGGCCACCTGGCGCCGAGCGCCGGCACCCTGGCGATGCATGGCGCGCCGCTGCGCCTGGCCGGGCCGGTCGATGCCGAGCGCCACGGCATCGTGCTGGTGCATCAGGAGATCCTGCTGGCGCCGCACCTGACCGTCGCCGAGAACCTGTTCCTGGGGCGCGAGCAGCGCCGCGGCCTGGCGCTGGACGACCGGGCCATGAACGCCAAGGCCGCCGAGGCGGTGCGCGCGCTGGGCGCCGAGATCGACCCGACCGCGGTGGTGGCGCAGCTGTCGATCGCCCGGCGCCAGCTGGTGCAGATCGCCCGCGCCCTGCTGGTGCCGCACAGCCTGGTGATCTTCGACGAGCCGACGGCGTCGCTGACCCCGATCGAGACCGACGCCCTGCTGGCCGTGATCCGCGACATCAGGGCCAAGGGCGTGGCCGTGCTGTACGTCTCGCACCGCCTGCCCGAGGTGAAGACCATCGCCGACCGGGTCACGGTGCTGCGCGACGGCCGGCTGATCGGCACCCATGAGGCGGCGGCGCTGGAGCCGTTGGACATGGCCCGGATGATGGTCGGCCGCGACATGGCCAACCTGTACCCGCCGCGCACCCCGGCCCCGGCGAGCGAGCCGGTGCTGGAGGTCAAGGCCATGACCGTGCCGGGATATGCGCAGGATGCCTCGTTCACCCTGCGGCGCGGCGAGATCCTGGGCTTCGCCGGGCTGGTCGGCGCCGGCCGCACCGAGCTGCTGGAAGGCGTGCTGGGGCTGAGGCCCGGCCATGGCGAGATCCGCCGCGCCGGCAAGCCCGCCCGCTTCGCCACGGTGCGCGACAGCATGGCGGCCGGGATCGTCTATCTCAGCGAGGACCGCAAGGGCAAAGGCCTGCTGCTGGCCCAGGACCTGCGGATCAACCTGACCCTCGCCGCCCTGAAGCGCTTCACCCGCGGCCCGGTGATCGACACGGCGAAGGAATGGGCCGAGCTGGACAAGGCGATCGCCGCCTTCGATGTGCGGACCCGCCGCAAGGACCTGCTGGCCGGGCAGCTGTCCGGCGGCAACCAGCAGAAGCTGCTCTTGGGCAAGATGATGCTGCTGGAGCCGGAGATCGTGGTGATCGACGAGCCGACCCGCGGCATCGACATCGGCACCAAGCAGCAGATCTACAGCTTCATCGCCGAACTGGCGGCCCAGGGCAAATCGGTGATCGTCATCTCGTCGGAGATGCAGGAGCTGATCGGCCTGTGCCACCGCATCCTGGTGATGCGGTCCGGCCGCATCGTCGGCGAGGTCGCCGGCGACGCGATGACCGAGGACGAGATCGTCACCTACGCCACCGGCGTGCGAACAACGAACCCGGCCGAACGGCCGGCGGGGGAGGCATGAGCACCACCACAACGACACCCGCCGGACGCGGCTTCCGATTCGACCTGCGCAGCCTGGCGCCATTCCTGGCGCTGGCCGTGCTGATCGTGGTCGGTGCGCTGCTGAACCCGAATTTCCTCACCGCCGACAACCTGCTCAATGTCGCGACGCGCAGCGCCTTCATCGCCATCATCGCGGTCGGCGCCACCTTCGTCATCACCGCCGGCGGGCTGGACCTGTCGGTCGGGTCGATGTCCGGCTTCGTCGCCGGGGCGATGATCCTGCTGATGAACGCGGCCCCGGTGGTCGACGGCCACGGCATGATCGCGCTGGCGATGGTCGCCGCAGTGGGCCTCGGCGCGCTGTGCGGCCTGGGCAACGGGCTGGTCACCACGGTGGGGCGGATCGAGCCGTTCATCGTCACCCTCGGCACCATGGGCATCTTCCGCGGCCTGCTGATCTGGCTGGCCGAGGGCGGGTCGATCGCGATGAAGGCGCCCGACCTGCGCGCCCTGTACCGGCCGGTCTATTTCGGCACGGTGTTCGGCGTGCCGGTCCCGATCCTGGTGATCCTGGCGGTCGGCGCGCTGGGCGCCTTCGTCCTCTACCGCACCGCCTTCGGCCGCCATGTCCGCGCGGTGGGGTCGAGCGAGGAGGTCGCGCGCTATTCCGGCATCTCGGTCGACCGGGTGCGGACGCTGACCTATGTCATCCAGGGCGTCTGCGTCGCCGTCGCGGTGCTGGTCTATGTGCCCCGCCTCGGCTCCGCCACCTCGACCACCGGGCTGCTGTGGGAGCTGCAGGCGATCACCGCCGTGGTGGTCGGCGGCACCGCGCTACGCGGCGGCGTCGGCCGGATCTGGGGCACCATCTGCGGCGCCCTGATCCTGGAGGTCGTGGGCAACGTCATGACCCTGTCCAACCTGGTCAGCGAGTACCTGATCAGCGCGGTGCAGGGCGCCATCATCATCATCGCCATGCTGGTGCAGCGGTCACTGCTGCGCCGGCCCGGCGGTAGTTGAACGCGGGAAAGAGCCGCCCGTCCGACAACAGGGCTCGATCTGTGGGGAGGAATCATGAAGTTCCGTTTCATCGGCCTGGCGGCCGCGGCGCTGCTGGCGATCGCGGGCACGGCCCAGGCGCAGGAGGCCAAGACCATGGCGGTGTCGATCCCGGCCGCCGACCATGGCTGGACCGGCGGCGTGGTGTATCACGCCGAGCAGGCGGCCAAGGCGCTGGAGGCCCGCTATCCCGGGCTCAAGGTCATCGTCAAGACCTCGCCGGACGGCGCGTCCCAGGCCAATGCGCTGGAGGACCTGACCACCCAGGGCATCAACGCCCTGGTGGCCCTGCCGCACAATTCCGACGAGCTGACCGACCCGCTGCGCCAGGTCAAGAGCAAGGGCGTGTTCATCACCGTGGTCGACCGGGCGCTCAGCGACCCGTCGATCCAGGACCTCTACGTCGCCGGCAACAACCCGGAGCTGGGGCGCGTCGCCGGCCGCTACATCAAGGACACGCTGGGCACCGGCAACGTCGTGGTCATCCGCGGCCTGCCGATCGTGATCGACGAGGAGCGGATCAAGGGCTTCGACGAGGCGATCCAGGGCAGCGGCATCAAGGTGCTGGACAAGCAGTTCGGCAACTGGAGCCGTGACGACGCCTTCAAGGTGATGCAGGACTACCTGGCGAAGTATCCGCAGATCGATGCGGTGTGGTGCCAGGACGACGACATGGCCGTGGGCGTGCTGGAGGCGATCAAGCAGGCCAACCGCACCGACATCAAGTTCGTGGTCGGCGGCGCCGGCATGAAGGACATGGTCAAGCGGGTGATGGACGGCGACAAGATGATCCCGGTCGACGTGCTGTACCCGCCGGCGATGGTCGCGGTGGCGATGGACCTGACCGCCGCCAACCTCTACGCCCAGCTGCCGGTGCGCGGCCGCTACATCCTCGACGCCACGCTGGTGACCAAGGACAACGCCAAGGAGTTCTACTACCCCGACTCGCCGTTCTGAGGAGGGACGTCCCCCTCTCCGTCATTGCGAGCGCAGCGAAGCAATCCATGCCAGGTGGTGAGATGGATTGCTTCGTCGGCTTCGCCTCCTCGCAATGACGAACAAAAAGCAAAACCCCGGCCTTCAAGGCCGGGGTTTCTCTTTAGGATCAGTGGCGCCCGTTCAGAAGTTCAGCGCCTTGGCCTGGACCACGCTGGGCAGGGCCAGCACGGCCTTGACGACCTCGTCCGCCACCGGGCTGTCGACCGACACCAGCGCCAGGGCGCTGCCGCCTTCCGGCCGGCGGCCGAGGTTGAAGTTGGCGATGTTGATGCCGGCGTCGCCCAGCACCGTGCCCAGCCGGCCGATGAAGCCCGGCTTGTCCTCGTTGCGCACGAACAGCATGTTGCGCGCCACCTCGGCCTCGAGCGAGATGCCCTCGAGCTCGACGATGCGCGGCTTGGTGCCGGCGAACAGCGACCCGGCAATGGTCCGGGTCTGGCGCTCGGTCGTCACCGTCAGCCGCACCAGGGTGTGATAGTCCTCGCAGGTTTCGCGCTTGGTCTCGCTGACATCGATGTCGTATTCGCGCGCCACCACCGGCGCCGACACCATGTTGACGCTGTCCAAGAGCGGCCGCAGCAGCCCGGCCAGGATGACGCTGGTGATCGGCCGGGTGTTGAGCTGGGCGACATCGCCCTCATAGGTGATGTTGACCGCCTTCAGCCGGGTCTCGGTGATCTGCCCGGCGAAGCCGCCGAGCTGCTCGACCAGCGCCAAGTACGGCTTCAGCTTCGGCGCCTCCTCCGCCGTCACCGACGGCATGTTCAGCGCGTTGGTCACGGCGCCGGACAGCAGGAAGTCCGAGATCTGCTCCGCCACCTGCAGCGCCACATTCTCCTGCGCCTCGCTGGTCGCCGCGCCGAGATGCGGGGTGCAGACCACGTTGGGCAGGCCGAAGAAGGCGCTCTCCTTCGCCGGCTCGACCGCGAAGACGTCCAGCGCGGCGCCGGCGACATGGCCGGATTTCAGGGCCGCCAGCAGGTCCTCCTCGACGATCAGGCCGCCGCGGGCGCAGTTGATGATGCGCACCCCCGGCTTCATCTTGGCGATCGCCGCGGCGTCGACGATGTTGCGGGTCTGGTCGGTCAGCGGGGTGTGCAGGGTCAGGAAGTCGGCGCGCTGGAACAGCCCGTCGAGCTCGACCTTCTCGACCCCGAGGTCCAGCGCCCGGTCCGGCGACAGGAACGGGTCATAGGCGATGACCTTCATCTTCAGGCCGATGGCGCGGTCGGCGACGATCGAGCCGATGTTGCCGCAGCCGATCAGGCCCAGCGTCTTGCCGTACAGCTCGACGCCCATGAAGCGGGACTTCTCCCACTTGCCGGCATGGGTCGAGGCGTTGGCGTCCGGCAGCTGCCGGGCCAGCGCGAACATCATGGCGATCGCGTGCTCGGCGGTGGTGATCGAATTGCCGAACGGCGTGTTCATCACCACCACGCCGCGCTGGGTGGCGGCCGGGACGTCGACATTGTCGACGCCGATGCCGGCGCGGCCGACGACCTTGAGGTTGGTCGCGGCAGCCAGCACCTCCTTGGTCACCTTGGTGGCCGAACGGATGGCGAGGCCGTCATACTGGCCGATGATGGCCTTGAGTTCCTCGGGCTTGAGGTCGGTCTTGACGTCGACCTCGACACCGCGGTCGCGGAAGATGGCGACGGCGGCCGGGGACAGGGCGTCGGAAATGAGAACCTTGGGCATGGACGTGGCTCCGTAAGAGCAGCCGTCATTGCGAGGAGGCGAAGCCGACGAAGCAATCCATGGTGCCAGTCCGGGCTGCCCTATGGACCGCTTCGCTGCGCTCGCAATGACGATGAAAGATGGGAGAGACTAGGCGGCCAGCTTCAGCTCGGCCCGGGCGCGGTCGAACGCCCAGTCGAGCCAGGGCAGCAGCGCTTCGAGATCGGCGGTGTCGATCGTGGCGCCGCCCCAGATCCGCAGGCCCGGGGGCGCGTCGCGATAGCCGTTGATGTCGAAGGCGATGCCTTCCTTCTCCAGCAGCGAGGCGATCTTCTTCGGCACCGCGGCCTGGGCCTCGTCGTCCAGCGCCGTGATGGCGGGGTCGACGATCCTGAGGCAGATCGAGGTGCAGGACCGGATCTCCGGCCGCACCGCCAGGAAGTCGACCCAGGGGGTGCGGGCGACCCAGCCGGCGACGGCGGCGAGATTATTCTCCGAACGTTCGATCAGCTTATCCAGGCCGCCGATCTCCTCGGCCCAGCGCAGGCCGTCGATCGCGTCCTCGACGCACAGCATCGACGGGGTGTTGATGGTCTCGCCCTTGAACGGGCCCTCGGCCAGCTTGCCCTTGGAGGTCAGGCGGAACACCTTCGGCAACGGCCAGGCCGGGGTGTAGGACTCCAGCCGCTCCACCGCGCGGGGCGACAGGGCCAGCATGCCGTGAGCCCCCTCCCCGCCCAGCACCTTCTGCCAGGACCAGGTGACGACGTCGAGCTTGTCCCAGGGCAGGTCCATGGCGAAGGCGGCCGAGGTGGCGTCGCAGATCACCAGGCCCTTGCGGCCGGTCGGGATGGCGGCGCCATCGGCCAGGCGGACGCCGGAGGTGGTGCCGTTCCAGGTCAGGACCACGTCGCGGTCGAAATCGACTTGGCCGAGGTCCGGCAGCTCGCCATAGGCGGCGGCGAAGGTGCGGACATCGGGCAGCTTCAGCTGCTTGACCACATCGGTGACCCAGCCTTCGCCGAAGCTTTCCCAGGCCAGCAGGTCGACGCCGCGGGCGCCGAGCAGGGTCCACAGCGCCATCTCGACGGCGCCGGTGTCCGACCCCGGCACGATGGCCAGGCGCCAGTCGGCGGGCATGCGCAGCACGCGCTTCGACCGCTCGATCACGTCAGCGAGCTTGGCCTTGCCGATGCCGGCGCGATGCGACCGGCCAAGGGCGGCATCCTGCAGCGCCTCGAGCGACCAGCCGGGACGCTTGGCACAGGGACCGGAGGAGAAATTGGGGTTGCGCGGACGGAGTCCGGGCGTGGGGGCGAGCGCACTCGCAGTCATAGTCTATCCTTCCAGATAGCAGCGTCCCGGTGGGGGGACGTGGCCCGCCGCGGAGGATAGAGATCGGCCCGGTTCCGTCAATCGGTATTTGGAGGCTGCGCCACTTTCACCGTCATCCTCGGGCTTGACCCACTGGTGTCCGGTTGGGCCGGAAACACAGACGACCGGAGAAATTCTGAGCGACGCCACGCCCTTCACTTGTCATTGCCCGGCTTGACCGGGCAATCCAGGGGCCACGAAGAACCGCCCTGGGTGGCCCTGGATGCCACGGTCAAGCCGTGGCATGACAAGAGAAAGGACGGAAATCAGGCCGCGGCGTGCTCGATCGAGGCGCAGATCTCGCCGACCAGGGTCTCGATCAGCGCCGCGTCCTCCCCCTCCGCCATCACCCGGATCACCGGCTCGGTGCCCGATTTGCGGATCAGCAGCCGCCCGTCCTTGCCCAGCCGGGCCTCGGCCGCGGCGATGGCGTCCTTCACCGGCGCCTGCTCCAGCGGCGACGCGACTCCGGCCGCCAGGGTGAAGCGGACGCTGCGCAGCCGCTGCGGCATCGGCTCGAACACCCGGAACACCTCGCTCGACCGCCGGCCGGCCTGCTGGATCACCGCCAGCACCTGCAGCGCCGCGATCAGCCCGTCGCCGGTGGTGGCGTAGTCGCTCATGACGATGTGGCCGGACTGTTCGCCGCCGAGGTTGAAGCCGCGCTCGCGCATGGTCTCGACCACGTAGCGGTCGCCCACCGCGGTGCGGATCAGCTCGATGCCGAGGCCGCCGAGGAAGCGCTCCATGCCCAGGTTGGACATCACCGTCGCCACCACCGCCGGCTGGGCCAGCCGGCCGCCGGCGGACCAGTCGCGCGCGATCATCGCCATCAGCTGGTCGCCGTCGATCTGGCGGCCGGTCTCGTCGGCCATGATCAGCCGGTCGGCATCGCCGTCGAGCGACAGGCCGAGATGGGCGCCATGGGCCACCACCGCCTGCTGCATCACATCGGTCGCGGTGGCGCCGCAGCCCTTGTTGATGTTGAGTCCATCAGGCGCCACGCCGATGGAGATGACGTCGGCCCCCAGCTCCCACAGCACCGCCGGCGCTACCTTGTAGGCGGCGCCGTTGGCGCAATCGACCACCACCTTGAGCCCGTCGAGCCGCAGCCCCTTGGGGAAAGTGTTCTTGGCGTATTCGATGTAGCGGCCGGAGGCATCGTCCAGCCGGCGGGCGCGGCCGAGCTTGGCCGGCGGGGCCAGCTGGTCGTCCGGCGGCAGGACGATGCGGTCCTCGATCGCCTTCTCGACCTCGTCCGACAGCTTGTAGCCGTCCGGCCCGAACAGCTTGATGCCGTTGTCCTCGAACGGGTTGTGCGAGGCCGAGATCATCACCCCGAGATCGGCGCGCAACGACCGGGTCAGCATGGCGATGGCCGGGGTCGGCATCGGGCCGACCAGGATGACGTCCATGCCGGCGCCGATGAAGCCCGCGGTCAGCGCCGGCTCCAGCAGGTAGCCGGACAGGCGCGTGTCCTTGCCGATCACCACGAGGTGGCGGTGGTCGCCGCGACGGAACTGCGCCGCGGCCGCCGTCGCCACCTTCAGCGCCGTCTCCGCCGTCATCGGCTCGACATTGGCGCGGCCGCGGATCCCGTCGGTGCCGAAGAGCTTGCGCGTCATCTGTCCCCCACTCCTCAATTCACTCCCGCCTGCAGCGCCGACCACACCGCGAGCGCCTGATGCGTCTCCCCGACATCATGCACGCGCAGTATCTGCACGCCCTGGGCGATGCCGTACAGCCCCGCCGCGATCGACCCTGGGCCCCGCGCCTTCGGCTCCTCGGCGCCCGACAGGCTGCCGATGAAGCGCTTGCGCGACACCCCGAGCAGGATGGGGCAGCCGAGCCCGTGCAACAGAGAGAGACCACGCAAAAGCGGCAGATTGTGGGCCAGCGGCCGCTTGCCGAAGCCGATGCCGGGATCGATGGCGATGCGGCCGGCCGGGATGCCGGCGGCGACGCAGGCCGCCACCCGCGCTTCAAGCCAATCATGGACGTCGAGCAGGACGTCGTCATAGACCGGATCGTCCTGCATCGTCCGCGGCTCGCCCCGGATGTGCATCAGCGCCACCGGGCAGCCGGCGCGGGCGACGAACCCAAGACTCTCGGCATCGCCGGTGAGGCCGGTGACGTCGTTGACGATGCGGGCGCCGGCCGCCAGCGCCGCGGCCATCACCACGGCATGGCGGGTGTCGATCGAGACGGTCAGGCCGCGATTGGCGAGGTCGCGCACCACCGGCTCGATCCGCGCGATCTCCTGGTCCGGCGACACCGTGGCCGATCCCGGCCGGGTGGATTCGCCGCCAACATCGAGGATCTCGGCCCCCGCCTCGGCCATCGCCAGGCCATGGGCGACGGCGCGGCCGGCATCGGCGAAGTCACCGCCGTCGGAGAAGCTGTCCGGGGTGACGTTGACGATGCCCATCAGCCGGGGCCGGTCGAGGGCAAGGCCGGCGAAGGCCGGGCGCGGCCGGCTGAGCCGGTCGAGCCGTTCCGCGATCGCTGCATCGAGGCCGCGCAGCCCGGCCCAGCGGCGCAGCGTGGCAAGATCGGCGACGGCGCGTTCGCTCTGCCCTGCCCCGTCGCGCAGGATCAGCTCGACGCGGTCGAAGGACAGCGGGCCGCCGGCCAGGGGCAGCGCGCCGGGCGCGTGATCGGCCAGGCTGAGCGGGCGCAGATACGGGCGCACCCTGGGCCGGCTGGCCCAGGGTGCAAAATCGTCGGAGAGGAAAACGGCCCGGGCCGCGTCGAAGCGCGGCCCGGGGTCACGATCAGGGGTCTTCACCCGGTCAGGTCCGATTACGTACCAGGTTGGGGCTCCGGGTCCATGCCCTTGGCGCCGCCCGATGGCACCGAGGTGCGCTTGCCGCTGGTCGGGCGCTTCGGCGGCGGCGGCTCGTCATTCGGCTCCGGCCGCACGATCGCCTCGCCGCGCAGGATCAGGCCACGCACCTCGTCGCCGGTCAGCGTCTCGTATTCGAGCAGGGCGTTGGCCAGCAGGTGCAGCTGGTCGAGATGCTCGGTCAGGATGGTCCTGGCCTTGCCTTCGGCCTCCTCGATCATGCGACGCATCTCCTCGTCGATGATCTTGGCGGTCTCTTCCGAGACGTTCTGGGTCTGCGTCACCGAATGGCCGAGGAAGACCTCCTGGCCGTTCGAGCTGTAGCGCAGCCGGCCCAACCGCGGGGACATGCCCCATTCCGTGACCATCGCACGCGCCAGGTTGGTCGCTTGCTGGATATCGCTGGCGGCTCCGCTGGTCACCCGCTCCGGCCCGAAGATCAGCTCCTCGGCCAGACGGCCGCCGAAGGTCATCGCCAACCGCGATTCCATCTGGATCTTGGCCCAGCTGATGCGGTCGTTCTCCGGCAGGCTGACCACCATACCGAGCGAACGGCCGCGCGGGATGATCGTCGCCTTGTGGATCGGGTCGTGCTCGGGGACGTACAGCCCGACGATGGCATGGCCGGCCTCGTGGTAGGCGGTGGTCTTCTTCTCCTCGTCGGTCATGACCATCGAACGGCGCTCGGCGCCCATCATGACCTTGTCCTTGGCCTCCTCGAACTCGGCATGGGCGACCACCCGCTTGCCGCGCCGGGCGGCCAGCAGCGCCGCCTCGTTGACGAGGTTGGCGAGATCCGCACCGGAGAAGCCGGGCGTGCCGCGGGCGATGACGCGGGCATCGACATCCGGTGCCAACGGCACCTTGCGCATGTGGACCTTGAGGATCTTCTCGCGGCCCATGATGTCCGGGTTCGGCACCACGACCTGGCGGTCGAAACGGCCGGGACGCAGCAGCGCCGGGTCCAGCACGTCCGGCCGGTTGGTCGCGGCGATCAGGATCACGCCCTCATTCGCCTCGAAGCCGTCCATCTCGACCAGCAGCTGGTTCAGCGTCTGCTCGCGCTCGTCGTTGCCGCCGCCCAGGCCGGCGCCGCGATGGCGGCCGACCGCGTCGATCTCGTCGATGAAGATGATGCAGGGGGCATTCTTCTTGCCCTGCTCGAACATGTCGCGGACGCGGGAGGCGCCGACGCCGACGAACATCTCGACGAAGTCCGAGCCCGAGATGGTGAAGAACGGCACGTTGGCCTCACCGGCGACCGCACGGGCGGTCAGGGTCTTGCCGGTGCCGGGCGGGCCGACCAGCAGCACGCCCTTGGGAATCTTGCCGCCCAGGCGCTGGAACTTCTGCGGGTCCTTCAGGAACTCGACGATCTCCTCGAGCTCCTGCTTGGCCTCGTCGATGCCGGCGACGTCGTCGAAGGTGACCCGGCCGGTGCGTTCGGTCAGCAGCCGCGCGCGGCTCTTGCCGAAGCCCATGGCCTTGCCGCCGCCCGACTGCATCTGGCGCATGAAGAAGATCCAGACGCCGATCAGCAGCAGCATCGGCAGCCAGGAGATCAGCGCGCCCACCAGCACGTTCGGGCCCTCGATCGGCGCGGCATTGACCTTGACGCCGGCCTGGGTCATCCGGTTGACGATATCGGTGCCGTCAGGCGTGTAGGTCTGGAACGAGCCGCCGCCGCCGGTCGGATTGTAGTGGCCGGTGATGGTGTTGCCCTGGACCTTGGCGTCGGAGACCTGCCCTTTTTCGACCGCGGTCACGAGGTCGCTGTAGGCGAGCTCTCCCTGAGCGCTGCGGCCGCCCGAGGTCTGGAACAGGTTGAACAGCGCCAGGAGCAGCAAACCGATGATGATCCAGAGCGCGAAGTTCTTGCCAAAATTATTCACGGACGGTCGCCTCATGTCCCGCGGTCACCGCTCGCGCGGATCCACGGCATCGTGGGTGCCCCGGAAGGCCCAGGGAGTCATTACTAGATAATATAGCGCCTCGGCTAAACAACCGGGAATCCATTCGTCAGCGCGGGTCTCAATGGGCTGAAACGCACGGAAAGCCCGTTTCCGGCCGTTTCCTCCAGGCTTGGCGGACGCAATACCCCCTCGGCGCGCCACAGCGCCGGCAGCACCGCAGCGGCATCGAATGGCATTCCGTGCGACCGGGCGGCCCCGGCGGCCCCCTCGCCCCAGGCCGCGATCCGATCGTCGGGGGCGGCATCGGCCGGCATTTCGATGCGGAAACGGCCGTCCCAGAGCAAGGATGAACCGACGGCCGCGCCGGTCACCTCCGGCAGGTGGCGACGCTCGCGGAACACCAGCAGGCAGTCGCGGGCGATCCGCAGGCGGCAGCGCCCCAGGGTGCGACCCAGCAACGCACCGTCCCCCTGCACCGCCGCCGCCACCCGCTCCAGCGCATCGAAGCGGGCCGGGACCGCGCCGCCGATGCAGGCGGTGACGGAGTCGAGCAGGCGGCGGGCGATCTCCGGATCGGCCCCGCGCAACGCCGGCAGCGCGATCGCGGCATAGCCGGCGGGGTCGATCCGGACGGCGCGGCGGATCAGGTCGGCGGTGATGCGTTCGAGCGCGGCACGGGCCAGGCCGGCGCGATGGGCCAGGGCGACCAGGCGATCCTCGGTCAGCCCCTCCGCCGCCAGCACCTCGCGGGCGGCGCGCAGCCGGCCCCGGGCGTAGCCGGTTCGCCGGTTCGAGGGGTCGTCGACCGGGACGATGCCGAAGCCGGCGCAGGTGGCGACCAGCCGGGCCTTCGGCAGGTCGAGCAGCGGCCGCAGCAGGCGGCCCCAGGGCGCCGGGCGCCAGGGCGCCATGCCGGCCAGCCCATCGATGCCGCTGCCCTTGGCCAGGCGCAGCAGCACGGTTTCGGCCTGGTCCTCGCGGTGATGCGCGACCAGCAGATCACGGATGCCGGCGGCGCGGCAGGCGCCGTCCAGCAGGGCATAGCGCGCGCGGCGCGCGGCATCCTGCGAGGCGCGGGCGGGCGCATCGGTCCAGGTGAGAATGCGGTGCGGAATGTCGTGCCGGGCCAGGGCAGCGCCGACGGCGGCGGCTTCGGCGGTGGAATCCGGGCGCAGCCGGTGGTCGACGGTCAGGGCGAGGATGTCGCCGTCCTGTCGCCGGGCCCAGCCGGCGGCGAGGAGGCAGAGCGCCATGCTGTCGGGGCCGCCGGAGACGGCGACGGCCAGGCGAAGCGGCCGGTCGAACGGGCCGAGGCGGTCGAGGCGCGCGGCGAACTCATCGTCTGTGACCGGGACGGGCGCGGCCGGGTCATGCATGCATCAGCAGCGCAGCAGCGCCTGCTGGTCCTTGGCGCGGCGCAGCATCTGCGCCGGGGCGCTCGGATAGTCGGCGACCAGCTGGGCGAAGGCATTGCAGGCCTGGCCGTCCTGGCGGGCGGCGACCAGGGACTGGGCCAGCCGCATCAGCGCATCGGGCGCCTTCGGGCCCTGCGGGTCGAACGACCAGGCGGCGTTGAAGGCCTGGGCGGCGTCGGCCGGACGACCCTTCGACAGAAGGGCCTCCCCGAGCCAGTACTGGGCGTTGCCGGTCAGGCCGCCGCCGCCATCCATGGCGATGACCTGGTTGAAGCCGGCGATCGCCCCGTCATAGTTGCCCTGGGCCAGCATCCCCTGGGCGGCGTTGTACTGCGCCGTGGCATCGCCGGTCATCGGGGTCTGCTGCCCACCGAGCGATCCCATCTGCTGCGGAATCTGCTGCGGCTCGTCCTCGGAGCCGGCATCCGCCGGGGCCATGCCGTAGGTGGTGTCCGGCTCCAGCGGGCCGGCGTCGGACCGCTTCGGCGGCACCAGCGGCGTCGGCGCGAAGGGCTGCGGCGTGCGCGGGGTGTTGGCGGACGGCGCCTTGGCCGGCGGCGCTGCCGGGGCGGCGCGGGGTGCTGCCGGGGCCGGCTTGCCGCCTTCCAGCGTGGTCAGCCGGAATTCGATGTCGGCCAGCGCGCGCTGCAGCCGGTCGCTGAGCTGCTGGTTCTGGTACTGCAGCTGCTCGATCTGCCCGGTCAGCTGCGCGATCTGCTGCTCCAGCGTGCTGACCCGCACTTCGAGCTGGGCCTCATAGGTCTGGGCCCGGGCCGCCCAGGACGGCATCAGGGCCGCGACGGCGAACGCCGCGACCGCGAGAACACTCCATCGCCTTTGCGAAGCCGGCATGTTGCCTTCACCTCCACGGATTGGGTGGCACGGATTGGGTGGTCGAGAGGTCACCCCCAGCCCTGGCCAAGGCTGGAGGACCCTGTCGGCGAAAATAGGGCGCGCCGGTCGCGGCGACAACAGCAGAGCCGTTGCCGCCGGCCGGCGCGCAGGTGGTTCGCTGGCCGGCCGGCTCCGCCATGACGGCAGGACCGGCCGGGACCGCGGGACCCGTTAGTTGACGACGGTGACCGCGCGGCGGTTCTGCGCCCAGGCGGACTCGTCGTGGCCCGGCACCGCCGGACGCTCCTTGCCATAGCTGATGGTGGTGACCCGCGACGGCTGCACGCCATTGGCGATCAGGTAGTTGCGCACCGAGTTGGCGCGGCGATCGCCGAGGGCGAGGTTGTACTCGCGGGTGCCGCGCTCGTCGGCGTGGCCCTCGATGATCACGGCGACGTTGCCGTACTGCTGCAGCCACTGGCTCTGCTTGTTCAGCGTCGCCTGCCCTTCCGAGCTGACGTCGTAGCCGTTGAGCGAGAAGAAAACGCGGTCGCCGATGTTCTGCGCCAGGTCCTGCTGCGAACCGGGGACGGCCGTGCCGGATCCGAGGCCGCCCTGGCCACCGGTGCCAGCACCGGTCTGGGAGGAGCTGCAGGCCGAGGCCAGCAGGAGAGCCCCCATGAGGGACACAATCTTGAGATGCATGGTTTATTGCCCCTGACGTGGATCCGACTTCAGATATCGGAAATCGGTGGAGGGAAAAGCAGGTTGTTGCTTGTTCCGC
The DNA here is from genome assembly GCF_031453975.1 of Inquilinus ginsengisoli. Lineage (NCBI taxonomy): Bacteria > Pseudomonadati > Pseudomonadota > Alphaproteobacteria > Rhodospirillales > Rhodospirillaceae > Inquilinus > Inquilinus ginsengisoli. Next base: position 58,388 of record NZ_JAVDPW010000004.1, read on the forward strand.
AAGGTATTTCTAACATTTTTCAGCGGTTTGGTCACGGCAGTAGTGGCGACCAGGCCGCGTCGGACGCGTCGAACGGCGTCGGCACCGCCGCACTGACCCGGCCGGTGATGTCGACGGTGACCAGCTTGCTGCCGCCGCCGCCGCTGGCGGTGTACATCAGCACGCGGCCGTTCGGCGCCCAGGTCGGGCCTTCGGCGAGGAAGCCGGAGGCCAGGTCGCGCTCGCCGGTGCCGTCGGGCCGCATCACGCCGATCGAGAACTGGCCGCCGGAGATCTTGGTGAAGGCGATCAGGTCGCCGCGCGGCGACCACACCGGGGTGGCGTAGCGGCCCTGGCCGAAGCTGAGCCGGCGCACGCCCGACCCGTCCGAATTCATGATGTAGAGCTGCTGGCTGCCGCCGCGGTCGCTTTCGAACACGATCTGCGCCCCGTCCTTGGAATAGGAGGGCGAGGTCTCGATCGACGGGTCCGTGGTCAGCCGCTGCACCGACCGGGTGCGCAGGTCCATGACGTAGATGTCGGTGTTGCCGCCCTGCGACATGCTGAAGATCACCCGGTTGCCGTCCGGGCTGAAGCGCGGCGAGAAGGTCATGCTGGGAAAGTCGCCCAGCGATTCCTGCCGCCCGCTGCCGAGGTCGAGCAGATAGACCCGCGGCTTGTTGTTGACATAGGCGAGATAGGTGATCTGCAGCGTGCTGGGCGAGAAGCGCGGCGTCAGCACCAGCTGCGACCCGTCGGTCAGGAACTGATGGTTGGCGCCGTCCTGGTCCATGATCGCCAGGCGCTTGACCCGGTTGATCTCGGGCCCGGTCTCGGAGACGTAGACGATGCGGGTGTCGAAGTACCCGTCCTCGCCGGTCACCGCGCGGTAGATCTCGTCCGCGATCTTGTGGGCGACGCGGCGCATCAGGGCGCTGTCGCCGGTCAGGGTCAGCCCGGTCAGCTGCTGCTCGGCCGCGACGTCCCACAGCCGGAAGTCGACGTCGAACCGCCCGTCGCCGCGCGGCCGGACCTGGCCGGTGACCAGGGCCTGGGCCGCCAGCACCTTCCAGTCGGCGAAGCGCACGCCGCTCTGCAGCGACGCCGCGTCCTGGGTGAAGGCGCGCGGATCGATCGGCGCGAACAGGCCGGAGCGCTGGAGGTCGGCCGTGATGATCTGGCTGATCTCGGCGCCGACGGAATCACCGGGGAAGGTGGTGATCGCGATCGGCATCGGCTGCGTCACGCCCTGGTTGATGTCGATCCGGATCTCGGCCCGGGACGGCGACGCCGCCAGGGCCATGACAGCCACCGCAGCCAGGGCGGCGAATGTGTTCAGGAGAAAGCCTCGTTTCATCATCTTCACCTCAGGTCCTGGCTGGTCAGAACATGTCCTTGGGATCGAACACAAGAAGGAACGTATCGTTCGGCCAGCCACCGCCCGGCATCGGCCAGGGCTGGCAGGCCGGGTTGGCGACGGCGCGCCGTGCCGCGTTGGCCCAGGCGGGGTCACCGCCATTGTCCGCGATCGACACGTCCTTGGGCAGGATGGTTCCATCCGGTTGAACGGCGGCAACGCGGATCTGCACCACCGGCTTGTTCAGCGCGGCGGCGTCGACGTTCCAGCATTGCTTGACCTTGTCGCGGATCGCGCCCTCGTCGCCGCGGGCCAGGCGGGTCGCCTGCCCGCCCTGCCCGATCCGGCGTTGCGGCCGCGCCGACGGCTGCTCGGACGGGCGCCCGTTCGGCTGGCCCAGCAGGTCGCCGATCTGGTCATCCGACTGTGACGCCTGCGACGGGGCGCTGGAGCGCGTCGGCGTGGCAGCAGCCGCGGCGGCGGGCGGCGCTTTCGGCCGGGGACCCGGACGCGGTGCCTCGGCTGTCGTGATCGCCATCGGGTCGGCCTCGGCCGTCTGGGCTGCCGGAGGTGGTGGCGGCGGCGAGGTCGGCGTCGGCTCCGCCTGCGGCTTGCCCGACGGCGGGTTCGGCCGCACCGGCGGCGGGGGTGGCGGCGTCGGGGTCGGCGGCGGTGGTGGCGGGCTGCGCGGCGCGTCCGGCGACGGCGCCTGCACCGGCGGAGGCGGCGGCGCGGGCGGCGGCGGGGTCGGAGTCGGCGGCGTCGGCAGCTCCTGCGCCTGGGGCGGCGTCTTGGGCGTCGGCGGAGGCGGCGGAGGCGGTGGCGGAGACGGCTGGGGCTCCGGCACCGGGCGCGCCTGCGGCGTCGGCTGGGTCTCGCGCGGCTGCGGCAGCTGCGCCACCTTCGGCGGTTCCGGGCGCTGCGTCGGCGGCTTCGGGGTTGCCGGAGGTGCCTTGGCCGCGGCCGGCGGCGGCGGCGTGTCGGCATCGCCGGTCGCATCCGGCGCCGGCGGCTTCTCCCGCGCAATCTCGCCGGCGCCCGGATCGCCGACCGCATCGGCGCTGACGATCTCCACCGGCACGACCGCGATGGCCGGCGCGTCGCGCCGGAACAGCGGCAGCCCGAACATCAGCACGATCAGCATGATCGCGTGCAGGGCCAGGGAGATGATGAGGCTGGGACGCATGGGGCTGGGTCAGCGCCTCGGGGCGGGTGCGGGCGATGCGGGTGCGGACCGCGCGGGCGGCGTCGCTGCCGCGGCCTGCCCCTTCGGGCTTTCCGCGATCAGGGCGACGCGGGTGAAGCCGGCGGTGGTGATGGCGCCCATCACCTCCATGATCCGGCCATAGGCCAGCGCCTGGTCGCCGCGCACGAAGATGCGGGTCTCGTTGGCCGCCGTGCCGCCCGGCGCCGAGGCCTGGGCCTTGGCGATCGCGGTCAGCATCGGCACCAGGTTCTCTACCGCGACCTGCTGCTTCTGGACGAAGATCTGGCCGCTCGCGTCGATGGTGACGGTCAGCGGCTCCTCCTTGGTCTGGATGTTCTGGGCGCGGGTCTGCGGCAGGTCGACCGGCACGCCGACGGTCAGCAGCGGCGCCGTGACCATGAACACGATCAGCAGCACCAGCATGACGTCGACGAAGGGCGTGACGTTGATGTCGGAGTTCGGGCGGAAGGTGCGGCGGCCGCCACGCGAGCGGCCCGTGGCGTGGGAGAGAGAGACGCCCATCAGGTCCGGTCCTCGAGGTAGCGCGACAGGATCGCGCCGAATTCGCCGGCGAAGTTCTCGAGCCGCTCGGCGTATTTGTTCAGGTCGTTGGAGAACTTGTTGTAGGCGGTGGTCGCGGGAATGGCGGCGAACAGGCCGATGGCGGTGGCGAACAGCGCCTCGGCGATGCCCGGCGCGACGACGGCAAGGCTGGTGTCGGCCTGGGCGGCGATCGACTGGAACGAGTTCATGATGCCCCACACCGTGCCGAACAGCCCGACGAAGGGCGCCGTCGACCCGACCGAGGCCAGCACGGTCATGCCGCGTTCGACCCGCCCGAGCTCACGGGTCATGGTCACCTGCATCACCCGGTCGATGCGCTGCTGCAGCCCGGCGCGCATGCTGCCCGAGGCGCTGAGGCCGCGGTCGGCGGCGATGCGCCATTCCTTCATGCCGGCGGCGAAGGTGGCGGCCATCGGGTCGGGCGGGTTGGCGCCGACCTGGTCGTAGAGATCGTCGAGCGAGCCGCCGGACCAGAACGCGTCCTCGAACGCATCGGCCGCGCGGTTCAGCCGCCGCACCCGGATCCACTTCTCGAAGATGATCGCCCAGCACCACACCGATGCCGCCAACAGCAGCAGCATCACGAACTTCACGATGACGTCCGCCTGCAGGAACAGGCCCCACATGGACATATTGTGGACGGCACTCTGCCCGACCACCTGGGCGGTTTCGATCACCGACTGCTCCATACCTTCGCCCTTCCCTACGCCGCGTGGGACGCGGTCTCGGCTTTGATCGCGTTGAAGACCTCGCGGAGATCGGACGGCATCCGTGCCGCCCGTCCGTCCCGAGTGATGCATGCCAATTTCAGCAGCAATGTGACGATGTCATCCCCATTGCGCCGGATCGCCTGCGACATATCGAGGCTGGCGCCGCCGATCGCCGTCACGCGCGTGTCGATTTCGAGCTGGTCGTCCAGCCGCGCGGAGCGGCGGAAGTCGATCTCGCAGCGCCGCACCGCGAAGGCGATCCCGGTCTCCGCCAGCAGGTTCCACTGCTCGAAGCCGGCCGCCCGCAGCAGCTCGGTCCGCGCCCGCTCGGCAAAGCGCAGATAGGAGGCGTGGTAGACGATGCCCGACGCATCCGTGTCCTCCCAATAGACCCGGACCGGGAAGAGATGCGGGCCGCTCACAGCTCGTCATCCGGCAGGAGATCGAGCTGCGAGGCCTCACGCTTCGGCACTGAGAGGCCGAGCGCGCGATACCCGCGCTCGCCCAGCACCCGGCCGCGCGGGGTGCGCTGCACCAGGCCCTGCTGCAGCAGGTACGGCTCGATCACGTCCTCGATCATGTCGCGCTGCTCGCTCAGCGCCGCCGCCAGCGTCTCGACCCCGACCGGACCGCCGCCGTATTGCTCCGCGATCAGGCGCAGATAACGCCGGTCCATGGCGTCGAGCCCGGCCTCGTCGACATCGAGGCGCTTCAGCGCCTGGTCGGCGGCGCGGGCGTCGATCTGCGCGAGGCCGGCGACGGCGCCGAAATCGCGCACCCGGCGCAGCAGCCGGCCGGCGATGCGGGGCGTGCCGCGCGAGCGCTTGGCGATCTCGTGCGCCCCCTCCTCCGACAGCGGGCAGCCCAGCAGCCGGGCGCCGCGGGCGACGATCGATTCGAGTTCGGGCGTGCCGTAGAAGTTCAGCCGCAGCGGGATGCCGAAGCGGTCGCGCAGCGGGGTGGTGATCAGCCCGGACCGGGTGGTGGCGCCGACCAGGGTGAAGGGCGGCAGGTCGATGCGCACCGAGCGCGCCGCCGGCCCCTCGCCGATGATCAGGTCGAGCTGGTAGTCCTCCATCGCGGGATAGAGGATCTCCTCCACCGCCGGGTTCAGCCGGTGGATCTCGTCGATGAACAGCACGTCGCGCGGCTGCAGGTTGGTCAGGATCGCAGCCAGGTCGCCGGCGCGGGCGATCACCGGGCCGGAGGTGGCGCGGAAGCCGACGCCGAGCTCGCGCGACACGATCTGGGCCAGCGTGGTCTTGCCCAGGCCCGGCGGGCCGAACAGCAGGACATGATCCAGCGCCTCGGCCCGGGCCCGCGCCGCGGTCACGAACACCCTCAGGTTGTCGCAGACCTCGCGCTGGCCGACGAAATCCTCCAGCGTCTGCGGCCGCAGCGAGGCATCGCCGGTGTCGTCGGTCAGGGGATCCCCAGTGACGATGCGGTCAGTCATGACGCCAGCTCACGCAGCGCGGCCGGGATCAGCGCCGAGACGGTGGCGTCGGCGCCCAGCTTGCCGCCGGCCCGGGCCACCGCGGTGAACGCCTCGGCCCGGCCATAGCCGAGATTGACCAGGGCGGAGACCGCGTCGGCCGCGGCGCCGCCGGTCTCGGCCGGGCGGGCGGTGAGGCCCACCGCGACGGGGCCAAGGCCGACCACCGCCGGGCCGAGGGCGATGCCGCCGACCTTGTCCTTCAGCTCCGACGCGATGCGGCCGGCCAGCTTGGGTCCGACCCCGTCGGCGCGGGCCAGCAGGGCCTTGTCGCCGGCGGCGATGGCGGTCGCCACCTGGTCCGGCGACAGCACCGACAGGATGGCCAGCCCGACCTTGGCGCCGACCCCCTGCACCGTGGTCAGCAGGCGGAACCAGTCGCGCTCCGCCGTGTCGGCGAAGCCGTAGAGGTGGATGTGGTCCTCGCGGACATGGGTCTCGATGTGCAGCGCCACCGCCTCGCGCGGGCCGGCCATCAGGCCGAGGGTGCGGCGCGAGCAGAACACGAGGTAGCCGACGCCGTTGCAGTCGATCACCGCGTGGTCGGCCCCGGCGCTGTCGAGGATGCCGCGCAGCCGGGCGATCATCGCGCCACCTGCAGCCGGATGCCGGCGATGGCCGCCGAGGTCTGGCGGTGATGGGCGTGGCAGATCGCCACCGCCAGCGCGTCGGCCGCGTCCGGCGTCTGGAAGGTGGTGCCCGGCAGCAGCATCCGCACCATGTGCTGCACCTGGGTCTTGTCGGCATGGCCGGCGCCGACCACCGACTTCTTGATGTGGTTGGCCCCGTACTCCGCCACCCGCAGCCCGGCCTTGGCCGGCACCAGCAGCACCACGCCGCGGGCGAGGCCCAGCTTCAGGGTCGAGGTCGGGTTCTTGTTGACGAAGGTCTCCTCGACCGCCGCCTCGTCCGGCGTCCAGGTCCGGATCACCTCGACCAGCCCGTCATGCAGCTGCACCAGCCGGATCGCCAGCTCGGCCTTGTCGTCGGAATCGACCCGGCCGTCGGCGACATAGCGCAGCCGGTTACCGTCGACGTCGAGCAGCCCCCAGCCGGTGTGGCGCAGCCCGGGATCAAGGCCGAGGATCCTCATCGGCGTGCCGCCGGGAACCAACCACTATTGAAGCTGTCATTGCCGGGCTTGACCCGGCAATCCAGGAGATGTCGACAGCCTCTGGATGCCCGGGTCAGGCCCGGGCATGACAGGGTGGGAAACAAGACAAGAGCCGACCGGCCGCCCACGGCCATCCGGTCCGATCCCTTCCCCATCCCAATCCCGCGGTCCATCTTCCCTCCGCCCCGGCTCAGGCCGTGAGCCGCGCCATGATGTCGTCCGGAATCTCGAAATTGGCCGAGACCCGCTGCACGTCGTCATTGTCCTCGAGCGTGTCGAGCAGCTTCAGCAGCGACGCCCCCTGCTCCTCGTTCACGGGAACCGTGTTGAGCGGGCGCCAGACCAGCCCGGCGGAATCGGGCGCGCCGAACTTCTCTTCCAGGGCTTCGCGCACGCCGGCATAGCCCTCGATCGAGGTGGTGACGGTGTGGCTCTCGTCGTCGCTCTGCACATCGTCGGCGCCGGCCTCCAGCGCCGCCTCGAACACCGCGTCGGCGCTGGCGGCCTTGGCCGGGAAGACGATCTCGCCGATCCGGTTGAACATGAAGCTGACCGAGTTGGTCTCGCCCAGCGACCCGCCATGCTTGGCGAAGGTCGAGCGCACTTCCGCCGCGGTGCGGTTGCGGTTGTCGGTCAGCGCCTCGACGATCACGGCGATGCCGGCCGGGCCGTAGCCTTCGTACCGGATTTCCACGTAATCGCTGTCGTCGCCGTCACCGGTCGCGCGCTTGATCGCGCGTTCGATGTTGTCCTTCGGCATGTTCTCCTTGCGCGCGGCCTGGATGGCGGCGCGCAGGCGCGGATTCATCGCCGGGTCGGGAAGGCCGAGCTTCGCCGAGATGGTGATTTCGCGCTGGAGCTTGGTGAAGATCTTGCCCCGCTTGGCGTCCTGCGCGCCCTTGCGATGCATGATGTTCTTGAACTGTGAATGACCGGCCATGGGGCTACGCCTGACTGACTAGGGAGACTCGCGGCGGGAGACATATGCGGCCGGCCCGGCGACGACAAGCGCCACCGCACGATCCCCTGCGCCGCGTTAGCGCGAGACTATGGCCGTTTTGTGGTTCGGAGGGAAGATCCGGCGAATTTCCCTACCCGCCGGATTCCATTTCGCCACAACCAGATAGACGCAATTCCAGAGAAATAGGATGAATTCCGGTTCAGGCCGCGGGATCGGCCGGCGCGAAACCGCTGGGCCAGGCCGGCGACAGCCTGCCGCCGATGCGCAACGGCTCGACCCGGCGCGCGAGTCCCGTCGCGTCGTCGGTCTCCAGCACCAGGCCGCAGATGGTCGGCTGGCCCTCGGCCGGGGTCAGCCGCTCGGTCGGCATCTTGCGGATGAAGCGGGCGACCGCCGGCTCCTTCACCATGCCGATGACGCTGTCGTAGTCGCCGCACATGCCGGCATCGGTCTGGTAGGCGGTGCCGCCGCGCAGGATGTGCAGGTCGGAGGTCGGGATGTGGGTGTGGGTGCCGACCACCAGCGAGACCCGGCCATCGAGATGATGGCCCATCGCCATCTTCTCGCTCGACGCCTCGCCGTGGAAGTCGACCACGATGGCATCGACCACCCCGGGCATCCCGGTGTCGGCCAGCAGCCGGTCGACCACGGCGAAGGGGTCGTCGAGCGGGTCCATGAACAGCCGCGCCATGATGTTGATCACCAGCACCTGCCGCCCGCTGCGGTCCTGCAGCAGCGTCGCGCCACGGCCGGGCGTGCCGGGCGGAAAGTTGGCCGGCCGCACCATGCGGGAGTCGCGATCGATGGTGCCCAGCAGCTCGCGCTGGTCCCAGACATGGTTGCCGGTGGTCAGGCAGTCGACCCCGGCATCGTAGAACTCCTCGGCGATCTTCGGGGTGATGCCGAAGCCGCCGGCCGAGTTCTCGCCGTTGACCACGACGAAATCGAGGTCCAGGCGCTGCCGCAGGCGCGGCAGTTGTGCGATCACGGCGGTGCGGGCGGCGCGGCCGACGACGTCCCCCAGGAACAGTATGCGCATCGAGTATCCGTCTAAGGTGTGATGCGGATCGCTTCGCGATCCGTGACGATCCAGTCCAGCGCCTGGTCGTGCAGTCCGGTCGGCACCGCCGCCACCTCCTGGCCGGCATAGCCGATGCCGACGGCCAGCACCGGGCGCCCCGACTCCGCTCCGGCCGCCCGCAACTTCGCCAGGGTGCGGTCGTAGAAGCCGGCGCCGTAACCCATGCGGAAACCCTGGCGATCGAAGCCGAGCAGCGGCACGAACAGCAGGTCCGGCACCCGCTCCGGCGCCGTCGGGGCCGGCACCGCCACCCCGAACACGCCGGAGACCAGCGGCGCCCCCGGCGTCCAGTCGCGGAACACCAGCGGCTGGGCCTTGCCCTGCACCACCGGGACGCAGGCGGCATGGCCGCGCGCCAGCGCCGCGGCCAGCAGCGGCAGCGGGTCGAGCTCGTCGTCGATCGGGAGATAGGCGCTCACCACCGCGCCGGCGGCGAAGGGAATCGCGGCAAGGACGTTGTCGCGCAGCCGGTCGCCCGCCCCGGCGCCATGCAGCGCGTGATAGGCCGCGCGTCGGGCGCGGGCCTCGGCCCGGAAGGCCTTCTTGGCGTCGCGCAGATCGGCGTCGTCGGACAGGGTGGAAAGAAGCGCAGCGGAGCCGCCTCGGCCGGTGGTCATTATGTCTCCTCTTGGGCCCTGCATCAGCAGGTGGGCGCCATGTGCCGGGACCACGGTCCCGGCAGGGACAGCTCCCTAAGAGAAGTGCTACGGCCCCAGGGACAATCGACCTGTCGCGCCGCGCAGCCCCGCTACGGGATGAGATTTAGGGCGTCTCGACCCTGGCCGCAATGGCCTCGATCCGATCGGCCAGTTTCTGCAGCCTTGCGGCCAGCGCCGGATCCTCCAGCGGCCCCGGCGGCGGAGCCACGGGAAGCGGCGCCGGCACTCGCTTTTCGTCGCGCAGGTCCAGCAGTTCGTCGCCGAGCATCAGGCCGACCATGACCATGAGATGCATGTCGGTCACCGACCGCACGGATCCCTGGATCTCGCGGATCCGCTCTTCCAGGAAGGCGGCGACGTCGCGCACCCGCCCCTCCTGCCCGTCTTCACAGGCGATCGGGTAGACGCGATTGTTGAGTGTGATTTCGACCCGGGCCACTGCGTTACTTTTCCAGAAGGGTCTCGATACGCTGGATCACCTGATTGACCCGCGCCGCCACTGTCGCCGTATCCTCGCGCAGCTCGGTCTCGATCTCGGTCACCGCCTGCGTACGCACGCGGTCCATGATCTCGTCGATCTGCTTCTGGCGGCGCTCCGCCTGGTCCGCCAGCGCGGTGTCCAGGCGTTCCAGGGCGCGCTCCAGGCGATCAATCTCGGCGGTCAGCCCGGTCATCGCAGGGAATCCAGATCCAGCGTCATTGTCGTGAAACTATGCGGCACTCCCCCCGCCGTCAACGGAAGCCTCGGCGGTCGCCTCCGGCACGGCCACGCCGACGGTCCCGGCGAACTCCACCAGCCGCCCCCAGGTGCGGCGGTCGAGCGGCACGCCGAGGGCCGCGCGCGACGCTGCCTCGCGCTTCTCCGGGTCGCCCGGCGCCATCACCTCCTGCCCGGCCTGGGCCGGCTGCGAGCGGAGATCGCCGAGGATCGCCGCCATCGTCGCGGCATAGCCGCCGGCGTCGAAAGCCTGCGGCTTCAGCAGCAGGAAGAAGTGGCCGATGGTGACCGGCTGGCCCGGCCCGGTGAACTTGGTCATGCGGAAGCCGTGCGGCATGCCGGTCAGGGCGGCGCACAGGATCTCGACCATCATCGCCAGCCCGGCACCCTTGTAGCCATAGGCCAGGCCGCCGACCGGGATCAGCCCGGTGGCGACATGCGCATCGGTGGTCATGACGCCGTCGTCGCCGACCGCGACCTCCGGCGGCAGCTTCGTGCCGGTGTCGCGGCGCAGATGCACGCGGTTCAGCGGGATGGCGCTGGTCGCCATGTCCAGCAGCACCGGCTCCTCGCCCGGCGCCGGCGCGGCAAAGCTGATCGGGTTGGTGCCGAAGAACGGCTTGATGCCGCCATGCGGCACCACCAGGGCATCGGCATGGGTGCAGCCGATGGCGATGAAGCCGCGGCGCGCCGCCTCCAGAGCATAGACGCCGGTGGCGCCGTGATGGGTCGAGTTGGTGACGGCGGCGGCGGCGATCCCCGATTCCTCCGCCAGCGCCGCCGCCTCGTCGATGGCGCGGTAGCTGGCGAGGTGGCCGAGGCCGCCGCCGGCATCGACCACGACGCAGGCGGGCGCGGTGCGGGTCACGGTGACATCAGGGGCAACGTTCATCCGCCGGTTCTGCAGCTGGTCGAGATAGAACGGCACCAGCCGCACGCCATGGGTGTCGACACCACGGGAGGAAGCGTCGGTCATCGCCCGCGCCGTCGCGGCCGCGCTCTCCGGCGACGCCCCGGCGCCGCGCAGCAGCGCCGCCGCGAACTCCTCCAGCGCCGCCTTCGGCAAGCGCACCCCGTCGAACCGCTCCATCGCGCGTCTCCCGCTCCGATATCCGTCGTGCCCGGTTCCGGACGATTGCAAGGGCAATCGCCGAGGGATGATCGCCAGGGCGATCGCCGGGGGATGATTGCTCAAGAGCAATCATCCTGGATTGTCCGACTTATCTAGCGTGACGATGGGTCCCGCATCCAGGCCTATGGTGGCATTGACGCGACGCGACCAGGGCTGCATGGTGCCCCGCCCCTGACGGGAGACCGTCGGGTTCCCCGTGCCCTCATCGGATCGATGCCATGACCGACAGCTCCCGGACCGTGACGCACAACGACATGGCGAACGCCATACGTTTCCTGTCCCTGGACGCGGTGGAAGCCGCCAAAAGCGGCCATCCCGGCATGCCGATGGGCATGGCCGACGTCGCCACCGTGCTGTTCAGCCGCTACCTGAAGTTCGACGCCGCCGCCCCGACCTGGGCCGACCGCGACCGCTTCATCCTGTCGGGCGGCCACGGCTCGATGCTGCTCTATTCGCTGCTGTACCTCACCGGCAACAGCAAGATCACGATCGACGAGATCAAGCATTTCCGCCAGCTCGGCCACCACACCGCGGGCCATCCCGAGGTCGACCACGAGGCCGGGATCGAGACCACGACCGGTCCGTTGGGCCAGGGCCTGGGCAACTCCGTCGGCTTCGCGCTGGCCGAGCGCATCCTGAACGCCCGCTTCGGCGACGACCTGGTGAACCACCACACCTGGGTCACCTGCGGCGACGGCGACCTCGAGGAAGGGATCAGCCACGAGGCCTGCTCGCTGGCCGGGCATCTGAAGCTCGGCCGGCTGATCGTGCTCTACGACGACAACCACATCACGATCGACGGCCCGACCTCGCTGTCCTTCAGCGACGACGTCCAGAAGCGCTTCGAGGGCTATCACTGGCACGTCCAGCGCGTCGACGGCCACGACACCGACGCGATCGCCGCCGCCATCGACGCGGCGCTGGCCGATGAGCGGCCCAGCCTGATCGCCTGCCGCACCACCATCGGCTTCGGCGCCCCGAACAAGCAGGGCACCAGCGCCACCCACGGCTCGCCGCTGGGCAAGGACGAGGTCGCGGCCACCCGCGCCAACCTCAACTGGCCCTACCCGCCCTTCGAGGTGCCGGAGGCCACGATCGCGGCCTGGCGCGAGGTCGGCCAGCGCGGCCATGCCGAGCGCACGGCCTGGGAGGCCCGCCTGGCGAAGACCCCGGCCGAAGCCCGCGCCGATTTCCGCCACGCCATGGACGGCACCCTGCCCGCCGGCCTCGACGGCGTGATCGCGAAGTTCAAGGCCGAGACCTCGGAGGCCAAGCCGAGCCTCGCCACCCGCACCGCCTCCGGCCAGGTGCTGGAGCTGCTGGTGCCGCTGATCCCGGAACTGATCGGCGGGTCGGCCGACCTGACCCCGTCGAACAACACCAAGACCAAGGCCTCGACCGACATCGAGCCGGGCAAGTACGGCGGCCGCTACGTCCGCTACGGCGTGCGCGAGCACGGCATGGCGGCGGCGATGAACGGGCTGACGCTGCATGGCGGCATCATCCCCTACGGCGCCACCTTCCTGACCTTCACCGACTATTGCCGCCCGTCGATCCGGCTGGCCTCGCTGATGCGCCAGCGGGTGGTCTTCGTCATGACCCATGACTCGATCGGCCTCGGCGAGGACGGCCCGACCCATCAGCCGGTCGAGCATGTCGCGGCGCTGCGCGCCATCCCGCACCTCATGGTCTTCCGCCCCTGCGACGCGGTCGAGACGGCCGAAGCGTGGCAGATCGCGCTGGAGACCCAGGACGCCCCGTCGGTGCTGGCGCTGACCCGCCAGAACCTGCCGACGCTGCGGCTGGGCGCCACCGCTGAGAACCTTTCCGCCAAGGGCGGCTACATCCTGCGCGAGGCCACCGGCACGCCGCGGGTGCTGCTGGTCGCCACCGGCTCGGAGGTCTCGATCGCCAACGAGGCGCGCGACGCGCTGGAGGCCGAGGGCATCGGCACCCGCCTGGTCTCGATGCCCTGCACCGCGCTGTTCGACCGCCAGCCGGCCGAATACCGCCGCAAGGTGCTGGGCCAGGGCCTGGTGAAGATCGCGGTCGAGGCCGGCGTGCGCCAGGGCTGGGACCACTATATCGGGTCGGACGGCGCCTTCGTCGGCATGACCGGCTTCGGTGCCTCAGGCCCCTACGAGCAGCTGTACAAGCATTTCGGAATCACGGCCGAGGCGGTCGTCGCCGCCGCCAAGGCCAAGATCTAAAGACCATCGGATCGGAGAAGACGACATGGCCGTTAAGGTTGCCATCAACGGGTTCGGGCGCATCGGGCGTCTGGTGCTGCGGGCGCTGATCGAATCCGGCCGCAAGGACATCGAGGTCGTCGCGATCAACGACCTCGCCGACGTCAAGACCAACGCGCATCTGCTGAAGTACGACAGCGTCCACGGCCGCGCGCCGTTCGACGTCCAGGTCGAGGGCGACACGCTGATCGTCAACGGCCGCCACATCAAGGCGGTGCAGCATCGCGACCCGACCCAGCTGCCCTGGGGCGCGTTGGACGTCGAGATCGCGCTGGAATGCTCCGGCATCTTCACCAAGCGCGACGACGCGGCGAAGCAGCTGACGGCCGGCGCCAGGAAGGTGCTGATCTCGGCCCCGGCGACCGACGAAGACCTGACCGTCGTCTACGGCGTCAACCACCACAAGCTGACCGCTGCGCACAAGATCGTCTCCAACGCCTCCTGCACCACCAACTGCCTGGCGCCCGTCGCCTCGGTGCTGCATGACGCGATCGGCATCGATCACGGCTTCATGACCACGATCCACAGCTACACCGGCGACCAGCGCATCGTCGACACGATGCACAAGGACCTGCACCGCGCCCGCGCCGCCGCGCTGAACCTGATCCCGACCTCGACCGGCGCCGCCAAGGCCGTCGGCAAGGTGCTGCCGGAGCTGGCGGGCAAGCTGGACGGCACCTCGATCCGCGTGCCGTCGCCGAATGTCTCGGTGGTCGACTTCAAGTTCGTCGCCAAGCGCCCGACCACGGTCGAGGAGGTCAACGCGGCGATCAAGCAGGCCGCCGACGGCAAGCTCAAAGACATCCTCGGCTATTACGAGGAAGACCTGGTGTCGACCGACTTCAACCACGATGCCCGCTCGTCGATCTTCGCGATCAACGAGACCAAGGTGATCGACGGCACCTTCGTCCGGGTGATGAGCTGGTACGACAACGAATGGGGCTTCTCCAACCGGATGGGCGACACCGCGATCGCGATGTCGAAGGCCGGCTGAGCTGATCCGCTTCGGACTGCGAGAGGGCGGCTTCGGCCGCCCTCTCTGTTTCCGGTATTGATTGATCGGGCGATCGGTCAATCGGGCTTGGCGACGTGCCAGACCCCGCCGGCGCCTTCGCCGGTGGCGTCGCCGGTCTTTTGGTCCTTGACGTAGGTGTAGACCGGCTTGCCGTCATAGGCCCACATCGCAGTGCCGTCGGTCCGCTGGACGATGGTCCATTCGTCCTCGGCCTTGGCGCCGGCCGCGGCCTTGAAGGGCGGCCAGTTGGCGGCGCATTTGTCGTAGCAGTTCGACTTGCCCGCCTCGTCCTTGTCATAGACGTAGAGGGTCATGCCCTTGGCGTCGGTGTAGGCCTTGCCGGCCGAGGTGGTCATGATCATCGCCGGCTCCGCGGCGAAGGCCGATGCGGCAGCGACGAGCGCAGCCGCGACGCTGAATGCGATGAGTTTCATTGCGGTTCCTCCCGAGGGGGAGGTGCGACGGAACGCCGGCCTCCCGTCCGACTGTTCGTCCGGCCGGCACCGGAGGTTGCCCATGAACCGGGCACGGCCGCCTCGGGGGCCCGCCGGCCGTGTCAGACCGCCCAGGGTGGGGTGAACGGCTCCTGGCCGCTATAGGCCGCCTGGCCGCCGACCGGCAGCACCACCACCGCCTCGAACGGCCGGTCCCCGGGGTTGGCCAGGGAGAACTCGGTGTCGGCCGGGATGACGATGGCGCTGCCCGCCGCGATCTCGTGCCGGTCCGCGCCGATGGTGGCGACGGCGCTGCCGGCGATGGCGATGAAGATCTCCTCGCGGGTGACGCGATGCGGCGCCCCCGGCGCGCCGGGGTCGAGCGCGATGCGCCACACCGAGGTCTCGGAGGACCCGCGGCTGGGCGCCGCCAGCCCGGTGAAGGTGACGCCCGGCAGCGTGAAGCGCGGCGCGTCGGAGGCGGAGATGACAGGCATGAGCCGACCTTTCCCTTGGGAATCCCTTGAACGCCGACCCGCCGGAGGGCATCTTCGACGGGATGATCGTCAAGTTTCTTGACGGTACCCGGCGGATCGAAAATGGTCAAGACACTTGACGATATCGCCTACCCCGAGCTGATCGACCATGTCGGCTGGCGGCTGTGGCGCCTCAGCCGGGCCTGGAAGGCGCAGTTCGAGGCGGGGATGGTGGCCTTGGGCCATGGCTGGTTCGGCGAGGCGCGAGCCGGCGTGCTGGCCCATCTCGGGCCGAACGGCCTGCCGCAATCCGCCCTACCCGGCCGCATGGGCCTGACCAAGCAGGCGGTGCAGCAGCTGGTCGACGACCTCGCGCGCGACGGCATCGTCGAACGCCGCCCGGACCCGCAGGACGGGCGCGGCCGGCTGGTCGTCCTGACCCCGGCCGGCCTCGCGGTGATGACCGACGCCAACGCTGTGAAGCTGCGGATCGAGGCCGAGTACCGCGCCCTGCTCGGCCCCGACGGCTTCGCCGCGCTCAACCACGCCCTCGACCTGCTGTATGCGGGCACGGCCAGGCGCCCAGGCCAGGCCTAGCCCGGCCGGGCTAGCCCCTCGCCTTCCGGGAGACCTCGAAGCTGCCCTCCAGCATGCGGAAGCCCGTGATCACGCCGTCGGAGACGGCCTGGGGCATTTCCGGATGCCTCCCGAGGCTCAGGACGGTCAGACCTGCGCCTGGCCGCCATCCGCGAACAATTCGCTCCCGGTGACGAAGCTGGCGTCGTCGGAGGCCAGGAACAGCGCCGCCGCGGCGATCTCGTCGGGATCGGCGACCCGGCCGAGCGGCACCTGCTCGGTGGCGAGATAGTCGAGCAGGCCCTGCTGCGCGGCGGCATCGTCACCGGCCAGGCCCACCAGACCCGGCGTCTTGGTCGGCCCGGGGCTGAGCACGTTGATGCGGATCCCCCGGCCCTTGAGGTCGAGCGTCCAATGGCGCACGAGGTTGCGAACCGCGGCCTTCGACGCGCCATAGACGCTGAAGGCAGGCATCGCCATCGCCCCCGCGGTCGACCCGGTCAGGATCACCGACGCACCCTTGGCGAGCAGCGGCAGCGCCTTCTGCACCGTGAACAGCACGCCCTTCACGTTGCGGCCGAAGGTGTCGTCGTACTGCGCCTCGGTGATGGCGCCGAGCGGCAGGTTCGAGCCGCCTCCGGCATTGGCGAACAGGACGTCGATGCGCCCGGCATCGGCCTTCACCCGCTGATAGAGCCGGTCGAGGTCCGAGAGATTGGCCGAATCCGCCTGAATGGCGGTGGCGGACGGGCCGATCGCCGCCACTGCGGCATCGAGCTTGGCCCGGTCGCGGCCGGTGATGAACACCCGCGCGCCTTCGGCGGCGAAGCGCTTTGCGGTGGCGAGGCCGATGCCGGTGCTGCCACCGGTGATGACCGCGATCTTGCCTTCGAGTCTGCGTGCCATGGCGTGTCTCCTTGTGTTGGCGGGGTAGAGATGTGGCCTGGCGCGCATTTCCGAAGTAGAAAGGAATGAAAGCCATCGTTGCAGGATTGCAGATGTCCCGGCTGCCGGATTTCGAAGGCCTCGCCATGTTCGCCAAGGTGGCGGAGGAGCGGTCCTATGCCGGTGCGGCACGCGCCCTGGGCGTCTCCGTCGCCACCGTCTCGCGCGCGGTGACCCGGCTGGAGGACCGGCTGGGCGGCCGGCTGTTCAACCGCAGCTCACGCCGCCTCGCCCTCACCGATTTCGGCCAGGGGTTGGCCGAGCGGGCGACGCGGATCTATGCCGAGGCCGAGGAGGTGGAGCATCTGGCGCGGGCGACGACCAGCCGGCCCCACGGCCTGGTCCGGCTGGCGGTGCCGATGTCGTTCGGCCTACGGTCGGTTGCGCCGATCCTGCCGGATTTCTTCCGGCGCTATCCCGAGGTTTCCGTCGACCTGCACCTGAGCGACGCTGTCGCCGACCTGATCGGCGAGGGCTTCGACGCTGCGCTGCGCATCGCCGTGATGGAGGATTCCTCGCTCGTGGCGCGCCAGATCGTGCCGGTCCGTCGCTTCATCGTCGCGGCCCCGTCCTATATTGCGCGCCACGGCCTGCCCCGGCATCCCGACGACCTGGCCGCGCATCACTGCCTGGGTTACGCCTACCGCGCGAAGCGGGACGTCTGGCGCTTGACCAATGCGGCAGGCGAGGAGGCCACGGTCACGCCGACCGGCCCGCTGCGCGTCACCAATGTCGACGCCCTGCTGCCGACCCTGCTGGAGGGTCTGGCGATCGCCGAGCTCCCGGAGTTCATCGCCGCCGAGCATCTGGCGGCGGGGAGGCTGCAGGCCATCCTTCCCGGCTGGCGCCTGCCGGAAGGCGGGATCTATTTCGTCACGCCCACGGCGCGGGCCCGCGCGGCGAAGGTCGATGCTCTCTCCGACTTCTTGATCTCGCGCCTGTCGCATCCAGCGTGGCGGCGCGAGGGCGACGATGCGTCCCGCCCTGAGGATCGGCCCAGAGCGTACAAAAAAGGGGCGTCCCGAAGGACGCCCCCAAGTCTGGCCGTTGATTGAGCGGAGGCTACTGCACCGCCTCGCCATGCAGGGCGAGGTCGAGGCCGTCGCGCTCCGCCTCTTCCGAAACCCGGATGCCCATGACCGCCTTGATCACGAACAGCAGCACCAGGGTGACCACACCGCTCCAGACCAGCGTCGCCGCGACGCCTTCGACCTGGATCCAGACCTGGCCGGGATTGCCGTAGAGCAGGCCGGTGCCGAGCGAGTTGACCGCCGGATCGGCGAAGACGCCGGTCAGGAGCGCGCCGACGATGCCGCCGACGCAGTGCACGCCGAACACGTCGAGCGAGTCGTCATAGCCGAGCGCCCGCTTCACCGAGGTGGCAGCGAGGTAGCAGATGATGCCCGCGGCGATGCCGATCGCCAGCGCGCCCATCGGGTTGACGAAGCCGGAGGCCGGGGTGATCGCGACCAGGCCGGCCACGGCGCCGGAGATGACGCCGAGCACGCTGGGCTTCCCCTTGGCGGCCCATTCCACGAACATCCAGGACAGCGCCGCCGCGGCGGTGGCGATGTGGGTCACGGCGAAGGCCATGCCGGACAGGCCGCCCGCAGCCAGCGCCGAGCCGGCGTTGAAGCCGAACCAGCCCACCCACAGCAGCGAGGCGCCGATCACGCTGAGCACCAGGTTGTGCGGCGCGAAGGCATGGGCCGAGGCGGTGCCGTAACCCTTGCGCTTGCCGATGAAGATGCAGGCGACGAGGCCGGCGATGCCGGCGTTGATGTGCACCACCGTGCCGCCGGCGAAGTCGAGCACGCCCTTCGAGAACAGCCAGCCATTCGACTGCCACACCCAATGCGCGATCGGCGAGTAGACGATGATCGACCACAGGGTGATGAAGACCAGCAGCGACGAGAACTTCATGCGGTCGGCGAAGGCGCCGACGATCAGCGCCGGGGTGATGATCGCGAAGGTCATCTGGAACATCATGAACACGCTCTCGGGGATCGTCCCGCTGAGCGCGTTGACGTCGAGGCCCTTCAGGAAGCCGCGCGACAGGTCGCCGATCCAGGCGCCGCCGGGGCCGAAGGCCAGGCTGTAGCCCAGCACCATCCAGACGATGCTGACCAGGGCGGTGATGGCGAAGCACTGCATCAGCATGGCCAGCACATTGGCCTTGCGGACCATGCCGCCGTAGAACAGCGCCAGACCCGGAATGGTCATCATCAGGACCAGCGCGCTCGACGTCATCATCCAGGCGGTGTCGCCTGAATTCAGTGTCGGCGTCGCTGCTGCCGCATCCTGCGCCATTGCCGGCAGCGCCGTCAGCAAGGCGGCGACCACGCCTCCCAATCCCCAAAACGTCCGCTTCATCGAGTTGTCTCCAGCCTTTATCTTATCGGCTGACGGTCGGCAGCCGCCCTGTCGGCACCGGCACGAACCGCCCTTCGCCGGTGATCAAGCAAGTGCCGTGCCGGTTTTGCCACGACCCGCCAAGCCGGGCGGCTTGGTGGCCCAATCCAGCAGCAATGAATAAATTTTGTGCAATCGGCGCGGCACTGACCAAAATTTGATCCGCAGCCGTGCCGTCGTGGCGGATGACCGCGGCTTGGGCACTGCGCTAGGGTGCCGCGCCCTTTTGCAGAGTGCCGCCATGACCCGGACCACCAGCCAGATTCCCCTGCCCTCCGTCGCCCCCGGAACCCGTCGCGGCGTCACCGTGCACCGCTATGGCCAGCCGGGCGCCCGGCCCAAGGTCTACATCCAGGCCGGGCTGCATGCCGACGAGCTGCCGGGCATGCTGGCCGCGCATCACCTGGTCCGCCGCCTCGACGCGCTGGACGCGGCCGGCGCGATCCGGGGCGAAATCGTGGTGGTGCCGAGCGCCAACCCGATCGGCCTGGCGCAATCGGTGCTGGAAAGCCATGTCGGCCGCTTCGCCCTGGACGGCCGCGGCAACTTCAACCGCCACTACCCCGACCTGGCCCCGATCGTCGCCCCGCGCCTCGCCGGGCAGCTGACCGACGACCCTGCGCGCAACGTCCGGCTGGTGCGGGCGGCCCTGTTGGCGGCGCTGGCGGAGCAGCAGCCGCTGGATGAGGTCGGCGCCCTGCGCAAGACCCTGCTGGGCCTGTCCATCGACGCCGACATCGTGCTCGACCTGCATTGCGACAACCAGGCGCCGGTGCATGTCTATGTCGGCACGGCGCTGTGGCCGGACGCCGAGGATCTGAGCCGCCAGTTCCACGCCCGAGCGGTGCTGCTGGCGGAGGATTCCGGCGACAATCCGTTCGACGAGGCGAATTCGGCGCCATGGTGGGCGCTGGCCAAGCTGCTGGGCGGCACCCATCCGCTGCCCCCGGCCTGCCTGGCGGCGACGATCGAGCTGCGCGGCCAGGCTGATGTCGACGACGCCACGGCCGAGGCCGACGCCGATGCGCTGGTGCGCTTCCTGCAGCGCCGCGGCATCCTGGCCGGCGACCCAGGGGCGCTGCCGGAGGCGCTGTGCAAGGCCACGCCGCTGGCCGGCAACCAGATGCTGCGCGCGCCGGTGGCCGGCATCGTCACCTATGCCCAACCCTTGGGCACCCGGCTGCGCCGCGGCGACCATGTCGCCGACATCGTCGACCCCACTGCCGACCCGGCGCAGGCGCGCACCCCGATCCATGCCGGGGTCGACGGCCTGCTGTGGTCGGTCTGCCTGCACCGGTTGGCGCGGCCGGGCGACATTATCGCCAAGATCGCCGGCGCCGAACCGATCGCCGGGCATGGGGCGACGCTGCTGACCAGCTGAGCCGCTTCGGACCGGGAGGTGGGCGCCATGCGGCGGCCGCCCACATTTCGCGCTCGCCTTCTCCGGCCGAACACGGCAGGATGCGCCCTCCTGAGGCCATCGCACGGCCAGATTGCCCGTGCCACGCCATCGGACCCCCGGCCGGCAGAGTCACGGCCCGGGTCCGCCATCCGGACCGTACAGTGCCATGACCATTGCCTTCCGTTCCCCCGCCTCGCTCGCCATGCGCGGCGTGGCCGGCCCCGGCTTGAAGCCGGTTGACCCCCAGCCGGCCGCCGAGCCGGCGCGCCCGGCCACCTATCTGATCCGGCTGCGCAACTTCACCGTACCGATGTCGATCGGCGTCTATGCCGAGGAGGAGGAGCGCCGCCAGCGCGTCCGCATCAGCGTCGAGATGGAGGTCGAGCAGCCGCAGGGCGGCATCGGCGACGACATCGGCCGCGTCCCCTCCTATGAGGGGCTGGTGCAGGGCCTGCACGCCATGGCCGAGGGCGACCATGTCCGCCTGATCGAGACCGTCGCCGAGCATGTGCTGGATCTCGCCATGGCCCACCCGATGGTGCTGCGGGCGGTGGCCGAGGTCGAGAAGCTGGACATCTTCCCCGAGGCCGAATCGATCGGCGTCCGCTTCGAACGGCGGCGCCAGGGCTGAACCCGGGGGAGAGGCGCCGGAACAAACCCGCCGACCTCTCTCATTTGTCATGCCACGGCTTGACCGTGGCATCCAGGGGCGGCGAGAGCAGTTCTTGACGGCCCCTGGATTGCCCGGTCAAGCCAGGCAATGACACCAGAAGAACCCGAAGCAGGTCCTTACCGCTGCGGCAGTGTGGCCAATCCCAGCACGCCCAGCGCGATGTCGAGCTGGGCCGCCGAGGCCGGCGCGGCGTCGCCATCCCGGATCTTGTCGGCCACGCTGGGCTGCGAGACGGTCCCGCCACGGCCGGCATTGACCGTGGGCCGGTGGTTCACATCGGCATAGCCGGAATCGCTGGCAGCGGTCTTGCCGAACGTCCCGACATCGCCCTTCGCCGCGTCCAGCGTGTGGTGGATGTTGTCGCGCAGCGTCGCCAGCTTGTCCGCCGGCATGGCGTTGATCCAGTCGGTGAAGGCCTTCTGCTGGTCCGGCTTGGTCAGGTCGTAGCCCTTCACCTCGGCGTATTTCACCAAGAGCGGCACCGGGCTGTAGCCCTCGCCGCTCTGGTCGACCAGGGCGTGCGCGGGGCCATCGTTGAAGCCGGCGAAGCGCAGGAACTCTGCCGAGGTGTCGTTCATGAAGCGGTTGGATTCCCGCACCTTGGAGATCTGGCCCCACACCATCTGACCGATCACCGAGGCGATCACGATGGTCAGGCCGACCGGCCCCGCCATGGTGCCGGTGCCGAGCGCCGCGATCACCGTGCCGGTGGCAGCGGTCAGATATAGCGTCCCGCTCGGCACGTCGCCGCGCTCGAAGGCGTCGCCGGCATTGGCCAGGTCGAAGATGGCGCCGAACACCCCGAGGCCCTTGACCAGCGGCCGGTCGCTGCCGCCCAGCAGCTTCACCGCCTTGTTGTCGTCGCCCAGGATGCCGACCGCGCTCATCAGCTCGATCGACTTCTGGCTCAGCCCCACGGCGTCGGCCGAGGCCTTCAGCACGTTGCGGACATTGGGGTCTGCGAAGGCCTTGGGAGCCGACTGGGTCAGGGTGACAGCGGCAGCGGCGAAGCCGATGCCGCGGAACAGCTGCCCCAGCCGCTCGCGGCGGCCGAAGCTCTTGATGCCCTCGCGGCTGACCAGGTTTTCCAACTTCTGGTCCAGCGTCGACAGCCGCCGCTGAACGTCCGCCTCGGTCTCGCCGGGCTGGGGCAGTGCGTCCTGCAGCAGCGCGGTCGCCTTGCGCACATCGACGTCGGACATGCCCAGGATGCGGGCACCCGTGGTCTCGAACCGGGTGATGGTCGCCTTGACCTGCGCGATGTTCTGCGGCTGGCCGGAGGCGGTGGGGTTGAGCGCGTCCGACAGGGCGCGCCGGGCCCATTGCGTCGCCGCCTCCTCCGCCAGCTTGCGGCCGCGGTCGCTGAGCCGCGCCAGATTGCCGATGGTGGCCTGCGTCGCCGGCGAGTCGAGCATCCCCGGATTCGCCTGCATGGCCTGCTGCATCGCCCGCATCACCTTGGGGTCGTCCAGGATCTGCTTGATCCTGGCATCCGCCGCCCCCTGCTGACCGGCCAGGCCCGACGGCAGCGACTGCAGCGCCTGGATCTGGGTCAACAGCTTCTCGCCGTCCGCGGCGACGGTCCGGTCCAGCACCGCCTGCTTCGTCTCCCAGTCGGGATTGTCCCGCTTGAACGCCGCGACGGCGGCGTCGAGCTGGTCCGGCGTCATCGCGCCCTGGTAGTTGGCGGAGCGCCAGTCGAGCTCCAGCCGGTTCTTGTCGGCGGCGTCGATATCGCGGCCGACCTGGCCCTTGAACTGATCCATGCCGGCCAGCACGTCGTCCTTCAGCACCTGGGTGCCGCCGCCATTGGCCAGGGCCAGCGCATAGGCCGGGTTCTCGCCGGCGCCGATGGCGTTGCGGACCGCGTCGCGGTCGTAGAAGCCGATCTGGGCCAGGCGCTGGATCGCGGCATCGCCATCCGGCGTGCCGGCGATCCAGCCGGTGACCTGCATCAGCAGCCGGGCGCCGTCCGGCCCGGTCTGCAGCGGCGTCCCGATCGGGCCGTGCAGCGAGGCCTGGTTCGCCGCCTCGATCTTCGGCACCGCCGCCGTCATCAGCCGAGTCGCCAGGGTCTTGTCGGTGCCGGCGGTGAGCTGGTCGAGCCGCTGCATCAACTGCAGCTCCGGCACGGCGTCGCCAGCCGCCTTGTCGACATCCTTCAGCCCGTCGACCGCCCATTGCGCGGCCCCGTCGACAATGGCCCGTCCCGCGTCGCCCTGCTGCAGCGCAGCCCGCACCTGCGGCGAGGCGCCGGCATAGGCGTCGGCCAGGACCTTGTAGCGGGCATCCGGCGTGCCGGCGGCCTGGGCGCGGGTGGTGATGGCGCGCGCCGCCTGCTCGACATCGGGGCCGGCATGGGTGGTGGGGGCGAGAACCAGGTTTTCGCGCTTTGCCGCCGCCTCGATCGCGGTCTGGGCCGGGCCGGCGTCGCGCCAGTCGCGGTCGTAGAGCTGCTGCACCGCCTGCTGCCGGTCGCCGGGCGGCAGGGTGTCGAGATAGGCCTGGACCTGGCTGGTCAGGGCATCGGTCTCGTGGGGGTAGTCGATGCCGGCGGGGTCGTCGGCATATTCCAGCTGGTTGCCCCTCGCGTAGAGCCGGTCGGCGACCACCATCCCGGCATCGGTCTGCAGCCCTTCCGCCCGCACCGCCTGCGTCACCGCGGTGCCGGCCGGCCCGGCGTCGCGCCAATCCTGGCTGGTCAGGCGCAGGGCCGCGTCCTGGCGCTGCGCGGCCGGCAGGGCGTCGAGATAGCTGCGCACATCCGCCTGGATGTCCGCGGTCTCGCCGGGGTAGTCGACCGCTTGCGGTTGGTCCGCATATTCCAGCGCGTTGCCGCGGTCATAGAGATCGTTGACGAAGGCGGTCTCGCCGGACGGCACGCCCTTGCCGTCCTCCGGCGTGTGCGCGGCTTTTTCCGGCGACACATTGGGCACGAAGATGATCTCGCCCGGGTCGATCTGGCCGGAGTCCGGCATGTCGGTGCGCCGGTTGGCAGCCAGCAGCTCGGCGTAGCTGACGTCGTTCTCCTGCGCGATGCGCCACAGGCTGTCGTCCTTGTCGGCGACGAACACCCGGTCATGCCCCGGCTGCAGCGCCCCGGGACC
Organism: Inquilinus ginsengisoli; assembly: GCF_031453975.1. Taxonomy (NCBI): domain Bacteria; kingdom Pseudomonadati; phylum Pseudomonadota; class Alphaproteobacteria; order Rhodospirillales; family Rhodospirillaceae; genus Inquilinus; species Inquilinus ginsengisoli. The sequence goes on from NZ_JAVDPW010000004.1 coordinate 82,654, forward strand.
GCCGGCTTCGGAGCGATGCTGCAGCGCCTCGGCCAGCGCCCGCTGGAAGGCCTGGGCCTTGTCCTGCGGCAGCGGCGTGGTGGTGCCGCCGTTGCGGGCGTAGCGGTTCCGCGCAGCGTCGTCGATGCGATAGGACACGGGGGTTTCCTGGCGAATCCGTTTCGGGACTTGCCGGGAAGGATAGGGTGGGAAGGTTTCCCTTTTTTGTCAGTCATATGAAACTGTCACCCCGCCTCTCTAATCGTATTTGATGTAGGCGAAGCGCGGGTTTGCGTTCGGGGTGCCCTCCAGCCCCTGCCCCTCCAGTCCGGGCTGCCAGCCCACGACGTCCTCGATCTTGGCCGCCAGGGCGAAGTCGCGGTCGGTGATGCCGCCGCCGGCGTCATGGGTGCTGAGCCGGATCTCGACCCAGCCCCAGGACGCCGAGATGTCGGGGTGGTGCCAGGCCGCCTCGGCGAGATGGCCGATGGCGCCGATCACCAGCACCGTGCCCTTCCAGCCATGGGTCTCGTAGCGGCGGTGGAGGGTGCCGTCCTGATAGCGCCAGCGCGGCAGGTCGCGGCTCAGCCGCGCCTCGATCTCGGCGGGCGGATAGGCGTGCGGTGTGTCGGCCATCGGGGTTCCTCCTGCGGACGGCACAGTCGCCGCCCGCAGGAGGATAGCGCGTCAGTCGCGGACGGCATCCCCCTGCGCGACCACGACGGCGAAGCGGTCGGCCAAAGCGGCCAGCGCCGCCCGGTGCACCTCCGCCGCCGGCCGCACGCCGCCGAGCGGGTCCGGCAGGTCGCGGCTGGCGCAGGCTGCGGCCACGATGGTGGTGGCCAGCCCATGGTCGAGCGCCGAGCGGGTGGTGGAGTCGACGCACATATGGGCCATGAAGCCGACGACCACGAGCTTGCCGCGCCCGGTGGCGGCGATGCGGTCCGCCAGGTCGGTGCCGGCGAAGGCGTTGGGCAGGGACTTCTTCACCACCACCTCCCCCGTCGCCGGCGCCAGGGCCGCGATCGGGTCGGCCATCGGGCCCGCCGGATCGAACAGCCCACCCGGCCGGCCCTGCTGCTGCACATGGATGACGGGGGCGCCCAGCCGGCGCGCCCGGGCCAGCAGGCTGGCCGCGGCCGCGACCGCGGGACCGACGCCCGGCAGGGCCAGCCGGCCGTCATCGTATTCGCGCTGCATGTCGATCAGCACCAGGACCGATTCCGACAGGGCGGCGGGTTCCAGCCGGACACCGGCATGGGCGAGCAGGGTCATGGCAGTCATGGATGATCTCCGGCGAGAGGGGGTCACGCCGCCTTGGCGGCGGTTTCGATGTCGAGCGCGGCCCGGACCGATGCGCGGTCGCCGATGCGCGCCATGAAGCCCGCGATCGCCGGCCAGCGCTGCAGGTCGATGGCGAAGAAGCGAGCCCAGCGCAGCACGGTGAAGAGATAGGCGTCGGCCACGCTGAAGCGGCCGCCAAGCAGATAGTCCTCCGCGGCCAGGGCCGCCTCGACCGTGCCCAGGCGCCGGAACAGCCGGTCCTTCAGCACCGTCTTGGCCGGCTCGGCGAGCTCGGCGCTGAACAGCGGGCTGAAGCCGGCATGGATCTCGCTCGAGATGAAGTTCAGCCATTCCTGCAACCGCACGCGGTCCCAGCTGTCCTTCGCCGGCGCCAGCCCGGCCTCGGGCTTCAGGTCGGCCAGGTACTGCACGATCGCCGCCCCCTCGGTCAGCACCCGCCCGTCGTCGAGCTGCAGCGCCGCGACGGCGCCCTTGGGGTTGATCGCGAGGAAATCGCCGCCATCGACGGTCCGCTTGGTGCGGTTGTCGACCTGGACCAGTTCGAAGGGCAGGCCGAGTTCGCGCAGCACGATGTGCGGCGACAGCGAGCAGGTCTCGGGGGCGTAATACAGTTTCATGGGACTCTCCTGGCAGATCGCCGCCGCGGCCCTGGGGACCAGGATTGGGGGCCGGGCAGCGCTGCCCTCAATCTCGCTGCTCCAGGGACTGCAGAAAAGCCGAGATTCTGCCGGATTAACCTGCAACAATGCAGGGATGGATTGGGACCTCGCCCGCTTCGTCCTGGCGATCGCGCGCCACGGCACCGCCTCCGCCGCGGCGCAGGCGCTGGCGGTCGACCAGACCACGGTGTCGCGCCGCCTGGCCGCGGCCGAGGCGGCGCTGGGCACCGCGCTGTTCGAACGGATCGAGAAGCGGTTCCGGCCGACGCCGGTCGGCGCCGTCGTCATCGCCCAGGCCGAGGTGATGGAGCGGGCGGCGATCGCCATCCAGCATGCGGCGCGCGACCGCGACGCGGCGCTGTCGGGCCCGGTGCGGATCTCGATCCTGCCCGGCTTCGCCGGGTGGCTGATCCCGCGGATGGGCGATCTGCGGCGCCGCCATCCCGGCCTGCGGCCCACCGTGCTGAGCACCGACATCAATGCCGATCTGGAGCGGCGAGATGCCGACATCGCGCTGCGCCAGGCCCGCCCGCGCTCCGGCGATCTCGCGGCCCGGCTGGGCGTCCGGATCGGACACGCCGTCTACGGGCCGGCAGTCTGCGGGCCGGGAAACGGCGCGGCCGAGGGCTGGATCGCGCTGGAGCCGGCGCTGGATGCCGTCCCGCAGATGGTCTGGCTGCGCGACCAGCCCGGCGGCACCGACCCGGTGCTGCGGGTCACCGGGGGGCCGGAGCTGCTGGCCGCGGTGCGTGCCGGGCTGGGGCGTGCCGTGATCCCCTGCTACCTCGCGGACGACGCCCCTGGCCTGCGCCGCCTCTCCGGGCCGGTGCCGGTGGCCAGCCGCGAATTGTGGATCGTCCTGCCGGCCCCGGCCAAGGACGTGCCGCGCATCCGGGTGGTCGCGGACTGGCTGGCCGAGGCGCTGACGGCGGATCGGGTCCGGCTGGAGGGCGTTCAGTCGTAGGTTGGGTTCACTTGCGAACCCAACAATGGCGCGGGCTGGACGATGTTGGGTTCGCGAGGCGAACCCAACCTACATCCCCCATTTTGTCATGCCACGGCGTGCCCCCGGATCAAGTCCGAGGGGTGGCATCCAGGGGCGGCCGGAGCAGTGCTTGGTGGCCCCCGGATTGCCCGGTCAAGCCGGGCAATGACAGTTGAAAAGGGACGAGGTTACACCGGATCCGGCTCGGGCACCCAGCTGCCCTCGCGGTCGGCCCGCCCATAGAGCCGCTCGACCAGCACCCGCAGGGTCGGGTCGGCGTCCAGCGCCTCCTGCATCCGGCTGAAGGTCCGCTTCCGGGTCACGCCATGCTGGTGCCAGGACTTGCCGCCGCTGGCGACGTTCTGGGCGAAGGCCTGCAGCCGGTCCAGCGCGCGGGCGTAGCGCGCCTCGGGCGTCTCGCCGGCCTCGAACTCGGTCCACCAGCCATTCACCTTGTCGCGCAAATCCGGCGGCAGCAGGCCGAACAGCTTCACCGCCGCCGCGGCCTCGCGCGCCGCCTGGTCCTGCCGGCCGACATCGTCATAGGCGAAGGTGTCGCCGGCGTGGATCTCGACCAGGTCATGGGTCAGCACCAGCGACAGCACCTTGGCGATGTCGACCTCGAAGCCGATCTCGTCCTTCAGCAGCAGGGCGTACAGCGCCATGTGCCAGGTGTGCTCGGCGTCGGTCTCGCGCCGGCTGCCGTCGGTCAGGTAGTTCTGCCGGGTGATCTGCTTGAACTGGTCGCAGACCAGCAGGAAGTCCTGGATCCGGGCCAGGCGATCGACGGGCGGGGCGGCGGGCGTTTCAGTCATGGGGCGTCACCAGACAGGGTCGATGCTGCGGAGGCCGAGGATCTCCTGGATCCGGCGGTGGGTCGCGCCATGGATGTCGTGCGGCAGGTCGTCGGGCGCGAAGAAGCGGGTCTCGGCGATCTCGAAGGACAGCCGGCCGGAGGTCGGCTGCCAGCGATCCGCCACGAACAGGGCGACATGGTCACAGCGCAGCTGGTCGAAATGGGCGTAGACGCCGAACAGCCCGGCCACAGATTCGACCTCGACCGCCGCCTCCTCGCGCGCCTCGCGCACGGCGCAGGCCTCGAAGCTCTCCCACTTCTTCACGCCGCCGCCGGGGAAGAACCAGCCGGGGCGGTAGGTGTGGTGCACCAGCAGGAAGCGCCCCTCCCCGTCCCGCACCACCATGCGGGCGCCGAGGGTCAGCGGCTTGCGCAGCCGGAGATAGGCGTTGTGGGCGCGGTGCAGCAGGCGCGGCAGGGTGCGGCTGGCCGGAGTCATGGTCGCAGATGAGCGGTGGGAGGCTTCGGTGTCAACCGCACCGGAGACAGGGCTGACGCGACACCGTCACCCCTAACGCCGTCATTGCGAGGAGGCGCAGCCGACGAAGCAATCCATGCCAGGCGGCTCCATGGATTGCTTCGCTACGCTCGCAATGACGAGGGAGAGTGCCGAGCGCAGGCTGCCCCCTACCCTGCCACGAACGCCGCGATCGCCTGGCGCAGGGCCTCGGGCTCGTCGACCCGGATGGAATGGCTGCTGTCCTCGAAGATCCGCAGGGTCGAGCCCGGGATCAGCCGGTGGATCTCCTCGGAGAATTCGGGCGGGCAGATCCAGTCGTGGCGGCCGGCCAGGATCAGGGTCGGCGCGGTGATCCGCGCCAGCTCCGGCCGCAGGTCGAGCCGGCGCAGGAAGCCGTCCGGGCCGAAGGCGCGGTTGATCGCGTCCGGCGACCCGATGCCCCGCCCGCGCGTCGCCGCGGCCGCCACCGGATCGTGCCGCACAGCGTAGAGCGGCCCCATCGCGTCGTAGTAGCGCTGCAGCTGCTCCTCGTCCCGGAAGCCGCCGGCCCACAGCGTGTCGCCGGCCGCGATCTGCTCGGCATTACCGCGCTCGCGCAGGATCTGCTGCGCCCGCAGGATGAAACCGCCCTGCGCCGCGGTGACGATCAGCACCAGCCGCGACACCGACTGCGGATACCGCGCGGCATGCGCCATGGCGACCATGCCGCCATAGCTGGTGCCGATGCTGGCGATGGGGCCGAGGCCGAGATGGCGGCGCAGCGCCTCCATATCCTCGACATTCTCGTCCAGGGTGTAGCGCGCCGGGTCGCCGCGGCCGGACCGGCCCTGGCCGCGATGGTCGAAATAGACCAGCTGCATGTGCTCCGCGAGCGGGCTCATGCTCGGCTTGAAGCCGCTGTGGTCGGAACCGGGGCCACCATGGATCAGGAAGCCGGTCGGCCGCTCGCGCATCGCGCCGCCATCCGGCACCAGCCCGGCGCCGTCGATGTCGAAATAGATCTCGGTGTCGCGGATCCGGGCGCGCATGCGGTCGTCCTCGATTTCGAAGCGGTGCGGTTTCGAAGCGGTGCGGTCAGCCCCCGGCGTGGACGGCGACCCCGGCGGCCAGCCGCCGGAGGTCGAGCCGGGTGCGGCGGCGGCGGTCCTCGGCCTCGGCCAGGCCGACCGGCACGAAGCGCAGGGCGTCGCCGGGGCGCAGTTGGCCCAGCACCGGCAGGTCGGCCTCGATCACCTGAGCGATGCGGGGATAGCCGCCGGTGGTCTGGGCGTCGGCCATCAGCACGATCGGCCGGCCCTCGGGCGGCACCTGCACCGTGCCCGATGTGACCGCCTCGGACAGCAGGTCGCGCGGATTCATCAGGCTGAGCGCCGGCCCGTCCAGCCGGTAGCCCATGCGGTCGGAGCGCGGGTTGAGGGTGAAGCGCTCATTGTGGAAGGCGGCCAGGCTGTCCTGGTCGAACTCGGTCGCCTGCAACCCGGGCAGCACATGGACATGCGGCGACTGGCGCAGCGACGGGTCGAGGTCGGCGCCGGCGGTCCAGATCGTGGTGGCGAAGGGCTGGTCAGCCCGCTCCGCCGACAGGGTCCGGGCCAAGCGGTCGCCCAGCGCGGTCGGTCTTCCCGCCGCCAGCCTGTCGCCAGCCCGCAGCGCCCGCCCCTGCAGCCCGCCGAGGCCGGCGCGCAGATAGGTCGACCGGCTGCCCAGCACCGGCGGCACGTCGATGCCGCCGGCCAGGGCGAGATAGGTGCGGCAGCCGATATTGGTCGGGGTGAAGCGCAGCTCCGCCCCCGCCGGCACCAGCACCGGGCGCCGCACCGGCAGCACCTCGCCATCGATGGTGCCGCGCATGCCGCCGCCGGCCAGCGCGATCAGCGTCTCGGCGGCGAAGCGCAGGGTGGCGCCCAGCATGGTCATCTCCAGCGTCGCCGCGCCGGGATCGTTGCCGACCAGGACATTGGCGACGATGTGCGAGCGCCGGTCCATCGCGCCGCCGACCACCACGCCGTGGCGACGATGGCCGATGCGGCCGAGATCCTGCACCGTCGACAGCAGGCCGGGATCCAGAATCTCGACGATCATGGCCGGCCTCCCAGCGCCACGTATTCCTCGGCCGTGATCGGGCGGAAGCGGATGCGGTCGGCCGCCGCCAGCAGGCTGGGCGGGTCGCCGTCCGGCAGAAACAGGGCCACCGGGGTGCGCCCGATCAGGTTCCAGCCGCCGGGCGATTCGACCGGATAGATCCCGGTCTGGGGCCCGCCGATGGCGACCGTGCCGGCCGGGATCTTCAGCCGGGGCGACGGCCGGCGCGGCGTCGCCAGCCGCTCCGGCAGCCCGCCGAGGAAGGGGAAGCCGGGGGTGAAGCCGATCATGTGGACGCGGTACTCGCCGCCGGAATGCAGGGCGATCACCTCCTCCTCGGTCAGGCCGTGATGCGCCGCCAGCTCGGCCAGGTCGGGGCCGAAGGCGCCGCCATAGGCGACCGGGATCTCGACCAGCCGGGGTTCGCCCAGCGCCGCCGGGTCGAGGTTGGCCAGCCGCGCCTCCAGCAGCCGCTGCACCGAGGCGGCCGGCGGCTCGTCGCGGTCGCGCGGCACGGCGTCGGGGTCGAAGAACACCGCCAGCGTGGCGAAGCCCGGCGAGGATTCGACGAAGCCGGGGAACGGGTCGGCGTCCAGCGACGCCGCCAGGGCCTGGATGGCGTCGGCGATCGCCGGATCTATGGTCGTGCCGAAGCGCACCACCATCGCGGTCTCGGTCATCACGGCAATCGACGCAGCGGGCACGGGCTTCTCCTCGAGGCTCCCCCAAGCCATAGCGCGGCGGCGGCCCGGGCGGAAGCCGCGGCAGGCCGTCTCCTTGTTTCGCCATGATCGTCGGATAGGAGGGACGGGGACTCGATGTGAAGGGGGACCTATGACGCACCGACCGTTCCGCCCGATCGCCGCCCTGGCACTGGTCGCAGCGCTCGCCGGCCCGGCCTGGGCCCAGGATCCGCCGACCAAGCCCGTCCGCGAGTTGCTCGGCCTGCTGCCGATGCCGACCCTCGAGAGCTTTCCGATCCTCTATCTCGATCTTGCGGCCGTCAGGGCCAGCGGCACGGCCGATTGGCGGACGGATCGCGGGATCGCGACCTTGCCGGACATCCTGCGGACGCCGATCGGCACCGACCTCCAGGCGCCGGGAGGCTTCGCGGCCCATGCCGGCTTCGGTCCCGACCAGATCGACCAGGTCGCCGTCACCGAGACGGCTCCCGGCCCCGGCCCCACGGCGCTGCGCCTGCGCGATGCCGATCCGGCCGCCCTCGCTCGGACCTGGATCCAGCAGGGCTATGCCAGGAGCGATGTCGGGGACGCCAAGGTGTGGACCCGCGGCACACCTGAAATGCTCCAGCTCGATCGGGTCGACCCTTCCGACCCGCTCAGCACCCAGCTCGGCGTTTCCGCCGTTCTCAGCTTCGACGGCCCCACGCTGCTCATGGCCCGGCTTCCTGCGACGCTGGCGACGATGAAAGCCTCGGCAAAGCTCGGCACCGGGGCGGCCTCCCGGATCGATCTCCGGCGGATGCTCGATGCGCTGGACCGGACGCTGGGGCCACGGGAGGCGGTGGCACAGCTGTTGTGGGTGCCCCAGCCCGACGCCGCCGGCGATGCCGGATTCGAGGCGGCCACATCAGCCCTGACCGCACCCGGCGGCGCCACGCCTGGCGCGGCCAAGGACGCGCTGACCGGGGCGAGCGGCATCCCCTCCTATCCCTCGCTCCTGCTCGGCGATATCAGGACCACGGGGCAGGCGCCGTCGGGAGTCCTGGCGATGCTGTTCGCCGACTGCGCGATCGCGGATCGCGCCGGTGCTGTCGCCGCCGCGAAATGGGAAGCGGCGGCGAAGGATGCGAACAGCAAGGCGGCTGGGGTTTTCGGCCGGATCACGGTGGCATGGGCATCGGTGTCGGTCGATGGCGGCTGCGTGCTGCTCGGCCGCGCAAGCGGGCGCGACCCGGCGCGTCCGGCCTTCGCCGATCTCACTGCGCTGTACATGCGCCGGGATCTGTCGCCCCTGTATGTCGGGGCACCGCCGAAGCCCTGATCCGCCACGCCTCTTGATCGCGCCGCCGCGGCGGTGATGATAGGGGCGCGGTGCCCGAGGCTCCGCGCCCCGCCTTCGCGACCAGGAGACCCCGCGTGACCGATCCGGCCCTGTTGTCGGCAGCCGAGCTGTCCGGCCTCTATGCTTCGGGGCGCCTGTCCCCGGTCGAGGCGACGCAGGCCAGCCTCGGCCGGATCGAGCGGCTGGACGCCCGGGTCAACGCGATCTGCGGCATCTACCCCGAGGAAGCGCTCGCCTCGGCCCGCCAGTCCGAGGCGCGCTGGCGCGAGGGCCGGCCGCTGAGCCCGATCGACGGCGTGCCGACCACCGTCAAGGACCTGCTCCTGACCCGGGGCTGGCCGACCCTGCGCGGGTCGAAGACCATCGACCCGGCCGGGCCGTGGGACCAGGACGCGCCGGCGGTGGCGCGGCTGCGCGAGGCCGGGGCGGTGCTGGTCGGCCGCACCACCACGCCGGAGTTCGGCTGGAAGGGCGTGACCGATTCGGCGCTGACCGGCATCACCCGCAACCCCTGGGACCTGACCAAGACGCCCGGCGGCTCCTCCGGCGGCGCGGCGGTGGCGGCGGCGACCGGCATGGCGGCGCTCAATATCGGCACCGATGGCGGCGGGTCGATCCGCATCCCGGCCGGCTTCACCGGCATCTTCGGGCACAAGCCCAGCTTCGGCCGGGTGCCGGCCTTTCCGCTGAGCCCGTTCGGCACCGTCTCGCATCTCGGACCGATGACCCGGACGGTGCGCGACGCGGCGCTGATGCTGTCGGTGCTGGCCCAGCCCGACCCGCGCGACTGGACCGCCCTGCCCTTCCCGCCGACCGACTTCACCCAGGGGTTGGAGGACGGCGTGCGCGGCCTGCGCGTCGCCTACGCCCCGACCCTGGACGGCGCCCCGGTAGACCCCGAGATCGCCGCCTCGGTGGCGAAGGCGGCGGAGATCTTTGCCCGGCTCGGCGCCCGGGTCGAGACCGTGACGCTGGACCTGCCCGACACCGGGCCGGTGTTCCGCACCCATTGGTTCGTCGGCGCGGCGACGCTGTTCACCGGGATTTCGGAGGAGAAGCAGGCGCTGATCGACCCCGGCCTGCGCCGTGCGGCCGCCGAGGGCGCGGCGATCCCGCTGCTCGACTACACCCGCGCGGTGATGGCGCGCGGCCGGATGGGGGTGCGCATGAACCACTTCCACCAGGATTGGGACCTGCTGCTGATGCCGACCCTGCCGATCCCGGCCTTCGCCGCCGGGCAGGACCTGCCGCTGGCCCCGGACGGATCCTACTGGGCCGACTGGACGCCCTTCACCTACCCGTTCAACCTGACCCAGCAGCCGGCGGCCAGCGTGCCCTGTGGCCTGACCTCGGCCGGCCTGCCGATCGGGCTGCAGATCATCGGCCCGATGTTCCAGGACGGGCTGGTGCTGCGCGCCGCCCGCGCCTTCGAGGCGGCGCAGCCCTGGGCCCTGCCGCCGCTGGCGACCGCATGACCGAGAAGCAGCCTTTCTGGCGTCGCAAGCGCCTGGACCAGATGACCCGGCCGGAATGGGAGTCGCTGTGCGACGGCTGCGGCCGCTGCTGCCTGCACAAGCTGCGCAATGCCGACGAGCCGGCGGACACGCCCAACGTCGACTACACCGACATCGCCTGCAAGCTGCTGGACACCCACAGCTGCCGCTGCACCCACTACCCCACCCGCAAGACCTTCGTGCCCGACTGCGTCGCGCTGACGGTCAAGAATGTCGACGAGCTCGGCTGGATGCCGTCGACCTGCGCCTACCGCCTGCTGGCCGAGGGCCACGACCTCTACTGGTGGCACCCGCTGGTCTCCGGCGACCCGGAGACGGTGCACGAGGCCGGCATCAGCGTGCGCGACAAGGTGGTGTCGGAGGACGAGGTCCCGGAGGACGAGTTCGAGGACCACATCGTCGACTGGCCGGCCTGAACGGAAGCCGGCCGGGACGGCGTTGGCGTCAGGGGATGTCCTTGGGCGGCAGCACCGGCTTCGGCAGCGGCACCAGGTCGACCGACTTCGACTGGCCGCCGAGGAAGGCGGGATCGAGCAGCCCGCCACCCGAGGGGTCACCGCCCGGAGGTGCCGTGGTGTCCACGGGGCCGGTGCCGATCGGCTGATGCGACGGGCTGCCGAAGGCCTGCGCCCGGCCGCCCTGCGGATGGCCCTGCTCGATCTCCGCCTGCGCCGCGGACACGCGCCGCGCCAACTCCGTCGAATAGGGCAGCAGATAGGCCCGCGGCACGCCGCTCGGCAGGTTGGAATCGTCCAGCTCCTCGAGCCAGAGATGGACGGCGCCGGGCTCCCGGCGGGACGGGTTCGGCTCGATCACCCGGGTCCACAGCACCTGGAAGCGGTCCGGCACCGCCACCGGCGCCGACCAGCCGAGCAGCCCCTGCGTCGCGAAGAAGACCACGACATAGAAGACGCTGGCGGCGAGGATCGCGGCGATCTTGAACAGCCGCCGGATCGGCAGCCATATCATCGCCACGAGCAGCAGCACGCTCAGCAGCACATAGGCCAGGGTCAGGCCGAGCACACTGGTCTCGAGCGCCATCATGGCGCGCCGTTCCGCCAGGTGCTGTGGAAGGTCTGCAGGATCGACCTCTCGACGTGGCTGGTCTCCGTGACCGCACCGGCGGCATCCAGGGTGAAGCGCACCGCGGTCCTTTCCGTCCCGCCCTGGTCGAGCTGGATGGTTTCCTTGGCGACGATCTTCACCACCGGGTTGAGCTTCTGGACGGTCACCGTCACCGGCACCGCCTGGCTGGTCAGCGCGGTGAAGTGATAGACGTTCACCGTGTACTCGCCGGCCACCACGCCGCGCAGGCTGACCAGCTCCTCCCGGGTCGCCGTCAGCACCTTCTGGCCGTTGACCAGGACGAAGTCGTTGAGGCCGCCGCGGTCGTCGCGGTCCAGCACCATGAAGCCGGCCTCGCGCCGGCGGAACCAGACGACATTGCCGATCGGATCCTGGACGAAGGTGTCGATGTCGTCGGGATGGTTGTCCGGCCAGTCCACGCTGATGAGGAACTCGGCCTTGCTGTCGACCTTCCCCTCCTTCGCTTCCGGCGCCACGATCAGCAGCGCGACGAAGAACAGGAAGGCGAGAACCTGCAACGCCTTGAACAGCACCACGCTGAACGGGTCGAAGGGCTCGTCGCGCGGCAGGAGGTCGAAGTCGTCGATCATTCCGCAGGCGCCCGGCTTTCGAGCGCCGAGACCACATGGACTTCGGTGAGATCGACCGCGAAGGCGAAGATCTTCGCTGTGGCGCTGTCCAGCAGCGCGTACTGGACCTTGAGCAGGATGGAGCCCGCCAGGCCGACCAGCGTCGTGTACATGGCGACCGCCATGCCGTCGCTCATCAGCGACATCGACGACCGGACCGCCTCCCGGTTCTCGGTGTCCAGCCCGGCGATCGGCGCCAGCATCATGATGAAGCCGATGATCGTGCCCAGCAGGCCGAGCTTCATCAGCGTGTCGCTGGCGAAGGCGCCGAACGGGTTCGAGCCGCGCAGCCGGCCGGCGAGGACGCGCAGGAGCAGCGTCTGGTCGAGGCGCTCGGCGCCCTGCAGCGCGGCCTTGGTGACGAGATCGCGGATGTGGACCGCGACCAGGCCAGCTGGCCGGCCGTCTCCCTCGGCGTTGCTGACGGGGCCGCCATTCCGGGCGATGGCCCGGGCCGTCCTGAGGGCGGCGTCGCCTTCCCGCGAGATGATCAGGATGCGCCACAGGCAATGCAGGCTGCTGGCGACATAGAGCAGCCCGATGATCGACGATATATAGGTCCGGTCGCTGGCGACCATCCGCCCGATCAGGCCGAAATACCACAGCAGGACGAACGCGAAGAGGCTGACGCCGGTGAAGATCAGCCAGGGCAGCAGCGGATCGCGCCCGGGCAGCTCGAATGTGCGCTCGCTCATGCGGATAGGCCCCGGCGGCTCATGGACGACGTCCGAAGCCTATCGATCCGCAAGGCAAAGGGCCTGGGCATCGATCCCGAACCGCTTTGGGCAATATGCCCGAGCCGCGCCGCAAGCAGCCTCCGCGCTTGCCAGCCGGGGACCGGAATGACCAGTATGAGCAAGATCCATTCGGGCGAGAGCGAAAAATGAACCTATTCGTTCATCTCGTCTTGCGTCTCGCCGGCGTCGTTCTGGTCTGCCTGGCCTGTGCCGTCGGCTGGGTGCTGATCGACACCCATCGCGCCATCGAGAAGGAGGCGTCGGCATCCGCCGACCGGGTCGCCAACGCGCTGGAGACGCTCTACTGGCGCGAACTGCTGTGGCGCGGCGGGCTCAGCCGGGAGCATCTGGTGCCCATCCCGGACTGGGAAACGATGGCGACCATGAAGGTCATCTCGCCGGGCGTCTGCATCACCGTCACTCCCGGCAACGAAGCGCCGCGGCGCCTGTGCAGCCAGCTGGAAACGATCAGCGACCCGGCACCGGCCTGGTTCCAGGCCTTCTACGACCATGTCTTCGGCGCCTATGCGCGGGTCGAGCGGCCCCTGACGGCGCGGCAGCCGATGGCCGGGGTGGTCGCCGCCGAACCGGATCGCGGCGCCGCGGTGCGCCAGGCCTGGCAGCGCACCGATGTCGTGCTCAGCGTCGCGGCGCTGCTCGCCGCCGGGATCGGCGTCCTGGCCGCCGCGGTCATCGGGCAATCGCTGATGCCGGCCCGGACCATCGTCGCCGGCCTGCGGCGGCTGGAGCGCGGCGACTACAGCTATCGCCTGCCCGGCTATCGCACGGCGGAGTTCGACCGGATCTCCCGCGCGGTGAACGACCTGACCTCCCGCCTGGCGGAGACGACGGCGCAGCGCATGGCGCTGACCAACCGCCTGTTCCAGGTGCAGGAGGAGGAGCGCCGGGCGCTGGCGCGGGATCTGCATGACGAGTTCGGCCAGTGCCTCGCCGCGGTCGGCGCCCTGGCCACGGTGATCGAGCTGGAGGCGGCGGACCGCCCCGACCTCGCCAAGGACGCGCGCTCGATCCGCGAGACCAGCAAGCGGATGACGGCGACGCTGCGCGGCGCCCTGGCCCGGCTGCGCTCGCAGGAGGTCGAGGAACTCGGCCTGGAGGCCAGCCTGGCCCAGCTCGTCGCCGGGTGGAACGCGCAGAAGGACCGGCAGGCGGCCTTCCATCTCGACATCGTGGGCAACCTCGCCGGGCTGCCCGAGGCGACCAGCCTGAGCATCTACCGCATCGCCCAGGAATGCCTGACCAACGCCGCCCGCCACGGCAAGCCGCGCGATGTCCGCCTGCAGGTGCAGCGTGTGGATGCGGAAGGACGCGACGCCGTCGCGGTCAGTGTCGAGGATGACGGCGGCGGCACCCTGTCCCGGCTGGGCTGGGCCCCGGGCTACGGCATCCTCGGCATCCGCGAGCGGGTCACGGCGCTGGGCGGCAGCCTGTCGATCAGCCAGGCACGGTGGGGCGTGCGCGTTGCCGCCCTGATCCCCTTGATGCCCGCCCGCGAGGCGTCGGCCCCGGCATGACCGAGCTGACCATCCTGCTGGTCGACGACCACCCCGTGGTGCGGGAGGGCTATCGCCGGCTGCTGGAGCGGACCCCGGGCTACAAGGTCGTGGCGGAGGCCCATGACGCCACGTCCGCCTACCAAGCCTATCAGAAGTCCAGGCCCGACGTGGTGGTGATGGACCTCTCGCTGCCCGGCATCGGCGGGATCGAGGCGCTGCGTCACATCCGGCAATGGGACCGCGACGCACGCATCCTGATCTTCACCATGCACAGCGGCGCCGGCTTCGCCCTGAAAGCGTTCGAGGCGGGCGCTGCCGGCTACGTCACCAAGGGCAGCGACGCCGCCGAGCTGGTCAGCTCCATCGCGGTCGTCGCCCGGGGCGGCCGGGCCATGAGCGACGACGTGGCCCGGGAGATCGCCGCCGAGCGCCTTGCCCGCCCGAGCTCCCTGCTGGACGAGCTCAGCCCGCGCGAGACCGAGATCCTCCGCCTCGTCGCCTCGGGCTGGTCGGACGAGGAGATCTCGGCCTCGCTGCATCTCAGCCTCAAGACCGTCCGCAACTACCATTATCAGATCAAGGCCAAGGTCGGCGCCCGCACCGACGCCCATCTGGTGTGGCTCGCCATCGGCATGGGCCTGGTTCAGGCGGAGCAGCAGGGCGCGCGGCCACCGCGGTAATCCCGCGGCGTCGCGGATTCCGGGTACAAGCATCCTGGTTGCGGATTCGAAGGATTCGACATGTCAGGACTCGGGGTGACGCTGCTGGATGGCGGCATGGGGCGGCAGCTGGCCCGGATGGGGGCCCCGTTCCGGCAGCCGGAATGGTCGGCGCTGGCGCTGATGGAGGCGCCGGAGACGGTGCAGGCGGCGCATGAGGCCTTCATCGCCGCCGGGGCGGAGGTGATCACCACCAACAGCTATGCGCTGGTGCCCTTCCACATCGGCGAGGACCGCTTCGCCGCCCGGGGCCTGGATCTGGCCGACCTGTCCGGCCGGCTGGCCCGCCGGGCCGCGGCGGGGGCGCCGGCCCGGGTGCGCGTGGCGGGATCGCTGCCGCCGCTGTTCGGGTCCTATCGCCCGGACCTGTTCCAGCCCGAGCGCGCGCCGGAGATCGCAGAGATCCTGGTCGCTGGGCTGGCGCCGCATGTCGATCTCTGGCTGGCCGAGACGCAGAGCTCGATCGGCGAGGCGGCCGCCGCGGCGGCCGCCGTGGCCGGGCACGGCAAGCCGCTCTGGATCTCCTACACCATCGAGGACGAGCGCCCCGAGCCCGGCGCGCCGCGCCTGCGGTCCGGGGAACCGGCCGCGGCAGCGGTTCGGGCGGCGCTGGATCTCGGCGCGGCGGCCGTGCTGTTCAACTGCAGCCAGCCCGAGGCGATGGGCGATGCCATCGCCGCCGCAGTCCGCGTCGTCGGCAACGCCGGCTCGGCGGCCCGGATCGGCGTCTATGCCAATGCCTTCCCGCCCCAGCCGGAGGATGCCGCCGCCAATGACGGCCTGTCGGACCTGCGGGCCGACCTGGATCCCGACAGCTATCTCGGCTGGATCCGGCGCTGGGCCGGGCTGGGCGCCTCGCTGGTCGGCGGCTGCTGCGGCATCGGGCCGGAGCACATCGCCCGCCTGCGGGCGGCGCTGCCGGACCTGGCCGCCGCCACGGCACGCTGACCAACTTTCAGTCGTTTTTGTTCGACATGTTGACGACGGGCAACGTCGTGCGGTACGACTGACATGTCAGTTACAGCAACTTGACCGCGCGATCGCCGCGCGGCAGCCGCAGGAAGCGAAAGTGCCCCAACCTCGCGAGCGTTTCGGCCTGTCCGCGGCCCTGACCGTCCCGTTCCGGCCGGACGGGGTGGTCGATCTCCTGCGCCTGGTGGCGCATGCCCGCTGGTGCCTGGCGCATGGCTGCCGCACCGTCACCGCCTTCGGCACCACCGGCGAGGGTGCCTCGTTTTCGCTGTCCGACCGCGAGCAGCTGTTCGGCGCCTTCGCCGCGGTCGGCATCGACGGGCGGCAGGTGGTCGGCGGAGTCTCCGCCTCCTCGGCCGAGGATGCGGCGGTGCAGGCGCGCCTGGCCCTCGATTTCGGTGCCGACGCGGTGCTGCTGCCGCCGCCCTTCTACTTCAAGGGCGTCAGCGACGACGGGCTGTTCGCCTGGTTCGCCCGGGTGTTCGAACTGCTGGGCGGCGCCGCGCGCGACGTCATCCTCTATCACATCCCGTCGGTCACCCAGGTGCCGCTGTCTATCGAGCTGATCGGCCGGCTGCGCGCCGCCTTCCCCGAGGTGATCCGCGGCGTGAAGGACTCCTCCGGCGACTGGGCCTATGCCGAACAGCTGCTGGCGGCGCATCGCGACCTCGCCATCCTGATCGGCGACGAGCGCTGCCTCGCCGCCGGCGTCCGGCTCGGCGGCCAGGGTGCGATCTCCGGCCTCGCCAACGCCTATCCGCAGGCGATGCTGCCGATGGTGCAGGACGGGCGCGACGACGACCGCATCCGGCGGCTGGTCGACGCGGTGCTGGCCCATCCGGTGATCCCGGCGGTCAAGGCCCTGGTCGCCCATCGCAGCGGCGACCCGGCCTGGCTGGCGGTGCGGTCGCCGCTGGTGCCGCTGTCGGCCGACGCCGCGGCACGGCTCGGCGCGGTGGCGGACGGCCTGTTCACCGACCGGGCGGCCGCCGGATGAGCGGGCTGGCGGAGGAGCGCGAACCGCTGAAGCTGCGCGAGAAGGCGTATGACAGCTTCACGCAGCATCTCCTTGCCAACAGCCTGCACGCCGGGCAGTTCATCTCGCAGCGCGAGCTGGTGGAGCTGACCCAGATGCCGCTTGGCGCGATCCGCGAGCTGGTGCCGCGGCTGGAGGCCGAGGGCCTGATCAAGACCGTGCCGCAGCGCGGCATGCAGATCATGCACATCGACCTGACCATGATCCGCGACGCCTACCAGTTCCGCCTGTTCCTGGAGAAGGAGGCGACCGCCGCCTTCACCCGGACGGCGCCGGATTCGACGCTGGCGGCGCTGCGGGCGCAGCACGAGGAGATCATCGCCCGGGCGCAGCGCGAGGGCACGACGCCGGAGGTGGTGGACGCCGCCCAGGCGACGGACTGGGGGCTGCACGACACCATCATCGACGCGCTGGGCAACGAGATCATCTCCAAGGCCTATCGCGTCAACTCGATCAAGATCCGGCTGATCCGGCGCGAGCTGGTCGGCATCGCCGGGCTGGTGGTGCCGGTGATGCGGGAGCATCTCGGCATCCTCGACGCGATCGAAAGCCGCGACCCGGCCCGGGCGGCGGAGGCCATCGCCGCGCACATCGCCAATGCCCGCAACCGCGCCCTCGGGCTATAGCGTAGGCGCATCGGAACAGCCGGGCAGGAAGCCCGGCGCAATCAGATCCAGGGAGGATCACACCATGGCGTTCTCGTCACCCCTCAGCCGCCGGTCGCTGCTGGCCGGCACCGCGGCCTTCGCCGCCGCGGCCGCCCTGCCCCGGATCCGTCCGGCCTTCGCCGCGCCGGACTGGAAGAAGTATGCCGGCACCCACATCGAGGTGAACCTGGTCAAGAGCCCGCGCAGCGAGACCATCGCCCGGAACCTCAAGGAATTCACCGACCTGACCGGCATCGATGTCGGGCTGGAGCAGACGCCGGAGCAGCAGCAGCGGCAGAAGGCGGTGATCGAGTTCAACAGCGGCGCGCCGAGCTTCGACGTCATCCATCTCAGCTACCATGTGCAGAAGCGGATGTTCGAGAAGGGCGGCTGGCTGGCCGACCTGCGGCCGTTCCTGGCCGACCCGGCCCTGGCCGATCCGGCCGTCAGCCTGACCGACTTCTCCAGCGCCGGCCTGGCCTACGCCACCGCCGATAACGGCGCCATCGGCAGCCTGCCGCTCAGCGTCGACTACTGGATCATCTACTGGAACAAGGAGCTGTTCGCGGCCAAGGGGCTGAAATACCCGGCTAGCTTCGAGGAGCTGGTGTCCGCCGCCGAGGCGCTGACCGACCCGGCCGCCGGCACCTACGGCTTCGTCGCCCGCGGCATGAAGAACGCCAATGTCCCGGTCTGGACCTCGTTCATGCTCGGCAACGGCGTCGCCCCGCTCGCCGCGGACCGCAGCCTGGCCACCACCTCCGACGGCGCGCTCGAGGCAGCAAAGCTGTATCAGCGCCTGCTGACGAAGGCGGCCCCTCCCGGCGTCGCCGGCTTCAACTGGAACGAGTGCCAGTCGGCCTTCCTGCAGGGCAAGGTCGGCATGTGGCTGGACGGCGTCGGTTTCGCCAAGCCGCTGGAGGACCCGAAGCTGTCGCGCGTGGTCGGCAAGACCGGCTACGGCGTCATGCCGAAAGGCCCGAAGGACCAGGCCTCCGCCACCTTCGGCGACGGCATCGGCGTGGCCGCGGCCAGCGAGAACAAGGAGGCCGCGTTCCTGTTCTGCCAATGGGCGGTATCCCGCACGGTGCAGGCCGACCTGCTGCAAAGCGGCTCGGGCGTGCCGTTCCGCACCTCGATCCTGGACGATGCCGAGGTGCGCAAGGGCGTGACCCTGCCGGCCGATTGGATCGACGCCGTCGTCGGCTCGTCCAAGGTCAGCAAGCTCGGCCTGCCGGTGATCGTGCCGGTCACCGAGTTCCGCGACATCTTCGGCATTGCCCTGACCAACATCGCCGGCGGGGCCGACCCGGCGGCCGAGCTGGCCAAGGCGACCGAGCAGTTCAAGCCGATCCTGGCCAAGAGCGAGGCCTGAGCCGATGACCGCTGCCGACGCCGAGGTGGGACGGAGACAACGCGTGCGGGCGCGGCGGCCGAATGCCGTCGCGCCGACCCTGCGCACCTACCTGCCCTTCATCCTGCCGGCGGTGGTGGTGGTCGGGGCGGTGATCATCTTCCCCTGGGCCTTCACCGGCTGGGTCAGCCTGCATGACTGGCAGGCCACCGGCGCCGGCGGCTTCATCGGCCTCGACAACTATGCCCGCCTATTCGCCGATGCCCGCTTCGGCGAGGCGGTGTGGCACACCCTGCTGTACACCGTCCTGTCGGTGCTGCTGCCGCTGGTCCTCGGGCTGGCGGCGGCGCTGGTGTTCAACGAGCGCTTCCCGCTGCGCGGCCTGGCCCGCGGCATCGTGATCATGCCGATGATGGCAACCCCGGTCGCCATCGCCCTGGTCTGGACCATGATGTTCCACCCGCAGCTCGGCGTGCTGAACTACCTGCTCAGCCTGGTCGGGCTGCCGCCTTCGCTCTGGGTGTTCGACCAGGCCACGGTGATCCCGTCGCTGGTGCTGGTCGAGACCTGGCAGTGGACGCCGCTGGTGATGCTGATCGTGCTCGGCGGCCTGTCCGCCCTGCCGACGGAGCCCTATGAGAGCGCCCAGATCGACGGCGCCAGCTGGCTGCAGCAGTTTCGCTACCTGACCCTGCCGATGATCTCGCCCTTCCTGATGGTGGCGGTGATCATCCGCTCGATCGACGCGCTGAAGAGCTTCGACATCATCTACGCCATCACCCAGGGCGGCCCGGGCACGGCGTCGGAGACGATCAACATCTACCTCTACACCCAGGCCTTCAGCTTCTACGACATCGGCTACGGCTCGGCGATCGCGGTGGTGTTCTTCGGCATCGTCGTCGCCATGTCCCTGGCGCTGCTGTGGCTGCGCCAGCGCGCCAAGCTTGCGGCCACCTGAGGAGGCCCCAGATCATGTCCCGCCCCCTCTCGAAGATCCTGCGCCGCGCCGCCCTGTATTTCACCGTGCTGGTGATCGTGTCGCCGGCGCTGCTGTTCTTTCTGTGGATGCTGTCGCTGTCGCTGAAGCCGGAGGTCGACAACATCAGCTATCCGCCGGTGCTGATCCCGACCACCCTGGCCTGGAGCAACTACGCCCAGGTCTTCGCCGAGAACTCCTTCGGCCGCTACTTCATCAACAGCCTGATCGTCACCGGCAGCGCCACGCTGATCGGCCTGGTGATCGGCGCCCCGGCCGCCTACGGCATCGCCCGGGCCAAGGCCACCAAGCTGTCCGTCGTCGTCATGATCGCGCGGATGACGCCGGGCCTCAGCTACCTGATCCCGCTGTTCCTGATGTTCCGCTGGCTGGGGCTGATGGGCACGCTGTGGCCGCAGATCATCACCCATCTGGTGATCACCCTGCCGATCGTGATCTGGGTCCTGATCAGCTACTTCGAGGCCCTGCCGATCGAGCTGGAGGAGGCCGGGCGGATCGACGGTGCCAACCGCTGGCAGGTGTTCCGCCATGTCGTGCTGCCGCTGACCCGGCCGGGCCTGACCGTGGCGATGCTGCTGGCCTTCATCTTCTCCTGGAACAACTTCGTCTTCGGCATCGTGCTGGCCGGGCGCACCACCCGCACCCTGCCGGTCGCGGTCTACAACTCGCTGACCTTCGAGCAGGTCAGCTGGGGCCCGCTCTCGGCCGCGGCGCTGGTGGTGATCCTGCCGGTGCTGGTGCTGACCATCGTCGCCCAGAAGCAGATCGTCGCCGGGCTGACCTCGGGGGCCGTGAAGGGCGGCTGAGCCGGCCCTTCACCCGAATCGTCCAACCCTACCCCAATTGGATCATTTGCAAATTGGATAAAATGCCGTAGTTTGTAGGTATATAGTCATTATCACAAGACACCTGCCGGATCAGGGGTGTACCATGTCATTCAGCCAATTCATCAATTACATAAATCTGCCGGCGGCGGCGCCTGAGACCGCCATCCTTGAGTCGCCGATCGGGCAGATGGATGCCATCCTCTCCCTGCGGCAGGATGCCTATGACATCCTGGGCAAACTGCGGTACGTCCGCGAAACCTGGGCCGACAGCGACGTGCCGCCGGCGCAGGAGCGCTGGGTGCTGCGCCAGATCCTGCAGTGCCTGACGGTCAGCCGCAATCCGACGTCGGGGGACGGGATCGACCGGATCGCCGCCGCCGGCCAGCTGCTGTCGCTGCTGGTCGACATGCCGGGCGCCGCGTTCGAGGCCGACGATGCGGATGATGTCGGATACGACCTGGTGGATTTCGACGCCGATCTCGACGATGCGGAAAGGCTGGTCGCCGGCGCCCCGTCATAGGCTGGCCGCGCGCTCCGACCGCTCCTTGATCACGCCCAGCACGATGCGGTGGAAGTCGGTCAGGAAGACGTCGCCCCACCAGGCGCAATAGGCGTTGATCGGGGTGGCGATCCAGTAGTCGGTCTGCAGCGTCAGCCGGGTACGGCCGCCCGGCAGCGGGTCGAGCGTGTAGTGCCCGCCGGTCAGCTTGAGATAGGGGCTGTTCACCCGGATATGGCCCTCGACCGCGGCCGGGATCGAATCCGGCGCGAAATGGAAGGTCCAGGCCAGCGACCGATTGAGGTCCCAGGCGGTGATCCATTCCTGGAAATGGATGCCGCCGCCCCAGTGCAGATAGCGCACGGCGCCGACGCCCTCGCCCTCCAGCCGCGCATCCTCCGGCCGCGGCACGCCGACGATGGCGTGGCTGAAGGTCCAGCTCAGCTCCCGCGGCCGGATGTCGGGGATGGCGACGGTGTTGCGCCACACCGCCTCGGGCGGCGCCGCGATCTCGACCACCGTGATCACCGACCCGGTGCGCTCGGGATACGACGTCCCGGCCTCAAGCGGCATGCCGAGCACCGGCGCCAGCACCAGGACCAGGGCGGTCGCCCGCCCGCGGGTGCGGCGCAGCAGCAGCCCGGTGATCAGCCCCCCGACGATCGACGCCAGGTAGAACAGGGGCGCGGCCATGATCACGCAGATCCCGCCCTCGCGCAGCAGCACCACGGCGGCGAACAGGAAGACCGAGGTGACGTAGAAGCCGATCAGCGCATGGCGGCCGCCCCGCATCTGCCCCCTGGGATCGGCGATCATCACCGCCACGCTGGTCGCCGCCGCCGGCACGCCGAACAGGAAGGCGACCACCAGCATCATCGCGCCGCCGCCGCCGACCTCCCAGTCGATAGCCTCCGCCAGCAGGCACAGCACCAGCGCGTAGACGACCGCCATGGGCACGGCCGGGAACAGCCGCCGGCGCCAGTTGCGTGGCACATCCTTGTCGTCGTCGTCCGATGCCACGATGCCTCGCCCTCCCCCGGAAGCCGGCACCTTCGCCGGCCGGCGCGAGGAGGTCAACGCGGCGAAACGCAGCCCCAACTGCATGACCGGGCTGCGCCTTCGCTCTTGCCGTCGGCGAGCCTCCTGGCCTAATCCGAACCTGCATTTCCAGAGGGATCGCCTTGTCCATTTCTCTCGGCATCGACACCGGCGGGACCTTCACCGACGCGGTCCTGTTCGACCCCGACCGCGGCGTGCTGGCCGCGGCCAAGCGGCTGACCACCAAGCACGACTTGGCGCTGGGCATCGGCGCGGCGATCGACGCGGTGCTGGAACAGCACCCGGCAGAGATCGGCTTCGTCGGGCTGTCCACCACCCTGGCCACCAACGCCGTGGTCGAGGGCCAGGGCAACCCGGCCTGCCTGATCCTGATCGGCTATCCCGAGGCGGCGCTGGACCGGGCCGGGCTGCGCGAGGCGCTGGGCGCGGACCCGGTCGTCGCCGCGGCCGGCGGCCACCGTCCGTCGGGCGAGGAGCAGGCGCCGCTGGACCTGGAAGCTGTCCGCGCGGCCATCCTGCAGCATGCCCCTGCCGTCACCGCCTTCGCCGTCGCCGGCTATTTCGCCGTGCGCAACCCGGCGCATGAGCAGGCGGTGCGCGACCTGGTCCGCGACCTGACCGGCAAGCCGGTGACCTGCGGCCATGAGCTGACCTCGGGCCTCGACGCGCCGCGGCGGGCGCTGACGGCGCTGCTGAACGCCCGGCTGATCCCGCTGACCGCATCGCTGATCCGGGCGGTGCGCGGCCGGCTGGACGCGCGCGGCATCACGGCGCCGCTGATGGTGGTGAAGGGCGACGGGTCGCTGATCGCCGACCGCTTCGCCTTGGCTCGCCCGGTCGAGACCGTGCTGTCCGGCCCCGCCGCCAGCGTGGTCGGCGCCCGCTGGCTGACCGGGCGCGAGGACTGCTTCGTCTCCGATATCGGCGGCACCACCACCGACATCGCCATCCTGAAGGACGGCCGACCGCTGCTGAACCGCGAGGGCGCCCAGGTCGGCGGCTGGCGCACCATGGTCGAGGCGGTGGAGATCCGCACCTTCGGCCTGGGCGGCGACAGCGAGGTGCGGGTCGAACCGAGTTTCGGCCTGGCGGTGGGGCCGCGCCGGTCGGTGCCGCTGAGCCTGCTGGTGCACCAGCATCCGGAGATGCTGACGGCGCTGCGGCGCCAGGCCGAGCGCGGCGAATGGACCAGCCTGGACGGCCGCTTCGCCCTGCGCCTGCGCGCGCTGGACACCGAGGCCGACACCCTGTCGGCACCGGAGCGGCGGATCTGGGAGGCACTGGCCGACGGGCCGCAGCCGCTGGAATCGGTGCTGACCAGCCACCTGCTGGACCGGCCGCTGGAGCGGCTGGTGGCGCGCGGGCTGGTGATCCTGTCCGGCTTCACCCCGACCGATGCCGCCCATGTGCTGGGGCTGCATGACGGCTGGTCGCGCGATGCCGCCCTGCTGGGCGCCGCCTTGTGGGCCAAGCGCCCGGCCGAGCCCGGCTGGGCCGCACCGAGAGATGGCGAGGCCTTCGCCCGGTCGGTGCTGGAGCGGCTGACCGCCGACAGCGCGCTGGCGCTGGTCGAGACGGCGCTGGCCCGGGACGGCGTGGCCGACCCGGCGCGGGAGGCGCGCAGCCTGCTGCCGCGCCGCGCCGTGGCGGGCCCAGGGTCGGGGTGGGCCGCCGCATCCGCGCTGCTGCGCCCTGCCCTCACCCTCGGCCTGCCGCTGGTCGGGATCGGCGCCTCGGCCGCGACCTATTATCCGGAGATCGCGCGTCGCCTGGGCACCGAAAGCGTGGTGCCGGAGCATGCCGGCGTCACCAACGCCATCGGCGCCGTGGCCAGCGGCGTGCTGCAGGCCGTGACGGTCACCATCACCGCGCCGGAGGAAGGCCGCTTCCGCGTCCACGCCGCCGGCGGCATCCGCACCTTCGACAGCCTGGAGGACGCGGCCGCCCATGCCGAGGCCGAGGCCCGCGGCCATGCCGAAGCCCTGGCCCGCGAGGCCGGCGGCCTGGACGTAGCAGTCACGGTGGCGCGAGCCGACCGGGTGGTGGCGATGGCCGGCGGCCTGGACATGTTCGTCGAGAGCATCATCACCGCCACCGCCGCCGGCCGTCCGCGGATGGGATGATTGTCGGGCCGGCCTCGGCGCTGCACTGAGGCAGCCCGAATTGACGTAAATATCAAAGAATTAGTATAATTTTATATTCGAATCCTTTACTTAACATTACTGCAATGAAACCAAGAAAACATGAGACTCGTCGATATTTCCTCTCGGAAGCCGGGTCTCCTTAACAAAAATTCATTATTCGCTCTGTATGACTGTCCCGGTCAGTGATTCCATTGACTTGGGAAAGGCCATTCTGCGCCTGAGGCGTTCGCGGATCGACGCGGCCCGGACTGCCCAGGTCGACGGACAGCCAGCAGGAGCCGCAACCATGTCCCTCACCCCCTCCCGCCGCCTCGTCCTCCAGGGCGGTGGCGCCGCCCTCGCCCTCGGCGCCATCGGCAGCCTGGGCGCCCTGTCCCAGCGCCAGGCCCAGGCCGCCGCCACCGGCGAGAACTGGACCGCCCCGGTCCGCAGCCCCTACGGCCCCTTGGCCCCGGTCGCCGACGAGAGCACCGGCCTGCCGCTGCTGCTGTTGCCGCCGGGCTTCCGCTACAGCTCCTTCTCCTGGACCGGCGACCGCATGGCCGACGGCCAGACGGTGCCGCGGGCCCATGACGGCATGGCGGTGATGCACGGCAAGGGCGGCCGCTGGTTCGACTTCGGTTTCGGCCATGGGCATGGCCGAGAGGACGAGCTGATCCTGGTCCGCAACCATGAGATCAACGCCGCACCCACGTCGATGACCGCGCCGGGCACCTACGACACCGGCACGATCGACACCAGCGGCTCGCGCGCCGGCGGCGGCACCACCACGCTGCGCTTCCGCAACGGGCGCTGGCTGTCGGCGGAAGCCAGCCTGGCCGGCACCACGCAGAACTGCGCCGGCGGCCGCACGCCCTGGGGCACCTGGTTGAGCTGCGAGGAGGTCAAGACCAACGCCAAGTCGACGGCAGGCCGCCGCCACGGCTATGTGTTCGAGGTGCATCCGGAGGCCGAGCGCACCACCGGCCGCCCGCTGGTGGCGATGGGTCGCTTCAGCCACGAGGCGGTGGCGGTGGATCCCCGCACCGGCGTCATCTACCTGACCGAGGACGACCGCAACAAGTCGGGGCTGTACCGCTTCATCCCCGATGACCGCTCGGGCCGGCACGGCGCGCTCGACCATGGCGGGCGGCTGCAGGCGGCCCGCGTCCGCCGCCGGCCCAATGCCGACCTGGTGGTCGCCCATGTCGGCGACGAGTACCAGTTGGAGTGGATCGACATCGAGCAGCCGGACATGGACGCGGTCACCGCACCGATCGGCTTCCCGGACATCGGGGTCGGCGAAACGCTGAGCGGTCCCTTCGCGCAAAGCTGGGCCGAGGGCGGGCTGCGGATGAGCCGCGGTGAAGGCATCTTCTACGCCGACGGCCGCATGTTCATCGTCGACACCAGCACGGGCAGGGAGCCGAGCGGCCGGCTCGGGCGCGGCTACGGCGCGGTCTGGGTGCTGGACCTGTTGACCCAGCGGCTGCGGGCGCTGTTCGTCAGCGACAGCCAGATCGCGGCGCACAACCCGGACAACGTCACCGTCAGCCCGCGCGGCGGCGTGGTGCTGTGCGAGGACCCGGACGCGGCGCCGGCTGGCAGCCCGGACAGTTACGGCCCGGGCACCCGGCTGGTCGCGCTGACCCGCCAGGGCGCGCCGTTCTACCTGCTGAAGAACAACGCCGAGCTGACCGCCGGCCAGATCGCCGACGCCGGCAAGACCATCGCCGAGGGCGACTACCGCGCCAGCGAGTTCGCCGGCGCCTGCTGGAGCCCGGAGGGCCGGACCCTGTTCGTCAACATCCAGACCCCTGGCATCACCATGGCGATCACCGGCCCGTGGGAGCGCGGGCCGCTGTAGCCGCACCAAGGAATCCGGGGGATCCGGCTGGATCCCCCGGATCTTCCGGCGTCACATCAGCCGGCTGGTGACCACGAAATACAGCACGAAGATCACGCCCAGGCCCCAGACCACGGGGGTGACGGCCTTGCTGCGGCCAAGCGCCAGGCACAGCAGGATGTAGGCGAAGGTGCCGATCGCCATGCCGTTGATCAGGTTGTTGCTCAGCACCGTGACCAGCAGCATCAGCACCACCGGCACGGCGTTGGCGAGGTCGGCCATGTCGATCCGCGCCAGCCCCTGCAGCATGAAGATGCCGACCACCACCAGCGCCGGCGCGGTGGCCTGGGCCGGGATGATGACGAAGACCGGCCAGATGAACAGCGCCAGGAAGAAGCCGACCGCGACCACGATCGAGGTCAGGCCGGTGCGGCCGCCGGCCTGCACCCCGGTGACGGATTCGATGAAGGCGGTGACGACCGAAGTGCCGAGGAGCGGCCCGACGATGGTCGCCGTCGCATCGGTCGCGAAGGCGGCGGTGGCGTTGGGGATCGACCCGTCCGGTTTGCGCAGGTTGGCCGCGCCGGTGACCCCGATCAGCGTCGCCAGCGTGCTGAAGAACTCGCCGCACAGGAAGTAGAACAGCAGCGGCAGCGTCACCAGGAAATGCGAGACCAGGTAGCTGAAGTCGAGCGCCAGGAAGGTGCTGGCCGGCCATTTCGGCAGGGCGAAGAAGGCCGAGGGCAGCGTCGTCACCATGGTGCCGTCGTCCTTGAGCGGCACGAACAGGCCGATCACGGTGAGGACGGCGATCGACAGGACCAGGGCGCCGGGCACCTTGCGCGCGACCAGCACCGGCGTGACCAGGATGCCGGCCAGGGTCAGCAGCACCGGTGGACTGGCGAGCGACCCCATCGCCACATAGGTGTTGGGGTTGGCGACGATGAAGCCGGCGCCGCGCAGGCCGATGAACACGATCAGCGTGCCGACCGCGGCCTGGATGCCGATCTTCAGCGCGTCCGGCACCTCCTTCGCCACCTTCTCGCGCAGCTTCGACAGGCTGAGAGCCAGGAAGATCACGCCGGTGACGGCGACCATGGCCAGCGCCCCCTGCCAGGGGATGCCCATCTGCTTCACCATGACATAGGCGAAGACGATGTTGGACCCCATGGCGGGCGCCACCGCCAGCGGCAGGTTGGCGGTCAGCCCCATCATCAGGCTGCCGAAGATGGCGGCCAGCGCGGTGGCGATCACCAGGTCGCCGCGATCCATCCCGGCGGCCGACATGATCGCCGGGTTGACGGCGATGATGTAGGCCATCGCCGCGAAGGTGGTGATGCCGGCGATCACCTCCTGCGGCAGCGAACTGCCGCGCTCCGACAACTTGAAGCGCCGGTCCAGCCAGCCGCCACTGGCCGCCGGCAGGCTCGTCGGCTCGGATGTGGTCATGAAGCCCCCTTCCGCCCGCGGTCTTTGCTGCCGCGGGATTGGATTGATCGGAAAGCGCGTCCCCCTACCAGACGACGGGGTGGGTCTCCCCGCTCTGCACATTGACGAAGCCCTGCGGCGCCTGCTCGCAGGGCGCCACCAGCACCCAGCGCCAGGGCGCACAGGTCAGGGTGGCGAAGATCAGCCGCTCCGGGAAGCCCGGGAACCAGCGCGGGTGGAAGGTCGGCTCGTACATCCAGTCGATGCCCTCGGCCGCGGCGTAGAGCGTCTGCATCTCGGCATCGAGCTCCTCCGGCGACCGACAGCTCATCAGCCCGCCGATCTCGTAGCGCACCGTGGCCAGCACCTCGCCGTCGCGCACCAGGGCCCAGCCGCCTTGCTGTTCAACGAGCGTGTTCACCGCGAGCGCCATGGCGGCGTCGGACGAACCGACCGCCCAGATGTTGTGCTTGTCATGCGCCACCGAGCAGGCCAGGGCCGTATCCGGCGTGCGCGGGCCGCAGCCGAGCCAGAACATTTTCGCCACCCGCCCGTCGCCGGAAAAGCGGTCGATGATGGCGAATTTGGTGATGTTCCGCTCCGGCTCGCGCTGCACCGCGCCGTCACGCACCGGCAGTTCGGCGGTGAGGAAGCCGTCGGCCCAATGGAAGGGGCGCAGCAGCGCCGCCTGCATGGTGTCGCGGCCCGGCACCGCGGGCAGCGCGAAATCCGCCGCGGTCAGGTCGCGCTTGATGTTGACCGTCTGTCGCGCCCAGGCGGGCCAGTCGATCGCCGGCTGCGGGCCGATGTAGCGCTTGCCGTCCGAGACCGGTTGGCCGTCTGCCCAGACCTCGGCGATCTCCAGGCCGGCGACATCCGACAGCAGCACGACATCGGCGTAGCGTCCCGGCGCCAGGCTGCCGACCCAGGGCGTCAGCCGCATGTGCCGGGCCGGGTTCAGGGTGATGCACTGGATCGCGGTCTCCGGCGCCAGCCCGTGCCGGATCGCCAGCCGGGCATTGTGGTCGGTGGCGCCGAGCCTGAACGTGTCGGAAACGCTGCGGTCGTCGGTGGTGAAGGCCAGCTGCGACCAGTCGGCGAGGCCCTTTTCGATCAGCCAGGGGATGACCTCGGGCATCGAATAGGGCCGCAGCTCGACGAAGATGCCGTGGGCCAGCTTCTCCCACACCTCCTCCGGCGTCCAGGCTTCGTGGTCGGAGGCCAGGCCGGCGGCGGCGAAGGCGCTGATCGCGGCGGTGTCGCGCAGCCCGGCGCCATGGCCCTCGACCACGCCGCGCTGCTCGAAGGTGGCGCGGATCATGCCCCACAGGCGTGGATAGGACGGGTTCTCCGGGTTCCAGACCGCCGGCCAGTCCATCACCTCGTCGAGGCCGGCGACCATCAGGCTCTGCTTCAGGAAGCCCTTCTGCTCGTCATAGCCGTACCAGCCGCCGCCCCATTCATAGGCGGTCGGCGGCACTGCCGAGCCCGGCAGCGGGAAGATCTTCAGCGGCGAACCGAGGCGCCGGGCCTCGAACCAGAAGGCGAGGTTGTTGGGGCCGTCGACATTGGAGAATTCGTGGCTGGCCTCGCAGGTCCAGGTGTTGCCGCGCGGCAGCACCAGCGCCGCCTCCCACTCCGGCGTCAGATGCGTGCTCTCGATGTGCTTGTGCACCTCGCCGAAGCCGGGCACGGCCGCCAGCCCGGATCTGTCGACGCGCTGCGCCGCCTCGCCCGGAAAGGTCCCGGCCGGGCCGGTCCAGGCGATGCGCCGGCCCTTGATCGCGATCTCCTGGTCGTCGCGCCAGGTCCGGGTGTGGACGTCGAACAGCCGGCCCACCCGCAGCAGCGTGTCCGCCGGCCGCTTGCCCAGCGCGGTCAGCACCAGATCCTGGCGGATCGCCACCTCGTCCTCGGCGCCGATCAGCAGGTCGTCGGGCAGGGCTGGGGCGGTCGCCATCGGCCGGTTCTCCATCGAGATAATGTACGACCTTTAGCGCCGGACCGGACCGCCCGGCAAGGCCTCACAGGATCTCGAAGACCTCATAGCCCGCACCGCCCGGGCGGCGTTCGCCGACGCCGACCGCCACGATCCGGTTCAGCCAGGCATAGGCCGGCGCGGCGGTCTCGAAGAAGGGCGCGATCCGCAGATAGTATTCGGACGACGCGACGGCTTCGCCCCGCGCGATCCGGTCGCTGACCTCGGGCGCGGCATGCCGCACGCCGCGATAGGTCATCAGGATCAGCGCTCCGTCATGGGTCCGGAGCGTCAGCCGGACATCCTGCTGGAACGAACCGTCGGCGCGGGTTAGCAACAAGTCCGAGCCGCCATGCGGCAGCACCTCGCCCGCCAGCCGGTCGCCATCGAACCGCCCGCCCGACACGGGCACGACCCGGCGCTCACCGGCCGGGGTCGGCCCCAGCTCGTGGATCGGATGGAGGGCGATCGAAAGGGTGAATAGGGGGCGGGATTTGAGTTCGGTCATGGCAATCTCCGGTCATGCGGCAGGCCGCATTAGGCGCAGCACGGCCCGCCGATCCAAAGCGAGCGATCTTGCCAGTCATCTTAAGCTGTCCTTAACATCGGGCATGTTGAAACGCCTGCCGGCCCTGGAATCCCTGCGCGTCCTCGAAGCCTGCGTCCGCCATGGCAGCTTCAGCCGGGCGGCGGCCGAACTCGGCGTGACCCCGGCCGCCGTCAGCCTGCGGATCCGCGATCTCGAGGCCGAGCTCGGGGTGACGCTGTTCCGCCGCGCCGGCCCGAAGGTGGCCGCGACCGAGGCCGGTGCGGCGCTGGCGGGACGGATGGCCCAGGCCCTGGGCGTGATCCGCACGGCGGTCGACGACTGCCGGGATGCGGCCGATCCGCTGCGCGTGACCGCCGTCCCGACCTTCGCCACGCGCTGGCTGGCGCCGCGGCTGGCCGGGTATCACGCGCTGTCCGATGCGGTTCCGATCCGGCTCGACGTCTCGGCCGAGCTGCGGCCGGGAGAGCGCTTCGACATCGCGATCCGGACCGGCCTCGGCGACTGGCCGGGGTTCGACGCCGTCGCCCTGATGCCGGTCGAGGCCACGCCGATGCTGAGCCCGGCGCTGGCCGCCACGGCCAGGCTGTCGTCACCGGCCGATCTGGCGGCCCTGCCGCTGCTGCCCCATGACGGCTGGCAACGCTGGTTCCACGAGGCCGGCGTGGACGCGCCCGGCTTGCGCTTCTACGCCGACGACTATCCGACGCATGAGCTGGACGCCTCGGCCGCCATCGAGGGCGCCGGCGTGGCGCTGCTCTCGCCGCGATTCTTCGGGCCGCTGCTGCGCGACGGCAAGCTGGTGCAGCCCTTCCCGCACGTCATCCGCGGCCCGGCCGCCCACCACATCCTGCTGCAGCCCGGCGAGGCGCGGCCCGTGGTGCTGCGCTTCCGCGACTGGCTGCAGGACGAGGCGCGCCGCCAGCTGGATAGCCCTATGCCAGCTGCTTGAGCATGTAGCTGGTGTCCTCCAGCACGCCCGTGGTGGAGCGGGCGTGGCCGGGCACGATGCCGAACAGGCGGAACCCCAGGCTCTCATAGAGCCCCTCGGCGCTGTCGCCGCGCCGGGTGTCGAGCAGCAGCAGGCTGCGGTCGTGCCGGCGGGCCAGCGCCTCCGCCGCCACCATCAGCATCCGGGCGATGCCGCGGCGGCGCGCGGCGGGATGCACCAGCAGCTTGGCGATCTCGGCGCGATGGATGCCGTTGGCGGGCATGCCAAGAACCAGCTGCACCGTGCCGACCACCCGCCCCTCCAGCCGCGCCACCAGCAGACGGCGGGCGCCGCTGCGGAAGGCCGGCTCCAGCCCCTGCCAGAACCCGCGGGCCTCGTCGATGGCAAAGGGCAACACGAAGCCGACGCTGGCGCCGTCCAGCACAGAGGCGTGGAGCACGCCGGCGAGATCGTCGAGGACCAAGGGCAGGTCCTCGGCCTGGACCTCGGCGATGGTCAGGGAAGCCGGATCGGTTGCGGTCGACAGCATGGCGGTGCTCACGGCTTGCACAAGGCGATGAGGTAATGCGCGGGCCGCGGTCCCGGGCATGCGAAGCGGGTCGGGCCGAACAGACGGTAGCGCAGGCAGTCCCCCGGCCCAAGCCGGTGGACGACGTCGTCCACCATCAGCTCGAGCGTGCCCTCCAGCATCCAGACATGCTGCTCGATCCCGTGGATCGGCGGCGTGTCGTAGCTGACGACCGCGCCGGCCGGCAGCGTGCCCTCGACCAGTTCTCCGCGCAGCCCTGCGGCCGGAGGCGACACGCTGCGGCGGGCGAAGCCGGTTTCGGGGTCGGTCCAACCCGTCTGCTCGGCCCGGCGCAGCAGCTGCGCCGGTTCGGTCTCGATCTCCGCGATCAGGCCGGACATGGTGCGGCCATAGGCGGTGCAGAGGCGGCCGAGCAGCGAGGCGGTCGGGCTGGTCTCCCCCCGCTCCAACCGCGACAGCGTCGCCCGGCTGACGCCGCTGCGCTCGGCCAGGACGTCCAGCGACCAGCCCTGTTCGGCCCTGAGGGCCGCAAGCCGGGCGGCGAGCCGGGCGTCCACCGGCTCGGCGACGATGGCGATCTCATTTCTCATGATCGGGAAATTATCCCGATCATGAGAGATAACGCAAGCGGCTCACGGCGTCGGCGGCGGGGCGAAGCGCGGGTCGCGCGCGCCATCGGCGGGGAATGGCTGGGCGCCATCGGCCGGCCCGACCGCGTTGGCCGGGTCGTCCAAGGTGAACACCGCCATGCCGATGACCCCGATGTTGCGTGGGTCGCCCTGCGGGGTGTTGGCGGCATAGGCCGCGCCCGGCGACGAGAAGCGGAACGCCGCGACCGCATCCTCGCTCTGGCGAAATCCCTCGATCACTAGCAGTTCGTACGGCCGCACCACATAGCCACGGTTGGCGATGGTACCGGGCTGGCCGCTGAGCACGTCGAGCCCGTCCACCGTCGCCACGATCTCGACCGTCTGTCGGCCGCGATTGCTGAAGCTCAGCCGATAGAGGTCGCCGTTCCGGCCGTGCAGGCGGAGGTCGCCTCCGCGGCCCGGCGTGAGCGGCATCGCCCGGCCGCGGGCGTCGAGCACCGCCCACTCGACCCGGCCATAGGCGACTGGCAGCATCTGGATCGTGCCTGCGGGCGGGCCGGCCGCATCCCAGCGTCCGTCGTAGCGGATCGTCACCTGCCCCTCCGGCCGGTCCGGCCACAGGCGCTCGAGATGGACGAAGCGGATGGACGAGGCGATGGTCTCGCCCCAGCGCGTGCCCAGCCGGGGCTCCGGGGCCGGCGCGATGCGGGCACCGCTGTCCGGCCACGCTTGGCTCTGCGGTGCCGCGAGCCGGTTCACCCCGCCGCCGGGAACCAGGGCATCCGCCTGATACATCTCCTGGGACACGACCCCTGACACGACAGGTTCCGCAGGCCGGTTCGACACGCAGGCGGCCATGGCCAGCAGCAGGCCGGCCAACAGGATCTTCAGCAAGACGCGCATGATCTCTCCCCCAGGATAACCTGGGGACATGGTCGATCCTGCTCTACGGCGAAGCCGTGGCGGGGCGGAGGTGATTCGGCGGCCGAGCAATCCCGGTACAGTGGCGGCCCGGCGTCCCTGCTACCGATCGGCCCTGTTACGGATCGATGGCGCACCCGGTCGCGCCCAGACGGAGACATCCATGCCGCTTCGCCGTGCCCTGCCCCTGATCGCCCTCCTCACCTCTCCCGCCGCGGCTGCCGGCGCGCCGCCGGACTGCCGCGCACCGGCGGTGCTGGACGATGGCTGGGCGGTTGCCGCCCCGGCGGATGAGGGCTTCGACCCCGCCACGCTGTGCGCCGTCGGCCCGGCGCTGGAGGAAAGCAACGCCCATGCCGTGCTGGTCGTGCGGCACGGAAAGCTGGTCTATGAGCGCTACTTCGCCGGCGAGGACCAGCGCTGGGGCCAGCCGCTCGGCCGCATTCCGCACGACGCCGCGACCCGGCACGATCTGCGCTCGATCACCAAGAGCGTGACCTCGCTGCTGGTCGGCATTGCCGTCGACTATGGCTGGATCAAGGACATCGACGCGCCCGTGCTGTCGCTGCTGCCGCAATACGCCGACCTGGGCTCGCCGGAGAAGGACCGCATCACCCTGCGCCATCTGCTGACCATGTCGAGTGGGCTGGCCTGGAGCGAGGACCTGCCCTACAGCGACCCGCGCAACAGCGAGCGGCTGATGTCGGACGCGCCGGACCCATACCGCTACGTGCTGGAGCAGCCCTTCGCCACGATGCCGGGCGAGCGCTGGGTCTACAGCGGCGGATCGACGGCGCTGCTGTCGGCGGTGCTGAAGCAGGTCTCGGGCCGGTCGCTCGAGGTGATGGCGCGGGAGATGCTGTTTGCGCCGCTGGGCATCGACGACGTCGAATGGGTGCGCTATCCGAACGGCGACCCGGTCGCCGCCTCCGGCCTGCGGCTGCTGCCGCGCGACATCGCCAAGATCGGCAGGCTGGTGCTCGATCACGGCGCCTGGCAGGGCAAGCAGATCGTCCCGGCCGGCTGGATCGAGCAGTCGACGACGAAGCAGATCGCGGCCGAGGACGAGATCGACTACGGCTTCCAATGGTGGCTCGGCCATTCACAGGTCGACGGCCAGGATCTGCGCTGGAGTGCCGGCGTCGGCTGGGGCGGACAGCGGCTGTTCCTGGTGCCGGACCGCGACCTGCTGGTGGTGGTCACCGCCGGCCTCTACGACCAGCCCGACCAGCAGGACGCACTCGGCCGCACCGTGCTGGAGCGCTATATCCTGCCCGCGGCGACGCGGCCCTAGCCCCAGCCGATCCGGTAAAATCGATCGGTGAATAATGGCGCATGATATGGTATGAATACAGACGGAAGCGGAGCAAAGACAACCTGATCTCTTGAACTGTCGCGATTGCGATTGTCCAGATGTCGATGTCCGTGCGCTTCCTCCTTGCCATCATTCTGCCGCTGCTGGCGCTTGGGTGCGGCCCGGCCCCACATCCCGGGTCTGCAGCGTCTGCTGACCGCGGCACAGCCGCCACGGGCGCGCCGATCGACGCCGAATTCGCCCGGCTGCAGGCCGAGCTGGTGCGGGAGGTGCCAATGGCGATCACGGATGCGCCCGAAGCAGGCCAGCGCTGGGCCGCCCTGGCGCAGCGCGCGATCACGGCCCGCGGCCAAGCCATCCGCCGGCCGCAGCTGGTGATGGTGGTGGACCGGAACCCGGCCGTGCAGCAGATGCGCATCCTGCTGGCGCAGCCGTCCGGCACCTGGCGGAGCCTGGGCGGATCGACAGTCTCGACCGGCCAGGAAGGCCGCCACGGCTATTTCATCACGCCGACCGGCGTATTCCCTCACACCGACGAGATCCTCGATTGGCGCGCCGAAGGCACTTTCAACGCCAACGGCATCCGCGGCCTCGGCCTCAAGGGCATGCGGGTGTGGGATTTCGGCTGGCAGACCGCTGAACGGGGCTGGGAGGACGAGGGCCGGGAATCGACCATCCGGCTGCTGGTCCACGCCACCGATCCGGCGACGCTTGAGCAGCGCCTCGGCCAGCCGGCGTCGAAGGGATGCGTCCGCGTGCCGGGGCCGATGAACGTCTTCCTCGACCGCCACGGCATCCTCGATGTCGACTACGAGGCGGCGGCGAAGTCCGACGCCCGCTATGACGCGGTGCTGCGTCCCGACCGGACGCCGACGCCGCTGGCCGGGAACATGCTGGTGATCGTGGATTCGGCCGAGGGCTCCGGGGCCACGGCGCAGGCCCGGTGATCCCCTACTCCGCCTGCACCCCGCGTTCGCGCAGCATGGTGACCAGAGCGTCGCGCTGCTGCAGGTAGTCGTCGCGCAACAGGCCCAGCACATGCGCGTCTAGGAACTGGCCCTGCTTGCGCACATGGTGGCGCAGCAGGCCTTCCTCCTGGAAGCCGAAGCGCCGATGCATCCGCACCACGCCCGGATTGCTGGTCAGCACCTCGCAGCACAGCTTGTTGAGCTTGAGTTCGAGGAAGACGTGGTCGAGCACCTTGAGCTCGACCCAGCTGCCGATGCCCTTGCCGCGCAGGTCGCCGGCGCCGAGGTAGAAGGCCCAGGAGCACTTGCTGTTCTTCTCATCGATGTCGACGAGGTTGGCGAGGCCGATCGGATCGCCGTCATCCTGGATGATCCAGTAGATCCGACGCGGATCCGCGATGGCGCGGGCGAACCAGGCATCATGCTCTTCCCGGGAGATGACATGGTCGCTGTACTGGTGGACCGCGACATGCGGCAGGTTCCGCCAGGTGAACATGCGGTCGGAATCCGCCGGCTCCGCACGCCTCAGGCTCAACATCTCCGCACTCCCGAATTCTCGCAATTCCCGTCCGTCATAAGCCGCCCAGAAAGTGTTGCCAAGATGACGACGTGGCGGCCGGGCGACACGGGAGCATCCAGCCCCCGGCACCGCCCGGCCGCCGGGTCGTTCACGCGGCCTGGGCGCGCTTGCGGTCCTCCACCACCTGGTCGGCGAGACGGCCCGTCAGCTCCTGCAGATGGTCGAAGCGGGCGGTGAAGCTGCCGACGCCGAGCGTGACCGAGCGCAATTCGACCGCCAGCCCGTGCATCTCGGATTCCGGCAGCAGATTGTCGATCAGGTCCCAGCCGGTCCAGCCCTCGCGCGCGGTCATGCCCAGGATCTGGCCCCGCCGGCTGGAGACAAGGGCGTGGACCTTGGCGGTGTATTCGGCCGGCACCGCGATGGTGACCGCCTGGATCGGCTCCAGCAGCACCGGATCGCAATTCGGCAACCCTTCGGCCATCGCCATCTGCGCCACGGTGCGGAAGGCCTGGTCCGAGCTGTCGACCGCATGGTGCTGGCCGTCGGTCAGGGCGATGGCGATGTCGACCACCGGGAAGCCCAGTGGTCCACGCGCCAGCGCCTCGCGCGACCCTGCCTCCACCGCGGGAATGAAGTTCTTGGGCACGGTGCCGCCCACCACCTTGTTCTCGAAGGCGAAGCCGCTGCCGCGCGGCTGCGGCCGGATCTCGACATGGATGTCGGCGAACTGGCCGTGGCCGCCGGTCTGGCGCTTGAAGCGCGAATGCTGTTTGGTCGGCCGGCGGATGGTCTCGCGGTAGGCGGTGCGCGTCGGCTCCGTGGTGACCGCGATGTTGAAGCGGCTCTTCAGCCGCTCGACCGCGATCTGCAGCTGGATGTCGCCCTGCCCGGCCAGCGTCAGCTCGCCGGTCGCTTCGAGATGGTGGACCGACAACGTCGTGTCCTCCTCGCACAGCTTGGCCAGCGACGTGGTCAGCTTGACGTCGTCCTTGCGGTCGGACAACGAGAGCGCCACGGCATGCACCGGCTCGGGCACGTCAGGCCAGTTCCAGGTGGCATCGGCGGTGCCGTCGGCCCGCAGGGTCTGGCCGGTGGCGAGGTCCTCGATCCGGGCGATGCCGACGATCTCCCCGGCGCCGGCCTCGGCTAGCTTCTGGTTGTCGCCGCCCTTGAGGCGGTACAGGCCGGAGATGCGGCGGCTGCCGAGATTGCTGTTGTCGGACAGCTTGCCGCTCCACAGCCGCGCCAGGCTGAGCTTGCCGGTGTGCGGCTGGTGCAGGGTCTTGAACACCGTCGCGGCAAAGCCGCGTTTGGCGTCGTAGCCGAGCCGCGTCGCCGCCACGTCGGATGACGGCGCCTCGTGGCGCAGCGCCTTCCACAGCCGGGTGACGCCGTTGCCGTGCTCGGCCGAGCCGAAGAACACCGGCACGATCAGGTCCTGCTGCAGGTCTCGGGTCAGCTGGGTGTAGATCTCCTTCGGCGCCGGGATCTTGTCCTCCAGCAGCTGCTCCAGCAGCGCATCGTCGAAATCGGCCAGGGATTCCAGCAGGGTCTGGCGCGCTTCATCCTGCCGCGGCTTGATGCCGGCGGGCGCCTCGATCAGGTCGGATGACTGGTTCTCCCGCCATTTGTAGGCACGGCCGCTGACCAGGTCGACATAGCCGGAGACGTTGTCGCCGTCGCGGATCGGGACTTCGCGCAGCAGCAGCGGCCGGGCCGAGACCTGCTGGAGGGCGGCGAGCAGGTCGCGCATGCGAACGGCGGCCCGGTCCAGCTTGTTGATGAACAGGACGTGCGGGATGGCATGTTCGTCGAGGAAGCGCAGCAGCGGCGCCAGGATCACGGCGCGGTCGGGATCGGCCTCGGCCACCACCACGGCGATGTCGGCCACCATCAGGGCGGCAAACGCGTCCTGCGCCAGCTCGACCGAGCCGGAACAGTCAATGAAGGTCCAATCCTCGTCGAGATAGCGGCAGGAAGCCAGGTTCGGCTCGATCGTCATCTGCCGGGCGCGGGATTCCGGCGAGGCGTCGCCGACCGTGTTCTTCTGAGCCACGCTGCCTTTGCGCGGGATCGCGCCGGCGCTGTGCAACAGCGCCTCCAGCAGCGTGGTCTTGCCGCTCGAATACGGCCCGACCAGGGCCGCACTCCGATGTCTGGTGGTGGCAGGGCGTTCCTGCGGCATGCGCATCCTCCCTCTGCACGGCCCGCCGTGCCGATCGGGCGAATGCCCGATGGGATGCGGGCGCCTTTAGAGGGTCAGGATGACACTTCCAAGACGATCGGCCCAGCCCCGATCTGGAGGTGCGGCGCAGCGGCTCGTGCTATGCGATCGAGCCGGGGGTGAAGGTCGGAACCACGGCGGCCGGGCGGCCCGGCAGGTCCAGGATGGCCCGGCGCTCCGGCGTGCGGGCGATCACGCGGCCGGCGCGCAGTACCAGCAGCCGGGTGGCCCGCAGCCGCACCGCCTCGAACGGGTCGGCGGCCTGCAGCATCACCAGGTCGGCGCGGCAGCCGGGCGCCAGGCCGTAGCCGTCGAGATGCATGATCTTCGCGGCATTCGTCGTCACCGCCGCGAAGCACTGGCCGATGGCGTCCAGTGCGGTCATCTGCCCGACATGCACCGCCATATGCGCCACCTCGAGCATGTCGCCCGACCCCATCGAGTACCACGGGTCCATGGCGCAATCCTGGCCCAGGGCGACGGTGATCCCGGCCTGCATCAGCTCCGGCACCCGGGTCATGCCGCGGCGCTTGGGATAGGTGTCGTGCCGGCCCTGCAGGGTGATGTTGATCAGCGGGTTGGCGATCGCCGCGACCCCGGCCTCGCGCATCAGCGGGATCAGCTTCGAGACGTAGTAGTTGTCCATCGAATGCATCGAGGTCAGGTGCGACCCCGTCACCCGCCCGCCGAGGCCCAGCCGATGGGTCTCCGCCGCCAGCGTCTCGATGTGGCGCGACAGCGGGTCGTCGCTTTCGTCGCAATGCAGGTCGACCAGCAGCCCCCGCTCGGCCGCGATCTCGCACAGCCGGCGCACCGAGGCGGCGCCGTCCGCCATGGTGCGCTCGAAATGCGGGATGCCGCCTACCACTTCAACCCCGAGGTCGAGCGCGCGCAGCAGGTTGCGTTCGGCGGTGGCGGAGCGGTACAGCCCGTCCTGCGGGAAGGCCACGAGTTGCAGGTCGAGATAGGGCGCGACCTGGCGCTTGACCTCCAACAGCGCCTCGACCGCCAGCAGCCGGTCGTCGCAGACATCGACATGGCTGCGCACCGCCAGCAGCCCTTGCGCCACCGCCATGTCGCAATAGGCCAGGGCCCGTGCGATCACCGCACCTTGGGTCAGCTGCGGCTTCAGCTCGCCCCACAGGGCGATGCCTTCGAGCAGCGTGCCGGACCGGTTCATCCGGGGCAGGCCGAGCGACAGCGTCGCATCCATGTGGAAATGAGGGTCGACGAAGGGCGGAGTGACCAGCCGGCCGGTGGCGTCGATCTCCTGCCGTGCTTCCGCCGCCAGGCGCGGCTCCACCGCCACGATCCGCCCGCCTTCGATGCCGATATCGATGCCCGTCCGGCCGTCGGGCAGGTTGGCATGACGCAGGACAAGATCCATGGCGGGGCTGACTTTCCTGAAATTCACTGAGGGAATGGTGCCGCGGACGATAGCATGCGGCCCGAAGAGCGAAAGACAGGAGAGCACCCATGATGATCGCGACATGGGGTGAAATCCGCCGGGCCCGGCCCGACGAGGCGGGGACGATCCGCACCCTGGTCCGGCGCGCCTATGCGAAATGGATCATCTCCGTCGGCGCCGAACCGCTGCCGATGCGGGCGGATTACGACCGCGCCCTGGCCGAGCACGAGATCTGGGCGATCGACGGCATAGCCGGCTGCATCGCGCTGATCGAGCTGAAGCCCGAGCCGGACCATCTGCTGATCGTCAACGTCGCGGTCGACCCGAGCCATCAGGGCCGTGGCCTCGGCCGGCGGCTGCTGGACTTCGCGGAGCGCGAGGCGCTGCGCCGCGGCCTGGCCGAGCTGCGGCTCTACACCAACGCGAAGATGTCGGAGAACCGCGCCCTCTACACCGCCCGCGGCTACAGCGAGAGCCGGCAGGAGCAGCGCGGCGAGTTCACCATCATCCACATGACCAAGGTGCTGGGCTGACCCCGGCGCCTCGGCCCGTCTTCCGGATGCCGCCTACAGCAGGAAGTCGCCGGCGACCAGCGTGATGGCCCCGGTCAGCACGACGCTGAAATCGGCCACGCCGTCGCCGTTCACATCGCCGCTGACCACCGTCTGGCTGCCGGAGATGACCTCGCGCAGTTCGCCGGCATGGTGGGTGAAGGCGCCCGAGCCGATGAAGCCGAACGCCTGGTCGCCGGCCACGCCGGTGTTCGCGTCGATCAGCCTCAGGTCGATCCTGTCGGCCTGGGCATGGCTGAAATCCGTGATCAGATCGGCGCCGCTGCCGACAGGGCTGTCGGCGACCGACGCATAGACGAAGCGGTCGGCCCCGGCCCCGCCCGCCAGAGTGTCCTTGCCGCCCGCCCCTTGCAGGATATCGTTGCCGGCGTTGCCCACCAGTGTGTTTGCCGCGGCGTCGCCG
Organism: Inquilinus ginsengisoli; assembly: GCF_031453975.1. NCBI lineage: Bacteria > Pseudomonadati > Pseudomonadota > Alphaproteobacteria > Rhodospirillales > Rhodospirillaceae > Inquilinus > Inquilinus ginsengisoli. The sequence goes on from NZ_JAVDPW010000004.1 coordinate 122,925, forward strand.
ATCAGGATGTCGCCGCCGCCGCCGCCGTAGACGCCTTCGATGCCGGTCAGCGTGTCGCCCTGGGCATTGCCGCCGAGACCGGTGCCGAGGGCCAGGTTGACCGTGATAGCCACGGCGCTCTCGGTGTACATGGCGATGTCGATGCCGTCGCCACCCTGCAATGCGTCCGCCCCGGCCTCTCCCCGCAGCACGTCGTTCCCGGCGCCGCCGACCAGCGTGTCGGCGCCGTTGCCGCCACCGATGGTGTCGTTGGCGTCGTTGCCCGCCAGGCTGTTGTTGGCGTCGTTGCCCGTGATGACATCGTTGCCGCTGCCGCCAATGACGTTCTCGATGCCGGTCAGGGTGTCGCCCTGGGCGTTGCCGCCGGCGCCGGTGCCGGTGAGGAGATTCACCGTCACGCCGACGGCGCTTTCGCTGTACACCGCGACGTCGATCCCGTCGCCGCCCAGCAAGATGTCGGCCCCGGCCCCGCCGCGAAGCACATCGTTGCCGGTGCCGCCATCCAGCCGGTCATTGCCGTCCATGCCGGACAGGGTGTCGGCGCCGCCGGAGCCGACCAGCACGTTGGCCGCGGCCGAGCCGGTCAGCACGTCGTTGAAGCTGCCGGTGCCCAGAATGTTTTCGATGTCGGCACTGATCACGTCGCCCTGGGCATCGCCCCCCGTCGCTGTCAGCGTCGTGAGGTTGACCGTGACTCCGGCGAGGCCGTCATAGTTGATGGTGTCGATGCCGGCGCCGCCGATCAACCGGTCGGCCCCGGCCCCGCCATCAAGGAAGTCGTCTCCGTCCCCACCGTTCAGCGTGTCATTTCCGGCCATGCCGACGAGCGAATCCTGTCCGCCAAGGCCGGTCAGCGCATTGGCCACGGCCGAGCCGGTGAGATCGTCGTTGAAGCCGGTGCCGATGACATTCTCGATGTCGTTGCCGATCGTGTCGCCCTCGGCCTCGCCGCCCGACGCCGTGAACGCCGTCAGATCCACCGTCACCGCGGCCGTGCCGCCGTACAGGATGGTGTCGCTGCCGGCACCGCCGATCAGCGCGTCCCCGTCGGCGCCGCCCTGGAGGATGTCGTTGCCGGCCCCACCGTCGAGCGTGTCGTTGCCGGCCAGGCCGATCAGGCGGTCATCGCCGCCGAAGCCGGACAGGAGGTTGCTGACGGCCGAGCCGGTCAGGACGTCATTGAAGGTGGCGGTGCCTTCGATGTTCTCGATGTCGGCGCCGACCGAATCGCCCTCCGCGTCGCCGCCATGGGCGATCGCGCCGATGGTCACCGTCACCCCGGCCGGGCCGTCGTAATGGGCGGTGTCGACGCCGGCGCCGCCGATCAGCACGTCGGCCCCGGCCCCGCCATCGAGGACGTCGTTGCCGCTGCTGCCGTTGAGGCCGCTGGCGCCGCCGTTCAGCGTATCGTTCCCGAGACCGCCATGGAGGATGTCGTTGCCGACACCCCCATCCAGCATGTCGTTGCCGGCGAGGCCGTTGAGCACGTCGGCGGCGAGGCCGCCCAGGAGCGTGTTGGCCCCGGCCGAGCCGGTCAGCGTGTCGCTGGAGTTCGAACCGGTGATGTTCTCGATATCGGCGCTGACCGTATCGCCCTGGGCCTCGCCGCCGCTGCCGATGGCCCCGATCGTGACGATCACGCCGGCGGCGCTGACGGCATAGTCGGCGGTGTCGATCCCGGCGCCGCCGTTCAGCACATCCGCGCCGGCGCCCCCGCGCAGGGAATCGTCGCCGTCACCACCATTCAGCGTGTCGACGCCCGCGTCCCCGCGCAGCGCGTCGTTGCCCCCCAGGCCGTTGAGCGTATCGTCACCCGTCGTGCCGTTGATGGTGTTGTTGGCGTTGTCGCCATTGATGACCGCCATGACGAATCCTGTTCGAATATGAATTTATCCCTCAGTCAGATCGGCACCGAACGAGGGTCACAATGGGTTTCCGGCGGCCCCATCGTTGTGGGAATTGCCGCATAAATGTCAAATGGTTTCGGGAGATATGGGTCGGCCGGGACTCACCGCCCGGGCGTCTCCGCGCGGTGACGGAAAAGTCGAGCACGCACCGGCGGGCCGAGCTGGTGCGGCTGATCCCGGCCTGCCCGGGGCCAGGGGCGGCCGGACCCCGCCTCAGTAAGCTCCGGAGCGAACGAAGAAGACGCGCGGGGTCACCGCCAGCAGGACGATGTCGCGCCAGTAGGACCAGTGGCGCACATACTCGACGTTCAGCCGGATCCGGGTCTCGTAGTCGGTGTCGCTGCGGCCGTAGATCTGCCAGACGCCGGTCATGCCGGGCCGGGTGCTGTAGTAGTAGTGGATCGCCGCGCCCCAGCGCACCTGCTCCTCCTCGAACATCGGACGAGGGCCGACCAGGCTCATCTCGCCCTTCAGCACATTGAGCAGCTGCGGCAGTTCGTCGAGGCTGGTCTTGCGCAGGAAGCGGCCGATCGCCGTCACCCGCGGGTCGTGCTTCAGCTTGAAGCTGGTCTCCCACTCCCGCCGCAGTTCCGGGTCCCGCGCCAGGAGGGCCGACAGATGCGCGTTGGCGTTGGGCACCATGGTCCGGAACTTGTGGCAGTAGAAGATCCGGCCGTTCCGGCCGACCCGCCGGTCGCTGTAGAAGATCCCGGCCCCGGATCGCCGGATCAGGACGGCGCAGACCAGAAACAGCGGCGCGAACATCACCAGCAGCAGGGCGGACAGCACGATATCGGTCACCCGTTTGGCGGCCACGGCGACGCGGGCGTCACGAATCGGCATCACGGACTCGGCGGCCATGGTGTTGACCGGAACATCGGACGGCATCGCTTGAACCCCCACGAAAGACACGACAGACACGCTCGACGACCCGGTTCCGTCGCCGGAACCACCTGGTCATCCTCCCTAACCGGAAGACGGGAACGGCACATACCCCCATTTGGGAGGGCCCCATTTGGGAGGGCCAATGTGTGTCCCCCAAGCGACTTACATCATCCCCTGCAACACAAAGCCCCGGAACGTCGATCAGGTTCCCTGCCCAGCGGTCGGCGCACCCGATCGCTGTCCTTGGGCACGACCGCCCGGATCCCACCCAGTCTCCCGGACGGAGCGGGAGGGCTCAACCCCAAGGATTGGGGGGTCAACCGCCGATCGCGCCGCTGGCGAGTGCCATGGCCACCGCCTCGGTGCGGCTGGACGCGCCCAGCTTCCGCATCGCCGAGGCGATATACTCGTTGACGGTGTAGACCGACAGCGACAGCTGGCGCGCGGCCTCCTTGCTCGACGCGCCGCGGGCGACCCAGCCCAGGCAGTCCTGCTCACGCGGCGTCAATATTGTCGGCAATTGCGGCGGCGTTGCGGCACCGGGCGTTCCCGTGCTGATCAAGCTGCGTTCGATCCGCAGCGCCCGGCCGAGATGCGGGCCGAGGACGCGCAGCACCCGCAGTTGCGTCTCATCCCAGTTGGGTCGGCTCCGCGGCCGCCACAGCGACAGCATCGCCGACAGTTCGCTCTGGTCGAAATCGACCCAGTACAGCCCATGGTCCTTGCCCTGGGGTCGCATGAAGTCGTTGTAGAACTCGGTGCGCCGGTACTCCGCCTCCGGGATCAGCATCGAGTTGGCGAAGACGGGCCCGGCCGGAAGGTGCGACAGCAGCGGCAGGATCGGCAGCAGCTTGTGGTAGTGCGCCTGATAGTCCTGGACATAGGCCGGATCGGTCTCGGTCGCCAGGGTGGGGGGCAGCGACATGGCCGCACCGATCCGGCGCAGCACCACCGCCTCCCCGCCCAGCATCTCGGCGAGGTGCTTCAGCACCACGGCCCAATCCTCGCTGCCGACGGCGGCATCATAGATCTGGTCGATCAGCCCCAGAATCCGGGGCTCGTCCGGCGAGGGCGAAGCCCATAGCCGCGGATCCGGCCGCAGGCGGGGGCCGGCGTCGAGGATTTGGCCCGGTGCGGCCCGCGCACCGGGCCGGACCTCCGGCGGGATCACGACGGCTGCAGCAGCCCCTGCCCCGGGGAGGGCACGTCTGCCACGGGCGGCCCGCAGCGCCGGGTCAGCCATCGATCAGGCCCTGGGCCAGCGCCATCGCCACGGCTTCGCTGCGGCTGGCGGCCTGCAGCTTGCGCATCGCCGACGCGACGTATTCGTTGACGGTGTAGGCCGACAGCTCCAGCCGGCGGGCGGCCTCCTTGCTCGAGGCGCCACGGGCGATCCAGCGGAGGCAATCCCGTTCGCGCGCGGTCAGCGGCTTCCGTGGCGCCAGCGACACGGCCACGGTCGGGACATCGGCCGTCGCCAGCCGCTGTTCGAGCCGCATCGCCCGACGGACATGCGGGCTGAGATAGCTCAGCACCGCGGCCTGCTCTTCACCCCAATCCGCCCAATGCCGAGGCCGCCACAGCGACAGGCCGGCTTCGGGAATTCCGTGCCGCTGGCCGAACCAGTTCAGGCTGCTGTGCAGATCCTGCGGCACCAGGAAGTCATTGTAGTACTCCGTCCGCGTCAACCGCGCCTCCGGCACCAGCATGCGGTCGATGAAGACGCCCGTGGCCGGCAGTTGCGACAGAACGGCCAGCTTCGGCTCGGTCTTGTGGTAGTGTGTGTCGTAGAGCTGGATGTTGATCGGATCGGTGTTGATCGCCCGGCTGGCACCTGCCCGCGCCGGCGACCGGAAGCGGTGCAGCACCGCGGCCGTGCCGCCGAACATCGCGGACAGGCGGCGCAGCACCACCGCCCACTCCTCCTGGCCGATCGCGGCGTCGTAGATCTGGCCGACCAGATGGGCCAGGGTGGATTCATCCGGCTGGGCGGAAGACTGCACACCAGCCATCGGCCGAACCGCCGAACCGCCGATGAAACGGCCTGTCATGATGTCCCCTCTCTCATCGCGGGCCGGAATGGCCGGCAGCTGCAGACCCCCCGCAGCGAGAGAATGGTGGACTGGACCGGTTGTTGTCGCGGTGACGGCGCGCACACCTTCACGGGCCGGTGCAACGGGCGATGCCCACCGCGCCATGCCGGCAGAGCGTGAAAGGCGGGGCCGGATCATTCAAGCCGACGGATGAAAAGTGGAAGCGTCTTCAGGACATTAGCTTAAATCCCGCATAAGGAACTATGTAAACTTCTTCCGGCCCGCCTTGTCGGGCGCCGGCAGGCCTCAGCCGGCCATCACCCGCGATATCGCCGCGTCCAGCAGTTCCACCCCCAGATCGATCTCGGCGTCGGTGACCGTCAGGGGCGGGGCGATGCGCATGGTGCCACCCGACAAGCCGGCCCGCACGATGTTGGCGGACAGGCCGAGTTCCAGCGCGACATCGGTCACCGCATCCGAGATCGCTGCCGCGTCCCGGCCGCCGGCCGCGGTGAATTCCAGTCCCAGCAGCAGGCCGCGACCGCGGATGTCGCCGATGCAGGCGTGGCGCCGCTGCAGCCCATGCAGGCCCTCGGCCAGCCGCGCGCCCATCTGCTGCGCCCGGGGCGCCAGCCCGTCGCGGACCACGATCTCCAGCACCTTCAGCCCGACCGCAGCAGGCAGCGGGTCGTTGACATGGGTGGTGTAGAATAGGAAGTCGCGCGCCTCGGCCTCGTCGGCGAGCGCCGCGGTGGTCATCATCGCCGCCAGCGGCAGGCCGGCCCCCAGCGTCTTCGACAGGGTCAGGATGTCGGGCACCACGCCGTCGCGCTCGAAGGCGAACATCAGGCCGGTGCGGCCGATGCCGGTCTGGGCCTCGTCCAAGATCAGCAGCATGCCGCGGGCCCGGCAATGCGCCTGCAGCGCCGCGAGATAGCCCAGCGGCAGGTCCAGCACGCCGCCGCTGCTCAGGATCGGCTCGGCGATGAAGGCGGCGAGGTTGCCGGTGCTCTGCCGGTCCAGCAGGTCGAAGGCATCGTCCAGCTCCTGCCGCCAGTCCACGCCGGGGAAGCGCGGGCGGTAGGGGTTCGGCGCCGGGATGCCGTACTGACCCGGCATCAGAGGCCCGATCCCGCGGCGCCCGGCCTTGTAGGTCGCCGCCGCGGCCGCGCCGGTCATGCCGTGCCAGGACTGGGTGAAGGCCGCGATCTCCCATTTGCCGGTGACCAGCTTGGCCAGCCGGATCGCCGCCTCGTTCGACTCGCCGCCGGTCGACAGCAGCATCGACCGCGGCAGCTGCGGCACCAGCCCGGCCAGGGCCTCGGCCAGGTCGACCACCGGCGCCGACAGCATCGAGGAGAACAGGTGGTCCAGTCGCCCGACCGCGTCGCGCACCGTGGCCACGATCTCGGGATGGGAATGGCCGAGGATGGCGCTCATCTGGCCGGAGGTGAAGTCGAGCACCCGGCGGCCGCCGGCATCCCACAGGAACGCGCCCTCGGCCCGCACCGGGACGAAGGGCACGAAATCGCCGCCATAGCGCAGCAGGTGGCGCCGCGCGCGGGTCCAGAAAGCGTCGTCGAGACCGGCCGGGAGATGGTCCATGGGATGCTCCGAAGCCACGCTCCTGGCGGGAAGGCGATCCATGGGCAGGCGTGGCGCGCTGCCCACCATCATCATTCGCCCGGCCCGAAGAGCCCACAACCGCAGAGAACTCGCTGGACTCGTGAGATGGATTCATCATTCTGAACCCGCGCCCGGGCACGCCTGAGGGATCGACGATGAACCGACCGAGCCTGCCGCTGCGGGCGCTGGTGGCCTTCGAGGCCGCCGCCCGGCTGGAGAGCTTCCGCGCGGCGGCGGCGGAGCTGGCGCTGACCCCGTCGGCGGTGAGCCACCAGATCCGGATCCTGGAGGCGCGGCTGGGCCTGCCGCTGTTCGACCGGGTCGGCCGCGGCGTCCGGCTGTCGCCCGAGGGCGCCGAGTTCTTCGGCAAGATCCACGACTGCTTCGACACCCTGGCCCATGCGATCGAGACCACGGCGCGTCGCGGACGGCGCGCCCGGCGGGCGGAGGTGGTGCGGCTGCGAACCCCGCCGTCGCTGGCCGGCCGCTGGCTGCTGCCCCGCCTGCCTGCCTTCCTGGCCGAGCACCCGACGATCGACATCCGGGTCGACGCCGACCTGCCGATGGTGTCGGAGACGCCCGGCATCGAAGCCGACGCCGTGGACCTGGCGATCGCCTATGGCGACGGCAGCCGATGGCGGTCCCGGGCCGCGCCGCTGCTGACGGAGAGGATCCGGCCGCTCTGCGCCCCTGCCCTGGCCGCCGGCGGCGCGATCCGGTCGCCGCGCGACCTGCTGGCCCTGCCGCTGATCGTGACCCGGGACAATCTGGTGTCCTGGGAGGACTGGTTCCGGCGCCAGGGCGTCTCGCTCGACGACGGCTTCGCCCGCACCCTCCAGCTCGACCCGTCGCATGTCGCGATCGATGCGGCGGCGAAGGGCCTCGGGGTGGTGCTGGAAAGCGACCTGCTGACCGAGGATGAACGGCGCGACGGCCGTCTGGTCGCGCCCTTCGCCGGATCGGGGCAGACCTCGACATCGTACTGGCTGGTCGTCGCCAAGACGGCGTCGGGCCGGGAGAGCGTCGAGGCGGTGCGCGCCTGGCTGGTCGATAGCGCGGCACGCACCATCGAGGCGTAGAACAGCTGTCAGCCATGAAAAAGCCCGGCTTCCTGGGAAGCCGGGCTTGCATCATCGCCGGGACCGGTCGGCTCAGGCCTCGCCGACCGTGTCCAGGATCGCCGCGGACACCGCCTCGCTGGCGCTCTTGCCGCCCCAAAGGACGAACTGAAAGGCGGGGTAGAAGCGCTCGCATTCGGTCAGCGCGATGTCGACCAGGTCCTCCAGCTGCTCCACGCTCGCCGCCTGGGCGCCGCGCAGCAGCGTGGTGTGCCGGAACATCGGCGTCAGCTCCTCGGAGTCGACATCGAAATGGCCGAGCCACATCCGCTCATTGATGATGCCCAGCAGTTCCGCCACGTCGCGGCGCTTCTTCTCCGGCACCTTGAGATCGAACTGGCAGGAGAACTGCATCGCGCTGATTTCTTCCTGCCAGAAGAAGAACAGGCGGTAGCTGCACCACCGGCCGGCGACCTCGGCAAGCATCTCTTCGTTGCTCGCCCGCTCGAAACTCCAGTCATTGGCGCTGACGATTTCCTCGAGCGTGTCGAGGGGGTTTTGGGTGAAGGCGGCTTCTTCGAAGACCTCGGACGCTGTGGTCATGATCCTCCGCTCCCATGCCGCCGCGAAACGCAATTATAGGGTCCGCGGCCGGTAAATACCCAAGATGTAGTAGTGTCGTCCATTACGGCCTTTCCTGAACAACGGTCGCACAAGGGCTTGTTGGGTGCAACCGGTATGCACCGCCGTTACGATAAAAGCTGTGGATGATTTGTGACGGAATTCAGTCCGACGCTTTCGTCCGCGTGCCGCGGCGCTTCGGGGCGGGGGCCGCTTCGGGCGCCGACGCGGCCCGGCGGGCCGGTTTCGCAGCCGCAGCAGCGGCCTTCACCGGCAGCTTCGCGGCCGCAGGCTTCGGGGCGCTGCGCTTCGCGGCGGCCGGCTGGGCTGCGGCTTCCAGCGACGCGACCCGCGCGACCAGCAACTCCTGCTCTTCCCGCGCGCGCTGGGCCAGGGCGCGGACGATCTCGAACTCCTCGCGGGTGACGACGTCCAGCCGCGACAGCACGTGCTCGAACTGCTCACGCAGGCGTGACCGCGCCTCCTCGCGCACGCCCGCGACGGCACCGAAGGCCCCGGTCGCAACCCGGACCAGATCGTCGATCAGCTTGGTGTCGAAGGGCATCGCAAGGCATATCCACAAATGACAGGCATCATTGCAAATATGGCCGCCAAGGCCTTGCGTTGCAACGTCCGGGATGCCGCGCCTATAAGGGCTCGCTTTTTGCTTCGCCCTCCGCGGACGGGAATAGTCATGGGTTGGTTCGATCCGGTCGCCTTGCAGATCGGCCCTATCGCGATCCGCTGGTACGCGCTCGCCTACATCGCCGGCTTCGTGCTGGGCTGGCGCTACGCCCTGTGGCTGACGCGCCGCACCACGCTGCCGCCCGACCGGCTGGCGCTGGACGACTTCCTGACCTGGGCCGTGGTCGGCACCATCCTGGGCGGCCGGTTGGGCTATGTCCTGTTCTACAACTTCGACGAGTACCTGCAGGCCCCGGCGACGATCCTGGAGATCTGGAAGGGCGGCATGTCCTTCCATGGCGGCATGCTGGGCGTCACCGCGGCGATCATCCTGTTCGCCTGGCGCCGCGGCTTCTCGCCCCTGCTGCTGGGCGACGTGGTGGCGGCCGCCGCACCGATCGGCCTGTTCTTCGGCCGCATCGCCAACTTCATCAACGGCGAGCTGTGGGGCCGGCCGACCGACCTGCCCTGGGCCTTCGTGTTCCCCAGCGGCGGGCCCCTGCCGCGCCACCCCAGCCAGCTCTACGAGGCCGGGCTGGAAGGCCTGCTGCTGTTCCTGGTCCTGCTGCCCCTGGCCGCCAGCGCGCGCATCCGCTCCAAGCCGGGCATCATCCTGGGCACCTTCATCACCTGGTACGGCGTCTCGCGCTTCCTGGTCGAGTTCGTGCGCGAACCGGATGCCCAGCTGGGCTACCTCATGGGCACCGACTGGTTCACCCGGGGCCAGGAGCTGTCGCTGCCGATGATCGTGATCGGCATCGCCGTGGTGATCTGGGCGGCCCGGCGGCCGGCGATGGCCGCACCAGCCACCGCCCCGGCCTCCTCGGCGGCGGCTTAACGGCGGCGGTGTGACCACGCTGCTCGACCTGCTGCGGCGGCGGATCGCGGTCGACGGACCGTTGACCGTGGCGCAGTACATGGCCGAGGCGCTGGGCCATCCCCGCCACGGCTACTACATCACCCGCGACCCGCTGGGCGCGGCCGGCGACTTCACCACGGCGCCGGAGATCAGCCAGGTGTTCGGTGAGCTGGTCGGGCTGTGGTGCGCCGACCAGTGGCAGCGCATGGGCGCGCCCGACCCGGCGCTGCTGGTCGAGCTGGGCCCTGGCCGGGGCACCCTGATGCAGGACGCGCTGCGCGCCATCGGCCGGGCCGCCCCCGGCTTCCGCAAGGCGCTGCGGCTGCATCTGGTCGAGACCAGCCCCACCCTGCGTGCGGCCCAGGCGGCGCGTCTGGCGGCGGCCGACCCGGTGTGGCTGGACCGGCTGGCGGACCTGCCCGACGGGCCGGTGCTGGTGGTGGCCAACGAGTTCTTCGACGCCCTGCCGATCCGGCAGTGGCAGCGCGGCGCCGGCGGCTGGCACGAGCGGCTGGTCGGCTGGGACGAGGCGGCGGGCACGCTGCGCTGGGAGCTGTCGGCCCAAACCGATCCCGGGCTGGCGCTGATCCCCGACGCCGTCCGCGGCGCGCCCGAGGGGTCGATCGCCGAGGCCTGCCCGGCCGGGCTGTCCCACGCCGCGATGCTGGGCCGGCGCCTGGCGCAGCAGGGCGGCGCGGCGCTGATCGTCGACTATGGCCCGGCCCGCAGCGCAGCCGGTGACAGCTTCCAGGCGATGCGCCACCACGCCTTCGCCGACCCGCTGGCGGCGCCGGGCGAGGCCGACCTGACCGCCCATGTCGATTTCCAGGCCCTCGCCCTCGCTGCTGTCCAGGCCGGCGCCGCGGCGCACGGGCCGGTGCCGCAGGGCGCGTTCCTGGAGGCGCTGGGCCTGCGCGCCCGCGCCGCCCAGCTCAAGCAGGCATCGCCGGCCCGCGCCGCGGAGATCGACGCCGCCATCGAGCGGCTGGCCGGCCCGGACGGGATGGGCATGCTGTTCAAGGCCCTGGCGCTGACCGCGCGCCAGCCCGGCGCGCCGGCGGGGTTCCCCTGACCCCGACGCCGCGCTAGCGTCGCCCCTCCTCACAGCGGAGCGGCCCCATGGGACCTGCGATCGAACCGGTCCCGTCGGACCCTGCCCTGCCCGCCCGCGCCGATGTCGTGATCATCGGCGGCGGCATCATCGGCACCAGCGCCGCCCTGACCCTGGCGCAGCGCGGCGTCTCGGTGCTGCTGTGCGAGAAGGGCGAGATCGCCGCCGAACAGTCCAGCCGCAACTGGGGCTGGTGCCGGGTGATGGGCCGCGATTCGCGCGAGATCCCGCTGGTGCAGGAAAGCCTGAAGCTGTGGCGCGGGATGAACGCCACGGTCGAGGCCGAGACCGGCTACCGCCAGGCCGGCATCCTCTATGTCGGCGAGACCGAGGCGGAGATGGCTCGGCACGAAAAGTGGATGGTCCATGCCCGGGCGCACGGCCTCGACACCCGGCTGGCGGGGTCGGACGAGGTGGCGCGCCTGCTGCCCGGGGCGGCGACGCGCTTCCAGGGCGCGCTCTACACCGAAAGCGACGGCCGGGCCGAGCCGCAACTGGCCGCCCCGGCGATCGCCCGCGCCGCCCGCCGGCTGGGCGCCGGCATCATGACGAACTGCGCCGTGCGCGCGGTCGACACCGCGGGCGGCCGCATCTCCGGCGTGGTGACCGAGAAGGGCCGCGTCGCCTGCAACGCCGTGGTGCTGGCCGGCGGCGCCTGGTCCGGCCTGTTCTGCCGGGCGTTGGACCTGCGCCTGCCGCAGCTGAAGGTGCTGTCCTCCGTCCAGCGCACCGCGCCGGTCGCGGGCGGGCCCGAGGCGGCGGCGGCGACCTCCGGCTTCGCCTTCCGCAAGCGGCTGGACGGTGGCTACAGCGTGGCCGACGCCCGCACCAACATCGTCGACATCGTGCCGGACAGCTTCCGATTCTTCTTCGACTTCCTGCCGGCGCTGCGGTCGCAATGGCGGTCGCTGCGGCTGCGCGTCGGCGACCGCTTCCTGACGGAATGGCAGCTGCCGAAGCAGGCGGCGCCGGACCAGGTCTCGGTCTATGAGCGGGTGCGGATCCTCGACCCGGCGCCGGTGGCGTCGGTGGTCCGGGCGGCCCGGGCCCGGCTCGACGCCGCCTTCCCGCTGTTCCGCGGCGTGCCGGGGGCGCAGGACTGGGCCGGGCTGATCGACGTGACCCCGGATGCGGTGCCGGTGATCTCGCCGGTCGAGACGGTGCCCGGCTTCTTCGTCGCCACCGGCTTCTCCGGCCACGGCTTCGGCATCGGCCCGGGGGCCGGGCGGCTGGTGGCCGACCTGGTCACCGGCGCGCCGCCGGTGGTCGACCCGACGCCCTACCGCTTCGGCCGATTTAGCGACGGGTCGCCGATCCGGGTCGAGGCCGGGTTCTAGTCGCGACCGCAGTTGCAGTGCTATTCCGTCCCTGTCCATGAGCCGCCGGAGCCGCCCGTGATCACCGTCGACGCCCTGTCCGCCCTGCCCGGCCTCGCCCATGGCTTCTTCCCGCGCACCGGCGGCGTCAGCGAGGGCATCTTCGCCTCGCGCAACTGCGGCTTCGGGTCGGGCGACCGGCGCGACGCGGTGGCCGAGAACCGCGACCGCTGCCGCCGCGACCTCGGCCCCGCCGAGACGTTGCTGACCGTGCACCAGGTGCACAGCCCCACCGTGGTCACCGTGACCGCGGCCTGGACGCCGGAGACGGCGCCGCAGGCCGATGCCATGGTCACCGACCGGCCCGGGCTGGCCCTGGGCATCCTGACCGCCGATTGCGCCCCCATCCTGTTGGCCGACGCCGAGGCCGGGGTGATCGGCGCCGCCCATGCCGGCTGGAAGGGCGCGCTGGGCGGCGTCACCGACGCCACCATCGCCGCGATGCGGGCGCTGGGCGCGGTGCCGGAGCGGATCGCCGCCGCAGTCGGGCCCTGCATCGGCCCCGAGGGCTACGAGGTCGGCCCGGAGTTCCGCGACCGCTTCCTGGCGGAGGATCCCGACAGCGCCCGATTCTTCCACACCCCGGCCCGCAGCAACGGCGCCGACCCGCGCCCGCATTTCGACCTTCCCGGCTATGTCGCCCAGCGGCTGCGCCGCGCCGGGCTGCGCGACGTCACCGTCACCGGGCTGGACACGCTGGGGCGCGAGGACCAGTTCTTCAGCTACCGCCGCACCACCCTGCGGAAAGAGCCGGATTACGGCCGCCAGATCTCGGCCATCCTGCTGACGGACTGACGCCGATGCCGCATCTGATCACCCTGTTCCTGTTCATCATCGTGGCCATGCTGGGCGGCTGCGTCTTAATGATGATGTGACAATTCGGGGACAGGGTTGCGTCAAGGCCGTTTACACCCCTCATCGCGCGGTCTATACGCAGCCGCATCCGGCCCCGGCCCCACCGCCCGAGACCACCGAGCCGCCCTCATGAAAATCATCGCCTGCAACAGCAATCGCCCGCTCTGCGAGGCGATCGCCGCCTATTTGCAAATTCCGCTGACCAAGGCCCAGATCCGCCGCTTCGCGGATATGGAGGTCTTCGTCGAGATCCTCGAGAACGTCCGCGGCGAGGACGTGTTCGTCATCCAGCCGACGAGCTTCCCCGCCAACGACAACCTGATGGAGATGCTGGTCACCATCGACGCGCTGCGTCGGGGCTCGGCCCGCCGGATCACCGCGGTGATGCCCTATTACGGCTATGCCCGGCAGGACCGCAAGACCGGCCCGCGCACGCCGATCTCGGCCAAGCTGGTGGCCAACCTGATCACCCGCGCCGGGGCCGACCGGGTGCTGACGCTGGACCTGCATGCCGGCCAGATCCAGGGCTTCTTCGACATCCCGCTGGACAATCTGGTGGCGTCGCCGGTGTTCGTGAAGGACATCCGCAGCCGCTTCTCCAGCGAGAATCTGGTCATCGTCTCGCCCGATGTCGGCGGCGTGGTCCGCGCCCGGCAGATCGCCCAGCGCCTCGATGCCGACCTCGCCATCATCGACAAACGGCGTGAGAAGGCCGGCGTGTCGGAGGTGATGAACGTGATCGGCGACATCGACGGCCGCCGCTGCATCCTGATCGACGACATCGCCGACAGCGCCGGCACGCTGTGCAACGCCGCCGCCGCCCTGATGGAGCGCGGCGCGTCGGAGGTCTTCGCCTATATCAGCCATGGCGTGCTGTCGGGCGGCGCGGTGGCCCGCGTCGGCGCCTCCCCGATCAAGGAGATGGTGACGACGGACAGCATCCTGGCGACCGAGGCGGTGCAGGGCAGCCACAACATCCGCCAACTGACCATCGCGCCGCTGATGGCCGAGGCCATCCTGCGTATCGCCGAGGAAAAGTCGGTCTCCAGCCTGTTCCAGTAAGGCCGTAGCAGAAGCGACACCGCCGGGCGTCGGATGGATTCGACGCCCGGCGGTGTCGCTTGCCACCCGCCTACAGCAGGAAGTCGCCGGACTGCAGGGTGATGGCCCCGGTCAGGGTGACGCTGAAATCCGCCACGCCGTCGCCGTTGACGTCGCCGCTGACCGTGGTGACGCCGCCGGCCACGCTCTCGCGCAGTTCGCCGGCATGGTGGGTGAAGGCGCCGCTGCCGATGAAGTGGAAGGCCTGGTCGCCGGCCACCCCCGTGTTGGCATCGATGCCGTGCAGGTCGATGCGGTCGGCCTGGGCGTGGCTGAAATCGGTGATCCGGTCGGCATTGGCCCCGACCGGGCTGTCCGACAGGACCCCATAGTAGAAGCGGTCGGCCCCCACCCCGCCGATCAGGGTGTCCTTGCCGCCCTGGCCCGCCAGCACATCATTGCCGGCACCCCCGACCAGGCCGTTGGCCGCAGTATTGCCGACCAGCGTGTCGTTGTGGCTGCTGCCATAGACGGTCTCGATCGACAGCAGCACATCACCCTGGGCAGTGCCGCCGCTGCCGGCGCCGCTGGCCAGGTTGATCGTCACCGCGGCCGTGCTCTCGGTGTACATCACCGAGTCGGTGCCGGCGCCGCCATCGAGCCGGTCGGCCCCGATGCCGCCGCGCAGGATGTCGTTGTCGTCGCCACCCAGCAGGCTGTCATTGCCGATCCCGCCATCCAGCGTGTCGGCGTTCGCGCCGCCGGTGAGCGTGTCGGAGCCGAAATCGCCGTACAGCGCATCCGCGCCGGCGCCGCCGTCGACCCGGTCGTTCCCGTCCATCCCGTGCAGGATGTCGTTCCCCGCCCCGCCGCTGAGCGAATTGACGTCGACGCTCCCGGTCAGCTGGTCATTGCCGGCGGAGCCGATGAGATGCTCGATGCCGATCAGCACGTCGCCCTGGGCGTTGCCGCCGCTGGCCGCGCCGGTGGTGAGGTTGACGGTGACGCCGACGATGCCTTCAGAATAGGTCGCGATGTCGTTCTTGGCGCCGCTGCCCTCGATCCGGTCGGCGCCGGCCCCGCCGCGCAGCACATTGATCTCGTCGGTGTAGAAGCTGCCGGTGTCGCAGCTGAGCGAGTCGTTGCCCGCCCCGCCGTCGAGGGTGTCGTTGAACCCGCCGGCCACGATCGTGTCGTTGCCGTTGCCGCCATAGAGCTGGTTGTTCTGGTCGAGGTCCCGGATCGAGTCGTTGCCGTCGCCGCCATCGATGAGGTCGTTTCCGGTGCCGCCGCTGAGGATGTCGTCGCCGGCCATGCCGTAGATGCGGTCGTCGCCGCCCAGGCCCCAGATCGAGTTCACTCCGGCCGATCCGGTCAGGACGTCATTGCCCGCGGTGTAGTCCGAACCCTCGATGTTCTCGAAGCCGGAGATCACGTCGCCCTGGGCGTCGGAGCCGTTGCCGGACGCGGTCATGGTGGTCAGGTTGACCACGACGCCGGCCCCGCGATTGTCCCAATAGCTGATGGTGTCGATGCCGGCGCCGCCGATCAGCGTGTCCCCGCCCGTCCCGCCCACCAGGGTGTCATTGCCGCCACCGCCATCGAGATAGTCGTCGCCGCCGCGGCCATACATGGTGTCGTCGCCGCTGGTGTTCTGGTCCGGCTGGGGAATCTGGTTGTCGTTGTCGTCACCCTCGAAATACGCCATCAAGGTCTCCTGAAGGATTGAGGACGGTGAGACCTGTCCGCAGCGCGCTTTCAGCCCCTGACCCGCGGCACAGGCCCGTCCCGAACTTCGCGGCAGAGTGTTGAAAACCCATCCGGCCAGCAATCCCCGAGTATTAGGGGGCGGAGACGGCATGAACGAGACGATGGAGCTTCCGCCCTTCTTCGATCCGGCCCGGGCCGGGGAGTGGTCATATCGGCCCGACGCCGCCGGGCTGCGCGCCGCGGCCGAGGCCCGGCGCGGCCGGCTGAAGCGGGTGGAGGGCGGGCGCACCGACCTGCTGCTGGTCGACCTGCAGCGCGACTTCTGCCTGCCCGAGGGCGCGCTCTATGTCGGCGGCCGGTCCGGCCGCGGCGCGGTCGAGGACACGGCGCGGATCGCGGCCTTCATCCACCGCAACCTCGGCGCCATCGACCGCATCGTGCCGACCTTCGACACCCACACGCCGCTGCAGATCTTCCACCGCTCGTTCTGGATCGATGCCGACGGCACCCCGCCGCCGCCCTTCACCCTGATCTCGGAGGAGATTCTGGCCGGCGGCGCGCTGCTGCCGAGCCCCGGCGTGATGGCGCTGCTGCCGCCCGAGGTCGCGGCGCAGGGCCTGGCCTGGGTGGAACGGCAGCTGCTGCACTATGTCCGCAGCCTGGCGCGGCAGGGCCGCAACGTCCTGATCGTCTGGCCCGACCACTGCCTGATCGGGTCGGAAGGCCATGCCATGCCGGGGCTGATCCAGGAGGCATGGCTGTTCCACGCCCTGCTGCGCGGCGCGGCGACGCCGGCCATCGTCAAGGGCGACGATCCCTGGAGCGAGAGCTATTCCGCTTTCGGCGCCGAGGTGCCGGACCGCTGGGACGGCGGCCGGCTGGTGAAGCCGCAGGACGATGCGGCGCTGCACGACCTGCTTGGCGCCGACCGGATCGTGGTCGCCGGCCAGGCGTCGAGCCATTGCGTGCGCTGGTCGGTCGACGACCTACTGGCCCGGATGCGCGCGCTCGACCCGGCGCTGCCGCGCCGGGTCTATATCCTGCGCGACGGCATGTCGGCCGTCGTCGGGTTG
Organism: Inquilinus ginsengisoli; assembly: GCF_031453975.1. Taxonomy (NCBI): domain Bacteria; kingdom Pseudomonadati; phylum Pseudomonadota; class Alphaproteobacteria; order Rhodospirillales; family Rhodospirillaceae; genus Inquilinus; species Inquilinus ginsengisoli. The sequence continues at coordinate 139,764 of NZ_JAVDPW010000004.1, forward strand.
GATGCGGCGGGACGGCCGATCCCGGAGCTGGATTTCACGCCCCAGGCCGATGAGGCCTTCGCCCGCTGGGCGGAGCTCGGCGCCCACATCGTCGAGACCACCGTGCCGATGGCGGACTGGCCGCGCTGAGAAGGCGGGGATCGGCCTACCCGGTCGGCGGCAGGGCCTGCTCGCGCTGCAGGTTGCGGTATTTCGGCTTGCGCGGCGGCGGGTGGTACCAGCGCTTGTGCAACCACAGCCACTGCTCGGGCTTGGTCCGGACCCAGGCCTCGACCCGCTGGTTGAGGGCCCGGGTTCCGGCTTCGATGTCGGCGGCGCGGTCCCCGGTCCGTGCCAACGGCAGGGGCGCCTCGAACACGACGTCGAAATACGCCCCGCCGCGCCGCTCGAAGCGGACCGGCAGAACGTCGCAGCGGACATGGTAGGCAAGCGCCACCGCGGCCGGCGAGGTCAGCGCGTCGCGGCCGAAGAACGGCACCGCCAGCCCGCCGGTGTAGCGCTGGTCGACCAGCATGCCGAGCACCCCGCCCTCGCGCAGGATCGACAGGGCCTGCTTGGCGCCGTTGCCCTCCATCCGCTTCTCCAGCAGCCGGGTGCCGAGCGATTCGCGGATGCGGCGAAGCAGCGCGTCGATCAGGCGGTTCCGCAGCGGCCGGTAGAAGGCGGTGAGCGACAACCCCAGATTGGCGGCCGCGATCGGCGAGATCTCCCAATTGCCGAAATGGGCGACGGCGAAGACCACGGCGCGACCGCCCGCGCGCGCCGCCTCCAGGTGCTCGAACCCCTCGACCCGGATGCGCTTCGGCGCCCGGGCTTCGCGGCGGCGCAGCGCCGCCAGATGCGGAAATTCGCCCACCATGCGGCCGAGATTGTCCCACATGCCGGTCACGATCCGGAGCCGGTCGGCGGCGGAGAGGTCGGGCAGCACCAACCGCAGATTGGCGTCGGCATGGCGCGAGGCGCCGGTGCCCGGCCCGATCGAGCGGCCAATCCAGCCGCCGAGGGCGGAGGCGGCGCCGATCGGCAGCAGCCGGAAGATCGCGAACAGCAGATAGACCGGGGTCGCGACGGCAAGATCAAGGATACGGCGGCGCAACACTGGCCAGGCCGGGGCTTTCCTCTTCTGGCGGTTCAGCGAATGCAAGAGCGGGAACGGCATCGACTCCTCGTGGCTGGCCCGGTCCCCCATTCGGTTCATCGGGGTGACTGCCCGTGTCCTGGATTTGGGTCAAATCCAGCGCCAACTCAAGAGGGCAAACCGTCAATTCCGGGCGGCCTGCGCCAACACGTCGCTGACCGACCCGTCCGGCGGCAGGCCCATGACGTGATGGCTGTGCCACAGGGCGTAGAACAGCAGGCTCCAGGCCTGCTGCGGCCGCTCGGACGCCGTGTCGCAGACATGGCGGACCAGGTCGGGCGAGACGAAGGCGGCAAGGCCGGGCTGGCTTGGCAGCAGCGCCCGAAGATCGGCCCGCCGGCCCGCCATCCAGCGCCCGACCGGCGTGTTGAAGCCCTTCTTCCTCGCCCGGGCCACGCGGTCCGGCAGCATCGCCGCCAGTTGCCGGCGCAGCAGCAGCTTGCCCCGCTTCAGTCCGATCTTGGTGCTGTCCGGCAGGGAGAAGGCGAAGTCGGCCACGACAGGGTCGATGAAGGGGGTGCGCCCCTCGACGCCATGGCGCATCAGGCAGCGGTCCAATTTGGCCAGGAGCGCGTTCGGCAGGGCTTCGTCGCAATCGATCGCCTGCAGCGTCTGCAGCAGCGTGCGGCCGGCCTCCGTCTCGCGCCGCTCGACCGCGCCGAGCGCGGTACGCCAGCCTTCCAGCCCGCTGACCCCGTCCAGGCCATGGAAGATGCCTTCGGCACGGGCGCCGCGGGTCACCCAGCGCCAGGGCAGCCGGGTCCGGCGGTAGCGGACATAGCCGCCGAACAGCTCGTCGGCGCCCTCGCCGCACAGCATCACCTTGAGCCCGCCCTTCGCGGCCGCCTGGGCCATGCAGTAGGTCGGCAAGGCGGCGGGGTCGCCGGTGGGGTCGTCCAGTGCCGCCGCGACGGCGGGCGCCAGGGCCCAGAACGCCGCCGCATCCATCTCCACCCGCTCGCAATCGGCGCCGGCCAGCGCCGCGACCCGGATCGCCTCCCGGCTCTCATCCGCGGGATCAGCGCCGTCATAGCCGATAGTGATCGCCTGGACCCGCCGGCCCGCCATGCGGCGGACATAGGCCAGCAGCAGCGAGGAATCGACCCCGCCGGACAGGAACAACCCACAGGGCACGTCGGAGTTGAGGTGGACGCCGACGCTGTCCTCCAGCACACGGTCCAGCGCGGCGAGCGTGCAATCAGGATCGCCGGCCCAGCCCGCCATCGCGGCCGGCAAGGCGGCGCGGTGCAGCCGCCGGACGATGCGGCCGTCCTCCACCACCAGCGTCTCGCCGGGCAGGACGCGGCGGACCTGCGGGAAGATGGTGTCCTCGCCGGTGGTGAATTTGAGCTGCATCAGCTCGGCGCGCTGCGGCGTCGCCACCTCCGGCCGGGCCAGCCCGGCCTTGAACAGGGCCTGCGGCTCGGACGCGAAGGCGAAGGTGCCGCCGCTCTCGACATAGTACAGCGGCTTGATGCCGAAAGGGTCGCGCGACAGCACCAGCCGCCGCCGCGGCCGGTCATAGACGGCGATGGCGTACATGCCGCGCAGATCCTCGGCGAAGGACGGGCCCCGGCCGGCGTAGAGGTGCACCAGCGGCTCGCAATCCGATCCGGTCGCGAGGTGCTCCACCCCCACTGTGGCGCGCAGCGCCGGGGCGTTGTAGATCTCGCCATTGGCGACGAGGACGGTGTCGGCCGGCCCGTGAAACGGCTGCTGGCCATGGGCCACGTCGACGATGGCGAGACGGGTCGAGATCAGGGCGACGCCGTCGCCGACGAAGCGGCCGGAGGAATCCGGCCCGCGATGATCCAGGGCCCGTTCGAGGCGGGACAGCATCGCCGCATCCGGCGGCCCGCTTCGGCACGTCACCAGGCCGGCTATGCCGCACATGGCGCCAGGCCGGTGCTGCGGCGGCGACGTTCGACGGTGGGCGTGGCGCGATGAGGCCGCGACAAGGCTTCCTGCGCAACCCCGGTCAGGGCCGCGCAGACAGGCGGATGGTCAGTCATGGAGGGTCCGGCAGGGAGCGAAGGACCGAACCCTAGGCCCGCCGGATCACCAAGGGGTAGTTACCGATTCGTAATCGATGCGCGGCGCAGCGACAGGCGATGCCGCCTCAGGCGCGGCGGCGCCGGCGGCCTTCGCGCTCGCCGCCGCCTTCGGCCGGTCGGCCCGACTGGGTCTTGATCGGGCCCAGCAGGCGTTCGACCGTCTCGACATCCGGCACCGGGCCGCGCGCGGTGCCGTTCACCGCCGCGACCATGGCGCGGATGTGCTCCGGTGTGGTGCCGCAGCAGCCGCCGATGATGCGGGCGCCGGCGTCGCGCGCCAGGATGGCGTAAGAAGCCATGATCTCCGGCGTGCCGTCATAGACGATGGCGCCCTGGCGATACTGCGGGATGCCGCAATTGCCCTTGGCGACGATGATGTCATTGCCGTCCGACGCGCGAACCAGGCCGAGGATGCTGTCCAGCAGCTGGGCCGGGCCGATGCCGCAATTGGCGCCGAAGGCGCTGGGCCGGCAGGCGCAGTTGCGGCCATGGGTGATCGCCGCCTCCGGCGTCAGCCCCATCATGGTGCGGCCATTGGTGTCGAAGGTCATGGTCGATACGATCGGCAGGCCGGTGCGCGACGCGCCCTCGATCGCCGCCTGGATCTCCTCCGCCGCCGAGATGGTCTCGATCCACAGCACGTCGACGCCGCCCTCGGCCAGCGCCTCGGCCTGTTCGGCAAAGGCGGCGACGCCCTCCTCGTAGCTCAGCACGCCGACCGGCTGGAAGATGTCCCCGGTCGGCCCCATCGAGCCGGCGACGATGACCGGGCGGTCAAACTCCTCCGCCACTGCGCGGGCGATGCGGGCGCCGGCCACGTTCAGCTCGCGCACCCGGTTCTGGGCGCTGTGCAGCGTCAGCCGGCGCGCGTTGCCGCCGAAGGTGTTGGTCAGGATGATGTCGGATCCGGCTTCGGCGAAGCCGCGATGCACCGCCTGCACCCGCGCCGGCTGGTCGACGTTCCACAGCTCCGGGCTGTCGCCGGTCTCCAGCCCCTGGCCGAACAGGCCGGTGCCCATGCCGCCATCGGCGAACAGGATCGGCTTGGCGGCAAGGAGATCGGGGAAGCGGGTGCTGGTCATGGCCGGACCTTCATGGAAACCGCGGATGGGCGCGACGGAGCTGGAAACGCTACTGCCGGCCCGAGGGGAACTCCACCACAATATAAGGATATCGTTATGAATTTATATCCCGACTGCGACATCGATGCGCCTGACCCTCCCCGAGGCCCGGGCCCGCCCCCGGTCCGGCGTCTGCGAGTCGTTCGTCATTGCCTTCGCCCGCCGCCCGGACGAGAAGCGAAGCGGGAGTCGGTGTGGAGACGGGCGATGAAGGATTTTTCCGAGCTGACGGAGCGGGAGCTGCTGGCGCTGGCGATCTCGCTGGAGGAGGAGGATTCCCGGGTCTATGGCGATTTCGCCGAGGGCTTGAGTGCCGATTTCCCGGCATCGGCCGCGATCTTCCGCGGCATGGGCCGCGAGGAGGATGGGCATCGCCACCGCCTGCTCACGCTCTACAAGGATCGCTTCGGCGACCACATCCCGCTGATCAGCCGCCACCATGTCCGCGGCTTCATCCGCCGGCGCCCGGTGTGGCTGACCCGGCCGCTGTCGCTCGACACGGTGCGCAAGCAGGCCGAGGCGATGGAAGCAGAGACCCGGCGCTTCTACGAACGCGCCGCCGGCCGCGCCACCGATGTCGCCGTGCGCCAACTGCTGGGCGACCTGGCGGAGGAGGAGCGACGGCACGAGCACATCGCCGAGCAGCTGGAGGAGAAGCACGCTCCGGCCAAGGTCCAGAAGCGCGAGGGCGAGGACGAGCGCCGGCTGTTCGTGCTGCAGATCGTGCAGCCCGGCCTGGCCGGACTGATGGACGGGTCGGTCTCCACCCTGGCACCGCTGTTCGCCGCGGCCTTCGCCACCCGTGACAGCTTCGACACCTTCCTGGTCGGCCTCGCCGCCTCGGTCGGCGCCGGCATCAGCATGGGCTTCGCCGAGGCGCTGTCCGACGACGGCAGCCTGACCGGGCGCGGCCGGCCGTGGCTGCGCGGCCTGGTCTGCGGCGGCATGACGGCGCTGGGCGGCCTCGGCCACACCCTGCCCTACCTGATCCCGGACTTCCGCGTCGCCACCGGCATCGCGGTCGGAGTGGTGGCGGTGGAGCTGGCGGTGATCTCCTGGATCCGTCACCGCTTCATGGACACGCCGCTGCTGTCCTCCGCCTTCCAGGTGGGAGTCGGCGGCGCCCTGGTGTTCCTGACCGGGATCCTGATCGGCAGCGCGTGAGCGCTCAGAGATCATCTGGAAACGCGCCGGCGCGAGTCGAATGGGGGTGGTTTCGAGAACCGGCGCGCGGCGGACGTTTGGGTCCGTGAGCACCGGAAGCGGAGAAACCGCCGTCAGGCGGCCGCGCCAGTAGCGTTTCCAGGCGGTCTCTCAGTCGCTGATCACCCCACCCTCCTCCTTCCGCCGGGCGACGAAGGCGTCGAGCTCCTCAGCGATGGCGGGGTCGAGCGGCGGGGGTTCGAATTCGGCCAGGATGCGCTTGTACAGCTGGTGCGCCCGCTGGGTCGCGTCCGGGGCCCCCGCCTCCTGCCAGGCCTCGAAGTTCCGCCAGTCGGACAACAGCGGCGCGTAGAACGCGCTCTCGTAGCGGGCCAGCGTGTGCTGGCAGCCGAAGAAATGGCCGCCGGGCCCGACCTCGCGGATCGCGTCGAGACCTAGCGTGTCGTCGTCGACCACGATCGGCTTCATGAACTCGACCATGGTCTGCACCAGCTCGGCATCGATGATCATCTTCTCGAAACTGGCGCGCAGCCCGCCCTCGAGCCAGCCCAGGCTGTGCATGATCATATTGGCGTGGCCCTGGGTCGCGGCCCACAGCGAGACCATGCTCTCATAGGTCGCCTGCACGTCGACCGCGTTCGAGGCGTTGGTGTTGGAGGACCGGTAGGGCAGGCCGTAGCGCCGCGCCAGCTGGCCGCCGGCCAGGGCCGCCTTGGCGTATTCCGGGGTGCCGAAGGCCGGCGCGCCCGACTTCATGTCGACATTCGAGGTGAAGCCGCCATACATCACCGGCGCCCCCGGCCGCACCATCTGGATCAGCGCGATGGTGGCCAGCGCCTCGGCGTTCTGCTGCGCCAGGGCGCCCGCCAGGGTCGCCGGCGCCATCGCGCCGGCCAGGGTGAAGGGGGTGACGGCGACGATCTGCCCGGCCTTCGCCATCTCGATCAGGCCCTCGATCATCGGCCCGTCCAGGCGCAGCGGCGAGGAGGTGTTGACCACGGTGAACAGGCTTGGCTCGCGCAGCAGCTGGTCGCGGCTGACGCCGCGGGCGATGCGGGCGATCTCGATCCCGTCCAGCATGCGGGTGCGGCCCAGCGCATAGGCGTGGAACGGCTTGTCCGACAGGGTGACGAAGGCCCGCAGCGCATCGAGATGCCGGGTCGAAGGATGCAGGTCCACCGGCTCGACCGGATAGCCGCCGAAGATGTGCATCGCGTTCAGCGCCTGGCCGAGGCGGATCAGGTTGCAGTAGTCGCGGTAGTTGCCGACCCGGCGCCCGCCCTCGATGTCGGAGACGTTGGGGGCCGACCCGACCGAGGCGAAGACGATCGACCGGCCGCCGATATGGACGTCGCGCTCCGGGTTGCGGGCGTGGAAGGTGTAGTCCGACGGCGCCTTGGCCACCGCCTCCAGCACCATGCCGCGGTCGAAGCGGACGCGGCGGCTGCCCGGCGTGGTCCGGGCGCCGGCCTGGCGCCAGATCTCGATCGCCTCGTCATGCAGGAAATCCATCCCGATCTCTTCCAGGATGGTCAGCGACGCGTCATGGATGCGTTCGACCTGATCCGGGCGCAGCACCTCCACCGGCGGCAGCGGGTTCTCCACCAGCTGCCACGGCAGCTGGGCGATGCCCACGGGCCCTTCGCGGCGGCGGCGCGGTGTGGTTCGGTTGCGGCTCATCCTGACCTCGTCGCGACATTGGCCCGATCATGGGGCCGAACCGTGGCACGCCCGGGGGCCGTCGCGCCGCCCGGATTCGCCACGCAACAGCTTCGATGCGACATGCAACGCAGGGCACTATCGCCGCCGCATTCCTGCTGTAATATGAGATTAGCTCTCAATAGAGATGCGCTTTTTTTCATGGAGGGTTTATATGGCCCGTCTGCTGGAGCCGGGGGATCCTGCCCCGCTTTTCGTGGCCCCGACGGCGCAGCGCGAGGATTTCCGGTTCGACACGGTCGCCGGACGATACATCGTGCTCAGTTTCTTCGGGTCGGCCGGCGAGCCCCAGGTGGCGCGGCTGCTGGCGGCGATCGCGGCCGACATCGGACCGTTCAACGACGGCCATGCCTCCTTCTTCGGCGTCACCCGGGACCGCACCGATGTCGAGCAGCAGCGCCTGCCCGGCCGGGTTCCGGGACTGCGCTATTTCTTCGATTTCGAGAACAAGATCTCCGACGCCTATGGCGCGGAGCAGCATCGCGTCAGCTTCGTGCTGTCGCCCAACCTCCGCATCCTCGGCCGGTTCGCGCTGCAGGACGGCGTGGAGCACGCCAAGGCGCTGGTCGATTTCGTCAGCCGCCTGCCGCCGCTGACCTCGCTCGGCACCGGCATCCCGGGCGCGCCGGTGCTGACGGTGCCGTACCTGTTCGAGCCGGCGTTCTGCCGCCGCCTGATCGACTACTACAACAAGGTCGGCGGCGAGGAGAGCGGCTTCATGCAGTCGCTGCCCGACGGCCGCACCGTCGGCGCGCTCGACCACAGCCACAAGCGCCGCAAGGATGCGACGATCGAGGATGACGAACTGCGCCTGGCCATGAAGGCCCGGATCGAACGGCGGCTGGTGCCGGAGATCAAGAAGGCCTTCCAGTTCAACGCCACCCGGATCGAGCGCTACATCGTCGCCTGCTACGACGCCGGCGAGGGCGGCTATTTCCGCGCCCATCGCGACAACACCACCAAGGGCACGGCGCATCGCCGCTTCGCCGTCACCATCAACCTGAACGCCGACGAGTTCGAGGGCGGCGAGCTGCGCTTCCCGGAATACGACCGGCACAGCTACCGCGCCCCGACCGGCGGCGCCGTGGTGTTCTCGTGCTCGCTGCTGCATGAGGCGCTGCCGGTGACCAAGGGCACGCGATACTGCACCCTGCCTTTCCTCTACGACGAGGAGGGCGCCAGGATCCGCGAACAGAACCTCTCCTACTTCGCCGACGAGACCCTGCGCACCCAGCTGGAGCGCAACCTGCTGAACAAGGAAGCGCAGCAGGCGGGTTGAGGCTTGGCCCGGTCGGCCGCCCCGAGGCGGCTGATCGGGGGCCGGCGGATGATGGGGCAGCGGTGACCACACCGGACGACATGATGGATGCGGACGGGGTCGTGGCCGGCCTCGGTCTCGCAGGGCCGGCGCATGCCATCCAGCTGGCCCAGACCCGCTTCCGCATGCGGCTGGTCGAGCATTGGCGGATCGCGCCGGGCGCCAGGGTGCTGGAGATCGGTTGCGGCCAGGGCGACACCACCGTGGCCCTCGCCGCCGCCGTGGGCCCCGACGGCCATGTCACCGCGATCGACGCAGCGGACGGAGGCTACGGCGCGCCGGACACGCTCGCCGATGCGGCGGAGCGCATCGGCCGGTCTTCCCTCGGCGGCCGCATCGGCTTCCGCTTCGGGGCCGACATCCTGGACCCGGCGATCCCGCTGCCCCACAGCCGGTACGACTGCGCCGTGCTGGCCCACTGCTCCTGGTACTTCCGCTCGGCGGAGGTGCTGCGCCGCACGCTCCGGCGCCTCGGCGACTGGACCGACCGGCTGTGCCTGTCGGAATGGGACCTGCAGCCGACCAAGCCGACCCAGATCCCGCACCTGTTGGCGGTGATCCTGCAGGGCCGGATGGCGCGCCTCGACTCCGCCTTCGACGGCAATGTCCGGACCCCGCTGTCGCAGGCCGCGCTCACGGCCGTGCTGCGCGAGGCGGGGTGGCGGGTGGGCGAGGCGGTGCCGGTGGACAGCACGCAGCTGCAGGATGGCCGCTGGGAGGTCGACAACGGCCTGGCGCTGCTGCCCCAGCCGCTCACGGCGTTCGAGGCGGCACCGCTGGCCGGGATCGACATGGCGGCGCTGCAGGCCGTCATCGGATCCGCCGAGATCGAATCTCTGCCGTCCTTCGCGATGACCTGCCGGCGCATCGGCTGACAGCGACCAGCCATGCCCGCAGGGAAGAGCCGGCAGACCAGGGCCGTCCGGATCGCATGGCTCGGCTCTGGCCTCGCCTCGGGCCTGGCCGGTAGGGTCCGCTTCGCAACACTCCAGCCTGGGAGACGGCCATGCCGCGCCTCGAGACCCTGATGACCGACGATCTCCGCGCCTTCCGGCGTCAGGCGGGCGACCGGCACACCGCCTTCAAGGCCCGCGGACTGAAGCTGGACAGCACCCGCGGCAAGCCGTCGGCGGAGCAACTGGACCTGTCGAACGCGCTGCTCGACCTGCCGGGGACCGACGGCTTCAAGGCCCAGGATGGCGGCGACTGTCGCAACTATCTCGGCGATGTGCGCGGTCTGCCGGAGGCGCGGGCGCTGTTCGCCCCGATGCTGGGCGCGCCGGCCGACCAGATGCTGGTCGGCGGCAATTCCAGCCTGACGCTGATGCACGACCTGATCGTCTTCGCCCTGCTGCACGGCGTGCCGGACGGCACCGCTTCGTGGTCTGCCCAGGCGCCGGTCAGCTTCCTGTGCCCGGTGCCCGGCTACGACCGCCACTTCTCGATCTGCGAAGGCTTCGGTATCCGCTTGGTCCCGGTGCCGCTGACCGGGCACGGGCCGGACATGGATGTGGTGGAGCGGCTGGTGGCCGGGGATCCCGGCATCAAGGGCATGTGGTGCGTGCCGAAATACAGCAACCCGACCGCCGAGACCTATTCCGACGAGACGGTCGAGCGGCTGGCGGCGATGCGCACGGCCGCCCCGGATTTCCGGCTGTTCTGGGACAACGCCTATGCCGTCCACCACCTGACCGACCGGCCGCACCAGCTGGCCGACATCCTCGCGGCCTGCGCCCGGCACGGCCACGCCAACCGGCCCTTCGTCTTCGGCTCGACCTCGAAGGTCACCTTTGCCGGCGCCGGCCTGTCGCTGTTCGCCAGTTCCACCGCGAATCTGGATTGGGCGCGCAAGCATCTCAGCCGCCAGTCGATCGGGCCGGACAAGCTGAACCAGCTGCGCCATGTCCGGCTGCTGCGCGACATGGCCGGCATCGCCGCGCTGATGGAGCGCCACCGCCAGATCCTGGTGCCGAAGTTCCAGCGGGTGCAGGCGGTGTTCGCCGAGCATCTCGACGGCGCCGGCGTCGCCCGCTGGACCGAGCCGGAGGGCGGCTATTTCATCAGCCTGGACGTGCGGCCGGGTTCGGCCCGCCGCGTCGTGACCCTCGCGCAGGAGGCCGGGGTGGCGATGGTGGCCCCGGGCGCGACCTTCCCCTACGGTAAGGACCCGCAGGACCAGAACATCCGCATCGCGCCGACCTTCCCGGCGCTGCCGGAGGTCGGGCTGGCGGCCGAGGGCGTGGCGCTGTCGGTGCTGGTGGCGACCAGCGAGGCGATCCTGGCCGAACGGGAGTCCCATAGCGGGCACTGACGCGGTCTGCGGCCGGCGACGGAACGCCGCCTGTCGTCCGTGGGTTGAGGGTCCGGTTCCCCCCCCAGCCCGATGCCCCAAGGACGACAGCATGGCCCACCCTTCCCTGCTCCGGATCGCAGCCCTGACCCTTGCCCTGGCCGGCGCCGCGACCGCGGCCAGGGCCGACGACGCCGGGCAGCTGGCGGCCAAGGGCACCCAGCTGCTGCAGGCCGGGCAGTTCGCCGACGCCTACAAGGCCTTCAACGACGCCGCGATCGAAGCCTGGCTGCAGGCGCCGCTGGCCTTCCACCGGTCGCTGCTGGTGGCGGCCCCGGCGCAGAGCTACGGGTCGTTCAGCCCGCGCGAGACCAGCGTGTTCGACGGCACGTCCCCGCTGCGCTTCTACGCCGAGCCCACCGGCTTCGGCTGGAGCAAGGATGGCGAGCTGTACCGGATCGACCTGTCGATCGACTTCTCGCTGAAATCGGCCACAGGCGAAGCACTTGGCGAGCAGAAGGACTTCCAGACCTTCAAGGTCGAAAGCCGCGACCGGGTGCGCGAGATGTTCCTCAACCTGACCTTGACCCTGACCGACGCGCCCGACGGCCAGTACGTCGCCACCTTCACCGTCCACGACAAGGCGACCGGCAAGAGCGGGTCCTTCGACGTCCCGTTCGAACTCAAGAAGGGCTGACGCCGCCCGCCCCTCGCCCCGGGCGCCGCCGGAGTCAGGAACAGCGGATCGCGGCCAGCCCGCCCTTGCCTTCATCCGCCACCGGCTCGAAGCGCCCGGTGTCCGGATCCCGCACCAGCAGGCGGCCGGAGGCGACGCCGAAATAGGCGCCGTGCAGCTGCAGCTTGCCGCGCCCGACCAGGATCGAGATGCAGGGGAAGGTCATCAGGTTCTGCAGGCTGAGTTCGACCGACGCGAACTCAAGCCGGCGCAGATAGTCGTCGCCGTCCTCCGGCCGACGGGGGCCGAGGCCTTCCGCCGCCGGGGCGATCTGCGACATCCAGCGGCCGATGAAGTCGCCCGGCGACAGCGGCTCCTGCTCGTCGGCGAAGGCGCGGATGCCGCCGCAATGGGCATGGCCCAGCACGACGATGTGCTTGACCCTGAGGGCCTGGACGCCGAATTCCAGCGCCGCGCTGGTGCCGTGCTGGGTCTCCCGGTCCGGCTCATAGGGCGGCACCAGGTTGGCGACGTTACGCACGACCAGCAATTCGCCCGGCGCGGCGTCGAAGATGACCTCGGGCGACACCCGGGAATCGACGCAGCCGATGACCATGATCTCGGGCTTCTGCCCGGCCTCGGCCAGCATCTCGTAGCGATTGCGCTCGCTGGCGAAGCGGCCGCCCAGGAAGGCGCGGTATCCTTCGGTGAGCCGTTCGGGAAACATGGTTGTTCTCGCATTCACCGTGCCGCCAGGACGAATGCGGCGACAGCGTGGCAATAGCAGATGCGCCCCGCCGCGCCAACAGCCCTAGCCGCGGCGGCGCCGGCGGCGGCCGCCTTCGCCATCGCCGCCATCCGACACCTTCGGGGCCGGAAGGTCGACCACCGCCGCGAGGTTCGGGAAGGCGGCGGTCTTGTGCGGCAAGGCCATGGCCTCGACGAAATGCTGCTGGAACATCGGCTCGACCGCGGTCTCGATCTTCTCGACCCGGCGGACGATCTGCTCGATCTCGGCCCGGGCGCTGCGATTCACCAGGGCGATGCGGGCGCCGGTGCCCGCGGCGTTACCGCCGGCCACCACCTTGGTCAGGTCGCAATCGGGGATCAGCCCCAGCACCATGGCGTATTTCACGTCGATATGGCTGCCGAAGGCGCCGGCCAGGGTGATGCGGTCGACTTGGTCGACGCCGAGCTTGTCCATCAGCAGGCGCACGCCGGCATAGAGGGCGGCCTTGGCCAGCTGGATCGCCCGGATGTCGTTCTGGGTCACCCGCAGCTCGCGCTCGGCATCCTTGTACAGCACGTAGCTGAAGGTGCGCCCGTCCGGCACCACCCGCTCGCTGCGCGCCGCCATGGCGCCGTCGATCACGCCGTCCTGGGTGATGATCCCGGCCAGGAACATCTCGGCCAGCACCTCGATGATGCCGGAGCCGCAGATGCCGGTGACGCCGGTGCGGCGCACTGCCTCGGCGAAGCCGTCGTCATCCGACCACAGATCGCTGCCGATGACGCGGAAGCGCGGCTCCAGCGTCACGCGGTCGACCCGCACCCGTTCGATCGCGCCGGGTGCCGCCCGCTGGCCGGAGGAGATCTGCGCGCCTTCGAAGGCCGGGCCGGTCGGGCTGGAACAGGCCAGCAGCCGGTGCCTGTTGCCCAGCACGATCTCGGCATTGGTGCCGACATCGACGATCAGCCGGAGGTCGTCGGATTTGTGCGGCTCCTCCGACAGGATCACCGCCGCGGTGTCGGCGCCGACATGGCCGGCGATGCAGGGCAGCACATAGACCCGGGCGTTGGGGTGGATCCTGAGGTCGATCTCGGTCGCCCAGATGTTGATCGCCTGGTCGGTGGCCAGGGCGAAGGGGGCGCCGCCCAGCTCGATCGGGTCGATGCCCAGCACCAGGTGATGCATGATCGGGTTGCCGACCAGCGTCACCTCCAGCACGTCCTCGACCTCCAGCCCGGCCTGGGCGGTGACGTGGGCGGCGAGATCGTTCAGCGCGCCTCGCACCGCCTCGGTCAGCGCCTTGTCGCCGCCGGGGTTCATCATGATGTAGCTGACCCGGCTCATCAGATCCTCGCCGAAGCGGATCTGCGGGTTCATGGCGCCGCCGGAGGCGACGACCTCGCCGGTCTCGATGTCGCAGAGGTGGCAGGCGATGGTGGTCGAGCCGATGTCGTAGGCCAGGCCGTAGATCTTGTCGCGGAAGCCGGGCCAGACGGCGAGCAGCCGCTTCACCCGTTGCTCGCGCACCGCCACGGTGCAGGTCCAGGCGCCCTCGCCGCCCCCCGAGGCGCCCGGGCCGCGCAGTGCCTTCTGCAGCCGCTGCACCACCCTGAGATCGCAGTCCAGGCCGGTGATGCCCCATTGCTCCGCCAGCGCTTCTTCCAGCCGGCGCAGATCACCGGAGGGGTCGTGCATGTCGGGCTCGCGCACCTCGACGTAGTAGAGCTTGACCGCGGGATCGACCTCGATGATGCGGTGCTCGGCATCCTTGCGGACGACCTGCTTGTGCACCTGGCTTTCGGCCGGCACGTCGACCACCAGGTCGCCCTGGATCAGGGTCTGGCAGGACAGCCGCCGGCCGGGCTTCAGCCCGCGCTTCTCGGCGTAGCGAAGCTCCGCCATCCCTGCCTCGGAGGCATGGCCGGCCCGGGATTCGATGCCGTGCTTGGCGAACTGCCCACTGCCGATCTCGACCTGGCAGCGGCCGCAGATCGACCGCCCGCCGCAGACGCTGTCGACATCGACGCCGAGCGACCGCGCCGCCTGCAGCAGCGGCGTGCCCATGGCGAAACGCCCGCGCCGGCCCGAGGGGGTGAAGACGACGAGCGCCGTCTCCTTCGCCTCCTGGCTGGCCGGCTGCCCTGCATCGATCATGTTCATCGCCAACCCGTCACCATTGCGATACCCCGGCCGAGGCGTCGCCCATCAATCCCATCTCATCCGCGCCGCCGACGGCCCTCGCGGCCGCCGCGCGCACCGCTGGCCTCGGCACCTTCCGGCGCGGGCTCACGATACTGGCGGATCCAGCGGGCGCAATGGGGGTCATGCCCCATCATGGTGTCGGCGCCCAGCACCGCCTGCAGGCTTTCGGCATGCAGCGGGTTGGTGATGGCCGAGGTCATGCCCGCACCGATCGCCATGGTCAGGAAGGCGGCGTTCAGCCCGTGCCGGTTGGGCATGCCGAAGCTGACATTGGAGGCGCCGCAGGTGGTGTTGACCTTCAGCTCCTCGCGCAGCCGGCGGACCAGCGCGAACACTTGCCGCCCGGCGGTGTTGATGGCGCCGATCGGCATCACCAGCGGGTCGACCACGATGTCGGCGTAGGAGATGCCGTGGTCGCGCGCCCGCTCGACGATCTTCTTGGCGACGGCGAAGCGGACGTCGGGGTCCTCGGAGATGCCGGTCTCGTCGTTGGAGATGGCGACGACGGCGGCGCCGTACTTCTTCACCAGCGGCAGCACCGTCTCGAGCCGCTCATCCTCGCCGGTGACGGAGTTGACCAGGGCCTTGCCCTTGTAGACGGACAGCCCGGCCTCGAGCGCCGCGACGATCGAGCTGTCGATCGACAGCGGCACGTCGGTGATCGACTGCACCAGTTGGATGCATTCCGCCAGGATGCGCGGCTCGTCCGCCAGCGGGATGCCGGCATTGACGTCCAGCATCTGGGCGCCGGCCGCGACCTGAGCCAGGGCGTCGGACTGGACCCGGCTGTAGTCGCCGGCCTTCATCTCCTCGGCCAGGATCTTGCGGCCGGTCGGGTTGATCCGCTCCCCGATGATGACGAAGGGCCGTTCGAAGCCGATGGCGATCTCTTTGGTCGCCGAACTGATCACCGTGTCCGTCATGCCGTGACCGCCTTGCCTGGAGGTTCGATAGCATCGACGCTAGGCGGGATGGCGGTCCGGGGATCGTCTTGCAGCGGCATCGCCTGCCACAGGCGCGTCAGGCGCTCTCCCCGCCTTCGACACCGCCGGCCTCGACCAGCGCCTTCAGCCGGGCGGCGTCATAGGCTGCCTCGATCCGTGCCGCCGCCGCGTCGGCTTCGGCCTGCAGGTCCTCGCCGCACTCCACCGGCTCGGACTTCTTCCATTCCCCGAGATAGCTGTCGGCATCGCGCGCCTTGCCGCGCATGGCGGCGCGGTCGATCGCATCCTGGAAGCGCTGCGACAGCAGCACCTTGGCCTGGTCGCGCCGGCCGGCCTTGGCGGTGACCTGGCTGGGGATGTCGCGCCAGGAGACGATGATGAGCTGCGGCATGAAGACTCTCGATTGAGGAACGGTCAGGCGGACGCCGCCACGAAGCCGGCGAACTCGCCGTATCCCGTGAAGCGGTATTCGTAGTCCAAGCCCAGCCGTTCCGCCGCCGCCTTGGCCTGGGCCTGCAGCGCCGGATCTTCGGTCTGGGCGAGGTAGACCACGCGCCGATAGTTGCCGAAGAACATCGGCAGCAGTTCCGGATGGCGGTCCAGGCCCATGCCTTCGACGACCAGGGTGTGGAAGTGGCGGGTCAGGAAGTCGGTCAGGAAGAAGCTGCCCGGCTCCTCCTCCATCAGCCGGTCGAAATCGGGCGCTCCGGCGAAGAAGGAATAGCAGTGCGGGCCACCGATGCGGTCCACCCCCTCCTCCGCCAGCATCCGGTCGATGCCGCCGCCGGTGCCGCAATCGGCATAGGCGATGCGGATCCGGGTCCAGCCCATGGCGCGGGCGGTGCGGATGCGCTGGCGCAGCCGCTCGGAGATGCGCTCGGGCCGATTGTGCAGGATGGCGGGCAGGCAGGTGACCGCGACGCGGTCCTCGATGCCGTTGGCGCGGATCACGGCCAGCGTCTCGCGCGCCAGGGCGCCGCAGGCGATCAGCAGGGTGCGGTCGGGGCCGGGGGCGACCCCGGCCACGCCGAACCGCTCGACCAGCGCTGCGTCGGGCCTCAGCCCGCCACGGCCTTCGGCTGGTTGTGCTTGCGCCGCATGAAGTCCTTGGCCGTCTCCACCGCCACCGCCGCGTCGCGGCAATAGGCGTCGGCGCCGATTTCCCGTGCGAATTCTTCGTTCAGGGGCGCACCGCCGACCAGCACCACGTAGTCGTCGCGGATCCCCTGCTCCTTCAAGGTGTCGATGACGACCTTCATGTAGGGCATGGTGGTCGTCAACAGGGCGGACATGCCGACGATGTCGGGCTGGTGCTCCTCGATCGCCTTCAGGTAGTTCTCGACCGGATTGTTGATGCCGAGGTCGATGACCTCGAAGCCGGCGCCTTCCATCATCATCGACACCAGGTTCTTGCCGATGTCGTGGATGTCGCCCTTGACCGTGCCGATCACCATCTTGCCGACCTTGGGCGCGCCGGTCTCGGCCAGCAGCGGCCGCAGGATGAACATGCCCCGCTTCATGGCGTTGGCGGCCAGCAGCACCTCGGGCACGAACAGGATGCCGTCGCGGAAGTCGATGCCGACGATGCGCATGCCCTCGACCAGCGCCTTGGTCAGCACGTCGTAGGGGGTCCATTTGCGCGCCAGCAGGATGTTGACGCCCTCCACGATCTCATCGGCGAGACCGTCATAGAGGTCGTCCCACATCTGTTCGACGAGTTCCTCGTCGTTCAGCGCGTTCAGGTCGATATCGTCATCCGCCATGAGGGCCCTCGATCGCCGGCTGCATCCGCTGACAAGCCACGGATGGCATTTAGCGGGGAAGCCGCCCGTCGTCGCTAGCCTGGAACCGACCCGGACTGCGAAGGCGGCGACACGTTTGCGACACGGCCGCGGCGATGGCGCCCTTGCCAGGAGGGCGGCGTCCCCGGATGATGCGCCCCTGCCCCGGCCACATGGTAGCCATGGACCTCCAGGATTCGCTTCTCACCTTCCTCCGCCACTTTCCGCGGACGGACGACACCACGCTGATCATCCTGAAGGGCCATCTTCTGCTGGAGGAGGAGATCAACCACCTGCTGCACGAGATGCTGGCGAACCCGGCCGCGCTGGACGGGCTGCAGATCAACTTCTTCATCAAGACCCAGTTCCTGCGGGCGCTGATTAAGAACGAGACGCTCGACAGCATCCTGGACGCGGCGGAGAAGTTGAACCGGCTGCGCAACCGCCTGGCGCACAACCTGGAGCCATCGGGCGTCGAGGCGGCGATCCGCGACTTCGTCACCGGTGCCGACGGCCGGATCCTGGGCGGCGAGGCCGCGCCCGACCAGCTGTTGAAGCGGCGCATCGCCTTCCTGTGCGGCCAGTTGCTGCGCTTCCGCACCGAGTACCGGGCCGCGCGCCAGATGCTCAAGACCCGGGTCGGCACGGTAAAGACCAAGACCAAACGGTCCTGACCGGAGGGAAACCGACATGCCGGGATGGAAGAACCGCGGCGGCGGGCCGCGCGACCCGGACAAGCTGACGCGGGCGGTGCAGGCGGCGGACCGGCGCCAGGACCGCCGGGCCAAGACCGACCGCCAGGCGCAGGAGGCCGAGCGCAACGCCTTGGCGCTCAACCTTCTGGCCGCCGAGATCGTCGATCCGGATGCGAGGCTCGACGGCGAGGCAGCCGCACAGGAAACGAATCCCGTATCCAAGGGCGACGCTGCGCGGGATAGTGTGTGAATGCGGATCGACGTCTTCTTCGATGTGGTGTGCCCCTGGTGCTATATCGGCAAGCACCGGCTGGAGCGCGCTTTGGCCATCAGGCCGCTGCCGGGTCTGGAGATCCGCTGGCAGCCCTTCCAGCTGAATCCGGAGATGCCGAAGGTCGGCGTCGACCGGCAGAGCTACATGATCGCCAAGTTCGGCGGCCGCGAGCGGATGCGGCAGATCAACGCCGTCGTGGCCGAGGCCGCCGCCAAGGAAGGCCTGCCCCTGAACCAGAGCATCATCCGCCGCACCCCGAACACGGTCGAGGCCCACCGGCTGATCCGCCATGCCGGCGAGTTGGGGGAGGCCGACCGCATGGTCGACGCCCTGTTCTCCGCCTATTTCGCCCAGGGGCTGGATGTCGGCGACCGGGCGACGTTGATCAGCATCGCCGTCGAGATCGGCTTCGACCGCAAGCGGGTGGCGGGGGTTCTGGCCAGCGAGCTCGGGGTCGCCGAGATCCAGACGGCCGACCTGCGGGCCCGGCAGCTCGGCATCCAGGCGGTGCCGTGCTTCGTCTTCGACGGCCGCTACGCCGTCTCCGGCGCGCAGGAGCCGAGCGCCTTCCTGCCGCTGCTCGACCTCTCCCGCGAACACGCCGTCTCCGCCCCGCTGTCGGAACGGGCGTAGCCTGCGCCTCTGACGTCGGGAACTACCCCGCCAGGTCGGCCAGGCGCTGCACCAGCTTGCGGGCGCCGGTGACGCGGTCCTGCGGGGTTTCCCAGCTTCGCGCGTAGACCAGCTTCTGGTCGGGCCGGACCTTGATCGCCCCGGCCATGCGCTGGATGAAGCCGATCAGCTTGTCGGGCTTGGCGAACTGGTTGTCGCGGAAGCCGACCACCGCGCCCTTCGGCCCGGCATCCAGCCGCTCGATCCCGGCGACGCGGCACAGCCGCTTGATCGCCACCAGCTCCAGCAGGTTCTCGACCTCCTCCGGCAGGGCACCGAAGCGGTCGATCAGCTCGGCGGCGAAGCCGTCCAGCTCCGCCTGGCCCTCCAGCGCCGAGATCCGGCGGTAGAGGTCGAGCCGGATCTGCAGGTCGGCGACATAGACCTCCGGGATCAGCACCGGCACGCCGAGATTGATCTGCGGCGTCCAGCTGTCGGCCTGGTCCTCCACCGCGCTGACGCCGGCGCGGGCGGTGCGCACCGCCTCGTCCAGCATCTGCTGGTACAGCTCGGCCCCGACCTCGCGGATATGGCCCGACTGCTCCTCGCCCAGCAGGTTGCCGGCGCCGCGGATGTCCATGTCGTGGCTGGCCAGGGTGAAGCCGGCGCCCAGCGTGTCCAGCGTCTCGATCACATGCAGCCGCTGCTGCGCCGTCTTGCTCAGCGCCTTGCGCGGGCCGTAGGTGAGATAGGCGTAGCCGCGCAGCTTCGACCGGCCGATGCGGCCGCGCAGCTGGTACAGCTGGGCCAGGCCGAACAGATCGGCGCGGTGGATCACCATGGTGTTGGCCGACGGCACGTCCAGCCCGGATTCGACGATCGCCGTGGCCAGCAGCACGTCGAACTGGCCGTCGTAGAAGGCGCTCATCACCTCCTCCAGCTGGGTCGGCGGCATCTGGCCGTGGGCGACGGCGATCTTCACCTCCGGCACCAACTCCAACAGGGTCTGGTGCGCCTCGCCGAGATCCTCGATCCGCGGGCAGACATAGTAGGTCTGGCCGCCGCGGAAATGCTCGCGCAGCACCGCCTCGCGGATGATCACGGGGTCGAAGGGCAGCACGAAGGTGCGCACCGCCAGCCGGTCGATCGGCGGAGTGGTGATCAGCGACAGCTCGCGCACGCCGGACAGCGACATCTGCAGCGTGCGCGGGATCGGCGTCGCGGTCAGCGTCAGCACATGCACGTCCTCGCGCAGCGCCTTCAGCTTCTCCTTCTGCTTCACGCCGAAATGCTGCTCCTCGTCGACGATGACGAGGCCGAGATTCTTGAAGCTGACCTGCTTCGACAGGATGGCGTGGGTGCCGACGACGATGTCGATGGTGCCGGCCGCCAGCTCGTCGCGCACCAGCTTCGCCTCCTTCGCCGTGACCATGCGCGACAGCTGGCCGATGCGCAGTGGCAGGCCCTTGAACCGCTCGGAGAAGGTGCGGAAATGCTGGCGCGACAGCAGCGTGGTCGGCACCACCACCGCCACCTGGGCGCCGTTGGCCGCGGCGGTGAAGGCGGCGCGCAGCGCCACCTCGGTCTTGCCGAAGCCGACATCGCCGCACACCAGGCGGTCCATCGGCCGGCCGGATTGCAAGTCGTCCAGCACCTCGTCGATGGCGCGCTGCTGGTCCTCGGTCTCGGCATAGGGGAAGCGGGCGGCGAATTCCTCGTACAGGCCCTCGGGCGGCGGCAGCGGCTCGGTGGTGCGCAGGGCGCGGGCGGCGGCGATGCGCATCAGCTCCTCCGCCATGTCCTTCAGCCGCTTCTTGACGCGCGCTTTCCGCGCCTGCCAGCCGGCGCCGCCGAGCTTGTCGAGCACCACGGCCATGTCGCCGGAGCCGTAACGCGACAGCACCTCGATGTTCTCGACCGGCACGAACAGCTTGTCGCCGCCCTCGTAGACGATGCGCAGGCAGTCATGCGCCGCGCCGCCGACGGTCAGCGTCTCCAGCCCCTCGTAGCGGCCGATGCCGTGGTCCTGGTGGACGACGATGTCGCCCGCCGCCAGGGCCGAGACCTCGGCGATGAACTGGTCCGACTTGCGCCGCTTCTTCTGCGGCCGGGTCAGCCGGTCGCCGAGGATGTCCTGTTCGGTGACGACGGCGAGGTCGGGCGCGGTGAAGCCGTGCTCCAACGGCAGCACCACCATCACGGCGGTGCGCGGGTCGGTCTTCTCCACCCCCGGCCAGGTCTCGGCCACGGCGAAATCGGCCTTGCCCTGCTCCGACAGCATCGAGCGCAGGCGGTCGCGGGCGCCGGTGGTGTAGCCGGCGATCAGCACGCGCTTGCCGGCAGCCTTCAGCTCCGCCAGATGCTGGCGCGCGGCAGCGTAGAGATTGGTCTCAGGATTCGCTCGGGCATCGGCGAAGTCGCGGCCGCGGCGGCCGCCGGCATCGGTGCCGCCCTCGGGCGGGGCGAAGGGCGAGAAATCGGCGACCGGCCGGCCGGCGAGCCCGGCATCCCACTCCGCCACGTCGAGATACAGGCGGTCCGGCGGGATCGGCCGGTAGGGCACGCCCTTGGCCTTCTTCTGCGCCGCCTGGTGGGTCAGCCGCGCCTCGTAGAAATCGGCGATCTGGGCCAGCCGCTGGTCGCGCGCCTGCTCGATCTGGTGGTCGAGCGTGACCGAGGCGTCGGGCAGGTAGTCGAAGAGGGTGTCGAGATGGTCGTGGAACAGCGGCAGCCAGTGCTCCATCCCGGCCTGCTTGCGGCCGGCGGAGACCGCCTCGTACAGCGGGTCGTCGTCGTTGATGGCGCCGAACAGCTCGCGATAGCCGCTGCGGAACCGCGCGATCGACGCTGCGTCAAGGAAGACCTCGCCCATCGGCTTGAGCGTCACCCGCTCGACCTCGCCGGTGGTGCGCTGCGACATCGCGTCGAAGCGGCGGATCTTCTCCAGCTCGTCGCCGAACAGGTCGAGCCGCAGCGGCTCCGCCATCCCCGGGGGGAACAGGTCGACGATGCCGCCGCGGATGGCGAATTCGCCCGGCTCGCGCACCGTCTGGGCGCGGACATAGCCGTTGCGGGCGAGGAAGCCTTGCAGCGCCTCGAGATCGATCCGGTCGCCCGGCGCGACCGACAGGCTGGCCTCGGCGAAGCTGGCGCGCGGCGGCACCCGCTGCATCGCGGCGCCGATGGTGGTCAGGACGATGAAGGGCTGGTCGGGCTTGCGCGGGGCCAGCAGCCGGGTCAGGGCATCCACCCGCTCCGCCACCGTCTCGGGATTCGGCGAGACGCGGTCATAGGGCAGGCAGTCCCAGGGCGGCAGCACCACCACCGGCAGGTCGGGCGCGAAGAAGGCCAGCGCCCCCTCCAGCGCCGGCAGGCGCGCGTCGTCGCTGGCGACATGCAGCAGGCCGCGGCCGCCGGCCTTGCGCGCCAGCTCGGCGATCAGCCGCGCATCCTGGCCCTGCGGCACGCCGCCGATGGTGTGGTGGCGGGCGCCGGCTTCAGGCGCCGTGCGTTCGGCCAGCGCGCTCATTTGCGCCCCCGCGACCGGGCGTAGTCGAGCAGCAGCTGCATCACGTCGCTGTCGGCCTCGGGCGGCACCGGCGTGCGGTCGGTCACCCAGTCCCACAGGTCGGGGTCTTCATTTCCCAGCAATTCGCCATAGCGCGCCAGCTGGGCCGCATCGAGGCGGTCCAGTGTGGCGTCGGCGAATCCGCCGAGCAGCAGATCGGCTTCGCGGGTGCCGCGGTGCCAGCTGCGGAAGCGCAGTCGGCGGCGCAGCGGTGCTGCCGCATCGCTATCGGTCGGCTCGGTCATTGGCTTAAGGTGCTTCTCCACTTACGCCCCCATATAGACCTGAGCCTTGCGTCCGCAAATCCTCTTCCCACTCTTTGCTGCCATCGAATCCCTGCACGGCATCGGCCCGAAGACCGCCAAGCTGATCGAAAAGCTGGCCGGACCGAAGGCGATCGACCTGCTGTGGCACCTGCCGAGCGGGGTGATCGACCGTCGCCGCGTGGTCACGCTGCGCGAGGCCATGCCGGGCACCATCGTCACCCTGACCCTGCATGTCGACGGCCATATCCGCGGCTCCTCCGCCCGCGCGCCGCACCGGGTGCGGGCCTCGGATGCGACCGGGGCGATCGATCTCGTCTTCTTCCACGCCCGGCCGGACTGGCTGGAGACGAACTTCCCGATCGGCCAGGTCCGAATCGTCTCCGGCCGGATCGAGCAGTTCCAGGGCGCCTTGCAGATGCCGCATCCCGACCGGACCGGCCCGCTGGAGGAGCGCGAGGAGATTGCGGTGGTCGAGCCGGTCTATCCCCTGACCGCCGGCCTGATGCCCCGCACCCTGGCGAAGGTGATCGCCGACGCCGTCGCCAAGGCGCCCGAGCTGCCGGAATGGCAGGACGCCGCCTGGCTGCAGCGCCGCGGCTGGCCGGGCTGGCAGGATGCGCTTCGCCGCGCCCACGCACCGCAGGATGGGGCCGACCTGCTGCCCGTCGCCCCGGCCCGGCAACGCCTGGCCTATGACGAGCTGCTGGCGAATCAGCTGGCCCTGGCCCTGTTCCGCCGCTCCACCCGCCAAAGGCCCGGCCGCCCGACCAAGGGTGACGGGTCGCTGCGCGCCAAGGTCGAGGCCGCCCTGCCCTTCGCCCTGACCAATGCCCAGCGGCTGTCCCTGGCCGAGATCTATGCCGACATGGCGGCGCCCAACCGGATGCTGCGGCTGCTGCAGGGCGATGTCGGCAGCGGCAAGACCGTGGTCGCCCTGCTGGCGATGCTGGCGGCGGTGGAGGATGGCCGGCAGGCGGCGATGCTGGCGCCGACCGAGATCCTGGCGCGACAGCACCGCGAGACCCTGTCGGCGCTGCTGGCGCCAGTCGGGCTGACCGCCGGCCTGCTGACCGGCCGCGACAAGGGCAAGGCCCGCCGCGAGACGCTGGCCGGCCTGGCCGATGGGTCGATACGGATCGTCGTCGGCACCCATGCCTTGTTCCAGGAGAGCGTCGAGTTCGCCGATCTCGCGGTCGCGGTGATCGACGAGCAGCACCGCTTCGGCGTGCACCAGCGGCTGCAGTTGTCGGCCAAGGGCGACGGCGTCGACGTGCTGGTGATGACCGCCACGCCGATCCCGCGCACGCTGCAGCTGACCGCCTATGGCGGCATGGAGGTGTCGAAGCTGACCGAGAAGCCGCCGGGCCGCACCCCGGTCGACACCCGCGCCGTCTCGGCCGAGCGGATCGACGAGGTGGTGGCCGGCATCGGCCGGCATCTGGCGGCCGGCGGCAAGGCCTATTGGGTGTGCCCGCTGGTCGAGGAGTCGGAGACCATCGACCTGGCCGCCGCGGCCGACCGCTTCGAGGACCTGCGCCGCATGTTCGGCGAGAAGGTCGGGCTGGTGCACGGCAAGATGAAGGCGGCGGAGAAGGACGCCGTCATGGCCGGCTTTGCCGAGGGCGGCATCGACCTCTTGATCGCCACCACAGTGATCGAGGTCGGCGTCAACGTGCCGGCGGCGACGGTGATGGTGATCGAGCATGCCGAGCGCTTCGGCCTGGCCCAGCTGCATCAGCTGCGCGGCCGGGTCGGGCGCGGCGATGCGGCGTCGCGCTGCATCCTGCTGTACACCCAGCCGCTGTCGGAGACGGCGCGGCAGCGCCTGGCCACCATCCGCGAGACCGAGGACGGGTTCCGCATCGCCGAGGAGGATCTACGCCTGCGCGGCGCCGGCGAGGTGCTGGGGACGCGCCAGAGCGGCCTGCCGGAGTTCCGCATTGCCGACATCGACAGCCAAGGCGACCTGCTGGCGGTGGCGCGCGACGACGTCGCCCTGATCCTGAACAAGGATCCCGAGCTGGAGGGCCCGCGCGGCCAGGCGCTGCGCACCCTGCTGTACCTGTTCGAGCACGACAGCAGCGCGAAGTATCTCAGGGCGGGGTGACGTTGCCGACCGCCGGGTCAGCGATACAGCGCCGAGGCCGCGACCTCTTCGCCAGGGACGACGGCCTCAGGCGCGATGCGCTGGAGCGCCTCCGCAACCATCCGGATGCACCGCACCTTCAGGTAGGTCTCGCCCGGCCGGATCGGCAGGGCGGTGTCCGCGACCTGCGCCTGTCCCTGGAAGGCGCAGGCGGACGGGCTCGCCGTCGCCGGTCCCTGGATGACATCGATCGCGGTGTCGATCTCGCAATCCGCGGGCGACAGGCTGGTCGCGCAGACGAGCAATAGCATTTTGAACATGACCGACGGGCCTCCCCTGGCCCTGTGCAATGACCTCAGAGGTTGTCGCTGCGGCGGAGAGGCCGGGAACAGCCTCCCGAACTCGGCGCCGGAGACGATTCAAACCTAATTGCCGTAAAATATTCGTTAACCGACCGTGACATCGATTTCCTCAAGCGAGATGGATGTATAATTTTTCTTCAATCAAAAATAAGCAAACATTCCCCGATACCTGAGTAAATATTCCGCGTGACCATCGGATTCGCCTGATCATCCAGAGTTGACGCAGAGGCGCTCGATGTCGACTTGGCGGGTCGGCCGGTGACGGATCAGAAGCCGCGCACGGCCGCGACCAAGTCCCGGAATGCCGGCGCCCGGCCGCGGAAGGCCGGGTAGAAGGTCAGCAGCAGCCCGACATGGCCGAGGCCGGGATAGAGATGGGTCTCGACCGGCACCCCGGCGGCATGGAGACGCTCCGCCATCTCCGTCGTGTTGCTGGGTCGCACCGTGCCGTCGGCGGCGCCGTGCAGCAGCACCATCGGCCGCGCCTGCGGCCCGGCCTGGGCGATCGGGCGGGCCTTGTCTTCGTCGGTCAGCCCGGCGAAGACATGCCGCGTCGGGCCCCAGGTGAGCGGGTGGAAGCTGTAGGGCCCGGCCTCGCCGACCACGCCGCGGATGCGCGTCAGGGGCAGGCCTTCAGCCGCAAGATAGGACGGATCGGTCGCCAGCAGCGCCGCGATATAGGCCCCGGCGGAGTGGCCGACCAGCACGATGCGGTCGGGATCGCCGCCATAGCGGGCCGCGTTCGCCGCCGCCCAGGCCACCGCGGCCGCCCCGTCCTCGACGAAGGCCGGGAACGGGGCCGCCGGGGCCAGGCGGTAATCCGACACGATCGCCACGATCCCCTCGGCCGCCAGCGCCTGGCCGACGAATCGGTAGTCGCGCCGCTCGCCACTGGTCCAGCTGCCGCCATAGAAGAACACCACCACTGGGGCAGGCTGCGAGGATGGCGTCCGGGGCTGGTACAGGTCTAGCTTCCGACGGTCCCCCGCGCCATAGGCGATGTCCGCCTGGACCACGGCGTTGTCGCGGACCAGGGCCGCGTTGAGCATGCCGAGCGGCGAACAGCCGCCCGGCAGCAGGGCGAGAAGGGAGACGAGGAGCGCGCGCATCGGTCTGATACGCGCCGGTGCCCCGGTTGGATGTGGTTCAGGGAGACAAGTCGGGGCGCGGCCAACCGCGCCCCTGCGGCTCAGAAGTTCAGGATGGTGCCGACGCTCAGGGCCGAGGTCTCGAAGTCGCTGCCCTGACGGAACTCGTCCTTCTCGTAGCGCAGCTCGGTGAACGCATCGAGACCCGGCGCGACGTTGTAGACCAGGGTTCCGATCACATTGTGGCTGGTCTGCAGATCCTTGCCATCGTTCAAGGACGAGTTCAGCCCGTTGTCCCGCTCCGCCGTGGTGTAGGCGTAGCCGATCGAGGCCAGCCACGGCCCGGTGGTGTAGGACAGGTCGCCGACGATCGAGTCGATCGCCTTGTCGGCGTGGAAGGTGCTGGAGAAATGCGTCCAGCTGGCGCTGGCCCAGAAGCCATTGGCGAAGCCGACCTGGCCGGCCAGGTAGTAGGCCTCGAGGTCGTGATTGCCGCTGACGCCGTTGCCCTCATAGGCCATGCCGGACAGGCGCACCGACGTGCCGGCGAAGGTCTCTCGATAGTCGAGGCCGCCGCCGATGACGTTCTCATAGAGCGTCGTGCTGTCATTTATCAGGTCGTTGACGCCGCCGGGGCCGGCATGGCCGTTGCCGCCGACCACGGGGGTGAAGTCGACACCGAAGGAGATGCCGGTGGAGCCGGAGGAGCCCAGGAGGAACGGCGAGGTGTACTTGACCTTCGTGTCCTTGGCGTTCAGCCCGCCGAACTGCTGGTAGGGCGCCACGGCGAAGAAGGCGTTGCTGCCGCTCAGCCAGGTGCCGGGGCTGCGGAAGCCGTTGCCCCAGTCGGTGTCGAGGCCGAAATTCGTGCCCAGCGTCTGCTGCGCGTAGACATGAAAGTCCTCGGCGATGTAGGGCGCGTCGCCGAAGGTGAACGTGCCGAAGCCGCCCTTCAGGTAGACATAGGTGCGGTCGACGGTGACGCCGTTCTTGCGGTCGACATTGTTGAAGCGGATGCGGGCACCGTATTCCAGGCCCGAATCGGTCACGTTCTTGACGTCGAACTGCAGCCGCGCCCCGGTCTCGAAGTCGTAGTCGCGGTCGAGATTCTGGTTGTCGGTGCGGTCGATCACCACGCCCGCCAGGAAGCCGAGGCGGCCGGAGATCTTGACCTGCAGGCCCGTGTCATCGGCGGCGTGGGCCGCCCCTGCGGCCATGACGACCGCAAGCGCGGCCCCACACAGTAAGCTCTTGGTCATGATGACCTCTGATCGCAAAGCGATCGTTTCGGGAAAGGCGTGGCGACGATGCCGACCGCACTGCACCAAACCAAGTTAAAACAACATTGTAATATATGAGTCACAATATTCCGTGCGGAAATGCAACACCCGCCGCGGCCCTGTCTCCTTCGGACAAGGATCCGACAGCCTTCCGCGGACGGCCTTCCGCCCTGCCGGGAATCGGCCCAGGAAGAAGCCATGAAGACCTCGAACCCTGCCGGAGACGGCCCCGATTTCATTCCACGGCCGCACCAGATCGTGGCGCGCGACGCCATCCTCGCAGCGCGGGCCCAGGGCCGGCCGGGCTTCCTGCTGGGCGACCTGACAGGGCTGGGCAAGACGCTGTCGGCCTGGCTCGCCGTCGCGGCGATGCCGGAGGACGAGGTGCTGGTGATCTGCCCCAAGGGCGCCGTGCCGCAATGGCGGCGCACCATCGCCCGGTCCGGCACCGCGGCCAAGCGGGTGACCCTGACTAATTTCGAGAAGACCAAGTCGCTGCTGGCGCCGCCGCCGGTCAGCACCAAACGGTCGACCCGCGCCAAGAACAACGAGCTAGCCAAGTACGGCACGGCCAAGCGGGTCTGGCCGATCGTGGTGATCGACGAGAGCCACCGCATCCGCAACCCGAGTTCCCAGCAGGGGCTGGTGTGCCGGCAGATGGCCGCGGCCGCCGCCTTCGCCATCTATATGAGCGCGACCGCCGGCCAGGCGCCGCATGAGCTTTCCTATCTCGGCCGGCTGCTGGCCCACGCCACCGGCGGCGTCGACGGCAGCATGGACGAATTCCGGGCGCTGATGAAACGGCTGCGGATCGGCCGCGCCAAGGGCCGCTGGAAGAACTGGAGTTGGGATCCGAACCCGGCCGACCGCCGGGTGATGTCCGAGCTGCTGTTCAAGGGCCCGAAGGCGATCGGGCTGCGCCGCCGGCCGGAGGACATCGCCGGCTGGCCGGAGGTGCAGCGCGAGCTGGCCCCGACCGCGCTGGACGCCCCCGCCCGACGCCTCTACGAGGCCACCTGGCGCGAGTTCCGGCGCGAGCTCGGGCTGGCCGGCGGCAGCACCCGCCGCGCCACCGGCTGGGCCGCCGACCTGCGCTTCCGCCAGAAGGCCAGCCTGCTGCGCCTGGCCGGCACCGCCGATTTCTGCGACGACCTGCTGGGGAACGGCCAGCAGGTCGCGATCTCGGTCGCCTTCCTCGAGACCAGCGCCATGTTGGCCGAGACGCTGCGCGGGCACGGCTGGACCGTCGGCGAGATCAACGGCACCCAATCCGGCGAGGCCAATGAGGCCACCCGCGTCGCCTTCCAGACCGGCGCGCTGGACGCGGTCGTGTTCACGGTGACGGAGTCGATCTCGCTGCATCGCGGCGAGATGCCGGGCGGTGACCGCGACCGGTCGCTGGTGGTGCACGACATGCGCCACAGCGCGATCCAGCTGCAGCAGATCGAGGGGCGCTGCCACCGTGACGGCGAGCGCGCGGTGATCTACTACACCTATGCCGAAGGCACGGTGGAGGAGAAGGTGGCCGGCACCGTGATCGCCCGCATGGCGTCGATGGAGGCCATGGCCGGCGACGACACCGCGATGCTCGATGCGATCGCGGCCGTGGTCGAGGCCGCGGCGGCGCAGCGCGAGGCGGCCTGACTTGCCCGGCCCGCCGGATCCCGTGAGAATGGTGCGATGAACGCAGACGATGTGCTGAAACGCTATAAGGACGAGGACCTGCCCGATTTCAGCGGGATGGACCTCGCCGGTGTGAACCAGGTCGGCCTCTTCGGGGATGCCCCGATCCATGTCGCCGCCATCCGCGGCCGGATCGACGAGATCACGGCGCTGCTGGATGGCGGCGCCGATGTGAATGCGTCAGGGGAAGCCGGCAACACCCCGCTGCACGAGGCGGTGATGCAGGGCCAGGTGGAAGCGGCGGCGCTGCTGCGCGAGCGCGGCGGCGATCCCGACCGCCGGAATGATTTCGGCGGCACCCCACTCGACATCGCCCGCGCCCGCAAGCACCGGCGCCTGATCAAGCTGCTGGAAGGCAAGGGGCCGGCCCGCCGCTGACGGACGGGGCCGCCGCGTGGCGTCACGGCATCAACGGCTTTGCCGAAGGAGCACGCGGGCGGAGCTGCACCGCAATGGCCAGGGCGGACAGCAGCAGCCCGACAGCGCAGACGCCGGGCCAGTGCCACAGGCTCCAGGCCAGGTTGCCCATGGCGGATCCGACGGCACCGCCGATGAAGCGGGACACCATATAGACGGTGTTCAGCCGGCTCATGGCATCCGCCTTCAGGCCGACATTGCGGGTCATGTTCGAGACATGGCCCGACTGCACAGCGACATCGAGCAGCACGAAGCCGGCGATCATCCCCCAGAGCGAGCCGCCGACGACCGCCAGCAGCAGGAACGTGACCAGCACGGCGATGCTGCTGAGCAGCACGGTCAGATGCGGGCTGCCCCGGTCGGCCAGCCGCCCAACCTGCGGCGTGATCAGCATCGCGACCACCCCGATCACGCCGAATAGGCCGGCCACGTCGCTGCCGTAACGCGCCGGCATGGCATCGAGATGGAAGGCCAGGGTGGTCCAGCAGGCGCTGAACGCGCCGAACTGCAGCGCGCCGATCGAGGACGTCTGCCGCAGCACCGGCTGTTCCCGCACCAGCCGCCCGAGCGACGCCATCAGCGCCCCGTAGCGTCCCTCGAAGGACGGCCGGTCCTTCGGCAGCAGGACGGACAGCACCAGCAGCAGCACGATCATCACGCCGGCGGCGATCCAGTACATGGCGCGCCAGCCCCATTCGGCGCCGACGAAGCCGGCGACGGTGCGCGAGAGCAGGATGCCGCACAGCAGCGCGCCCAGGACGGTGCCGACGGCACGCCCGCGCTCCTGCGGCGGCGCCAGATGCGCGGCGAAGGGGACGGTCACCTGCGGCACCACGCTGGTGAAGCCGACGGCGAAGCAGGCGACGATCAGCCAGGGCAGGCTCGGCGCCAGGGCGGTGGCGGCCAGCGCGCCGGCCGAGGCCAGCAGCAGAGCGCCGATCAGCAGGCGCCGATCGATCATGTCGCCGAGCGGCACGAACAGCAGCATGCCGATCGCATAGCCCGCCTGGGTCACGATCGAAGCGTTGCCGGCCTCGCGCTGCGTGACCTGGAAGGTCTCGGCGAAATCCACCAGCAGCGGCTGGTTGTAGTAGTTGTTGGCGACCACGACCCCGCAGGCGACAGCCAGGATCCAGATGTCGAACCTACGCATGACGGGGATCCGGGCGAGGCGACTGTCGAACCTTCCCTGCGCCAAGGACCATGGTCCTCTCCCCCTGCTCGGCCTGTCAGGATTCAGTAGACCGGCCGCGCGGGCCGCGGAACCACTGCGCCGCGCACGGCATCCTTGCGTGATGCGCAAGGATGCCGGCAGCCCACTCGGCCGAAGAACGACAGGATGCCAAGCGTCTTCTGCGTCACCTCTCACGCCTGGCGGGAGAGGTCGGGCTCGCGCAGCGAGGCCGGGTGAGGGCTGGTCCCGGCCTCGACAAAGAGCCCTCACCCGGAGCCGCGTCGCGTCTCCGGCCTCTCCCGCAAGCGAGACCTTTTCAAAAGCCTACCCCTCGTCGTCATTGCGAGGAGGCGAAGCCGACGAAGCAATCCATAGCCCGCACGAACGGCCCGATGGATTGCTTCGCTGCGCTCGCAATGACGGTGTTAGGGATTTCTGAAAAGGTCCCGCAAGCGGGAGAGGCAACGCCAAGTGCAGCCTTCCTAGCGTGACCTGACCCGAAATCATCCGGCTCTAGGTCAACCGCCCTACCAGAGGTTCTTGCCGTCGATCACCTGGACCGGCAGCGCATCGATGTCGAAATCATCCAGCAGCCGGGCATTGACGCCGATCTTGAGCTTGCTGAAATCCGGCTTGCCGTCGACCCATTCCGGCGTCTCGGTGTAGGTGCCGCAGCCGCAGATGGCGCAGTGGTGATGCTGCACCGTGTAGCTGTTCCATTGATAGGTCGACACCCGGTCGCGAGCGGTCAGCAGCTTGAACGCCCCGGCCGGATAATAGGCCCATAGCGGCCCGCGCTTGGCGCAGAAGCTGCAGGTGCAGCGGGTCAGGCCGGTCGGTGCCTCCGGCAGCTCGAACTGCGTCGCTCGGCAGTGACAGCTTCCCTTGATCGGCATGGCATTCCCCCCTCGTTCGACCGGTGAGTCCCGGCCCGCGAGTGTCGCCGAGATCAGGCGCCCTGTCCCGCCTCCCGCGCCTCCTCCGCCTCCGGCGGAACCCGACCGATCACCCCGGCCAGCGCCTCGGTCGCATCCACCATCCGGTCGGTCGCCTCCAGCAGCGCCAGGATCACCGGCTGGTCGGTCTCCGGCAGGGCCGCGGGGTCGAGCAGGTCGGCCAGCGCCCGGTGCCGGGCCGGCAGGTCGAACGGGATCGCCGCCGGCCGCTGCTCGCGCAAGGCCGCGGCCAACTCGGCCAGCGCCGCCGCGATGGCGCGGCCGAACGGTTCGATCGCGGCATGCTTCGCCAGCGCCGCCGCGCCATGGTCGTGCAGCGCGCTTTCCAGCGCCATGCCGGCGCGCAGGATGCGGTTGGCGTTGGCGAAGATCGCCTCGGCCCGTGCCGGCTGGCCGGGATCGGCCGGCTCCACCCGCAGCCGATCGACCGTGGCCTGGGCATTGACCCGGGCGCCGCGGGCGGCGTCGCGGGCATCGGCCTGCGCCCGGGCGTCGCCCGCCAGCAGCGCCGTCAGATAGGCGGCATAGGCGTCGATCATCGCGGCGATCACCGGCCGCTCGCGCCGCCGCTCCCAGGTCGGCCATAGCAGGTATGCGGCGAGGCCGAGCAGGCTGCCCAGCACAGTGGCCACGCCACGGTCCAGCACCGACACGCCCGCCGGCAGCCCGGCGAGGCCGAGCAGCAGCACCACGACGGCGGTCAGCAGCGACACCGCCAGGCCGTAATGCACCGGCACGAGATAGCGGAAGGCGAAGTACAGCGGCCCGACCAGCAGCGCCTGGGCCAGCGGGTGCGCGAACACCAGATGGGCCAGGCCGGTGGCCAGCAGCAGCCCGGCCAGGGTGCCGAACATCCGCAGCAGGCCGAAGCTGACCGTGCCGCCGAAATCCGGCTTCAGCACGATCACCACGGTCATGGCGATCCAGTAGTACTGCGGCAGGCCGATGGCCCGGCCCAGCGCTTCCGCCGCCACGACGCAGACCATGCAGCGCAGAGCGTGACGGAAGGCGACCGAGGACAGCGACAGGTTGGCACGCAGGATGGCCAGCGGCGCGCCGGGGCGCATCGCCGCCGGCTGCCTGGCATCCCGCTCGGTCGCCCGCCGGTCGCCGCGGCTGCCGGCCTCCGCCGTGTTGCGGATCGCGGCGCGCAGGGTGCCGGCCAGTCCGATCGCCCGGGCCTCGGCCAGATGCAGCCGGCGGCGCAACGCCGGATCCTGGGTGGCGTGGCGAGCGGTGCGCAGCGCGGCCAGCGCGGTTTCGAAGCCCTTCAGCACCGCCTCGCCCTCGGCCATCGGCCGGCCCTGGCGCAGCGCCATGGCGAGGCCGCGCAGCACCACCGCCGCCTGGCGCATCAGCGCCGGCAGCGCCGGGTCGTCGATCTGCCCGCGCAGGTCGGACAGGGCCAGGAGCTCGAGCCGGATGCGCTCGGCCAGGCCGAGCAGCACGCGGAACGCCTCGACCCCGCGGATGCGGGCGGCGTTGCTGCGCCCCAGCAGCTGCTGGGCGTCGGCCACGGAATCGGCCAGGGGCATGAACACCGTGTCCTCCGGCATCGCCCGCGCGATCTCCGACAGCATGCGGTACATGGCGGACAGCGCGTCCCGCTCCGGCTGGTAGATCCTGAGCGGCCAACCCGCGACGGAGAACAGGGTCGCCAGCAGGCCGCCGGCGAGGAACAGGCCGGAGGCAGCCCAAGGGTCGAAGCCATGGCCGGCGGTGCCGCTGGTCACCACCAGCACGATCAAGACGGCGGTGCCGCCCTGGGTCGCCACCGGCCCCAGCGCCACCAGCAGGGCGAGGACGAAGGCCCAGATCGCGAGCACCGGCAGCAGCATCAGCCAATGGGTGCCGAGCGAGAAGCCGGTCAGCGCCGCCAGGCCGGCGCCCAGCGAGATCAGCAGCATGCGCCTGAGGCGCAGTGCATGCGGCCCCGGCGCATCCGAGCTGACGACGTTGAGCGCGCCGCCGGCGACGGCGAGGCCGACATCGGTCTGGCCGAGCAGCACGCCGAGCACGACCGGCAACGCCACGGCCAAAGCGTTGCGCAAGGCCACCGGCCAGGGAATGGTGGCGCGGTTCCACTGCACCAGCGCGGCCAGCAGGGGCGAGCGGCCGGGCGCCGCCTGGGTCACCGCCATGCCGCCTGCCGGCAATCCGTCGCGCCTGGTTGGAAGGTCATCCGCCCGCCTTCGTCGAGTCGTCCGCTTGGCATGATGCCCGCTGGCGGCGCGCATCGTCGACACCCGCCCGCGACATCGATTCTTCATCGCGGCGCAACAGATCCGTCATCTCCGGACCCTATCATCCGCGCGCCGTGAGGGGACGGCGGAACCGGACACCGGCCGCGGTAAGCCCCCTCGCCCATTTTCGAGACCTCCGATTGCCGCCGCTCCTCGGGCTTCCCGATGCGCGGGCGATCCGCCATGGCGCCCGGGGCGATCGACAGCACAAGGAGCGGAAGCGTGCGGATCGTCCAGATCACCGATACCCATCTCAGCCCCGGCAAGCAGCACTTCCTGCCGAACTGGGCGCCGCTGGCGGATTGGCTGCACAGCGTCCGGGCGGATCTGGTAGTCCACACCGGTGATCTCAGCGTCGACGGGGCCGATGTCGAGGCCGACCTGGTGCAGTGCGCCGGGCTGCTGCGCACCCTGCCCTGCCCGGTGCTGACCGTTCCCGGCAACCACGATGTCGGCGACCTGCCCGGCACGCGCCAGCCGGTCGATGCCGAGCGGCTGGACCGCTGGCGCCGCATAATCGGCCCCGACCGCTGGGTCCACGATCAGCCGGGCTGGCGCCTGATCGGCCTGAACAGCCAGGTCATCGGCATGGGATCCGACGACGAGGCCGCCCAGTTCGCCTGGTTCGAGGACGCGCTGGACGGGGCGGAAGGGCGTGGCGTCGCGGTCTTCCTGCACAAGCCGATCTTCGTCGACCGGCCGGACGAAGGCGATACCGGATACTGGAGCATCCGCCCCACGCCGCGCCGCCGCCTGCTGGATCTGTTCGAGCGGCACGGCGTGGCCCTGGTCGCCAGCGGCCATCTGCACCGCGCCTGGACCGGCAGCCATGCCGGCACGCGCTATGTCTGGGGGCCCTCCTCCGGCTTCACCGTCGGGCCGATGGAGCGCGACATGCCGGGCGACCGGATCCTGGGCGCCGTGATCCACACCCTGGACGAGACGGTGGAGAGCGAGATCGTCGCCCTGCCGGCACTGCATCCCTTCGTGATCGACGACGTCATCCACGAGGTCTATCCGCGCCACATCCAGGTCGAGGCGGCTTCGTGACCGGCCTGGCGCTGCGGCGCATCAGCAAGGCTTTCGGCAGCAACCGCATCCTGCAGGACGTGACCGTCGAGGCGGCGCCAGGCGAGTTCATCGCCCTGGTCGGCCCGTCCGGCTGCGGCAAGACCACCCTGCTGCGCATCGCGGCGGGGCTGGAGCATGCCGACGAGGGGTCGGTGCAGTTGGGCGAGCGCGACATCACCGCGCTGCCGCCGGCGGCGCGCGACATCGCCATGGTCTTCCAGTCCTATGCCCTGTATCCGCACCTGACCGCCGGGCAGAACATCGCCGTGCCGCTGGCGATGCGGCGCCTGTCCACCGCCCAGCGGCTGCCCTGGATCGGTGGCCTGATGCCGGGCCAGCGGGCGCTGCGGGCCGAGATCCAGGCCCGGGCGCGCGAGACGGCAGCCAGCCTGAAGATCGACCATCTGCTGGATCGCAAGCCCGGCCAGATGTCGGGCGGGCAGCGCCAGCGCGTCGCCCTGGCCCGCGCCCTGGTGCGCCAGCCCGCCGCCTTCCTGATGGACGAGCCGCTGTCCAATCTCGACGCCAATCTGCGGGTCCACACCCGCGGCGAGATCGTCGAGCTGCACCGCCGCGCCGGCGTCACCACCCTCTACGTCACCCATGACCAGTCGGAGGCGCTGAGCATGGCCGACCGGGTGGCGGTGATGATGGGCGGCCGCCTGCTGCAGCTGGACAGCCCGGCGCGGGTCTACACCGATCCGGCCCATGTCGAGGTCGCCCAGTTCATCGGCAGCCCGCGCATCAACCTGCTGCACGCGGTGCTGGACGATACGCGCGCCGCCCGCATCGGCGGCCGGGTGCTGGCCGACGGCATCGAGGCCGCGCCGGGCACGGCGGTGACGCTGGGCGTGCGGCCCGAAGCGTTGCGCTTCCTGATGCCGGGCCAGCCCGGCCTGGCCGCGACCGTGCGGCGGCTGGAGTTCCTGGGATCCGAGCTGCTGGCCTTCCTGGCCCTGGCCGACGGCACCGGCCTGGTCGCCAAGACCGTGCCGGCGCTGGCGGCCGAGCTGGCCCCCGGCGCGGCGGTGACCCTGGCGGTCGACGCCGCCGACATCCTGGTCTTCGGGCCGGAGGGCGGGCGCCTGCCGGTCTCGGTCGCGCCGCTGCGGATCGCCGCCCATGGCTAGCGTCGCTGTCGATGGCGGCATCGCCTCGAAGGTCGCCCGCTCCGCGGCGCGGGCGGAGACCTTGGCTGCCTGGCGCCTGTCCGCCCCGGCGGTGCTGCTGCTGGCCGTGCTGATCCTGGCCCCGACCCTGGCCGTGCTGGGCTTCAGCCTGACCGATTACGAGCTGGGCTATGACGGCATCCGCTTCATCGGCCTCGACAACTACGCCGAGCTGCTGGGCGACCGCACCTTCCTGATCTCGCTGAAGAACACCGCGGTCTACACCGCCATCGTCACCCCGGCCTCGGTGCTACTGGGCCTGGGCGTGGCGCTGCTGATCCAGGCCGAGACGCGCGGCCGCGCCTTCTTCCGCACCGTCTACTTCCTGCCTGTCGCCTCGCTGCTGGTCGCCATGGCCACGGTCTGGCAGTACCTGCTGCACCCCAGCATCGGCCCGGTGAACGAGATGCTGCGGCTGGTCGGCCTGCCCGGGCCGAACTGGCTGGGCGGCAGCGGCACGGTTCTGCTCAGCCTCGCCTTGATCGGGGTGTGGCAGTCGGTCGGCTTCAACATGGTGCTGTTCCTGGCCGGGCTGACAGCGATCCCGCGCGAGCTGTATGCCGCCGCCGAGATCGACGGCGCGGCCAGCGCCTGGGAGCGGTTCCGGCTGGTGACCTGGCCGATGCTGGGGCCGACCACGCTGTTCGTCATCACCATCAGCGTGGTCAACGCGGTGAAGGTGTTCGAGACCGTCGGCACCCTGACCCAGGGCGGGCCGAACAAGGCGTCCGAGGTCCTGCTGTGGACCATCTACCAGGAGGGCTTCGTCTATCTCCGCGTCGGCTACGCCTCGGCGATGACGGTGGTGTTCCTGGCCGTGCTGGTGGTGCTGATGCTGGTGCAGTACCGGGTACTCGACCGCCGGGTGCACTACACATGAACGCACAACCCTGGACGGCCGGACGGGTCGCACGCTTCGCCCTGCTGTCGCTCGGCGCCTTCGTCTTCATCGCGCCCTATCTGTGGATGCTGGCGGTCGCGCTGAAGCCGCAGGACGAGATCTTCTCGTCCTCCCTGTCGCTGTTGCCGCATCGCTGGGCCCTGGTCGAGAATTTCGCCAAGGCGCTGACCCGGGTGCCGATGGGCCGGATCCTGCTGAACGGCGTGATCGTCTGCGGCCTGATCCTGGTGCTGCAGCTGGTGACTGCGATCCCCTGCGCCTACGCCATGGCCAAGCTGCGTTTCCGCGGCGCCCAGGCGATGGTGACGATGATCATGCTGGGCCTGCTGGTGCCGATCCACGCCATCGCCCTGCCGATCTATGTCGCGCTGTCGGCCACCGGCACGCTGAACTCCTATGTCGCGCTGGTGTCGCCTTTCGCCATCTCGGTGTTCGGCATCTTCCTGTTCCTGCAGTTCTTCCGGGCCATGCCGGACGACCTGATCGCCGCGGCGCGGCTGGACGGGATGACCGAGCTGGGGATCGTCCGCCGCGTCATCGTGCCGAACGCCTGGCCGGCGATCACCGCCTTCGCGATCTTCTCGGTCGTCGCGCATTGGAACGACCTGTTCTGGCCGCTGATCGTGGTCAGCGACACCAGGATGGCGACGCCGCCGCTGGGCCTTTTGTTCTTCCGCGCGGCCGAGGCCGGCGACGACTACGGCGCGCTGATGGCCGCGACGGTGATCGTCACCCTGCCGCTGGTCGTGGCCTTCCTGGCCGCCCAGCGCCGCTTCATCGAAGGCATCACCTTGACCGGCCTGAAGGGCTGAGCGCCGGTCGACACTCCAGGAGAGGGGATATCGTGAAACTGTTCCGAACCATGCTGGCGGGCGTGGCGCTGGCGGGTGCCCTGATGGGCACTGCGCAGGCCGACACCACCCTGATCGTCCATTACCCGATGCCGGGCTTCTTCAAGGACGTGATGGACACGATCTCGCAGAAGTACATGGCCGGGCATCCGGACGTGAAGATCGTGTTCGCCAGCCCGTCGCCGACCTATGAGGACGGGCTGCAGCAGATCCTGCGCCAGGCCGGCACCGACGAGATGCCCGACATCACCTTCATCGGCCTGAACCGGCTGCGGGTGGTGGCGGAACGCGGCATCTCGGTCGACCTCAAGCCCTTCGTCGACAAGGACGGCCACATGGCCGAACAGGGCTTCAGCGACCACATCCTGGGCCTAGCCCAGTTCGGCGGCCAGCAGGCCGGGCTGGCTTTCGCCACCTCGAACCCGATCATGTATCTCAACGCCGACCTGGTGCGGCAGGCCGGCGGCAACCCCGACGTCCCGCCCAAGACCTGGGACGAGGTGCTGGCGCTGGGCGCCAAGATCAAGGCGCTGGGCAACGGCGTCGATGGCATCGATTTCCGCTGGCAGGGCGACGACTGGATGTTCAGCGCCCTGCTGTTCGGTGCCGGCGGCGACATGCTGTCGGCCGATGAGAAGAAGGTCGCCTTCGACGGGCCGGAAGGCCTGGCCGCCTTCACCCTGGTCCAGCGCATGGTGAAAGAGGGCGGCATGCCGGTCTTCACCAAATCGGCCGGCGAGCAGGCCTTCGTCGCCGGCAAGGTCGGCATCGAGTTCCAGACCACCGGCGCCCTGCGCAACACCATCAAGAATGTCGGCGACAAGTTCGAGATGCGCACCGCGCCGATCCCGATGCTGGACCCGGCCAAGGGCCAGCTGCCGACCGGCGGCAACGCCGCCGTCATGCTGACCCGCGACCCGGCCAAGCAGCAGGTGGCCTGGGACTTCATCAAATTCGCCGCCGGGCCCTATGGCGCCTCGGTGGTGGTGCCGGGCACCGGCTATGTCCCGAACAACGAGCTGGCGGCGAAGTCGCCGGAGTATCTCGGCGACTTCTACGCCAAGAACCCGCTGTTCAAGGCCGGGCTGGAGCAGATGACCGAGATGCGGCCCTGGTACGCCTTCCCCGGCAGCAACGGCGTGAAGGTAACCCAGACCATCGTCGACAACCTGTCGCGGGTGGTGGAGCAGAGCGCGACGCCGCAGGAGGCCCTGGCCGACGCGTCGGACGAGGTGCAGAAGCTGCTGCCGCGCCATTGAAACCAGCGGGCCAGCCCCTGCCAGGGGCTGGCCTCGCCGGATGATTCATGGATAGAAGGATTGCGGCCGGAACTTCGCCAGGTCCGGCATTCTGTAGAGGCGCCGATGACCACCGACGATCTCGCCTGGACGGCGGAGGAAGCCTGCCAGAACGCGTGGCCGTCGCCGCGTCAGGTCCTGCTGGAAGGCTGGCTGCTGCGGGCATCCGGCGGCCAGACGCGCCGGACCAACTCGGTCAACCCGCTGCGGTCGGGGCCGCGCGATCCGTCGCGCATCGTGGCGGCGGCGGAAGGCATCTACCGCTCGCTCGGCCAGTCGGCCCTGTTCCGGGTGCCCTCCATCGTCGCCGAGATGGATGGGCCGCTGGAGCGCCAGGGCTATGCCGCCGAGGGCGAGACCTGCACGATCTTCGCCGATCTCGCCGATCACCGGACCGAGCCTGACGGGACGGTCGAGCTGTCGGAAACTCCGAGCGAGGCGTGGCTGGCGGCGCGCACCGCGATGAATCCGACCGAGTCAGCCGATGCGGCCGGAAGCCCCTATCGCCAGATGGTCGGCAGCATCGTGCTGCCCAAGGCCTTTGCCGCCCGCCGCGTCGACGGGGCGCTGGTGGCGATCGCCTATGGCGTCATCCACGATCAACTGCTGGTGGTGGAATCCGTGGGCACCCATCCGGACCACCGCCAGCGTGGCCACGCGGCCCGGACCGTGAGCGGCCTGATGGGCTGGGCGAAGTCCCGGGGCATCCAGGGCTGCTGCCTGCAGGTCGTGGCCGACAACAGCGCCGCCCGTGCCCTCTATCGATCGCTCGGCTTCGGCACCGAACTGTCCCGCTATCACTATCGCCGCCAGCCCGACGCCGGCTGACCTCCCCGCCATCGGCCTGCCGACAGGCGAGGTCATGGTCAGCGCCGCAGTGAAGCGGCGGTCTCGTCGATCGGCACGAGGTGCATGACCCGGCCGGTGCCGATGCGGCGGAAGCCGATGTCCCGCAGCTGGTGATCGGTCATCAGGTGCTTCCGCTCACGGGCGCGACGGCTGCGGTCGGCGGCGGCCCGATACAAGGCGACGAATGCGCCCCGGAGACGGCGGAAGGCCGGTCTTTCCTGAACTGGGAAGTCCAATCTGCTTTCGATACAGTAAAGCGACCGCTCTGCGTGGTGGTCCATTTTCTTGTCCTCCGGAAACTTTGTCATCCGAGGGGTGCGACCTTGGCCGCATCCATCTTCACGAGGCTCAGTTTTCCGGATCTGGGCTACACCACGATTTCGTTTTGCGGGGAACTCGGCTACTTCTGCAATCGTCCGCCAGTGCTTCAGGACCGGGCGCGTGGCTAGGCTGCGGACAGCGGATAGACCGCGCGGAAGGCGCCACCGCCGGCACGCGGCAGCCACGGTGCGCAGGATGGAAATCCGTCCCGCGACCGCGGCCCGTCCGGTGTCAGAGCTTCGCGACAAGGGCCGCCAGCTGGTCGGCGCACTGGCCCCAGCCTTCGTGGAAACCCATCTTCTCATGGGCCTCGCGGTCGGCCACGGTCCAGTGCAGCGCGCGAGCGGTGTAGCGGGTCTTCCCGCCCTCGTCCTCGAAGGTGATGATGCCGGTAAAGAACGGCTTCTCCGACGGCTCCCAGGCCTTGGTGTAGGCGTCGGTGAAGACCAGGCGTTCGTTCTTGACGACCTCGAGATACACGCCCGGGTTCGGGAACTCGGTGCCGTCGGGGCCGCGCATCACGATCAGGCTGGAGCCGCCCGGCCGGACGTCAGTCTCGATCACCGGGGTGGTCCAAGGCAGCGGCGCGAACCACTGCTTCATCAGCTCGGGCTCGGTCCAGGCGCGATACAGGGTCTCGCGCGGCGCGTCGATCAGGCGGGTCAGGATCAGTTCGCGATCCGAGGTCGGGGCGGCATTGGCGGTCATCGGTGGTCTCCGTGTTTGGATGTCTCTGCCCCAAGGACGACCGGGTGATCAGCGAACCGACACGGGCCGAGGAAAATTCTGCGGAGCCACCACGATCCCATCCTGGCGGCGCTTCTGCATCCGATCGCGCGACGCGACTTTGCCCACCTCCAGAGGGCACCACAACTCGGGGCCTGCGACAGTCGACGAAACCGCCGCCTGCGACGACCTGTCCATTCCACCTTTCCGAAATGCCTCCCCCCGATAGACTGCCATCCTGCCTGCCACGAGTCGGAGTGAGCCGGGACGATGCCGATGTCTGCCACGACCTTCGTCGACTGGGCGATGGCGAATCCGATG
Organism: Inquilinus ginsengisoli; assembly: GCF_031453975.1. NCBI lineage: Bacteria > Pseudomonadati > Pseudomonadota > Alphaproteobacteria > Rhodospirillales > Rhodospirillaceae > Inquilinus > Inquilinus ginsengisoli. Next base: position 181,112 of record NZ_JAVDPW010000004.1, read on the forward strand.
AACGCCGCGATCCTAGAGCGGCTGCCCCGGCTCGGCTTGGCGGACTGCTTCCTGACGGCCGGCTGCCTGTTCCAGACGATCTGGAACCGGCGCTCGGGGCGCCCGGCACCCTCGGCCATCAAAGATTACGACGTCTTCTATTTCGACGATTGCGACCTGTCGTGGGAGGCCGAGGATGCCGTGATCCAGCGGGCCGCTTCTGTGTTCGACGATCTCGACGTATCGGTCGAGATCAGGAACCAAGCCCGGGTTCATCTCTGGTACCCGCAGCGGTTCGGCGGCGCTTATCCGCGCCTGCACCGTTCGAAGGACGGCATCGACCGCTATCTCGTCGCCTGCACCTGCGTCGGCATCGATGCCGCCTCGGGCGATCTGTATGCCCCGAACGGGTTGGAGGACTTGTGGGATGGCCTTCTGAGGATCAACCCCATGAACCCGCGGCCCGATCTTTTTCGCCGCAAGGCGGAAGACTACCAAGCCCGCTGGCCATGGCTGACAATCGCCGCTTAGACCCAAGCTCACACCGGAAGGCCGCCATGCCGAGACCGCTGCTCCTATTGACCGATGTCGTAGACCCAGCGATGCAACAGCTCCTCAACGATGGGCTGAACAGCTACAATGACGAGGTCACCGGCTACAGCGACCGGCGGCCGCTCGCGATCACTGTCCAGGATCCCGAGACCGGTGAGGTATTGGGCGGCGCCACCGGCCGCACCTCCCTGGGCATGCTGTTCCTCGAACTCTTCCATCTGCCGACATCGCTGCGCGGCTCCGGGCTCGGGAGCGAGATTCTGCAGATGTTCGAGGATGAGGGCCGGCGGCGCGGCTGCCGGGTGGCCATGCTGTTCACGATCAGCTTCCAGGCTCCCGGCTTCTACGAGCGCCACGGATGGCGGCGCTTTGGCGAGATCGCCTGTGACCCGCCCGGTACGAGCCGGGTGTTCATGACGAAGGATCTGTGAGGCGAGCGCGCCTGGGCAGATTGCCGTGGGTCTGACACGACCGGCATCGTCGCTGTTTCGGCGACAATCTTGTTCCCGACGGTATGATTGTCTGCGCCGCCCGGCACCCGACATGGAGGCCATCACGACGACCATGACGCCAAGGAGGTTCGCATGATCACCATCCGCCCGGCCGCGGAACGCGGCACCGCCGATTTCGGCTGGCTCGACAGCCGGCACAGCTTCTCCTTCGGCCAGTACCACGATCCGGAGCAGATGGGCCTGGGGCCGCTGCGGGTGATCAACGAAGACCGTGTCCGCGGCGGTGCCGGCTTCGACACCCACGGCCATCGCGACATGGAGATCCTGTCCTACGTCCTCGATGGCGCGCTGGAGCACAAGGACAGCATCGGCACCGGATCGGTGATCCGCCCGGGCGACGTGCAGCGGATGTCGGCCGGCAGCGGCATCCGACACAGCGAGTTCAACCATTCCGACCGCGACCCGGTGCATTTCCTGCAGATCTGGATCCTGCCCGAGCAGGCCGGCCTGGCGCCGGGCTACGAGCAGGTCACCGTGGCGCGTGAGGAGAAGCAGGGCCGCCTGCGCCTGATCGGTGCCCGGTCGGGCGGCGACGGGGCGGTGACGATCCACCAGGATGTGGCGCTGTATGCCTCGATCCTGGCTGCGGGAGACGAGGTCGGCCACGCGCTGCAACCGGGCCGCAAGGCATGGCTGCAGGTGGTGCGCGGAGCGGTCGAACTGAATGGCCGGCGCCTCGATGCGGGCGACGGCGCCGCGGTCGAGGACGAGGCTGCGGTGACGATCACCGGGCGCGCTGCAGACAGCGAGATCCTGCTGTTCGACCTGCCCTGACCGTCGTCAGGCCGCCGGTTGCGGCCCGCGTTCGAGATAGGAACTGAGGGCGATATAGCTGCGGGTGCCCTTGACGCCCGGGATTTCGTAGATCATCCGCAGCAGATCCTCCAGCGCCTGGGTGTCCCGCATCCGCACCTTCAGCAGCATGCAGGTGTCGCCGGTGACCGAATGGATCTCCTCGACATCCGGCAGCGCGGCGAGGTCGAGCATCTCCTGGCTCTTGCCCCAGCCGATGGTGTCGACATGGATGAAGGCCAGCAGCGGCTTGCCCAGCTTGGGCCCATCCAGCGCCGCCACGGTCGCCTTGATCACCCCGTCGCGCTTCAGCCGTTTCACCCGCTCATGCACCGCCGGCGGCGACAGATTCAGGGCACGGCCGAGTTCGGCATAGCTCAAGGCCGCGTCGACGGCGATCAGCCCTAATAATTTTCGGTCGACGGCGTCGACGGCGGCAGCCTCGGCCGGCCGGCGCCGAACCGCCTTCGTTTTTTCGATGACCATTTGAATCACGCTTCCTGACTGAACGTGGTTCGGTGATTATGGCCATATGCCTGAACATCATCAATATGGAAGCGCCATCTCGCTGCAGACCGCGATCCTAACGGCGGGCATTGCCGTGGTCGGGTCGAACTCGCTGGTGCTGAGTCCAATCCTGGGCGATGTGGCGACGGCGATGGCAACAACGCCGGTGGCGGTGTCCCGCGCCATCGCAGCCTATGGCGGGGCCACGGCCCTCTCGGCTTTCCTGCTGGCACCGCAGATCGACCGGATCGGGCCGCGACGGGCCTTGTTCGCAGGCATGGCCGGGCTGATCGCGGCGACCCTGCTGTCGGCCCTCGCCAACCACTGGCTGATGCTGACAGCGGCCCAGGCGCTGGCCGGGCTGGGGGCCGGGGTGATCCTGCCATCGATCTACACCTTGGCCACCACCATCGCGCCGCCGGGCCGGGAGTCGCGCGTGCTCGGCCGGGTGCTGACCGGCTGGTCGGTCTCGATGGTGGCGGGGGTGCCTGCGGCCGCCTTCATCGCCGAGACGCTGGGCTGGCGCGCCGTGTTCCTGCTGCTGGCCGGGCTCGCCGCCCTCGCCCTGCCCGGCATCGCCCGGCTGCCGGCGCGCAGCGGTCGGGCAGCGGCGGCGCGGCAGGGACCGGCGGCGCTGGTCGCCCCCCTCACCTATTCCGGCGTGCCGGCGCTGCTGCTGATCTGCCTTGGCTTCATGGCCTCATTCTACGGCGTGTACGCTTTCATCGGCGACCATGTGCGCAGCCAGCTCGGCCTCTCCGCCGGGCAGGCCGGACTGATCGTGCTGACCTATGGGCTCGGCTTCGGCGCCGCCAGCTTCGGCGACGGGCTGGTCGACCGGCTGGGGCCGCGCCGGCTCTTCCCCGCCATCCTCGTGGCCGTGGCCGCGATCTACTCACTGATGCTGCCAGCGGCGCATAGCTTCACCGCCATTGCCGCGCTGACCGGGCTATGGGGCTTCGCCAACCATTTCGGCCTGAACATCCTGGTGCTGCAGTTGTCGCAGGCGAAGCCGGACGCACGAGGCGCCGTGCTGGGCCTGAACAGCGCCGTCACCTATCTCGGCGTCCTGGTCGGCACCGGGCTGGCAGGGATCGGCTATGCCGGTACCGGCTTCCGGCCCGTGGCGTTGGGGGCAGCCGCCGCGTGCCTCGCCGCTGCCCTGATCGCCGCCACGGCTTTGCGGTCCCGCCGAAGCGCCGACCCCGCGACATCCTGACAGGTCTGGTCGCGAAACTTCCGGCCAACCCTTTCCGAACAGCGTCCGGATCCCCATTGTCTGGGGCCAGATTGAGCGGGCACCGGATCCCGCGGAAGGACCAGGATGCCAAGGCTCGCGGGGTTGGCGACAGCCGTCCCCGAACACGTAATCACCCAGGCGGAAGCCCGGGAGGGTGCCCGTCGCGTCTTCGCAGCGCGGCCGGCGTTGTTCGACCGCATGGCGACGGTCTACGAATCCGCCGGCATCGACACCCGACGATCCGCCGTCCCGCTGGACTGGTACTTCGCGCCGCATGACTGGCACGACCGCAATGCCGTGTTCATGGACGCGGCGCTCGACCTGCTCGAGACCGCGGCGCGGCGCTGCCTGGACGACGCCGGATGCGGTATCGGCGAGGTCGACGCCATCGTCACCATCTGCTCGACCGGCATCGCGACGCCGAGCCTTGATGCCCGGCTGATGGAACGCATGCCCTTCCGCCCCGACATGGTGCGGCTGCCGATCTTCGGCCTGGGCTGTGCCGGCGGCGTGCTGGGCCTGGCCCGCGCCGCGGCGCTGTCGCGCGCCCTGGGCGGCACCGTGCTGCTGCTGGTGGTCGAGCTGTGCGGCCCGACCTTCCGGCGCGGCGACCTGACCAAGAGCAACGTCGTGGCCACCGCCCTGTTCGGCGACGGCGCGGCAGCGGCGCTTATCCGTCCCGATGACGGCGCGCCGGCGCTGGGGCCGACGGGCGAGCATCGCTGGCCCGGAACGCTCGATGTGATGGGCTGGTCAGTCGAGGCGGACGGGTTGGGCGTGATCTTCTCACGCGACATCCCGACCCTGGTGCGCAACGACCTGCGGCCGGCAGCCGAGAGTTTCCTCGCACGGCACGACCTGACGCTCCGCGACATCGACGGCTTCGTCTTCCATCCCGGCGGCACCAAGGTGGTCGAGGCACTGCGCGATGCCTTCGAGCTGACCGATGCGGCGATGGGTGCGGAACGGGCGGTGCTGCGCCAGTACGGCAACATGTCGGCGGTGACGGTGATGTTCGTGTTGGCGGAGAAGCGCCGACAGATGGCCGGGCGCTGGCTGCTGAGCGCGTTGGGCCCCGGTTTCTGCGCCGGCTTTGCCGTGCTGGACTGCGGATGATGCTGGGTTGGGTGCAGGTCGTGGCGTTGCTGGTGGCGGCGCAGCGCCTGGGAGAGTTGGTCTATGCCCGCCGCAACGAATCCCGGTTGCGCGACCGGGGCGCGGTCGAAAGCGGGGCCAGCCACTATCCGCTGTTCATCCTGCTGCATGGCGGCTGGCTGCTGGCGATATTCCTGCTGGTGCCGGCCGACCGCGCTCCTTCCTGGCCGCTGCTGGCGCTGTTCGTGCTGCTGCAGGCGGGCCGGATCTGGGTGGTGGCGACGCTGGGACCCTATTGGACGACCCGGATCCTCAGCCTGCCCGGCGCGCCCTTGGTGCGCCGCGGCCCCTATCGCTGGGTCCGCCACCCTAACTACTTGATCGTCACGGCCGAGATCGCGGTGCTGCCCCTGGCTTTCGGTGCCTGGTGGATTGCGCTTGTCTTCTCGATCGCCAACGCGCTCCTGCTGCGCCATCGCATCGGCGTCGAGCAGCAGGCATTGGCCGGCCGGGGCTGAAGCAAGGAAACACGGTGGCCGCCCCCGGTCATGGGTGCGCAGATCGGCTCTGGCGGGACCGCTCCGGCGGCCCTATCCTGGCGCGCCTCAAAGAACGAGACGGACCGTGACCGCCAACGACGCCCGCTCCCTCGACGGGATCGACCTTCTGTCGGTCGTTCCCCCCGCCATCCGCGCCGAGATCCTGAAGCAATGCCGCTGGCAGCGCTTCGAGGCGCAGGAGCAGATCATCGATCGCAACGATGATCCCGACCATGTCTACTTCCTCGTCGAGGGCCGGGTGCGGGTGGTGATCTATTCCGCCTCGGGCCGAGAGATCACCTTCGACGATCTGGAAGCCGGTTCGATGTTCGGCGAGCTGTCCGGGCTGGACCGGGCGCCCCGCTCCGCCAATGTCATGGCGCTGACCGACGCGACCGTCGCCGTGCTGCCGACCGCCGCCTTCCGCGCCGTCGTGACCGAGAACCCAGCCCTGGCACTGGCCACCATGGTGCATCTGGTCGGCGTGCTGCGCCGCGCCAATGAGCGGATCATGGAGCTGAGCACACTGGGCGCCAACAACCGGGTGCATGCCGAGATCCTGCGCCTGGCCATCCTTGGAGGGCAGCCGGACGGCACTGCCGTTATCCGGCCGATCCCGGTGCATTCCGACATCGCCAGCCGCGTCAGCACCACGCGCGAGACCGTGGCCCGGGTGCTGAGCGACCTGGCCCGCGCCCGCCTCGTCGTCCGCGCCGCCGACCATCTGCACGTCGCCGACCTCAACCGCCTGGAGCGGCTGGTGGAGGATGTTCGTGGCGAATGGTGACGGGGCCAGTGGTGACGGCGGTTTGAACCGCTGGACCACGCTGAAGGTCAAGCCGGTCTACGAGAATCCCTGGATCAAGGTGGACGAACACGACGTGCTGACCCCGGCCGGGACGCCGGGGATCTATGGCGTGATCACCTACAAGAATCTGGCGGTCGGGGTGGTGCCGATCGATGATCGCGGCCGCGTTACCCTGGTCGGCCAGTACCGCTACGCCCCCGGGCTGTACAGTTGGGAGATCCCGGAGGGTGGCGGTGACCCCGATGTCGCCCCCATGCTGTCGGCCGAGCGCGAACTGCGTGAGGAGACTGGATTGGAGGCGGCCCATTGGCACCCGCTGTTGACGATGCATCTGTCGAACAGCGTCTCGACCGAGATCGCCCATCTGTTCGTCGCCTATGGCCTGACCAAGGGCGAGGCGGCGCCGGAGGAGACCGAGGATCTGGCGGTGCGCACGGTGCCGCTGGCCGAGGCCTTTGCCATGGTCGCCGACGGCCGGATCACCGACTCCCTGACCGTCGGCGCGCTGCTACGGCTGCAGGTGATGCTGCTGAGCGGCACCCTGCCGACCGGCCTGGCCGAAATCCTGCGGCGGACATGACGGCCCGTTGAAGCACGTCCTGTTCGTCTGCGGCCGCAATCTCCAACGCAGCCCGACTGCGGAAGCGATCTTCGCCGGCCATCCCGGAGTCGAGACGGCCTCGGCCGGGCTGAACCCCGACGCCGAGGAGCCGCTGACGGCCGAGCTGGTCGAATGGGCGGATCTGATCTTCGTCATGGAAAAATCGCAGCGGGCGAAGATCGCCGGCCGTTTCCGCGGCTCGCTGAAGCATGCCCGCGTGATTTGCCTCGACATTCCCGACCGGTTCGAGGTGATGGACCCGGAGCTGGTGCGCCTTCTGAAGGCCAAGGTCACGCCGCTGTTACACTGACCTTTGGCCTCACCACGCCCTGCGCTGGCCCATCACCTGCATCGGCCCGGCTGGGCGCGGTGCCCGCTCCGCCCGCGGCGAGTGGCTGAACAGCGAGCGATAGCATTTGGCGAAATGCGAGGCGGAGGCGAAACCGCAGGCCACCGCCACCTCCAGCACCGGCATCGAGGTCTGCGCCAGCAGGATCTGGGCGTGCTTCAGCCGCGCCTCGAGATAGTACTGGGACGGGGTGCAGTTGAGATAGATCCGGAACAGGCGTTCGAGCTGCCGGGTCGACAGCCCGGCGGCTCGGGCCAGCGTAGCACGCGGCAGCGGCTCGGCCAGGTTGGCCTCGATCTCGGCGATCGCGGCCAGCAGCTTCGGATGGCTGACGCCGAGCCGTTCGCGCAGTTCCATCCGCTGCGGCGCATGGCCCTGGCGCGGCCGGGCGTGCAGGAACTGTTCGGCGACCTGGTTGGCCAAGTCGATGCCGTGGGCCTGGCCGATCAGGTAATGCGTCATGTCGAGCGACGCCGTGCCGCCGGCCGAGGTGAAACGGTCACGATCGATCTCGAACAGCCGCCCGGTGACGTCGAGCCGTGGAAAGGTCTCGGTGAAGGCGCTGAGGTTTTCCCAATGGATGGTGCAGCGATAGCCGTCCAACAGCCCGGCCCAGGCCAGGTGATAGGTGCCGGTCGAGACGGCGCCGAGGCGCGACCCGCGCCGGGCCATGCGCCGCAGCCAGGCCAGGATGCGTTCGTCGCGCCCATCCTGCGGGTCGAGGCCGGCGACGACCACCACCATGGTGAAGGAATCCTCCGGCCCAATCGCCCCCTGGGTCACCAGGACGGCATCGTTGCTGGCGGTGACCGGGGCGCCGTCGACCGACAGAAGGCGCCATTCGTACAGTGTCCGGCGCGCCACCCAATTGGCGGCGCGGAACGGCTCGAGCACCGCCGACAGCGCCATCATTGAGAAGTTCGGGACCAGCAGAAACCCCACCCGCTGGGGTGGCTCAGTCATCGGATCGTCGGCCATGCCCGGTCTGCTGCGCTCCCGAAAGCAGGCATCCGGCCACAGCCCCGACGCCGAAGCAAGCCCGCCGCTCGGGCAGGTCAGTTCCGATCGTGATCCCGCGGGCGGGTGCGCAGGATCAGCAGCACGAAGCCGCCGATCAGCAGCACCGCGGCCACCCCGGCGCCGCCGGCCACCCAGATCGCCGCGCCGCCATCGGCCCCGGCCAAACCGGCGGTGATGTGGAAGCTCCAGACGCCGATCCCGGCCAGGAAGGCAACGATAAGGGCGAGAAGCAGGGCGATGCGCATGATCCGGTTGGGAAGGTGGAGGAGCGCCGGGACTGGCCGTTCGATGGGGCTGGTTCGGTCCGCGGCCGACCCGGACGGTAGGATGCCGCGATGGTTGTAGCCGCAATTGCGTCTCAACGACACGGCTTCGGGAGGCGGCGACGTCGCCGCCCCCTTCTTGACCACTTCAGGCGAAATCGAACAGCAGAATCTCGGCCTCGGTCTCGGCGGTGACCCGCAGGCTGGCCTCATCCTCGATAGCGGCGCCATCGCCGGCCCGCATTTCATGGCCGTCGAGCGTGACCATGCCGCGCGTCAGTTGCACGAAGGCCCCCCGGCCCAGGCCGATCGCATGTTCGACCGTTTCGCCGGCGGCCAGCCGGGCGATATAGAGCCGGACGTCCTGGTGGATGGTCACGGCCCCCTCCGATCCGTCGGGACCGGCAACCAGGTGCAGACTGCCTCCAGCCTCCGGCACCCTGATCTGCTCATAGCCCGGTGCCAGGCCGGACCGGTCCGGATGGATCCAGATCTGCAGCAGATGCAGCGTGTCGGTGTCGGAGGGGTTCATTTCGCTGTGGGCGATGCCGGTGCCGGCGGTCATGCGCTGCAGGTCGCCAGTCCGGATCACCGCCTGGTTGCCGAGGCTGTCGCGATGGGCGACCGCGCCGCCCAGCACATAGGTCAGGATCTCCATCTCGGCATGGGGATGCGCGGGGAAGCCGGCGCCGGGGACGACCCGGTCCTCGTTCAGGACCCGCAGCGAGCGGAACCCCATGCGCTCCGGATCCCGGAACCGGCCGAAGGAGAAGGTATGGCGACCCTCGATCAGGCCGGTCTCGGTGCGGCCCCGGGCCATGCGGTCGTGGAGCGTGATCATGTCCGTCTCCCGTCGTGCTGTGGTGACGCAGAGATCGGCCTTCCGGGCCGGCCGCGGAAGCCGTCGGTCAGGAAACGCCGCGTTCGACCGGAGCGAACGACAGGTCCCGCTCCCATGGCGCCGGGTCGGTGCAGCCCGCGGCCAGATGATCGACCAGCGCCCGCACCCGGCGCGACAGATGCCGGGTCTGGGGATACAGGGCGTGGATCACATCGGCCACCGGCTCGGCGTCCAACGGCACCGGGATCAGCCGGCCGTCGCGCAGCGCGTCGGCGACAATGAAGGTCGGCAGCACGGCCAGGCCCAGCCCGGCGATGGCGGCGTCGCGGGCGGCCTCGCCGTTGTTGACGGTGACCCGGCTGCGCATCGCCACGGTGCGCGGCGGCCCGCCCGCAGCGAAGGGCGCGAACTGCCACAGCCAAGCCGATGGCGCCCCGGCATAGCCGATCGCCTCATGCTGCGGCAGTTCCGTCAGGCTGCGCGGCAGCCCGACTGTGGCGGCATAACTGGGGCTGGCACAGACGATGCGGCGGCTGGCGGCCAGCCGGCGGGCGATCAGCGCCGAATCGCGCGGCCGGGTGATGCGGATGGCGACGTCGTACCCCTCCCCCACAAGGTCGACCATGCGGTCGTCGAGGTCGAGCGCCAGCGCCAGCCGCGGATGCCGGCCGGCGAAGTCGAACAGCACCGGACCGAGATAGAGCGTGCCGAAGCTCATCGGCGCGGCCACGCGCAGGGCTCCGCGCAGGTCGCCGTCGTTCTCCGCCACCTCCGCCGCCGCCTCGTCGAGCTGGCGCAAGATGCTGCGCCCGCGCTCATAGAAGACCAGGCCGCGCTCGGTCGGCAGCACCCGGCGGGTGGACCGCTGCAGCAGGCCCCCGCCTAGCCCGGCCTCGAGATCGGTGATGCGCTTGCTGACCACCGATTTCGACAGGTTGAGCCGCCGGGCCGCGGCGCTGATGCTGCCACTGTCGACCACCTGCAGGAAGGTGGCGATGTCGTCGAGCCGATATCTCATCGTTCGATCATATCGAACGGCGGTTTCGAGGAAAGCAGCATTCCCGTCATGCCCGGCAATCCCGATCTTGGGGGCAGAGCGAAACCGCACCGGCCCGACCGGTGCCCGCGAACGGAGATGATGATGGCAACCACCACCACGACGACCGGCCACCTGGCCAGGCCACGCAGCCTGGCCCGCACCCTGCGGGGCCGCGCGACCAGCGAGGGCGCCGGGGTCAAGCTGACCCGCGTGATCGGCCAACCCGGCCTGCCGGATCTCGACCCCTTCCTGATGCTGGACGAATTCCGGTCCGACGATACCGCCGATTACCTGGCCGGCTTCCCGGACCACCCGCATCGCGGCTTCGAGACCGTGACCTACATGCTGGCTGGCCGGATGCGCCATGGCGACAACAAAGGCAATGTCGGCCTGCTCGGCCCCGGCAGCGTGCAGTGGATGACGGCCGGCAGCGGGATTGTCCATTCCGAGATGCCGGAGCAGGAGAACGGCCTGATGTGGGGCTTCCAGCTCTGGGTCAACCTGCCTGCGGGCGAGAAGATGACGGCGCCGCGCTACCAGGACATCCCGGCCGACGCGGTCCCCGAGGTCGCCGCAGGTCCCGGCGCGACCGTCCGCGTCATCGCTGGCCGCTTCAACGGTACCGACGGCGCGGTCGAGGGCGGCACCACCGAGCCCATCTATCTCGATGTGCATCTGGAGGCCGGGGCCGCGATCGATGTGCCACTGCCCGAAGGCCATGCCGGCTTCGCCTATGCCTATCAGGGCGCGGCGGAGATCGGCGGCGAGATGTTGGAGCGCGGCACGCTGGGCGTGCTGGGGGCCGGCGACGGTGTGCGGGCGGCGGCCAAGGCCGGCCCGGCCCGGTTCCTGATCGTTGCCGGCAAGCCGCTGCGTGAGCCGGTGGCGAAATACGGGCCCTTCGTCATGAACACCGAGGCGCAGATCGTCGAGGCGATCGAGGATTTCCGCGCCGGTCGGTTCTGAGCAAGTACCTGATCGTGACAAGAGGGGTGGAGGCCTGCAGGCCTCCACCCCTTTTTTGCGGGGCCACTGCCACCCCCTCCCCTCACCGCCAGCCGCAGCGTCGCCGCCCGTAATCGACGATCGGCGCCAGCCAATCGATCCAGGCCTGGTCGGCACCGTCGACCCAGGCTTCGGTGATCGGCGGCTCTGCCATCACCAAGCAGACGCTGTCAGTCGCCCCGGCGCTCGGCGTATTCGCGCAGCCAGCGGCGACGAGCGCCAGGAGACAGAGAACGCAGAGCCTGGTCGCGGCGGACGACATCGAGCACATGGGTCAGGGTCTCCTGGGTCTGCAGCGCCGCGACGCTGGCTTTGCCCGCCGAGAAGACGCGCCAGACGACGAGGGTGAGGATGGCGGCGGCCAGCGTGCCGACCGCCAGCCAGCGGCCGATGGTCGAGCCGAGCAGTCCGGCGATAAGACCGATCATCATCGCCGCCGGGTCGCCAACCAAATCAGGAGTCCGGCGGCAGCAATGACGCCAACGGCAGCGAGCGCGATCACCGGCAGGCCGGCCAGATCGTGCAGGATCGGCACCGCCGGTGCGATCTGCTGCAACGCGGTCACCGCAGCGCTAATCACCGCCGTGCCGCCGGCCGCCACCGTCACCGTCGTCTTGGCCCGGTCCGCGATGTGATTGACCACGGCCTTCCCCGGCGGCTTTACCCCGGCGCGGAACAACCCCTCATCGATCGTCGCGTTGGCATAGCCGTTGCGGCCGTTCTCATGGGTGATGACAGCTCGCACCAATGGCGCGAGGTGCTCATACGAATGCAGGTCGAGCAGCGTGTCGGCCCCGAAACCTGTGAGCCGGGCGACATGGTCGACATAAGCGGAGGTATCGTTCTCCTGGCCTGGCGCCCAGCGGCCCATCAGGCCGCGAATGGTGCGCAGCCCGTGCCGGTCCTGATAGGCGATCAGCAACGCGGCCAGCGCGCGGATGCCCCATTCGACAGCTGAGAACACCTCAAACCGGCCGGCATTGTCTCGGGACTCGCGGGTCGTCCGGTACTCGGCATCCGATAGCCTGCCCTGCCATTTGTTGGCGGCGATGCGTTCGATGTTGCCCGGATTGTTGTTCCGCTCACCGCGCGTCTTTGCCTGCATGCGCCCCTCCTGAAACCGAAAGCCCCGCACGTGGCGGGGCGATTTGATCGAAATTGTCCCCGATCGGCCGGGGACGGCTGTTGCGGCAGACCTCATCCGCCACCCGTCTTGCCACGGAGATAGCGAGCAATCACCGCATCCACGCCCTGAGTTCCGAGAGAACCAAGCAGCGTCGCAACCCCCCACTGCACGATCTCCGGCGCACCGAGATAGGATCCAACGGCACCGCCCATGACGCCGAATCCAAGCATGCTGGGAATTTCGAAGACCAAGCGCCGGAGCGAGAACGGCTTGCCGGTAACGGCGTCATGGGCATGCCGCATGAAGACGCCGATGCCGGCGGATAGCACCGGGCCAATCAGGGGAGCGAGCAGCGCAAGGGGCCCGGGATCGGGCGCGACGGGGTCGGCCATAGAATTCTCCTTGTTGACGGCTCCTGCGCGGCCGTCAGGCATGAAAAAGCCCGCCAGAGGCGGCAGGCTTGACTCGTTCGGCGTATCCCCGGACCATCCCGACCATATTCAAGGACGTTTCAGGGAGGGGCTCTATGGTCTCGTCGACTGATCGCCAATGGCAGAAGTGGGGCGCGCAGAACCCCTATTTCGGAATCGTCGGGATCGAGACGAAGGAGTTCGAAACGCGCTGGCGCGAACGCTTCTTCGAGACCGGCAAGGTCCACATGGACTTGGTGTTCGACCAGTTGAAGCGATACGACGCCCTGCCGGAAGGCCGGACCAAGGCGCTGGATTTCGGCTGTGGCGCGGGCCGCCTTCTGCTCCAACTCGCCGACAGGTTCGACGCCATCGTCGGGGTCGACGTCTCCCAAGACCAACTCGCCTTGGCGAAGCAGAATGTGACGGGCAATGCGCCGCGCCTGCTCACGTCCCTCGACCAGTTGTCCGGCGAGGCCGGCACCTTCGACTTCGTCAACACCTTCGTCGTCCTGCAGCACATCCGCCCGGAGCAGGGCTACCAGATCATCGACAAGCTGCTGAAGCTGCTGCGGCCCGGCGGATCGTTCGCCATCCATTTCACCGTCGGCGACACCCGGGATCTCCGTCGGCGCCTCAACTGGGCCCGGTACCGCATTCCCCCGCTGCACTGGGCCTACAACCTGTCGCGCCGCCGGCCGTTCAGCGAACCGATCATGGAGATGAACAAGTACGACCTGTCCAGGGTCGGGATGATCTTCATGCAGAACGACGTCGGCCGGTTCGGCACGAAACTGTTCAACCACACCGCCAACACAGGAATGCTCACTTTCGGCCGCAAAGAGCCTGGTATAGATGTCCTGCCGCAGAACATGGCTGGCGATTCCAACTGAGACTCCGCGCGATGAAACTCCGATTTGACGACCTGACGTCCCTGCGCGGCGTAGCGGCGCTGTCGGTCGCCGCCATGCATCTGTGGCTCGACCTCAACAACCAGGCCCTCATCGCGGCGGACTCGGTCTTCAACACGGGGACGCAGTTCATCGCCAAATCGTACCTGTTCGTCGATTTCTTCTTTGTTCTCAGCGGCTTCGTGCTGTTCATCTCCTATGCCGGAGAGTTCTCGACCCGCATCAACCTGCGGGACTGGAAGACCTTCCTGGTCCGGCGCATCGGGCGCCTCTTCCCGCTGCACCTCTTCATGCTCGCGCTCTTCCTGCCCTACGAGCTGTCACGCATCTACCTGAGCACAGGAAGCTCCGCCTTCGCCCCGCCGAACACGGTGGAGAACTTCGTGCTGTCCATCTTCCTGATGCAGGCCTGGGTGCCGCACGGCTTCGGCTGGAACTCGCCGGCCTGGTCGATCAGCGCCGAGTGGTTCGTGAACATCTTCTTCCCGGTGCTGGCCTTCATCGTGCTGCGCCAGAGCCGCGCCTTCTCCGCCGCCGCCGCCGTCATCCTGCTGGCGGGAATCGGCGTCTGGTGCCTGTTCATCGCCCCGGACGTCCAGCTCTGGAACAACTCGAACTATCCGCTGCTGCGATGCGCGATGGAATTCACCATCGGCCTCTGCATCGGGCGCTTGTCCGGCGCCGATCTCGTGCGAGCCACGCCGGCCATTCCCGTGATCGGGTCCCAGCTGTTCATCGCCGCGATCCTGGCCGCCGCGATCCTGGCGATGCATCTCGGCCTGAACGACACCTATCCCGTCGTCGCCTTCTCGCTGCTGATCTACGCCATCGCGGTTCGGCGGAAGGATACGGCCTTCCTCTCCCCCCGCCCGCTGCGGCTGCTGGGCGAATGGTCCTACTCGATCTACCTGGTGCACCGACTGATCTGTGTGGTCACCAGCTTCGTGGTGAGCCGCCTGATGCACGGCCGGATGCTGACCGACCTCGAGGCGGCGGCCATGTTCGTGGCCGTCCTCGCGGTGGTGATCGGCGTCTCCTCCCTGACCTATCGCTGGATCGAAGTGCCGGCGCGCCGCGCCGTCTATGGCATGACGATCCGGAACGCGCGAACCGCGTAGGACCGATACCGTTGCAGCGGCCGCGCCGGGCTCTATGATGCCGCCGGCATTTCAAGGCGATGGCGTGATGACCAATATCTCCCAGCAGGCCCAGTTCAGCCTGATCAATCCGCGGAGCTTCACGCCCATCAGGACGATCCTGCTGATGGGCGCGCTGTGGGCCGTCATCCTCGCCCTGGCGCCGATCAGCATCTACCGGTCGGACCAACTGTATCCCTATCTCCTGCTCGGAATCAGCTTCGCCGCCCTTCTGGCGGGCCTGGCCCTGTTCGAGCCCCGTTCGGTCCCCACCATCACCATGGACCCGGAAGAGCGGCGCCGGATGCTCCGCAGCCTCTACCGGATCGCGTTCATTCTCGGCGCCTTGGGCATCCTGATGCGGCTGGGCGACTGGATCCTGCTCCGGGGCCTGCAGATCGACATGGACTTCCTGGAGAACCGGGAAAAGATCGAGAGCGCCGGCTCAAGCGCCATGTCCATGGCGTCGACCCTGCTGGTGCCGTTCAGCCTGACGCCCTACATCATCTATGCCGTGGCACGGCGCAACGGGGACAAGGTCGGCAAGGCATGGCAGAGCCTGGGGCTGGCGCTGCTGTGGCCGGCCCTGACCATCATCATCGGGTCACGATCGATGATGATGATGAGCCTCGGCATGCTGTTCATCGCCCGGATGACCATCTTCCCCCGCACCTCAAAGCTGATCGTCTGGACCTGCGTCATCGGGGGCCTAGTGCTGGTGTATCTCGGCGGCCTGATATTCCTGGAGCGCCTGACCCAGGTTGGGTTGAAGCCCGAAGGCGTCATGAAGCTCTCGTCGTTCACCAAGCTCGCGCCCGTGACCAGCGAGTATTATCGGCTGACGGCGAGTGCATCAGAGGTGTGGCGGAACACCATCTTCATCTTTACAACATTTTCGCAATATTATGTGCATGGAGTCCCTGAGTTCGTCTATCAGATTGAGCACTACAGCGGCGCGGATCAATGGGGCGCCTACACCTTCAATGTATTCGGCCGCGCCAGCGCTGCGTTATGGGGCGTCCCGTACGATCCTAGCGTGCTCAATCTGCCCCCGAGGCTCGGGGTGTATACGACTTTGTTCGGGCCATTCTACATAGACTTTGGGCCGCTCGTCCCGATATCCGGATTCTTGCTCGGCGCTGCGATCTCATGGACGAGGCGCTGTGTGCTGCGCGGCGACATCGGCGCACTCTCGCTCTACATCGCCTTCACCATGCAGATCATCATGTGCGTCGCGATCAACGGAATCCTCGCCGCTTACGGTATTTTTTACACCTCTGCCTTCGCCGCATTCTGGCTTGGATCTGTCATGTTACGTCGCCGGCCGCGGCGATCTCTCGCTGCTACCGGGCCGCGGCCTGCATACGCGGCCCCCGGCTAGGCCCTTCTCCTGAATGCATTTAAGTTGCGTGATAGACATGAAAAAGCAATCCGGCAATATCGTTTCACTCCAGATACTTCGCGGCTTTGCCGCATCGATGATCGTGATCGGCCACAACAACTATTCCGCGACGACATTAGCCGATCCTTCAGCAGGCTTCCCCTTGTTCGGTTGGACGGAATTACTGTCTACTGGCGTCGATATTTTCTTCGTTCTCAGCGGCTTCATCATGATGTTGGTGGCCGAGAAAAAGCCTCGCCGATCCGAATTCCTGGCCAGCCGCATCGCGCGCGTGGTGCCGATCTACTGGTTCTACACGCTGCTGCTGGTGGCCGCGGCGATCATCGCCCCGTCCATCCTGCGATGGACCACCCTCACACCGGAACTGGTGCTGAAGTCCCTGTTCTTCATCCCCTACCATCATCCGGTTGATGGCAAGATCCAGCCGCTTCTGGCCCAGGGTTGGACCCTGCATTACGAGATGCTTTTCTACATCGTCTTCGCCGCGCTCATCAGCCTTAGCGCCGCGGCCCGCATCGGCGCCACGCTCCTGATATTCGCCGCCCTCCTCGCCCTGCCCGCCATCTTCGGCAGCGGCGCGGCCATCGTCGACTTCCTGAGCGACACCATCATTCTGGAGTTCGCCGCCGGCATGGCTCTCCATGTCGTCTATCGGCGCGGATGGGTCACTCCGCAGGCCGCGGCCGCGGCAGCTGTGGCCCTGATCGCCATCGTCTGGGGCCTCGGCTCCGGGGCGCTGGCGCCGCTCGCCGCAGGCTATGACCAGCAGCAGGTGCGGTTTCTCTTTTGGGGGATCCCGGCCGTGCTCTCGGTCTTTGTATTCCTCTCTCTTCCGACGCCGAACAACTTGATCGTCCGGTTCCTTCGGCAGATCGGAGATGCCTCCTATACGATGTACCTCTGCCACACCTTCATCATCGGCGTGATGACGACGATCTGGGCCAAGCTGGGCTTCACGCCAGGGCCCGCATTCACCCTCGGCGTGGTCTTCCCCGTCGTGGTCGTCGGTAGCCTGGTCGCCTATGCCGTGATCGAGCGCCCCCTGCTCGGAATCGCCCGCAAGCTGATGCTGCCCCGAGGGCGCCGGAATGCGCCTCCGCGGCAGCAGCCGACGGTCACAGCAGCTTGTGCGCCGTCACCGGAGTGAACGTGCCCTGTGGCGCAGCCCCGCCCGCCAGGGTGCCAGCGCCGAATGACAGGGCCGTCGAGACCTCGGTGGCCACGATGGCGTTGCCGCCGGTCCCGCTGGCCTTGGCATACAGGCGCATGTTGTTGCCTGCGGCCAGGGCGATAACGGTCGGGTGAACCACCGTGCCGGCGCCGTAGTTCTCCCCGATCTGCAGCTGGTCCGCCATGATGGCGGCGATCAGGTTGTTGCGAGTTTTCAGGGCACTGCCGCCGATCTTGATTGAATTGGCGCCGCCGAGCACGGTGTTGAAGGTGTAGACCGTCGGGCCGATCGTGCATGTATCCCCGTTCGCCGGGTTGCCGGAAAAGGTGAGCATGCCCTTCGCTAGGCCGTCGCCGTTCCTCGCCACCGAACCGGCATCGCGCTCCGTGGTCACGTTGGTGTAGCGGATGATGTTCTTCGAAGGATCGCGGGTCTGGCCGTCCAGCGCGGTGGCGGTGACCTCGATCTCATAGCCCAGCGGCTGCGGCGTTCCGATCCATCCGTTGTCGAGAACGGTTTCGCACAGCGCCATGCCGTCGGTGGCAATGCTGCGCACGCCGGTCAGGCCGACGCCCTGCGGGTCGAACCGGAAGCCGTTGACGATGTTGCGCATGGTGCGGCCTGCCGCCGAGGGGTTGGTGTCGGCGAACAGAGAGAACTGCTCAGTACCGCAGCGTTCGATGAGCAGGCCAGACGCCATCAGATAGTCGGCGCTGCCGACGTAGCCGCACTTCCAGGTGTCGTGGATGTGGACGTTGGTCATATAGACGACATGGCGGCGCTTGGTGCCATCGTCGAATAGGTGCACCGAAAAGCCATCGCCTCCCAGGAAGAACCCGGATCCCAGCGGCGCTTCCTGCATGCCGGTGCGGGAGAGCTTGCAGTCGGTCAGCCGAGTGACCATCGTCGATCCTATCTGATATGGCATATCGATCCGAGGCGCGCGGCCGAGGCAATCCCCGTCGGTGAAATTCCACTCGCACCCCACAAATTCATATTGCCCGTTCTGCAACTCGACGCCCGGGGCGTTGTATCCGGACCACTCGAACTTGCAATTCGTGAACTTGCCGAAGCCAGCGCCGCCAGCGAACAGAGCGCCTGATGCCCAGCGCAGGGTGATGTTGTTGAAGTTGACCTCAGGGCTGCCTTCCGTGACTGCCAGGACATTCGTCACCCGCGAGACCAGAATGGCGTACTTCGGGCCGGTCGGATTGAGCGGATCGATCGGCAGCGGATAGTCGTTCGGGTTCGGGCTGGGCAGGCCATCCGGCAGCCGTATGATGAGCTGGCCACTGACGTTGGCGAAAGCTCCATCCGTGCGTCCAACCATGTCGACCCCGCCGTTCGCCGTGGGGACGGACTTCAGTGCCTTGTTGGTCATCGTGTACCAAGGCCGCGGGTTCCAAGCTAAATTGAGAATGAAGGGCTGGTTCGAAGCGCTGCGGAGCTGGGGGCCTAGCATAGTCGGCGTGGTGAAGACCAATCCCCCGGTGCCCGGGACCAACGTGAAGACGGGGACCTCGCCGGAGTTGAAGCCAAGGAAGGCCGTGTTGCCACCGGGCAGGCCATCGACGTCCCAGCGCGGCGAAAGGCTCTCCTTGAACTGGAAGTAGGGATAGACGTTATCGGTCAAGCATTTGACCCGGATCGGCTTTCCGACCAAACCCAGATCGACCATCGCCTTCGGGATGTCGGTCAGCGACTTCAACGGGGCGCCCCGCGTGCCGTCCCCGGAGGAGCCGACGCCGGAATGGACATAGAGGACGGTGCTGGGTGTCGGTCGCCTGGTCACCTCCGAAATGAACACCGTCTGGTTGGCGGCGAGGTTGGCGCCAATGATGATGGAGCCGTTAGGCGTGACGTCAGCGACCGTGTCCACCGAGATCTGGAGGCCATCCTGGATGATGCGGATCTGCTGCTTCCGGTCCGACAGCACGTCGACCATGTAGTCGACCACTGTCCCGACGATTAGCGCCGGACCGGGCAGGTTGTTGAAATTCGGCGCCAGGGCTTCGCGCGACCCGTCGGCGCTGATGCCGTTCGCCAGAGCATACAGTAACCCGCCGTTGCGGTAGACGGTCTCGCGGGCATCGTTCGAGATCGGGCCGGTCGTCGCCGGGTCGGTGCCGATCCAAAAGCCGGAGCCAGTGGTCAGGGTGCCCGCGGTGAATTTCGCCCGGAAGGTGATGCTATCGCCCGGCAGCAGGTTGTGCTTGATCTTGATGCCGATCGGCTGAATGCCAGGCATCAAGCCGGTCGCGGCGATGGTCAGGCCGGTCGCGTCCGGCGTGGCCGTGAACCGCGTATCCGGAAGCGTCAGCGCCACCGGGTAGATCACCTCGTAGCTGGACTTATCCAGCCATGCGATGGGCCGTGCCGTGCCGGTCGAGCGGTACAGCCCGTCGACGCCGCCCGTCGACTGCGCAACCCGGTTCTCCATGTTGCCGATGCGATCGACGCCCAGCACCCACACGTTGCCGGCATCGTTCCAAAACCATGCGCTCGGATAGTTGTTGGCGTCGACCGGGTCGGAATAGATCACCCCGATCGTGCCATCCGGCTGTGAAAGGTCGGCGTCCATCGCCGCCTTGGTCGGATAGTGCGCCGCGCCCACGCCGGCCGCTGTCGCCAGTGCCTCGACGGCGTTGAGCTTCCTGCGGATGTCCTGCTTGGCCGGCTCATGCACCGAGCCGTCCGGATTGAAATCAGCCCAGATCTCGTCATTGGTCTTCACGGCCATGACTTCACCCCATCGGATTTTCGGTTGAGGCCCGTGGGCCTAGAGAACGGCGCCGACGCCCTGCAAGTAGGCGTGGATCGCGTTGTAGAGGTCGAGTTCCTGGGCCGCGGTCAGGCCGGCGCCCCAATGCGCGGCGCAGACCTCGGCGTCGCTGTAGGATGCGGAATTGGCGCGCAGGACGGTGACCGCGGCGGCTGGCAGCGCCGTTGACGTGACGACGGCCGCGACCTGCGCGACGCCATCATGATACTTGGCGTATCCGGTCGAGGCCGTGCGCGAGAGGCAGAAGTGGCCCAGGCCCGCAGTCGCGCCAGCCGCGGTGGTGCTGACTGTGCCGTCGTTCAAGCCGGTGCGGACGTTCCCTGACACAGCATCCTTCGTGTAGATGAAGGCGCCGGCGGTGCCGATCTCCGCTGATTGTAGCGAACTCGACGTGGTCGCCGCCGTTCGCACCCACACGCCCATATGCGCGCTGTTGAGCGCCCACTGGCCGCCGGCGGTCGACGGCACGAAGGTGCTGGTCAGGTAGCCGCCGGCGGTCGAGCCGACGCCGGTTCCCTTGTAGCCGTGGTCGGCCGTGAAGACCGGGCTGCTGGTGGCGGCCAGCGCGAAGCTGGCCGGCGCCTTGGCGTTCAGCCGCGCCGCCTGGGCGTCATGCGCCGCCAGCAGGTACAGGCAATCGAGAACCGCCCACACCCCGGCCGTCTTCAGCGCCAGGAACAGCGTGTTGATCAGGGTCTGCCTGGCGAAGGTAGGCGCCACCGTCATCGCGACGATGTACGCCCAGGCGTCGGCGTCGATCGCGTTGACCGTCACGGCGCGCAGGCCGGACGGCAGGCTTTCGTTGCCCGCCACGGTCTGCGTCGCCGTGACGTTGTTGATGCCCAGGCCGAGCGGCGTGGTCGGCGTCACGGTCCAGACGCCGGAGCCGTTGGCCGTACCAGTGCCGACCTGCACCGCATTGGCGAACAGTTTGATCGCCGCGCCGGGCATCGACGTGCCGGAGATAGGCGGCCTGGTGTCGTAGGTCGTGAGCGGGCCCGACGGGCTGGTGATCGCCGGCGCCGCCGGCGCGAGCTCGGCCAGCTGCGGCCCGGCCGGCGCGCTCTGCACGTCCGACCAATTGGCCGCCGTCGCGAAATAGTACCAGTCGCCGACGCCGGGCGTGTCGACATAGGTCTGTGGCGCGCCGGCGGCGCCATAGAGCGGGCTCCCCAGCTGCGTGGCTCCGACGAAGCTGGTGGTGCCGCTGCGGAAGAACCGCAGCGCGGCATGGCGCGGCGAGTTGGGCGCGGTGGCGGTGACCGTGACATTGGCGACGCCGGGAACCGCAGCCTGCGCCGTCAATCCGGTCGGCAGCCCGGGCGATGCTGGATCCGCCACCGCGGTGAAGGGCGGCGCCGCGGTCCAGCTCGAGGACGTCCCGCGCGGCCCCTTGAAGCGGACCCCGGCCTCATAGTTCTGGCCATCCTCGATCGGCGGCGTCTCGAAGGTGTTGGTGTCGGGGATGACGCCGGCCGACTGCCAGGCCCCGCCCGCCTTCCGCCAACGGCCTTCGGCGACGAAGGACGCGCTGGGCGGCGCGGCCCAGGCGATCACGGCCGTGGCGATCAGCGTCTGCGCGTCGTACTGCCGGTGCATCACCGTCGAGGTCACGCCGGTCGGCGCCGGGGTGGCCGGCGTCACTGGCGGCCCGACCGGCACCGGTGCGCTGTCCTGCTCATCCGTCGCCGCGGTCCAGTCCCACCAGCCGTCATAGCTGGTGACGTCCATCTCGACCGTCATGGTGGTGCGGTCGATCCGCATGCCGGTGATCTCGAACACCTGGTCAATCTCGAGCTCGGAGATTTGCAGCCTGATCCAGCGTTCGCCCCAGGCGTCGAGCAGCGCCAGGGTGCCGCGCACCTTGCCCGCCCATTCCGGGTTGCCGTGCTTCAGCGTGTACCGCGCGACCCGCTGCGCCTGGCCGTCGGTCGGCACGAAGCGCAGCTTGATCCCGCTGCTCTCGGTGCCGTTGCGGTCGATCGAATCCTGGTCCATCTGGATCCCGGCTTCGGTCTCGGCCCAGTTCTGCGCCTTCGAGACATAGGTGGCGCGCACCTCATTGATGCGCGTGATCGCCGCGGTCCCAGTCGAGAAGTCGTATTCCAGGATCTGGTCATCGTTGACCGTCACCCCGGCGACCGGGTTGGGCGCGCCGACCGACAGTCCGATCTTGCCGTCCGGCCCCTGCGTCAGCCGGCCGCCGCAGGCGTCGAGCAGGTCGGACAGCACCGACTTGCGATCCTCGGTCAGGTCATAGGCGCCGCAGCTGCGCCACCGCTTCTCGGCCGGCTTCAAGGGATCCTTCAGCGGGATCAGCTGGTCGCAGACGGTGGCCGCCGCGGCGAAGCTGGCGAGGTCGATGTACTTGTGGATGTCCAGGCCGAACCCGACCGGCACGCCGGCCTCGGTCCGCGTGAGATAGTCGAGCAGCACCAGCGCGGCGTTGTCGGACCAAGCCCAGCTCTCTTCATCATCGATATGCTGATCGTCGGGATCGGGCCCTTCCTCGCGGGGGTCGTAGATCTTGGCGCCCTTCAGCGTGGCGCGATAGGCGGGCGGTCCGCTGGGGAAGACCTCCGACTGCTGCTCCGGCTTCAGGTCGCTGTACCCGACATAGGTACAGCACAGGCCGCGGCCCCGATGAGCCGGCACCGTCCACTCGGCCGCGGCAGCTGGCAGGGTGATCGTCTGGTCCGGGGTCCCGAGATAGGTGTGGATATAGACCGAGCTATTGGTGCCGGCGCGGAACTTTGAATAGGGATCGGTGGTGACGCCGCCATTGTCTTCGCGCACCTCGACGACGTCATCCGCCAGCCAGTGCTCCACCACCGCCTCGCACTCATGCGCGGCATGGCAGACCAACGTGTCGAGCCCGCCCCCATCGTTGTCGCTGTAGAAGATGAAAGCGCCGGCCAGCCGGTATTCGCCATAGCAGCGGGTGCGGGCCGGCACAGCCTGCTTGATGCTCTGGCTGCCGTCTTCGAACTTCGGCTTGGGCGGCTGCGGCGCCAGCAGGGTGCCGGCCAGCGTGCCGGCAATGGACAGGCCGACGCCGATCACGCCGAGGACACTGATGCTGGCGCTGCCAATGGCTATGGTTCCGGCGATGCCGGCAATGGCCGGGATGGCGGCCCCGCCGGTGGCGACGATCGCCGCCAGGCCGAGCACGATGGGGAGGGCCTTGGCCATGCGGTCAGATCCTCCAGGCGAATGAGCAGGCGGGGCATACGGCGAGCTTGTCGCCGATCTTGGCGAGCCAGTCCCTCGGCCCGCGGACAGCGAGCGCCGGGCCGTCGGTGGTCATCACGATGCCGATGTCGCCGGGCTGCGCCTCGGCCGGCGCGACCAGAGTCGCCCCGATCGCCTGCATTGCCCGGGCGGTGACACGGACAAGCCCGCCGTCGCACAGCAGCAGGCGCATATACTCGCGCCGGGTGCTGTACTGTCCGCGCCAGCCGGCGGCGAGGTCCCGGCCGGTGCAGATGCGCACCCAATCGGCCGCCCAAAGCGAGCAGTCCATCACGCCGAGCTCGAACGGCGTCGCGTCGCCATGCCGGATGTGGGCGGCGAGGTCGGTCAGAAGCGAGGCCATGTCACCGTCCGGTCCACCATCTTCGGGACGAACTCCAGCGCCTTGTCGCCGGGAAAGCGGCGCTGCTGGTCGCGATCGGTCAGCAACCCGAACGGCGCCCGGCTACGCTGGGCGAACAGGGTCTCGGCCGGCAACGCGATCGTGCGCTGGATCGGTCCGGTCGCGGTGAAGCTGGGCTTCTGCATGATCCAGGTGCCGATCGGGATCAGCCCGTCGAGCTCGACCAGGCCCGGCATAGTGGCATCGTAGAAGCCGAGCCAGATGGTGATCGGCTGGCCTTCGATCTCGTCCGCGGCCGCATCCTTCTTCGCCGCCGCGACGACACGGGCATCGACGCCGGAAAGCGTGAGGCTGAGCTGCGGCGCGGTGCCGTTGATCGCCTGCTCCAGACCATCGATCGACTGCAGCGGGTTGCCCTGGCCGTCCTGGCGGTGGCCGATCCCCTGCCAGGTCTGGCCGCCGCGCACGATCTCGCCATCCCCCTCCCACACCCGGATGGGCTGGCTCTTGAAGGCGAACAGCACGAAGAAGGCGCAGACGACATGCTGGCCCTTGGCCTGGGCCTCGGAGGAGTCTGGAAACAGGGGCATCAGAAGACCTCGACCAGATCGAATGTCGCGTTGCCGGTGCGGGCCAGTTGCAGTTCGAATGCGCCGCTGTCGTCCGTCATGAGCCGCATGGGCAGCCGGGCATGGCACCACTCGACCGGATCATCCGCGTCCAGCGGCGTGCGCAGCCGCGGTCGGATGTCGAGCAGCGCCTCCTCGCCCGGCAGCGGCGTGGCCCCGGTGATGACGTAGAGATAGCCGCCCAGGCCGACGAAGGTCCCGTCCAGCACCGGGACCATCGTGGCGCCGACGTCGACCTGGACCTGGTAGGCGCCTGCCGCCGCATCCGCTGCGACCACCGGCGGCGTTCCGCCCTGCTGGAAGCGGGAGCCGTCGGTGTGGGAGGTCTTGTCGCTATACGGAATGCCGCCAATCAGCGGGATGATCTGGTTCCCGTTCCGGCAGTCACAGGGCCCGACCCGCACGGCGTTGGCCCGGCCGTCGAGCTTCGCCAGGAGCGCCCGCGCCGCCCGGATCTTCGCCGGGGTGTGCAGCGGCACGGTCAGGCGCGCGATCCATCGGCCCAAGCCGGACGAGACCGCCTGCTCGCGCCCCTGGATCGTCTCGCCGCCGGAGCGCGTCCTGGCGTCGATCCGGAACGTCTCGGCATTGGCGACGAGGATGCTGGGCCAGTCGTAGATGATCACGACGTCAGCCCAGGATCTCGATGACCGACCCCACGCCGGCGGCGAAGTCGAGGACGTCGGCGGCCGTGTCGAGCTCGTGCCGGGTTTGCCTGGGCAGGCGGGCGGACACGGCAACGCAGACGCTGGCGCTGGCGCTGAGCGGCATGATGATCTCCTGGTTTGGGAAGCTTCAGGCGAAGCGGATGGCGTGCTGGCGATTGATTTCCGGCACGCTCTGCAGGCCCTTCTTCACGGCGGCAGAGGCGATCTCGGCAATGGCGCGGTCGCCGTTGGCGCCGGCCATGGAGATGTTGAAGGTGATTGGCTGGCCGGAGCCGCCACCGCCGCCGGCCGCGTTCTTGATCGCGCTGTTCGGGATCACTTGGCCGGGGACGGACGGGGCGAACCATTCCCGGCCGGTCTCGCCTACTTGATAGATCTGGCCGGGCAGCGCCTGGCCGCCAGCGGCACGTTTGCTGGGATAAGCGGCCGCCATCGACCCGCCGGTGCCGAGGGCACCGATCCCGGGTGCTGGCGTGGAACCTCCGCCGATACTGCCAAGGAGACCGCCGAACGTTCCGAAGATGGCATCGAACAACTTCCCAAGCGGGCCGCCGCCATCGCCACCGAGCGCCGCCGCCTGGACGATCAATTGCCCTAAGGCGATCCCAATTTTGATCAGGGCATCCGAGAAGCTGGTGGCACCCTGAATGCCGCCCTGGATGGCCTGGGCGACAGCCTGAAGGCCTTCTGCATATCCGCCGTACTCGGATTTTAGTTTGAAGAGCTGCCGGCTGTAGGTCTCGGCGTTAATAGCGCCCTCGTCATGCAGCCGGTTGAGATCATTCAGCGAGACATTGTAGGCCTCCAGGGCATTCATCGAGGCCTTGGTCAGCGCTTCGCCCTTGGCAAAGTCGGCGAGCGTGAGGTTCGAGAGCCGGAGCCATTCGGCATTGGCGGTGCGCTGCTTGACGAACAGGTTGTACCGATCCGTGCCGTACTTGAGGCCGCGCGCCAGGGCCTCGCTCTCGGCGTCGTACTGCGCCCTGGCGCGTTCGCGGGCCGCGTCGCCCTGCGTGTAGACAGCGATCAGCCGGGTGTTGAGGTCGATCTGCTGCTGGATCTTCAGGTTCGATTTGTCGATCGCTTCGCCCTGCTTGGCCGCAGCCCCGGCGCCGCTGCTTTTCTTCGTCCCCAGGTTGTTGAGGTCATAGATTGGGTTTGGGCCTTCAAGTTCGGCCAGGTCAACGCTCGGGAACGCATTCGGAATCAGCGTCGGGGTGCCCTTGCCGCCGAAACTGAGTGCCCCGGAACTGCCCAGGCCGAACGTCGGCTTGGCGTTCGACAGCGCGGCGAGCTGGCCGGTCAGTCCCTGGATCGTCCGGCCGAATTCCAGTGCCGGGATGACCGCGTTGATGAACCCCTGGCCTAGGATCTTGGTCGCCTCCGCCGCCTGGCCGGCCGATGACGTGAAGGCCTTGTTATAGGTGTCGAGCGTCTGTTGCGTCAGCGCCTGCTTCGCGAGTTCCGGTAGAAGCACGACCACTGCTGCCTTGATGTCGTCAACAACACCCGCCGCCGGTTCGTATGCGGCTTTGAAGTTGTCGGCGGCAATGACAAACTGGTTGAGCTGAGTGAGCGTTGGCTCGGACGCGTCGAGGAGGTCAGTCAGGGCTTGCCTGAACGGGGCAAAAGCTGCCGGCGCCGCCTCACCGGACTGTCGAAGCGCGGCCGTCGTGTTGTCGATGGCCTGAAGAAGCTCCTCTAGCCGACCATTCTCCTTGATCTCAGCGAAGCTTTTTGCGATGGCCTTGTTGTTCGTCTCGATCGCATTGGAAAGCGATAGCCCAGCCAGCGCTCCATAGCCCTGCTGCAACAACGAGAGCTCATTCCTGGACTTGAGGACCTCCTCATCCGTCGTCGACAATGCGCCTTTCAGGGCATCCATCGCTGCCGAGAAAGCCGTCGCGGCGGCTTCTGCCGCATCCATCTCCTCGGCGTAGCCGCCAAGGGACGCGATGAGCGCATCCAGGGTGGCACTGGCGGCCCCGATTACGACCCCCCAAGGCCCGAAGGCGGGAGCCAGCACGGCGCCCTCCTGCAGAAACAGATGGAGCGCGTTCTGCCCGTCGCCCAGATTCCTAATCAGGTCCGGAAGCCGAGAGGCTACGGTCCCGGCCACCTTCTCGACCGTGGCACCGGCCTTCTCCGCAGCGGCCTCGACCTTCGCCATGTTGCGATCGGTGCTGTCGGCGACCTGGTTCATCGTACGGTCGTGCTGTGCGGAGATCGCGACGATCTCGACCACGATCTGATCGGCGATTTGGGACATTGCGGCACCTCGGCGAGAAGCGGGCTCGACACGGGAACAGATTCACGGGAAACTGGAATTTCCATTTATGGGGGATGGAATATTATATGCTCAACTTTCTGAGATATCGCGGCGCCTGCACTGTCCTGCGGGTGGCCACTTTGTCGGCTGCAGTCGCGTTTGCGGCCCCCGCCATCGCCGCCACGCCACAGCAATGCGACACGCTCAGGACGCTGCTCAAGACCTTGGAAAACAGTCAGCGGACGGCCGCGGACCAGTCTGGAGCGATCATGACCCAACCGGTGAGGCTTGAAGCCACGATCGCACTCCTGAAGCTCAAATACCCGAGCATCGACCCGGCCGACCTCGTGGCGATGAGAGACGTGGCCAACCGGGTGAGCACCTCCAGCAACCTCCTGCTGAAGGATTTCGATGCCACGATGAAGGTCCTCTACGACGGCCTCGCCTTGTTCAACGATCTCTGCCATTGACCGAGCCGGCCGGGCTCGCAGCGACCGTCCGGCGTCCGTCATCCCGCCAGGAAGCCCGTCTCCCGTGCCCGGGCCAGCATTTCGTCGAAGGCGTCATCGGATGGTGCCGCAGTGGTCGGAGCGCCGCCGGGATCCATGATCCTGGCGTATTCCCGACCGGCGAGCAGGAATTCGGCCAGGCTCATGCGGCGGACTTCGAGCGGCGAGAGCCCGACCGCGAGGGCCTGCCCGGTGAAGGCCGCGACGTCGATCCATCCGTCCCTTCGCCCGCCGCGGCTTCGGCTTTTCCCTCCGGCTCCTCCGACGCTTCGGCGACGCCGAAATAGGCGGCCGAGATGACGGCCTGCGCCGTCGCCAGATGGTTCGCCGGATCGCGTGGATCGGCCAGCGGATGGCCGTCGACATAGGTCTCGATCAGCTCCCGCGCCCGCACCGCGGGCAGGCCACCACCGATCAGGCCGAGCCGGAGGGTCTCGACGATGTCGCCGGCGTACCAGCGGCGCTGGATCAACAGCCGCTGCGCGATCTCGCCCAGCCCGACGCCGCACAGGCGCTGCAGCTCTTCGATCTGCTTGAGCTTGAGGGCGAAGAGATGGGTGCCGTCGCCCCATCTCAGCTCGATTTCGGCGGCGACGTTCGGCTGGCCCGCCATCAGGTCGCCGCCGTCCAGGCCGGCTTGCCGTTCAGGGTGATGGCGATCTGCACCGTCGCCCGCTGGCCACGCTGGGCGGTGACCTGGTAACTCGTCAGGATGCCGGGCGCCTGGTAGTAGCCGCCGAAATCCGCCGCGGTGACGTCGTACATCCAGCGAACGTTCTTCTCGGCGCCGGAGAACGCCCACTCCTCCCAGGTCTTGCGGGCGGTGCGGTCGAGCACGCCCTGGCCGCTCAAGGTCATCTGCAGGGCGGTGATGTCGGTGATCTTCCAGGCCGGGTCATCCGGATTGTCGCAATCCGGGATCACGGTCTCGTTGGTGTCGGTGGCAATGGTCATGCCCAGCTCGGTCAGGCCGCAGGGCGCGGCGAAGACCTCGGTCGGGGTCGCCCCGCTACCGAGCAGGATCATCACATCGCTGAACTTGAAGGTCTTGGCCTGGGCCATCGGGATCTCCTCGAACGAAAAGACCCCGCACAAAGGCGGGGCCGGGCATGCCAGCAGGCATGAGTGGGGACGCTACTGCGCCGCGATGCTCTCGAACTCGACGACGCCGTGAGTGACGCCCTGCTCCGCCGGGTCGTCGAGCGTGAGGGTCTGCCGCCATTGCAGCGACAGGACGGTGCCGCCGGCGATGGCGAGATCGGCCTCGTCCAGCGCCGCGACCACGGCTGCGGTCAAGGGTTCGACCGATCCGCGGCCATGGCCCTTGACGAAGGCGTCGACCTGCAGCTGGACCAGGCTGCCCTGCACCCCACCCGTCGCCTCCCATGGGGATGCGATCGTGGTGGTGCAGCGCAGGAAGGGATAGGCCGGAGCGGCCGAGACGTAGTCGTAGACGCGGGTCCCGACCAGCGCCGCCACGCCGGAATCGGCCTGCAGCGCGGCGACCACGGCGCGGCGCAGCGGGCCGGAGAGGTCACGGCCGCTCATGCGGGTCGTCCTTCGGCTTGGGGATGCGCCGGCCGGCACCGGCGGCTTCCGCGGCATCGGCCGTGGCGGTCGGGACCAGCAGCGTCGTTCCCGCCCGGTAAGCCAGGGCGAGACGGCGCGACGGCCGGAAATCGAAATCGGCAGTGAAGCAGATCCAGGGCACGGTTCGGTCTCCTGTTCGGGGGGCCGCGAGGACCGGGACTTCACGCATCCTCCACACCGCGGCGGGCGGCCTGGACGATCCGCTCGACCACCTCCATCCGCTTCTTCGCGGTGGCGGGCCGCAGATAGGGCCGCGCCGCCACGCGCGAGGTGCCGAATTCGAGATCCGCGGCATAGGGCGCGGCCGCCACCACATCGACCGCGAGCTCGCCCCGCCGTTCCACGGCGATGCTGTGTTCGAGCCGGCCGGTGTCGGCGTTCGGCGGCTCGCCCGGCTGCGACGGCACATGGCCCGGTCCCCGCACCGCGTCGATGGTGATGCTGGTCACCGCTTCGGCCGCGACCAGTTCCGCGGCCGGTACCAAGGCTTGGCCGACCCGGGTGCGAACGGTCTGGCCGATCCGCTTCAGGCGTCGGATATGCCGGTCCGCGCCGGTGACGTGGGCCATCAGGCCGGCATCCCGGTCAGGACCCAGGCAGCCCCCGCCGGATCGCGCTCGACGGCGCCGATCCGCCAGCGGCCGCCGGCCAGGGTGATCTCGTCATCCGGGGTCGGCGCCGCAGCCACCCCGGCCTGCAGCACGATCAGCCGCGCCGCCCGGTCCGGGATGCCCCAATCGGCGCGCTGCCGGTCGGTGACGTTATCGCGATGGCCCTTGACCGGGACATCCGTGAACACCGGCGGCAGGATCACCTGTCCGTCGACATCCTTTGCCGCGACATGCAGCGTGCCGTCAGGCAGCAGCGGCGTGAAGGCGGTGCCGAACACCGCCCGGAGCGTTCCGTTGAGCAGGCCCATCACACCACCGACACGGCCGGAACGTTGCGCTGCATCAGCTCGAGGAAGCGGCGGCCATAGCCGGTCGAGTCGAGTGTGCCCGGCTCGGTTCCGGCGTCGTCGCGGCGTTCGAGTTCCAGCTGGCCCGATTTCATCCGCCGGAACCCGCCGCCTGCCACCGCCGCGGCCTCGGCGCCGCTGCCCTGGCCGTCCAGCGTCAGGATGTGCGCCGCCAGCAGCAGCCGGCCGAGGCGGATGTCCGCCTCGCCGGCCCAGCTGCCGTCGACCTGCAGGGCGGCCTCGTCCAGCGCCGCCTGGACCACGGCATCGGCGACGGCGGCGAAGTCCGGAAAGCGGACCTTGAGCTCGGCGGGGGTCGGAGCCGCCATGGTCAGGCCCCCCGCCCGAGCATCCGGGCCAGCTCGGCCTCGGCCTCGACTTTGGAGAAGGGGCCGGCCTGCAGCACCTCGCCGTCAACACCGACGATGTGATACTGGCCGAAGCGCTTGTGAACCACGGTCGGGGCATCGGGATTGCGCGGCCGGTCGGCCCAGGCCAGCAGCCCGGCCTCGACCTGCTGCCTGGCATTGGCGATCTCGGCCTCGGTCAGGTCGAGATCGGCGACGGCGCCGGGCTCGATCAGCCTTGCCTGCCCCTGGGCGTAGAGGAAGCGCGGCCCCGGCGAGATGTTGGCGATGCGCATGACGCGCGTCCTCCGACGAGAGAGAAGCAAAGCCTGTTCGAGGATGCATTTGGGGCGAGTCGGGTGGCGGTGGTTTCGAGAACCGGCGCGCAGCGGACATGGTCGTCCGTGAGCACCGGAAGCGCAGAAACCGCCGCCAGACGGCCGCCCCGGGCGCATCATCGAGCGGGCGGATCAGATGCCGTCGCCGTAGCGGAACGCCTTCGGCCGCCGGATCTCGACGCCGCCGGTGCGGAAGATGCCGGGCACGTCGAACGCCAGCGCGCCGGACTGCCACGGCGCCTGGAAGCGGTGCGGCATCGGCAGGTGCAGCTTCACCACCTGAGGGTCGCGGCGATAGCCCACCATGCGGGCGCTGGACCCGGCGCCGGCGGTTTCCAGCCCGCGCACCGCGCGGATGGTCAGCGGTGCGCCGGTGATGGCGGTGTAGGTGTTGTTGCGGCGCAGATGCTCGAGGATGGTGACGTCGCTGGTGGCGGTGCGCGCCGTGGTGGCGATGTAGTCGAACTGCGTCACCGGCAGCAGCAGGGTGTCGGCCATCTCGACGGTCAGCGACCCGGTGTAGACTCCGCCCAGCAGCCCGTTGATGTCGCGCAGGATCTGGTCCGGGGTCTTGGCCGACCACAGGGTCGAGGCCCCGGCGCCGTCATTGGCGACGTTGCCGGCGAAGACGTTGGCGTCGTTGATCAGCCCGGTCCAGCCCTTGGACACGCCGCTGGGCGGCACGCCGCGCAGCGCCACGCCGTCCATGAACTCCTCATAGGCGCGCACCGCGGCGGCGGCACGGTCGGCCGACAAGTTCAGGCCGGGGATCATCATCGCCTGGCCCAGTTCCTCGGTCGTGTAGCGATAGCCGATGGCCGCCAGCTCCACCGGCTGTTCGCTGCGGTTGCGCTCGACATCCGCCAACGGGACGTCCTTGGCCAGGGCGTTGTGCCACGCCGCCTGGCCCAGCTTGTCGGTGGAGAAGAAGGTGACGCTCTTGGCCCAGGGGTTGGCCGAGGTGTCGACCGGCACCAGGCTGGGATACTGAATGTCGGGGTACTGGATCTCGTAGGCCTGGGCCTCGATCTGGCTGGTCTGGGCGACGAGGAAGCCCAGCGCCTGCTGAGCATCGAATGCGAACATGAGGGGGTCGCTCCTTG
Source organism: Inquilinus ginsengisoli (assembly GCF_031453975.1). NCBI lineage: Bacteria > Pseudomonadati > Pseudomonadota > Alphaproteobacteria > Rhodospirillales > Rhodospirillaceae > Inquilinus > Inquilinus ginsengisoli. Next base: position 213,198 of record NZ_JAVDPW010000004.1, read on the forward strand.
AGGGGCTGGGCGATCGGATGGTGCGGGAGGGGGTCACGCGGCCGGCAGGGCGCCGCCGAGCCGCAGCACGGCAAGGCCGCCGGCGCCGGCAGCGGTCATCCAGCGGGCCCCGGCGACGGCGAAATTGGCGCCATCGGCGGCGACGCTGGACAGCACGCCGGTCGCAGCGGCGAAGGTGACGTCCTGGCCGGCCGCGACGGCGCCGCCGACCACGACCCAGATGTCGCCTTCGGTCAGCACCGCGATGCTGTCGTTCAGCAGGTAGCGGTCGGCCGGGCTGGAATCGAGGGTGACGTCGCGGATCGAGATGCCGACGAAGCCGGCGGCCGCGGCGGCGCCCAGCACCGCGCCCCTTGCGGCGGCGCCCTGGCCGACGGCGACGCCGAACGGAATGCCGCCGGCGGTCTCGACGATGCGGGTGTCGCCATCGGCGTTGGTCATGTTGGCGACCAGCCCGGCGACGCCGGGCCGGAGGGTTTCGCTGTAGCTGCTCTGCGCGACGGCCATGTCCGTCTCTCCTTTTGCTGAAGCTGACTGCTGAAGCTGGGCGGCGGATCGGGCCGCATCGGAACTCAGGGGGCCGGATCGGCCGGGTTGCGGGGCTTCCAGGCCTGGGCCAGCCGGCCGTCGCGCCGGCGCAGCGCCTCGGCCCTGCGGTCGCCCGGCAGTGGCCGGTCGGCCAGGACTTGACGCAGCGGATCGGGGTGCCGCGGATCGGGCGTTGTCGCGGGGACCAGCACCCGGAAGGCGCCTTCGATCGCCGCGTCGGTCATCTCCTGCGCCGCGGCCTCGCCGATGCGGGCGGCGACGGCGGCGCGGCGGATCTCCGCCCCGCTTCGCCCTTCGATTGCCAGCCGGTCGCCGGCGATCCGGCGGGCATCGGCCACCAGCGCGGCGCGGGCGGCCGCGGCGGCATCCAGCCGGGCCGGGGTCAGCTCGGCGTCGCGCAGCCGGGCGGCCAGGGCGGCGATCTCGCCGTCCTTCGCCTCGGCCGCCTGGTGCAGCGCCGCGATGTCGGCCTGGAGGGTGGCCACCGTCGGCGCCGCCGGCGGGGCCGCCCCGCCGGTCCAGGCGTCGCCGATGCGGCAGGCGGGGCCGGCGCGAGCGGCGTCGACCACGGCCAGGTGGTTGGCGCGGATGCGGCGCTGCACGGCGTCATAGGCCTGGCCGCCCGCGGTGGTGCCGGCGGTCCAGTCGATCTCGGCGGAATAGCCGACGCTGAGCTGCCGCCGGCCGGCGGTGACGGCGTCGATCGCCGCCCGGTCCATCAGGATCAGCGGCACGCGGATGTAGTCGCCGTCGCGCGCCACCTCGCCGCCGACCTGGCCGACGCCATGCGTCTTCCAGTTGGCGGCGGTGACCGCCTCGGCCGGATGGTCGAGAGTGACCGGCCGATGCGCCATCGAGGCCATGGCGTCGGCCGCGAAGACCTCGTCCTCGGGCCGCCAGACGCGAACGGCGGCGAGGTCCGGCCGCCCCATCTCGGCGCCGCTGTAGGTCTGGACGCCGGTGCGGGCGATGCGGGCGGCGGCGACCAGATAGCCGTCGGCCGTGGTCCGGCTGTCGCCGACCAGCGTCACGTCGTCGGTGATGAGCATGGGATCTCCCGTGATGGCAGGTCGTGGGATCGAACGGCGACCCCAGCCTCTTCAGTTGTCATCACCGGGCTTGACCCGGTGGTCCAGGGACTATGGAGGACGGCGCCGGCTGCCCCTGGATTGCCGGGTCAAGCCCGGCAATGACGGAAAAGGGCAAGATGGACCGTCGAAAACACCGGTCAGATCAGGTCGTCGACGCCCTGACCTCCATCTCCGCCTCCTCCACCGACTGGGCGTCGAACTCGGCATAGGCGGCCTCGATACCGGGGTAGAGACCGTCCTCGACCACCTGGTTGCGCACCGCCCGGCCCAGCACCTCGGGCGGGATCAGCCCGGCCGAGGCATAGACGGCGGTGGTCTCGGCCTTGGTCTTGGCCACGGCCGCACGCTCGACCGCGCCCAGCTGCCACAGCGGCGCCCAGTCGAAATGGATCTCCGCCGGCCGCTCGCCGAGCGCACTGAGGATCAGCGCCTCGTCCAGCCGGCGCAGGGCCGGGCCCAGCACCACCCGCTGCTCGGCCGCGATGCGGTCGTAGTAGTTGCGGATGTCGCCCTCGCCGGTGGCGTTCAGCCCGGCCGGGGCCTGGCCCAGCAGGCGGGTGGCCGGGATGTCGGCGGCGCCGGCGGCGACCTGCAGATATTGCTGCATGATCTCGGGCAGCTGGGCGAAGCTCAGCTGTTTGCGGTCCCACTCCTCCTCCTTGTCGATCACCAGGGCGTTGACCAGCCCCTTCATGGTGTTCGCCAGGGTGAAGCGGTCCACCAGCTTGGCGGCGTAGTCCTGGCTCGACAGGCTCTGCGCCAGGCTGGGAATGCGGATGACGTCGAGCTTGGCCTCATGGATCAGCGCCGCCACGCCCTGGGTGGCGAGGCCGGCCTGACGGATGGCGTCCATCACCGCCTGCAGCACGCTGTCGCCCCAGCCGTCGGCGCCTTGCGCCGCCCAGTCCGGCAGTTCGGCACCCAGCAGGCGGATCACCCGGCTGGGATGCAGCCGCACGCTTTGACCCGCCCTCCTCTGACCAGCCCCGCTTTGGCCGCCCCCACTCTGACCAGCCGACGCCACCTGGTACCAGGCGGGCTCGCCGAACAGCGGCGACAGCACGTCGCGTTCGATCTCGCCGGGCGAAATCTCCCAACGATGCATCACATGCAGGTAGCGCAGGGCCCCGAGGCCGATCGGCGGCAGCGGCTGCGACGGGTCGGCATCGCCCGCGCCCAGCACCAGCGCGGCGCCGCCGTACAGCCGCGCCAGCCGCAGCGCGCGGGCGACCTTGGCCTGCAGGCCGAGCCGCGCCTCCTCCGCCTCGATCGCCGCGATCTGCGGCGGGGCGGCGTGCCAGCGGCGCCATTCCCGGGTCATGTCGAAGGGCGGCACGTCGATCACCTTGCGGGCGATCCAGTCGCCGCGATAGGCGGCATCGAGTTGCCCGCGATCCTGGGAAAAGAGCCCGAACCGATCATGGGCGAGCTTGTCCTTGGCCGAGAACAGCCCGGCGACGACGTTGGTCAGCGTGTCCAGCAACAAGGCGGGCCTCCGAAATCCCGGGCCCATCCGGCCCGATGGTCGCGTTGCCTCTCCCGCGAGCGGAGAGGTCACGCCGAGACTGCGATCAGACCCAGCTCGGCGAGGTGTCGTAGATGCCCCGGCGCTGGCCTTCGACGGCGCAGCGCAGGGCGTTGATCACATGGTTCTCGCGTCCCGCAGCAGCGGCAGGATCTCGCCGGTCCGCTGGTCGGTGCGGCAGCTGTACAGGCGCCAGCTCGTCGATGATGCGGAAGCGCCCGCCGCGGCGAGCCGGGCGGGCGCATCTGTCGGACTGTGACATAACCATGCCACGCGACGCGGCTTCGGTCAAGAACAAAAAGCGAACATCTTAAAAAATCAGAAACCGGCCCGGGCCGGCTCATCGGTCCCGGTCAGGCGGTAGTGGTCGGCCAGGGTCTTCAGCCCGTCCTCCAGCACGCCCATCACCTTGTCGCGGTTGCGGCCCTGCTGCTCCGCCACCACCGACACGTCGTACTCGTAGCAGCAGACCGCGACCACCACCGCCCCGACATGCGCCCCGAGGCAACGCAGCGCCGTCCTGTAGGCCGCCAGGGTGTCGAGCTGGACCTCCCCCGGCGTCCGCGTCATCGCCGTGCCGCGAATGCCCGGCGGCAGCTCGCCGTCGCGGTTCTGCGCCCCCAGCACGCCGATCTCGAACTGGCCGCGCAGCGTCTGGCCGGCAGAGTGCATACGCCGGCTGATCGAGCCACGGGCGATCAGCCGGTCTATGGGCGCCTGCACGAGACGGCCGACCGGGGCCCCCAGCGCCGTGCTGATCGGCCGATCGACGATGCCGGCGGCGTGCCGGGCCCGCTCCGGCGTCTCGCGCATCACCGCGGCCGAGGGCTTCTGTCTGGTTCTGTCCTTCGCCATCACCCCTCCGCGGCCGGTTCAGGTCGTCATCATTTGGGCGGCGCAGCCGGTCAGCGAGCGCCGGACATAGGGCGCGCCGATCCGGGTGGCCGGCCCTGATGGTTCGCGCAGCTCGTGCCGGGCGAAGTCGCGGCGGGCGACCGCGGCGTCGTAGCTGGCCGCGCTCTCCGGGGTCGGTCGGGGCCAACCCTCCTGCCCGGCCCGCCGCCGCTCCATCGCCTGCCCCAGGGCCAGGAGGCGATCCGGACTCGGCCGGATCGGCCGCCGCCCCGTGCGCTGGCCGGTGGCGACGACCTCCAGGACACGGTGGCGCTGCGCGCCGATCACGGCGATCCGCCCGGCGGTCTGCAGCCGCCGCAACTCATAGCTGATCAGGCCGGGATTGTTGCCGATGCGGTGCCCGCCAGCCCGCAGCGCCCGGGTCAGCTCGGCGCACGAGGGCGTGACCGTGCCGGCCGCCGCCGCCGCGGCCACGAGGGCGAACAGCGCCTGGCTCCGGTCGCTCAGGACCGGCGGCCTGCCGGCACGGCCGCTCATGCCCCGGTCCCCGGCGCCGGCGTGGCGGCGGCGTTGACGAAGGCGAAGCCCGATCCGGTCGCCAACAAGCAGGCGGTGCCGTTGGGCTGGACGCCGAGCACGGTGAAGGTGGCGCCGTCGGCCGAGGCCAGGACCTCAATGACGAAGCCCTGGTCGGCCAGCATCCGGGCCACCGGGGCCTCGTGGTAGCGCTCGTTCAGCGAGGCGGCGATGATCTCATAGGGTGCGCAGGGGCTCTGCTGCGGGGCCTGCGCGGCCGCCGGGACGGCGAGCAGGGCGAGGCCGAGGATGGGGCCGGCGGCGCGGCTGGACAGGACGGATGCGAAATTCATCGGACGGAACTCCTGCAAGGGCGGTCTGCCGGGCCGCAACGGATCGGGACGAGGAAGCGCGGGTGGGGCTAACCGGCCGCCCCACTGAGCAGCACCAGGGCCACGGTCAGGCCGAGCAGCGCGGCGACGGCCAGGGCGTCGAGCAGCCGAGAATCCATGGTCGGCCTCCGGGTTTGGTGGCGGGACATCGGCGATCGGCCATATCCAGATCGAGATGTTACACATATTGGGAAATATCGACAAGCCGATATTTCCCATTTTGGGGAATGACATTTATCTCAAAATGCCTGATAGTCCCCAAAATGGGGAACGGATTGAAACGACTGCGCCTGGCCAGGGCCTGGACGCACGAACAGGCGGCGGAGGCCATGGCCATCTCGCGCAGCCAGTTCATCAAGCTCGAGCGTGGCGAACGCCGGCTGACCGCGGACTATATCCGGCAGGCAGCCGAGGCCTTCGGCGCGGGCGAGCTCGAGGTGATGGGCGTGGCCGGCACCGTGCCGCTGGTCGGCAAGGTCGGCGCCGGCGCCGAGGTGCATCTGTTCGATGGCGACGCGTCGTCGGAGCAGATCGACGAGGTCGACGCCCCGCCCGGCGCCGACGAGACCACCGTGGCGGTGATCGTCGCCGGCGATTCGATGTTCCCGCGCTATCTCGAGCGCGAGACCATCTACTACCGCCGCGCCGACGCCTCAGCCGACCCCACCAGCCTGATCGGGCGCGAGGTGGTGGTCCGCCTGGCCGACGGCCGCACCTTCGTGAAGGTGCTGCGCCGCGGCTCCAGCCCCGGCTACTTCACCCTCGACAGCTACAACGCGGCGCCGATGGAGGATGTCGTGGTCGAGTGGGTGGTCCCGGTGAAATGGGTCAAGCGCGACTAGCGGCCGGCCCGCTGCGACGCCTTTTTGAGCAATCCGTCGTTCAACGTCCCCGCGCCGATCGACTTCGCGACGCCCGACGCCGTTCAGCCGACCCTCTCTACTTTTCAGTGTTTGTTCATATTTCCCATTTTGGGGTTGTTTTAGATACACAAAACGGGGATTCTCCCTTGTGTCTGCGATCTGGCTTCCGGGAAGCGCTTCGGCGGCTCGCCGGGATGCCCGCTTCCGGGGAGGGGTCATGTCGCCGAGCCAGCGCCTGCTGCAGATCATCTCGGCCAACCGTCCTCGGGTGCATGGCGGGCTACGCGGCGGGTTCGAATTGCTGGCCGGCCCGACCACGCCGCAATTCTGGAAGCGCAAGGCGGCGGAAGGGCTGGTCTGCCTGCGCGAGAACCGCAGCGCGCTGCGGGCCCTCGGCGTGACCGACGGCGCCGGGCCTGCCCGCAGGCTGGCCGCGGTCCGCAGCTTTCGGCTCAAGGCCGCGGCGCTGGTCCGAGCTGTCGCGGAGTAGGCGATCGCGGGACGATCGCCACATATTGCAACATTCCCGGACACCCCTCACACTCCATTGATGTCCAGCCCCCTCCCCCCCTCCAGCCGGGCGCTCGCGCCGCGCCGGCACGACGAGATCCTCCGGCGGCTCGCCGCCGATGGCTCGGTGTCGATCAGCGCGCTGGCGGAATTCTTCGACGTCTCCCGCGAGACCATCCGGCGCGACATGAAGCAGCTGGCCGATGGCGGCCGCCTCGATCTCGTCCATGGCGGCGCCACCCGCCGCGAGGGCCAAGAGCCGGCACTGGCCCAGCGCAGCACGGAGAATGCCGAGGGCAAGGCGGCGATCGGCCGGACCGCGGCAGCCCTGGTCGAGGACGGCATGGTGGTCTTCCTCGATTCCGGCACCACCACCCTGGCCGTGGCCCGGGCGCTGGGCGAGCGCCGGAATCTGACGATCTGCACCGTCGGCCTCACCATCGCCCAGCTGCTGTGCCACATCCCGGGGATGCGGGTGCATCTGCTGGGCGGGGAGATCGACCCGCGTGAGGAGGCCACCAGCGGGATCGATGCGCTGGAGGCGATGGCCCGCTTCCGCATCGACATCGCCTTCCTCGGTGGCGGCGGCCTGTCGGCCGATGGCGAGGTCACCGACTACACCCGCGCCGGGGCGGAGCAGCGCAGCCGGATGGCCGCCGCCGCTGGCCGCGCCTATTTCGTGCTCGACCACGGCAAGTTCGGCCGCCTGACCCCGCTGCGCATCCCGCGGTTCGAGGCCGCCACCGGCCTGATCGTCGACGCGCGCCCTCCCGCCCCAACGGCTGAGGCCTTGGAGCGGAAGGGGCTGGAGCTGATCATCGCATCGCATTGATGTTGCATTTTGTTGCATTTCCTGTTGATTTCTGACCGACGCGCCTTATCCTGACGCCGCCCCTCGCAGCGGAAGGTGCCTCATGGCGCATGATCTCCCCACCCACGCCCGTGCCGTCATCATCGGCGGGGGCATCGTCGGCTGCTCCGTCGCCTACCACCTGACCAAGCTGGGCTGGCGCGACGTCGTGCTGCTGGAGCAGGGCACGCTGTCCTGCGGCACCACCTGGCACGCCGCCGGCCTGGTCGGGCAGCTGCGGTCGCACCAGAGCCTGACCCGGCTGATCCGCACTTCGACCGAGCTCTATGCCGCGCTCGAGGCCGAGACCGGGCTGGCCACCGGCTGGAAGCAGTGCGGCTCGCTCAGCGTCGCCCGCACCGCCGAGCGCATGACCCAGCTGAAGCGCACCGCCTCCGCCGCCCGGGCCCAGGGCGTGGCGATCGAGGTGCTGACCCCGCGCGAGGCCGGGGAGATGTACCCGATCATGCGCACCGACGACCTGGTCGGCGCGGTGTGGCTGCCGGGCGACGGCAAGGCCAACCCGACCGACATCACCCAGGCGCTGGCCCGCGGCGCCCGCGACGGCGGCGCCCGCATCATCGAGAAGATCCGGGTCACCGGCATCCGCACCAGGAATGGCGAGGTCACCGCGGTCGAGACCGACCAGGGCACCGTCGTCTGCGGCAGCATCGCGATCTGCGCCGGCCAATGGTCGCGCAAGGTCGGCGAGATGTGCGGCGTCAGCATCCCGCTGCATTCGGCCGAACACATGTACATCGTCACCGGCAAGATCGACGGCGTGCACCCCGACCTGCCGGTGATGCGCGACCCCGACGGCTACGTCTACTTCAAGGAAGAGGTCGGCGGGCTGGTGATGGGCGGCTTCGAGCCCGACGCCAAACCCTGGGGCATGGACGGCATCCCCGACAAGTTCGAGTTCCAGCTGCTGTCGGATGACTGGGACCAGTTCGAGATCCTGATGACCAACGCACTGCAGCGGGTGCCGGCGCTGGAGACCGCGGAGATCAAGACCTTCCTAAACGGCCCGGAGAGCTTCACCCCGGACAACAACTTCCTGCTGGGCGAGGCGCCGGAGGTGCGCAACGTGTTCGTCGCCGCCGGCTTCAATTCGATGGGCATCGCCTCGGGCGGCGGCGCCGGCCGGGCCCTGGCCGAATGGATGGTCGGCGGCGAGCCGTCGCAGGATCTGTGGCCGGTCGACATCCGCCGCTTCGCCCGCTTCAACAACAACGCGCAGTGGCTGAAGGACCGGGTCAAGGAGACGCTGGGCCTGCACTACGCCATGCCCTGGCCGAACCGCGAGCTGGACACCGCGCGGCCATTCCGGCGGTCGCCGCTGTACGACCGGCTGGTCGCCAAGGGCGCGGTGTTCGGGTCGAAGATGGGCTGGGAGCGGCCGAACTTCTTCGCTTCGCCCGGCACCGAACGGCGCATCGACTATTCCTTCGGCCGCCAGAACTGGTTCGCCGATGTCGCGGCGGAGCAGCGGGCGGCGCGCGAGGGCGTGGCCGTCTTCGACATGACGTCCTTCGCCAAGTTCCTGATGCAGGGGCCGGATGCCGAGGCGGTGCTGCAGCGCCTGGGCGCCAACGACATCGCCGTGCCGGTCGGCCAGACCGTCTACACCCCGCTGCTGAACAGGCGCGGCGGCTTCGAGAGCGACCTGACCATCGCTCGGCTGGCCCGCGACACCTTCCTTCTCGTCACCGGCACGGCGCAGGCGACCCGCGACGCGCATTGGATCCGCCGGCAGATCCCGGAGACGGCCCGCGCCGTGCTGACCGACGTGACCTCGGCCCATGCCGTGATCGGCGTGATGGGCCCGCAGTCGCGCACCCTGCTGCAACGGGTCAGCGGCGCCGCGCTGGACGCCGCGGCATTCCGGTTCGGCGCCATCCGCGAGATCGGCATCGGCCACGCCACCGTCCTGGCCGCGCGCCGCAGCTATATGGGCGAGCTGGGGTGGGAGCTGTACGTCCCGACCGAATTCGCCGCCACGATCTACGACACGCTGGGCGCGGCCGGGGCCGATCTCGGCCTCAGGGACGCCGGCTATTACGCCATCGACACCCTGCGCATCGAGAAGGGCTACCGCGCCTGGGGCCGCGAGCTGACGCCGGACGACACGCCCTGGCAGGCCGGCATGGGCTTCGCGGTCAAGCTCGACAAGGGCGTCGACTTCATCGGCCGCGCCGCGCTGGTCGAGGCCAAGGCGGCGGCGCCGTCGCGGCGGCTGGTCTCGTTCCTGGCGACGGAGGCGGAGACGCCGATGGCCTGGGGGGGCGAGCTGATCCTGGCCGACGGCGCCCCGTTCGGCGAGGTCACCTCGGTGGCCTATGGCCATGCGGTCGGCGGCCTGGTCGGGTTGGGCTGGGTCAAGTCGAACGGCCGCCCGATCGACGAGGCCTGGCTGGCGCAGGCGCGCTTCGCCATCGACATCGCCGGCGAAACCGTCCCGGTGCGCTGCAGCCTGAAGCCGTTCTACGACCCCGAGAGCAAGCGCCTGCGGAGTTAAGCCGGCGCCCGGCTGGTCTCGAACAGCGCCATCACCAGGCGCGACGGCGGTCGGTCGCCGAGGCGGACCAGCGCCTCGACCATCTCCGCCTGCGAATCCGCCAGGGGGATCGGGACGATCCGCGGGTCGCCGTTGAACTCGGCCCGGGTGATGACGCCGATGCCCAGCGCATTGGCCACCGCCTCCTCCAGCGCCTCTCGGCCCTCGACCAGCATCGCCGGGTCGACCTGCAGGCCGTGGCGGGTCAGATCCTCCTCCAGCAGCCGCTGGGTCACCGAACGCGATTCGCGGAAGATCACCGGCTGGCCGGCGAATTCGGCCAGCGTCACCGCGGCCCGCCCGACCCAGAGATGGTTGCGCGGCACGATGGCCACGATCGGCTCCCGCCGCAGCACCTGCGACACCAGCCGGCCGTCGACCAGCAGCGCCGCCGTCACCGCCGCATCGGCCTCGTAGTTCAGCACCCGCTCCATGCATTCCTGGGCATTGGCGATCATCAGGTTGACCAGGATGCCGGGATAGCGCTCGCGGAAGGCGGCGATCAGCTTGACCGCCAGGTCGGGCGCGTCGGCGGCCAGGGTCAGCGATCCCGAGATCAGCGTGCCGGCCGAGGTCAGGATGTCCCGCGCATCCCGCTCGAAGGCGAAGAACTGCCGCGTCACGTTGAACAGGCGCCGGCCGAGCGGAGTCGGCTCCACCGTGCGGGCCCGCCGGTAGAACAGGGTCACGCCGAACTCCTGCTCCAGCCGGCGCACCTGGTCGGAGATTGCCGGCTGCGTCAGGTGCAGCGCCTCCGCCGCCCTGGAGAAGCCGCCATGCTCGGCCACGGCGTGGAAGGCGCGGAGCTGCGCGTACTGCATGTCTCAACCCTCTAGGCCGGCCGCCATCACATATAAGTCACATCGATATGATAATCTTTTTTATCGATTTTACAGATGCACGGTCCTGCCACAGAGTCCAGCCCGTCAGCGCCAATCTGGAGGAGACACCCAGCTCATGACCGCGGTCGAGCCCCTCTCGGGAATTCCGTTGCCGGCACCGGCCGGTGGTGAGCCCTATCTCCTGACTCCCGGCCCCCTGACCACCGCCCGGTCGACCAAGGAAGCGATGCTGGTCGACTGGGGCTCCTGGGACGGCGAATTCCGGGCCCTGACGGCCGAGCTGCGGCGCCGCCTGGTCGAGATCGCCGGCGGTGGCGACGCCTACGACTGCGTCCCGCTTCAGGGCAGCGGCAGCTACGCCGTCGAGGCGATGCTGGGCAGCTTCGTGCCGCGCGACGGCAAGGTGCTGGTGCTGATGAACGGCGCCTACGGCCAGCGCATCACGCGGACCCTGGGCTATCTCGGCCGCGCCCATGTCACCCTCGACAAGGGCGACTACCTGCCGCCGCGCGGCCACGAGGTCGGGGCGATGCTCGACGCCGATCCGGCGATCACCCATGTCGTCGTGGTCCATTGCGAAACCAGCTCCGGCATCCTGAACCCGATCGAGGAGATCGCGGCGGCGACGGCGGCGCGCGGCCGCAAGCTGCTGATCGATTCGATGAGCGCGTTCGGGGCCGCGCCGCTGGACGCCGCGACCCTCGGCTACGAGGCGATGGTGTCCTCGGCCAACAAATGCATCGAGGGCGTGCCCGGCTTCGGCTTCGTCGTCGCCCGCAAGGATTCGCTGGCCGCGGCCAAGGGCAATTCGCACTCGCTCAGCCTCGACCTGCACGACCAGTGGGCGGTGATGAACAAGACCGGCCAGTGGCGCTTCACGCCGCCGACCCATGCGGTCGCGGCCTTCCTCGAGGCGCTGCGCCTGCATGCGCTGGAAGGCGGCCAGCCCGGCCGGCTGGCGCGGTACACCCGCAACCGCGACACGGTGGTGGCGGGGATGCGGGCCCTGGGCTTCGAGACGCTGCTGGGCGACCGCTTGATGTCGCCGATCATCGTCACCTTCTTCGCCCCGGCCGACCCGGCCTTCCGCTTCGACCGGTTCTACGCGCTGATGAAGGACCAGGGCTTCATCATCTATCCCGGCAAGCTGACCGTGGTCGACAGCTTCCGCATCGGCTGCATCGGCCAGCTGGACGAACATGTCATGCGCCGCGTGGTCGCCGCCGCGGACCAGGCCCTGGCGGCCATGGGCGTCGCCACCGCCGCCCCGCCCTCCTCCGCCCTCGACGAACGCAAGCTGCAGGCCGCCTGAGATGAACACCATGACCCCGACCCTGGCGCGCAGCACCGGCGTCCCCACCATCACCGTCAACGGCCGCGACTATGCGATGCCGAAGCGGGCCGCCGTCGCCATCTGCGTCGATGGCTGCGAGCCCGCCTATCTCGACGCCGCGACCGAGGCCGGGCTGATGCCGGCACTGCAGGCGATCCGGCAGAAGGGCACCAGCCGGCACGCCCACAGCGTGATCCCCAGCTTCACCAACCCGAACAATCTGTCGATGGCGACCGGCCGCCCGCCTTCCGTGCACGGCATCTGCGGCAACACCCTCTACGACCGGGAGACCGGCGAAGAGGTGATGATGAACGACCCGAAGTTCCTGCGGGCGCCGACCATCTTCCAGGGCTTCTACGACGCCGGCGCCCGGGTCGCGGTGGTCACCGCCAAGGACAAGCTGCGCGCCCTGCTGGGCCACGGCCTGCGCTTCGACGACGGCCGGGCGGTCTGCTTCTCCTCCGAGCGGTCCGACCGCACCACCCTGGCCGAGCACGGCATCGACAATGCCAGCGAATGGCTCGGCCGCGCCGTGCCCGAGGTCTATTCGGCGGAGCTGAGCGAGTTCGTCTTCGCCGCCGGGGTGCGGCTGCTGGCCGACTTCCGGCCCGACGTGATGTACCTGACCACCACCGACTACATTCAGCACAAATACGCGCCGGGCGATGCCGAAGCGAACCGCTTCTACGCCATGTTCGACCGCTATCTCGGCCAGCTCGACGCCCTCGACGCCGCCATCGTCATCACCGCCGACCATGGCATGAAGCCGAAGCACCTGGCCGGTGGCGCGCCGGACGTGATCTATGCGCAGGAGCTGCTCGACGGCTGGCTCGGCAAGTCCGTGGCCCGTGTCATCCTGCCGATCACCGACCCCTATGTGGTCCATCACGGCGCGCTGGGCTCCTTCGCCACAGCCTATCTGCCGGAGAGCGTCGACCGCGCCGCGGTGCTGGCGAAGTTCCAGGCCGTCGACGGCATCACCGTCGCCATCGGCCGCGAGGAGGCCTGCGCCCGGTTCGAACTGCCGCCGGACCGGATCGGCGACATCGTCCTGGTCTCCGCCGAGAACAAGGTCATCGGCACCAGCGCCGACCGGCACGACCTCAGCGCGCTGAAGGAGCCGCTGCGGTCGCATGGCGGCCTGACCGAGCAGGTCATCCCCTTCATCGTCAACGGCCGGCTGCCCGACCTCGGCGACGCCCCCGGGCTGCGCAACTTCGATGCCTTCCAGGTCGCGACCCGCCTCGCGGCGGTGTCCTGAAGCGAGGGGAACGAGCATGTCCACGGTCACCCCACTGACCTTCAAGCCCGCGGCCGAGCGGCCGCTGCGGCGGGAGAAGATGCGGATCGCCGGCCGGTCGGTCGGCACCGACGAGGTCATCGAGATCCGCTACCCCTACACCGGCACCCTGGTCGGCACCGTGCCGGCGGGCCGCGCCGAACATGCCCGGCAGGCCTTCGCCGCCGCGGCGGCCTACAGGCCGAAGCTGTCGCGCTACGAGCGCCAGCGCATCCTGTTGCGCACCGCGGAGCTGCTGGCCGAGCGGCGGGACGCGCTGTCCCACCTGATCACGCTCGAGCTCGGCATCTCGAAGAAGGATTCGCTCTACGAGATCGGCCGCGCCTTCGACGTCTTCACTCTGGCCGGCCAGCTGGCGATCCTCGACGACGGCCAGACCTTCTCCTGCGACGTCACCCCACACGGCAAGGAGCGCAAGATCTACACGCTGCGCCAGCCGGTCGGCGTGATCTCGGCCATCACCCCGTTCAACCATCCGCTGAACATGGTGGCGCACAAGGTGGCCCCGGCGATCGCCACCAACAACTGCGTGGTGTGCAAGCCGGCCGAGGCGACGCCGCTGACCGCCATCGCCCTGGCCGACATCCTGTACGAGGCCGGGCTGCCGCCGGAGATGTTCCAGGTCGTCACCGGCTGGCCGGCCGAGATCGGCGACCAGATGATCACCGACCCGGACATCGCCCTGATCACCTTCACCGGCGGCGTCGCGGTCGGCAAGATGATCGCCTCGAAGGCCGGCTACAAGCGCCAGGTGCTGGAGCTCGGCGGCAACGACCCGCTGATCATCCTGAACGACCTCGACCCCGACGACCTCGCCCGCGCCGCCGACCTGGCGGTGCAGGGCGCCACCCGAAACTCCGGCCAGCGCTGCACCGCGGTGAAGCGCATCCTGTGCCAGCAGGGCGTCGCCGACCGCTTCGTGCCGCTGGTGTTGGAGCGTGCCAGGCGGCTGCGCTTCGGCGACCCGATGGACCCGGCCACCGATCTCGGCACCGTGGTGAATGAGCACGCCGCGGCCACCTTCGAGCGCCGCGTCCATGACGCCGCCGAACTGGGGGCCGAGGTGCTGTACAACCCCGGCCGCAAGGGCGCCCTGCTGCCCCCGATCGTGGTCGACCGGGTGCCGCATGAAAGCGAGCTGGTGATGCAGGAGACCTTCGGCCCGGTGATCCCGATCGTGCGGGTGCCGGATGACGACATCGCCACCATGGCGATCTCGAACTCCACCGCCTTCGGCCTGTCCTCGGGCGTCTGCACCAACCGGCTCGACCGCATGGTCGCCTATGTCAACGGGCTGGATGTCGGCACGGTCAACCTGTGGGAGGTTCCGGGCTACCGCACCGAGATGTCGCCCTTCGGCGGGATCAAGGATTCCGGCAACGGCCACAAGGAAGGCGTGGTCGAGGCGATGAAGAGCTTCACCAATGTGAAGACCTACTCGCTGCCCTGGGCCAGCTGACCCGGGCCTGACCCGGAGACCTCAGCCGACGTGGTCCCAGACGTTGTCCTGCGGCTGATAGCCGATCAGCCGGCGCGTGGTCTCGATGTCCCACGGCATGCCCGAATTGGCCGACATGCCGTTGACCACGATGCCCGGCGCCGGCCAGCCGGCCGCATCGGCCACCAGCGCGCGCTCGATCACCGCCAGCAGGTCGCGGTTGGACAGCCACATGTTGCGGAACCAGCGCAGGTTGCGCACCTCGTCCGGGTCGGCCCCGGCCGCGCCGCCAGGGACGCCCGCGGCGCTCAGCGTCTCCGGCAGGTTCGCGCCGGGCTGGCACCAGCCGATGCGCACGCTGACGGTGGTGAACGCGCCGCCCGACAGCGCCGCGCGCGCATTGCAGATCCGCTCGCCCATCAGCTTCGACGCGGCATAGCCGAAGTCCTGCACGGTCTGCTGGCCGTTGAACCACCGCGTGCCGGGGCCCGGCGGCAGGTCGGTGCGCAGCCCGCCCGCCTCCAGCCCGTCGGCCAGCGGCGGGTCCTTGTACTGCCCCATCACATGGTTGGACGACGCGAACACCAGCCGCCGGACGCCGGCCTCGGCCGCTGCCCCGACCAGGTTCGCCGTCATGTCGAACGACGCCGCCGCCTCCGCCCAGGACGCATCGGGCAACGGGTTCTGCGCGGCGAGATGGACCACGGCGTCGACGCCCTGCAGCGCCTCGCGCCAGCGGCTGTCGAGCGGGTCCGTCAGTTCGGCCTCGACCGGCCGCACCCGCGGATCATCGGCAGCCGGCGCGTGGCCCACGCGGTCGACGGCGACGACACGCTCGCACCAGTCTCCCGCCAGCAGATGGGCCGTCAGCTTGCGGCCCAGATTGCCGCCGGCACCGGTGATGAGGACGCTTTGCGGCATCGAGAAACGCTCCGACTGCACGCCGGCGACGCAGCCGGCGACGCGTACTGGACCACACCCGATGCGTGCTGAGAAGGCGTCCGCGACGCAGATTGGCCGTGTCAGAACGCCTGGTGGCGCTTCACCACGGGCTGGCGGTCCAGACCTTGCCAACCGAGCTGCGGCAGGATGTGATCGATGGTGTCCTGGAGGATCTGCTCGTAGTCGTGAAGTTCGAACTCGTAGGGCAGTTCCAGCCGCAGCTCCCGGACTTCGGCGAGGACGGGGTCCCGTGCCAGGGCGTCGAGGATCTGGTCGGACGTCCCGACCAGATCCGGCGCGAACAGCGTCCGCCGCTCGCCCTGGGGCTTCAGGGTGCGCTCGTGGCGGCTGGCGGCAAACTCCGCGTATCGGGCCCGGGTGCGCGCATCGGCGCTGTCGGTGGGCACGATCACCCGGCCCAGGGCCACGCGCGCCGGGCGCAAACCCCGGTAGGCGGCGCGATAGGCGTCGAGCTGGCGCCGCTGGGCCACGAAGAAGTCGTCGGTGTCCTCGCCGGAGGTGACGTTGCCGATCAGCAGGTTGAGGCCGCTGCGGCCGACCCAGCCGGCCGAGCGCAGCGACCCGCCGCCGTACCACAGCCGGTCGACCAGCCCCGCCGCATGCGGCTGCAGCCGCGGCCGATGGCGGCCGGCAGCATTGACGATGACCCGGTCGGGATCGCCGAGATACGTCCCGCGCAGATTCTCGGCCAGGCGCTCCACCCGGCCATAGGACAGGTCGTAGCCGGTCCAGTCGCCATCGAAGACGCGCGGGCCCAGCAGGTCGGCATGCGGCGGCACGCCGGCGCTGAGCCCGACATTGAGACGGCCGCGCGACAGCACGTCGACGGTGGAAAGATCCTCGGCCAGGCGGTACGGGCTTTCATAGCCGATCTGGATCACCGCGGTGCCGATCTGGATGCGGCTGGTGCGCTGGCTGGCGGCGGCCAGGAACACCGACGCCGACGACACGCCGGGTTCGAGATGCCGCTGCCGGACCCAGGCGCTGTCGAAGCCGAGGTCTTCCCCGAAGGCGAACAGGCGCAGCGTCTTCTCCAGCCCGTCATGGGGGGCGTCGTCCGGGTAGCTGCCCGGGGTCAGGAAGCCCGCATGGTCGAGGGTGATCGGGAATGATCCCATGATCCGGTCCTTGTCGCTGGGTAGGGCTGGGCGGGCGTCAGAATTTCGGCAGGCCGGGCGGGTTGGTCTGGGCCACGTCCACCGCCTCCTCACCCAGGCTCCAACGGGAGAGCGCCTGGGCATATTTGCCGTCTGCGATCACCGCATTGATCGCCGCGGTGAAGGGGGCCGCGAGGCCGCTGCCCCGGCGCGTGGTGATGCCGACCTCCGCCGCCAGCGGCCAGCCTGAGCTGACGGTCCCGACCGGCTTGAGATGGCCGTTCCGGGCGGCCTGGTAGGCCAGGGCGGAGTTGACGCTGAACTCCGCATCGACGCGGCCGGACTGGATGACCAGCGGCCAGGCGGCCACGTCCTCGTAGTACAGCAGGTCGGCGGCGGCGAGGCCGGCGGCCAGGTTCTGCCGGTTCCATTCCAGCAGGATCCTCTCCTGGTTGGTGCCGGGGCTGGTGATGATCTTGAGGCCGGCGATGTCCTTCGGCTCGCGGATCGCCTGGATCGGGCTGTCGGATTTCACGTAGAAGCCGTGCAGGCCCTTGCGGTAGGTCGAGAAGTCGAAGCGCTGCTTGCGCTCCTCCGTCACCCCGACATTGGACACGACGGCGTCGAACTTGCCGGAGACCAGGCCCAGCGGCCAGTCCTCCCAGGCGATCGGCACCAGCACCAGGCGCCGGCCGAGGACATCGGCGACCAGCTGGATCAGGTCGGGGTCGGCGCCGACCACGGTCCGCGCATCCGTGGCATAGGTGGCGATCGGCGGCGTGCTCGGCGCGACTGCGATGGTCAGGGCCCCGTCCTCGACGAATTTGAAGTCCTTCGGCAGGGACGCGGCGATCGCGTCGTCCTTCTGCGCCCGAACGCGGTCCGGCTGCTCCGGGCTGAGGTCGAAGGTCTGGGCCGAGGCCGCGCCGCCGAACCCCAGGGCGACGAAGAGGACAGCGATCGCGGCGGCTGCCGCCTTCCTGGAAACGGTCACACCCAATTCTCCCTCGCAAAACTGTGATGGTCCCGCCCGACCAGGCCGAAAGCGCCATCACATATACAATCTCAATTGACAGTTTGAAAATACATATGCGCAATAGTGATGTGAATCTTGATAATTATGCAGTTTAAATATGTTCTATAAGCCCTCTTCGGTGGTCGTGGCGTGCGGCGCCGAACCGCGCCGCCCGGGCGTGGTGCCGGCGCCCGAGCCGTTCCGCGGCGGGCCGCTGCGGCGCCTGCCCGCCCGGCTGCACCCCGATTCCATGGCAATCCCCTTCCGACATCGAGCTTCCCGCGAGGCCGCATGACCACCCGCGACGCCGAGATCGAAACCAGTCCCCGGATCCTTCCGGTCCCCAAGGCCGCGGAGCCGCAGGTTCGCTGGCCGGACCCGGCCAGGCCGCGCGACTATTCCGGCCATCGGATCATCGGCGCCCGCCATCCCGGCCGCCTCGCCGGCACCCTGTTCGCGGCGGTCGTCATCATCGCCGTGCTGCAGTCGATCCTGACCAATTCGCGCTGGGAATGGGACGTCTTCGCCGAGTGGTTCTTCGCCGAGCCGGTGATCAGCGGGCTGGGCCGCACCCTGCTGCTGACGGTCATCGGATCGGCGCTGGGCTTCCTGCTGGGCACCGCCCTGGCCCTGGCGCGGGTCTCGAAATCGCCGCTGCTGTCGGGCCTGGCCTGGGGCTATATCTGGCTGCTGCGGTCGATCCCGCTGATCGTGCTGCTGCTGATCCTGTTCAACCTCGGCTACCTCTACGAGACGGTCTGGCTGGGCATCCCCTTCACCGACGTCGTCTTCGCGGAATACCCGACGGTCGCGCTGCTGGGGCCGTTCGCCGCCGCCATCCTGGGCCTCAGCCTGAACCAGGCCGCCTTCTCGGCCGAGATCATCCGCGGCGGCATCCTGTCGGTCGACCAGGGGCAGCTGGAGGCCGCCGCCGCGCTGGGGCTGCCGCGGTCGCGCCAGGCCCTGCGCATCGTGCTGCCGCAGGCGATGCGGGCGATCCTGCCGACCGCCTTCAACGAGATCATCGGCCTGGCGAAGGGCACGTCGATCATCTACGTGCTGGCGCTGCCGGAGCTGTTCTACACGGTCCAGGTGATCTACCGGCGCAACCTCGCGGTCATCCCGCTGCTGATGGTCGCCACAGTCTGGTACCTGATCATCATGACCGGCCTGTCGGTCCTCCAGTTCTATGTCGAGCGCCATTTCGCCCGCGGCGCGCTGCGCACCCTGCCGCCGACGCCGATCCAGCGGCTGAGGGCCTGGCGGGCCGGCCGCGTGGCCGCTCCGGTCCCGGTGGAACTCGAGAACCACAACCCCCTCCCCTTGCCCACCGTCGTGCCGAAGCCGGCCATCCCCGCCCCGGCCGCCTGGCAGCAGCCGACCGGCGCCACCGGGGAGGTGCAGATCCATCGCGTGTCGAAGAGCTTCGGCGCCCTGAAGGTGCTGGACGACATCAGCCTGACCGTCCCGTCCGGCGATGTGACGGTGATCCTCGGCCCCTCCGGCTCCGGCAAGTCGACGCTGCTGCGCAGCATCAACCACCTGGAGAAGGTCGACAGCGGCTTCGTCACCATCGACGGCGACCTGCTCGGCTACCGCGAGAAGGGCGACACGCTGTACGAGCTGAAGGAGGCCGAGATCCTGAAGCGCCGCGTCGATGTCGGCATGGTGTTCCAGACCTTCAACCTGTTCCCCCACCTGACCGTGCTGGAGAACGTGATCGAGGCCCCGGTCACGGTCCGCCGGCAGTCGAAGGCGGCGGCGACGCAGGATGCCCTGGCCCTGCTGGCCCGGGTCGGCCTCAGCGACAAGGCCCATGCCTATCCCCGCCGCCTGTCGGGCGGGCAGCAGCAGCGCGTCGCCATCGCCCGGGCGTTGGCGCTCAAGCCCAAGGTGCTGCTGTTCGACGAGCCGACCTCGGCCCTCGACCCGGAATTGGTCGGCGAGGTGCTGGACGTCATCCGCGACCTCGCCAGGTCCGGGACGACGATGGTCATCGTCACCCACGAGATCGGCTTCGCCCGCGAGGTCGCCGACACCGTGGTGTTCATGGATTCCGGCCGAATCCTGGAGCAGGGCCCGCCGTCGCAGGTGTTCACCGCGCCGAAGCACGCCCGCACCGCCGAGTTCCTGGCCAAGGTGCTCTAGCCCCCTTCCCGGACCACCGGGTTCTTCACGCCGCCGCGTGCCGTCCGCGTCACCGCGGCCGGTTCCAACCGCCTCAAGACCAGGAGTCACACCATGTCCATCCGCCGGAACGCGGCAGCCGCGGCCATCGGCATCGCCGCCCTCCTCACGGCCTTCGGCGCCGCCGCCCAGACCAAGGCCTTCGACCTCAGCCCCGAACAGGCCGGCCGCGTCCACACCACCAGGATCGATGCCGCCGCGGCCTCCATCCCCGCCGGCTTCAAATTCGTCAAGGACGGGGTCTTCACCGTGGGTGTCAGCGTCGGCGACCCGCCGCTGAACACCTATGCCACCGACGCCAAGACCGTTATCGGCACCGATGCCGACCTCGCCTCGCTGGTGGCGGAAGGCCTGGGCCGGAAGGTGGAGTTCGTGCCGGTGGCCTGGGACGACTGGCCGCTGGGCCTGACCTCCGGCAAGTTCGACGCCGTCATCAGCAACGTGACGGTGACCGAGGAGCGCAAGCAGCGCTTCGACTTCTCCTCCTACCGCCAGGACGTGCTCGGCGCCCATGTCGCGCTGAACAGCCCGATCAAGTCGATCAAGGAGCCCAAGGACATCGCCGGGCTCAAGGTCATCGTCGGCGCCGGCACCAACCAGGAAAAGATCGTGCTGGAATGGAATCGCCAGAACGTCGCGGCCGGCCTGAAGCCGGCTGAATTCCTGTATTTCGAAGACAATGGGGCATCCTTGCTCGCCCTCCAGTCCGGCCGCGCCGATGTGGAGGTCAACCCGAATTCCCGCCTGGCCTATTCCGCGGCCGTCGGCGGCAAGACCCGCCAGGTCGGCGTCATCAACGGCGGCTGGCCGCTGACGGCGGAGATCGCGATCACCACCCGCAAGGGCAGCGGCCTGGCCGACGCCCTGACGGCGGCGATCAACGGGCTGATCGCGAACGGCAAATATGCCGAGGCGTTGGCCCGCTGGAACCTGACCGCCGAGGCCGTCGCCCAGTCCCGGACCAACCCACCCGGCCTGCCCAAGGTCTAAGTGCCCAGCCAGCGGCCGCGGCCCTTCTGGCGTCGCGGCCGCCCTCACCCGTCCCGCACAGGCATGACCGAGATGACCGACAGCTTCCTCTACACCAGCCCCCTGGACCCGCAGGCGCAGCCGCTGATCCAGGCCCTGACCCAGGAATACGAGACGCGCTACGGCGACTATTGGGGCGCCGGGGACGGGATCAAGGAGATGAACCGCTATCCGGCCGAGCTGTTCGCGCCGCCGGACGGCAATTTCCTACTGCTGCTGCGCGACGGGGTCGCCATCGCCGGCGGCGCCTTCAAGCGCTATGACGACACCACGGCGGAGATGAAGCGGGTCTGGACCCATGTCGACCTCCGCCGCCAGGGCCTGGCGCGCCGGGTGTTGCAGGAGCTGGAGGCCCAGGCGGCGCGACAGGGCTACACCCAGCTGTATCTCACCACCGGCTTCCGCCAGCCGGAGGCCGCCGGCCTCTATCTCCGCTCCGGCTACACCGCGCTGTTCGACACCGCGGTCGACCCAGAGATCCACGGCACGCTGCCGTTCAGGAAGGCCCTCGGCGTGCCGGCCCCGGCGGTTCGCCGGACGGCGTGACTCCGCCCCTCCTCCGTCATTGCGAGGAGGCGAAGCCGACGAATCCATCCATGGCGCCGCCTGGCATGGATTGCTTCGCTGCGCTCGCAATGACGGTGAGAGAAGCCCTACGCCGCCAGATACCGCTCCGCCAGCGCCACCCAGTAGCGGGCGGCGACGGGCAGGATCTCGTCGTTGAAGTTGTAGCCCGGGCTGTGCAGGGCGGCGCTGTCGCCGTTGCCGAGGAAGAGATAGCTGCCCGGCTGCGCCTGCAGCATATAGGCGAAATCCTCGCTGGCGGTGATCGGCGGGAAGCCGGCCTGGATCCGCTCCGGGCCGAACTGTTCGGCGGCGACCCGGCGCGCGAACTCGGTCTCATCGGCATGGTTGACCAGCACCGGGTAGCCGCGCCGGTAGTCGATCTCGGCGACGGCGCCATAGCTTTCGGCCTGGGCGCGAGCCAGGGCGGTGATGCGGGCCTCGATCCGGTCGCGCACCTCCGGCTTGAAGGTGCGGACGGTGATCTGCAGCTCGACGCTGTCCGGGATGACATTGGCGGCGAGGCCGCCATGGATCGACCCCACGGTGATCACGGCGGCGTCGAGCGGGTCGACGTTGCGCGACACCACGCTCTGCAGCGCCATCACCAGCGAGGCGCCCGCCACCACCGGATCGACGGTCTGGTGCGGCGCGGCGCCGTGGCCGCCCTTGCCCACCACCCGGATCACGACCCGGTCGGCCGCGGCCATGGCCGGGCCGGTGACGAAGCCGAACTGGCCGGTCGGCACGCCGGGCCAGTTGTGCAGCCCGAACACCGCGTCGCAGGGAAAGCGTTCGAACAGCCCGTCCTCGATCATCCGCCGCGCGCCGGCGCCGCCCTCCTCCGCCGGCTGGAAGATCAGGTTCAGCGTACCGGAGAAGTCCCGCCGTTCGGCCAGCACCCGGGCTGCGGTCAGCAGGCTGGCGGTGTGCCCGTCATGGCCGCAGGCATGCATCACCCCCGATGTGCCGCTGGCATAGGGCAGGCCGGTGGCCTCGACGATCGGCAGCGCGTCCATGTCGGCCCGGATGCCGACGCGGCGCGGGCCGTCGCCCAGCGCCAGCGTCCCGACCACACCGGTGCCGCCCAGGCCGCGGCTGACCTGGTAGCCCCAGTCGGAGAGCGACTGCGCCACCAGGTCGCTGGTGCGCCGTTCCGCATAGGCCAGCTCCGGATGGCGGTGCAGGTCGCGGCGCAGCGCCACCATCTCCTCGCGATGGGCCTCGACGCCCGCGGCGATGTCAGTTCCGCCGCTCATCCCGCCCGGACCTCCGCCAGCACCGCTGCGGGCACCGGCGACAAGGCATGCGCCAGCTCGCCGACCTCGAGATCGTTGTAGATCTCCGGCAGCAGGATCTTGCGCAGGAACACCATCTCCTCGCCCCGGCTGCTCGGCTGGCGGTGGAACGCCCCATAGCCGCGGCGCTCGTAGATGCCGGCCAGCCAGGGATGGCGCGTGGCGGTGGCGAGGTAGACGGCCGGTGCCTTGATGCGGTCGCGCAGGAAATCGGCCTCGACATGGTCCAGCAGCGCGGCGCCGATGCCTTGGCGCTTCAACTGCGGCGCCACCGCGAACCAATGGATGAAGGGATAGCTGGCGAGGTGCCCCTCACCCATCGGCCAGGGGAAGCGCACCGACACCATGGCGATCGCTTCCCCGTCCCGCTCCAGCAGGAAGGTGGTGTGGCGCCGGATGATGCGCCGCACCAGGTCGAGATCGGCGGTGACCGCGGTGAAACGGATGCCCATCTCCCGCAGCGGCTGGTAGGCCGCATTCAGCAGGTCGAGCAGCGCCGGCGCGTCCTCCGGGCCGGCGATGCGGATGCTGTCGGTCATCGGCGCGCGCCCTGCCCGGCCGCGGCCGGTTCGCGCGCCGGCCCTCCGGCATAGCGGCTTTCGCGATAGGGCAGGCCGAGGTTCTCCCGCAGCGTCGTGCCGCGCAGCACCGGATCGTAATGGCCGCGCTCCTGCAGCAGCGGCAGCACGTGGCGGGTGAAATCGTCCAGCCCTTCGCCCAGCACCGGGAAGCCGAGGATGAAGCCGTCGGCCGCCCCCTCCTCCACCCAGCGGATCAGCTCGTCCGCCACCGTGTCCGGCGTGCCGATCAGCGCCCGCCGCGTCGCCGTCTCCAGCGCCACTTCGCGCAGGGTCAGGTTGCGCTCGCGCGCGGTGCGCTTGATCGTGTCGGTGGTGGCGCGGAAGCTGTTCTTGCCGAGGTCGCCGAGATCCGGGAACGGCTCGTCCAGCGGGTACTGGCTGAAGTCCTGATGGTCGAAGAAGCGGCCGAGATACAGCAGCGCCTCCTCCACCGACAGCAGGTCGCGGATGGCGCGATACTTCTCCTCCGCCTCCGCCGCCGTGCGGCCGACGATCGGGCCGATGCCGGGGAAGATCCGGACATGCTCCGGCCGGCGGCCATGGGCCACGGCGCTGTCCTTGACCCGCTTGTAGAACACCTTGGCGTCCTCGATCGGCCCGCCATTGGTGAAGACGGCATCGGCGTGATGCCCCGCCAGCCGGATGCCGTCATCGGAGGCGCCGGCCTGGAACAGCACGGGCTGCCCTTGCGCCGAGCGGCTGATGTTCAACGGCCCTTCGACCGAGAAGAACCGGCCCTGGTGATTCAGCCGCCGCATCTTGGTGAAGTCGACGAAGCGGCCGGTGGCGCGGTCGCGGATGAAGGCGTCGTCGTCCCAGCTGTCCCACAGGCCCTTGACCACCTCGAGATATTCCTCGGCGATCTCGTAGCGCAGCCCGTGTTCCGGATGCTCACGGCTGTAGTTCCGGCCGGAGCCTTCCAGCGGCGAGGTCACGGCGTTCCAGCCGGCGCGGCCGCCGCTGATGGCGTCGATGGTCGCGAACTGCCGGGCCACCGTGAACGGGTCGCTGTAGGAGGTCGACAGCGTACCAACGAGGCCGATCTTCGAAGTTACGGCCGCCAGGGCCGACAGGATCGAGATCGGTTCGAACCGGTTCAGGAAATGCGGGATCGACTTCTCGTTGATGTACAGCCCGTCGGCAATGAAGGCGAAGGCGATGCCCGCCGCCTCGGCCTTGCGGGCGGCGTCGAGCAGGAAGCCGAAATTGACGCTGGCATCGGCCGGCACACTGGGATGCTTCCACGCATTCATGTGGCCGCCGGGGCCCTGCAGCATGACGCCGAAGGTGATCTGAGACTTGCTCATGCGACGATGTCCTTGGACACGGAAAGGGATCAGGCCGCGAGCGCGAAATGCGCCTGGGCGAGGAGCTCGATCGAGACCAGGCGCTCGGCGGCGGTGGCGATCGGGGTGTCGATGATGAATTCACGGACGCCGTGCTGGCGGTGCAGCCGGTCCAGCTCGGCCCGCACCCGCTCCGCCGTGCCGTGGATCACGCTCGAGGGCTTTTCCTCGATCCGGTACTGCTTGGCGCCGGCCTGGCGGGCATACTCCTCGGCCTGGGCGATGCTGCCGACATTCACGCTCTGGCCATTGTCGACATGCACCTTGAAGTGCTGCAGCCCGGCGGCCAGCCGTTCGGCCCGCGCTTCGGTCTCGGCGACGATGATGCCGACGGCCAGGAGCGGCGCCTTGCCGCCGCTGACGGCGCGATAGGCCGCGAACACCTGTTCGAGCAGAACCGGATCGCCATTGATGTGGCTGGCATGGACGAAGGCCCAGCCCTCGGCCGCCGCCAGCTGCGCGCTCTCGACGCTGGCGCCGAGCAGGAAGCGTTGGGCCGGGACCCCGGGCCGCGGCGTCGCGCTGACGCCCGCCAGCGGGTCGGCATCGGCGATGGTGTCGTCGAGGAAGGCGTCGAGCTGGGCCAGCTGTTCGGCGAAGCCGGGCTTGCGCGCCGGATCGATCGCGGCCTGCAGCGCCCGGGTCGACAGCGGCAGCCCGCCCGGCGCCTTGCCGATTCCGAGATCGACCCGGCCCGGCGCCAGCGCCGCGAGCAGGTTGAAGTTCTCGGCCACCTTGTAGGGGCTGTAATGCTGCAGCATGACCCCACCGGAGCCGACGCGGATCGTCCGGGTGTGGGCCAGGAGATAGGCGATCAGCACCTCGGGCGACGAGCTCGCCAGCTGCGCCGTGTGGTGGTGCTCGGCCACCCAGAAGCGGTGGAAGCCCCAGCGCTCCGCCCGCTGCGCCAGGGCGACGGTGCGCGCCAGCGCCTCGGAGGCGCCTTCGCCGCCATCGATCGGGCTCTTGTCGAGCAGGCTCAGGACATAACTCATGCCGTTCATCCCGGGATGACGTGCGGGGTCGGACCGTGGCCGGTCGGCCATAGGTCAAAGATTCATGTTGTTATCTCATGAAATACACATTCTACTGTCAATAGAATATTATTTATACAATCTACTCCGTTAAATCCCCTCACACGATCTCACGGAGAGTCCCATGAGTCGTTTCGCGGCGCCGCTGCTCGGCGCCCTGCTGATCCTGCCCGGCCTCGGCGCCGCCCATGCCGGCACCCCGCGCGACACCATCGTGGTGGCCAAGCAGATCGACCAGTTCATCTCGCTCGACCCCGCCGAAGCCTTCGAGCCCGGCGTCGGCGAGGTCACCGGCAATCTCTACGACCAGCTGGTGGGGTATCGCAGCGCCGCCGACCCGACCATCGTCGGCGACCTGGCCGAAAGCTGGTCGATCAGCGATGACGGGCTGACCTACCGCTTCAAGCTGAAGCCCGGCGTGGCCTTCGCCAGTGGCAATCCGGTGACGGCCCAGGATGCCGCCTGGTCGCTGCAGCGGTCGGTGCGGCTGGACAAGTCGCCGGCGTTCATCCTGACCCAGTTCGGCTTCACCCCGGACAATGCGGCGGACCGGATCCACGCGGTCGACGACCGCACGCTGGAGATCAAGATCGACCACGCGGTGGCGCCGACCTTCTTCCTGAACACGCTGACCGCGGGCGTGGCCTCGATCGTCGATGCCAAGGAGGTCCAGGCCCATGATGTGGGCGGCGACCTGGGCAATGCCTGGCTGAAGGGCCACAGCGCCGGCACCGGCCCCTATGCCTTGCAGCGCTGGGTGCCGAATGAGCGGGTGGTGCTGGACGCCAATCCGCACGCCCAGGACGGCGGGCCAAAGACGCCGCATCTGGTGTTCCTGCATGTGCCGGAGCCGGCCAGCCAGCGCCTGCTGCTGGAGAAGGGCGATGTCGACTATGCCCGCGACCTGACCCGCGACCAGATCCTGTCCCTGAAGGACACACCCGGCGTGGCGCTGCAGAGCGAGGGCGGCGACCTGCTGCTGTATCTCGGCCTGAACCAGACCAATCCGAACCTCGCCAAGCCCGAGGTGCGCGAGGCCCTGAAGTGGCTGGTCGACTACCAGGGCATCGAGACCGCCCTGCTGAGCGGCACCTATACGGTGCGCCAGAGCTTCCTGCCGACGGGCTATCTCGGCGCCGTCGACGACGCCCCCTACCGCCTGGACGTCGAGCGGGCCAAGACCCTGCTGGCCCAGGCCGGACTGCGCGACGGCTTCGGCGTCACCATCGACGTGCGCAACGTCGCCCCCTTCGCCGACATCGCCCAGGCGCTGCAGGCCAGCTTCGCCCAGGCCGGAATCAAGCTGGAGATCCTGCCGGGCGACGGCAAGCAGACCATCACCAAATACCGGGCCCGCACGCACGACATCTATATCGGCACCTGGGGCCCGGACTACCGCGACCCGCACAGCAATGCCGACGCCTTCGCCTTCGACAAGGACGTCAATGACGCGACCGCGCCGAAGACGCTGGCCTGGCGCAACCGCTGGCAGGATGCCGGCTGGAACCAGACCGTAACCGAGGCGCTGCGCGAGCCCGATGCCGGCAAGCGTGCCGCGCTGTACGGCGACCTGCAGCGGAAGGTCCAGGCCGAAGGACCCTTTGTCCTGCTGTTCCAGCAGACCCTGGTCGCCGCCCACCGCAGCACGGTCGACGGCCTGGTCCTGCAGCCGAAGACCAGCTACGCCGCCGTCGCCAAGGCCGACTGACCGACCGCCCTTCCGACCCATGGGAATTCGAAGATGAGCACGCTCAACGACTATCTCGGCCAGAAGCGCGAGGCGATCACCGCCCGCAAGGCTCGCATCGCCGCCGGCGACTCCGGCCCGAAAACCCTGACGGCGCAGGTGCGCGCCGAGGGCCGCAGCGGCATCCGCCGCATCCGCATCCGCGACTTTCAGGTGATCAGCGACAGCGAGGCGGATTTCGCCGGCTACGACCTCGGCCCCAGCTCACCCGAGCTGCAGCTCGGCGTGCTCGGCAGCTGCCTGACGCACATCTTCCTGATCCAGGCCGCCGACCGCGGCGTGCCGCTCGAGTCCCTGGAGGTCGAGATCCGGGGGCAGATCGACCCGCGCGCCGGGCGTCCGGGCTTCGAGCAGGTGCCGATCTATCCCCATGACATCACCTACACCGTGAACGTCACCTCATCCGCCAGCCGGGAAGAGATCGACGCCCTGCAGGAGGCGGTGGAGCGCAACTGCCCGATCCTGAATCTGCTGAAGAACCCGCAGCAGATCGGCGGCGAGGTCCGGCTGACGCCGAGCCGGGCCGAGGGTCTGGCGGCAGAATGATCGCGACGGAGGCAGGAGGATAGCCCTGCCTCCCACCCGACCCAGCCTGGATGGAGTGGCGACCCCAGCAGGATTTGAACCTGCGACCTACCGCTTAGCATCCCACTTCGGCTTCCGCCGCCGCCGCAACCGGCGTTCGTGGTCTGGACTATCCCTTCGCCCTGGGCATTCCTGCCGTTAGGCGCCTGCCGTCTAGTCTCTACACCTTCCCGGCATCGGCCGGGCTTGGCTCGGGATTGCCCGCCGCAAGGCGGCTGGGGGTTCCCCGAATTTGACAGGTTCTACGTCCGCCGTTTCCGGCGGCGCACTCCCGATTGAAGGCGGTTGCTCTATCCACTGAGCTATGGGGTCGTGGCCGTCTCGGTACTCCATTTCAATATGAAGCGCCAAGCCCTTCCGTCGCGGACCGGCCCGCCTGCGCTCAGCGCGTCGGCCGCGGCCGGAAGTTGTCAGAGTAGTTGCGCGGCACCACCCGGCGCTCATGCTCCTGCTGCACCGAATAGACCATGCCCTTGCGCTCGGCGAAGGCCACCGCCTCCTCCTTGGTCGGGAAGGCCAGCTGCACCTGGTTCAGCGTGTCGCCCGACGCGACCCAGCCCATCAGCGGCTCGGGCCGGCGCGGCGTGGCCGGCTCGTACTCCAGGACCCAGTCGTGGATCTTGCCGCGACCGCTCTGCATTGCGGTCTTCGACCGGCGATAAATGCGCGCCTGCATGCCTCAGTCGACCTCTCGTGCTCGCGGGGCGGTCGGGGCGGAGAGATTCGCGCTCCCGACGTCCTGCCTCCTCCTAGCACCAACCCGGATGCAGGGGAACACCGCTGTGCGGGCCGGCATAACTGCGCCAGGGCATGATCGGAGACAGGATCCGGCCATCGGGTATTGGGCTTAGGGGGACACAGCCACCGGATGATTGCCTTATGGCCGATCGTCGTTACCGGCGTAGCGGCCGCAGCGTCGCGGATCGGGACGATGGATCAGGATGCCGATACGGGGCGTTCCGCAGCCGCCGGCAGGCACCGCGCCAGGGCGGCGGCGATTTCGGAAGACGCCAGAGGCTGACGCACGACCTCGTCGACGCCGGCATCCACCAGATCACGCGCATTGAAGTCGTCGACCGAGTTCGCCGCCAGCAGCACCGGCAGGGACGGTGCGATCCCGTGCAGCTCCTTCGCGAGGGCCAGCGCGGCCGCGGCCGACGCCGGATGGCTCACCAGCAACGCGTCGAAGCGGTCCGGCGCCTCCTTGCAGGCGGCCAGGGCGCCGGCCGCGCGGGCGAAGCCGACGGGCTCGTAGCCGAGCGCCGCCAGCATCTCCTCGTCGCGCAGCAGCCGGTCCCGGTCGCTGTCGATCACCAGCACCGTCTCGCCGCGCCCGAAGGGGATGGCATCGGGCGTGTCCTGATCCGGCGTCATCTCCAGCTCGGCCGCGGAGACGCAGGGCAGCCAGACCTCGAACCGGCTGCCGAAGCCCGGCTTGCTTTGCACGACCACCGTCCCGCCATGCTCGCGGACGATCTCCTGCACCGTGGCCAGGCCGAGGCCGTTGCCGGCCAGCCGGGTGGTGAAGAACGGCTCGAAGATCCGCTCCAGGGTCGCCTGGTCCATGCCGCGCCCGTGGTCGCTGACCGACAGCACCGCGTAGCGTCCAGACGCCAACTCCCGATGCGGCAGCGGGCTTTCCGCGGTGACGTCGTAGATCTCGCTCTCGATGTCGATGGTCCCGGCTTCGTCCATCGCCTGCGACGCGTTGTTGCAGAGATTGAGGATGACCTGCTGCAGCTGGCCGGGATCGCCGAGCACCACCGCACCCTCCGGGACCGCGTGCACCGTCAGCTCCACCGCCGACGGCAGGGAGGCCCGGAGCAGCGACGCCGCCTCCGCGACCAGGGCCGGGATGCCGACGGCCCTGCGGCCCAGCTGGCGACGCCGGCCGAAGGTCAGGATCTGTTCGATCAGATCGCGCGCCCGCTCCCCCGCCCGGCGGATTTCCCTGAGGTTGCGGGCAGGCCGGCTGTCCGGTTCGACCTGGCCCTCCGCCATCTCGGTATAGCCGAGGATCGCACCGACGATATTGTTGAAATTGTGGGCGATGCCGCTGGCGAAGACGCCCACCGTTTCCATGTGGCGGGCCTGCTGGAGACGGGATTCGAGGCGTGTCCGCTCCTGTTCCAGCTGCTCGCGCCCGACCGCGTTGGTGAGGGCGTCGAGCGCCATGCGCAGCAGGCCGAACTCGCTGTGCCGCATCACGGCGAAGGGGCCGAGCACGTCGAACCCCAGCAGGCCGACGATGGCGCCCGCGTTCCGGTGCGAGACGCAAGCCCAGCTGGACAGGCCGGCATCGGCGAGGGCGTCCCGGTCGGCACCGGACGGCAGGCGGTCCACCCGCCGGATGTGGATGACCCCGTCCTTGGTCGGGTCGAACCGGGCCGCCAGGGCCAGGGCTTGGTCCGGCCAGTTCGGCGGATAGGGGCCGCCGTCGCGGCTCCACAGATATCGCTGGGTCTGGGGGCTGCGCCACACGAAATAGGCGCGGTCGGCGCCGACCCGCTGCGCCAGCTCCGCCAGCGACTGCTCGACATGGGCGGAGACCTGCTGCGGCTGCGCATTGATGAAGCGCGTCGAGATGCCGGCCACGAAATGCTCGAACGCGGCCCGGTCCCGCAGGGCCATCGCCCGCTCGCGAAGCTGCAGCCCGAGATGGATCAGGAGCGCCAGCAGCATCACCGCCACGGCATACAGCACCAGCCGGTATTGCCGCGCCGAATCCCGCGAATGGATCTGGTGCCGCACGATCATGTTGCGAAGGGCGACCTGATCCTGGCGGATCGGCAGGGCGAACAGGGCTTTCAGCAGGCCGTCGGTCGCGGGCAGCAGGTTGTGCAGCATCTGGCCGTGCACCAGCAGCCCCTTCGCGGCGTTGACGTCGTTGAAGGACGGCATCAGCTGCGACAGGCTGTCCAGCCGGTCCTGAACCTCTCGTGCGGTCGCCGGCGAGGTGTCGAGCGAGAGATGCAGGATGGCCGCGGCCAGGCCGCTGACATCCGCGATCAGCGGCCCGTCTGCGGTTGCGGTGCCGAGGTTGGCACTGAAGCGCCCGAAATAGGCGAGGGAATTCTGCAGCAGGGCGTTGTCGCTCTTGAACAGCTCGACCAGTTGCTCCTGCTGGCCGACCGAGGTCGCGAGCTGCTCGATCGCCGTCGCCAGATCCGTGTCCACCGCCGCGGCTTCACGCAGCCGGTCGAGGGAATCGTACAGCCCCTTCACCTCCCGGACCAACGGGTCGTAGGTGCGCAACAGGCCTGCCCGCGTGGCCAGGACATCGCGCCCCAGAGCGCTGTTGGTCATCGCGAACTGGTCGACGGCCTCGAGCGTGCGGTCGAACAGCTCGGCATCCGTGTTGATGCCGCGGACCAGCAGCCAGGTCAGCATCAGCAGCAGGAGAAGGAGCGGCAGGGCCACCACCGTCGGCGTCAGCCTCATGGCGCGTTGGCAGTGATGGGGCGGCCGCGATAGGTTCCCGTGAGCGTGCGCAGGAACGCGACGATCGAGGACACCTGGGGGTCCGACAGCGTCTGGTCCAGCTGCGCCCGGGCCATCTGCCTGACGGCATCGTCGAGCGTGGCCGCGCTGCCGTCATGGAAATACGGGGCCGTCGTCGCAACGTTGCGCAGGCTGGGCACGCGCAGGATCTTCGGGTTCGGAGATGCCAGCGGATGAAAGATGCCGTGCCGCTGGAACAGGTTGCCGCCGATGTTCACCCCCTGATGACAGGCGACGCATCCCAGCGACTTGAACAGCTGGTAGCCGTTCAGCTCCTCCGCCGACAGGGCATCGGCATCGCCGCCGAGCCACAGGTCGAAGCGGCTTCCCGGCGTCACCAGCGACCGCTCGAAGGTCGCGATGGCATCCAGCAGGGAGTCCTGGTCCGGATCGCCGCCATAGGCCTCCTGGAATTCCCTGACCACCTCCGGATCCGCCTGAAGCCTGGCCAGGACATCGTCGATGCTGGTGGCCATGATATCGGGGTTCTCCAGCGACGCCTTGGCCTGCGCCTGCAGCGTGCGGTAGTTGCCCTCCCAGTTCAGCCGGAAGCTGAGGGCGGAATTGAAGACCGTATCGGTGTTGAGCGAAAGCTCCGACCCATCGGGCCCCGGATCGCGCCGGTTGTCGTCCGCACCGTTGGTGCGCGTGTCGTGGCATGACAGGCAGCTCCGCGCGCCGTCGCCGGACAGGCGAACGTCGCTGAACAGCCTCTCCCCGAGCGCCACCTTCCGCGGATCCAGATCGGCCATCGGCGGGATCGGCGTGATCGGCTCCTGAGTCATCGGAACCACCGCGCGCGGGGCGAGCGGATCCGGCGCCTGCGCGGTCGCCGCGCCGGTCAGCACCAGCAGCGCGGCGCCGATCGGGATCCATCGGCGATACGATGCGCCGGCCAGGGCGAGCGAAGCGGCCACGGTCATGTCCTTGCAATGGGGCGGCAGCTCGGCCTTGGCGTCCGCACCGGGCATCGACGACGATAGCGATCGACCGATGACAGCCCTGGTCGATGCCCACGATCCCGCCATGCGGCGCATCCGCCGTCAACGGTTTCGAAGGATATCGCGTCGTATCGACGATCGGGCGCCCGAAATCAAACCGCATCGTCTCTAACACTGTCCGGACCGGCGTCCGCCCTCACCGCAAAACCGGCTCAGGGCCTGCCATCGATCGCGGCGCGGCCGTATCCGTCCGCCGAGGCCGAAGCGTGACCGGCGCCGCTCGACATCTCCTCAGGCTGCGACACCATCGGCGCAGCCTGGAAACTGCTCACCGCATCGGGACCCAGCCGGGTTGGGACGTCGTCCGGATCGGGGCTGGGCAGGGCGTGGCTGACCAGCGTTCCCCCCATGACCGCGGCCAGCATCATCAAGGCCGCAAGCCCGACCGCCCGCGCGGATTTCAACAGAGACACCATCTGATTCCCCTCACATGCTTTCGTCGAAGTGGCTTTCGGCCCGCCAATTGCCGGGGGCGTCGTCGACAAAGTCGTCATGCTCGGGCCGCCCGTAGACCCGATAGAACAGTTCCGGATGCATGGCGGTCGCGCCGAAGGCGAAGCTGGCGATCACATGGCGCATCACCAGCGACGTCGCGGTGGCGAAGGGACGTCGCCGCGTGGCCGGGCCGGGCGACGATCGCCGGTTCGCCGTCATGCCCCGACCCTCGGCTTCGGTCCGGCAGCGCTGCGGCCGGTAGCCCCCTCCGGAGCGCATGGCCGGCCTTTGTTTGCGGAAGAGGCCGCAATCTCGTCCAGCGAGAGCGGAGCGCCGGGCGTGACGACCGATATCACGCCGACGGGCTGGTCATTGGCATGGTCACGGCTGACCCAGCCGGTGGGGAATGCCGTGATCGAATCGATGGCGATGCCGAATGCGCGGCCGTTGATCCAGAAGCGCAGGCTGCCACTGGGACCCGGGCGCGCCCGTCCGCTGGGAACGACGCTGGCGTCATCGGGTGGTCGGTTCACGGATCGCATGGATTTCTCCCACGAGGTTATGGGGAGACCTTGGCGATCCGTCGTTACCGTATCAGTTCGGATCCGTGGAATAAGGCTACAATCGTAATTTTATCGATCGCACCCGCGTCTCTGGAGCACGAGTTCAAAGACCCTCTCTGACGAATACATGAATCATGCGAGCAAGCACTGACAGTCGTCCGAACATCGTCGAACGACTGCTTCTCCAAGACCGGGCATGAACAAGAAAGTGGAAACGGCCATCCCCTGAGGAGATGCCGCGCTGATCCTGTCGCAGCCAGGATCAGCGCCCATCCGGCCGGCATGACACAGATGCCGGC
Organism: Inquilinus ginsengisoli; assembly: GCF_031453975.1. Classification (NCBI taxonomy): domain Bacteria; kingdom Pseudomonadati; phylum Pseudomonadota; class Alphaproteobacteria; order Rhodospirillales; family Rhodospirillaceae; genus Inquilinus; species Inquilinus ginsengisoli. Next base: position 247,064 of record NZ_JAVDPW010000004.1, read on the forward strand.
CGGAACCCGGCTGCCGATTCGCCCGGCAGCCGTCGTCAGATCACTTCGACCGGCAGGGCGAAGACATAGCCGACGCCGCGCTCCGTCTGGATGACGCGCGGGGCGCTGGGGTCGGTCTCCAGCTTGCGCCGCAGCCGCAGCACCTGGACATCGATGGTGCGGTCGAAGACGTCCTCATGCACCCGGGTCGCCTGCAGCAGGTGTTCGCGCGAGAGCGGCCGCTGCGGGGCGCCGAGGAAGGCGATCAGCAGGGCGTATTCGCCCTTGGTCAGCGTGACCGGGGCGCCGGCGGAATCCGACAGGCGGCGCGTGCGGCGGTCGAGCTGCCACCCGCCGAAGCGGTAGCGGCCCCGTTCCGGATCCCGCGCCGGCACCGTGCGGCCGACCTCATGTCGGCGCAGCACCGCCCGGATCCGCGCCAGCAGCTCGCGCAGCCCGAAGGGCTTGGTCACGTAGTCGTCGGCCCCGAGTTCGAGCCCGACGACGCGATCGATCTCATCCCGCCGATGGCCGGTGGTGATGATGACCGGCACGTCGGAGCGCGACCGGATGTCGCGCAGCAGGTCGAGCCCGTCACCCTGGCCGAGATGCAGATCCAGGATCACCAGGCCCGGTTCGCCCTGGGCGAAATGGTCGTTGATGTCGTGGGGATCGGCCGCGGGGATGCCACGGAACCCATGCTCGTCGAGATAGTTGACGATCATGTGGAGCATCGCAGGATCGTCATCGACGACCAGGACGCGCACCGCCTGAGTGGTTTCGACGCTCATCATGAACCGTGAATCGACGCCCATCGTCACTCTTGTTTCAACGCTCATCGTCACCCGTGCTCCAGGTTGGAGACCCCGAACGGCCAACTGCGCCATAGGCATGCGGAGCCTTGACCCGCATTCCCCGGCGACACAGCGACTCTAGGATTCCCGTCAGAGACAAACACTGTCATCATACAAGTCCGCACCCAAACACATTGCCCCCGTCGTTGTTCCCTGTTGAGCCCGTTTCTTTTAAGAAGTCTACCATACTACCTCCAGCGCAAGCGCACGTCGATAGCTGGAGAAGAAATGACATCGAATTCATAGACCCCACTCTGGACCTTTCAGTCTTTGGTCTAAATGACCGGACTGCTGATGTCAGGTGCTGGCCTTGGTTCGTTGCCGGACGCCGGATGGTTTCTCCGGCGTCCGGGTTTGGGATCTCGATTGTCGATCCATCCCCTATACGACGTCCCCGTCGCGCTGGATCAGTGCTTCTTCGCCTAAGGCGACGAACAGTTGGCAGACCAGGGTGGCGAGCGGCATATCGGATGCGGTGGCAGGGGTTGCGAGCGCGCGCCGGCCGCTGTCGTCTCAGCTGTTCATGACGGCGTCGACCACTCGTTCGCGGGTCATCGGCAGGTCGCGGATGCGAATACCGAGCGCCCGGGCCACGGCATTTCCGATCGCCCCCGCCGCCGGCCCCAGCGAGACCTCCCCGACCCCGGTCGAGTCTTCCTCGGGTCGGGAGATCACGTCGACTTCGACCTCAGGAATCTCGGCGAAGCTCAGGATCGGATAATCCTTCCAGGTCTCCGCCGTCAGCAGCGTGCCTTCGGTCGGCACCGCCTCCTTCAGGGCCCAGCTCGCGGCCTGCAGCATGCCGCCCTCGACCTGGGCGACGATGCCCTCCGGGTTGATCGCCAGCCCGGCATCCACCGCCGCCCACATCCGGCGCAGCTCGACCTGCTCCTCCACCGCGACCAGGGCGACCACGGCGCAGTAGGACCCGGTGTTCTTGAACCGGGCGAAACCGAGCCCCAGGCCGCAGCCCGGCGGGCACGGGTCCGACCAGCCGCTCAGCGCCGCCGCGCGCTCGATCACGGCGCGGGCCCGCGGGTCGGACAGATGCGCCAGGCGGAACGCCACCGGGTCGATGCCGGCCTTGTCCGCCAGCTCGTCCATCACGCCCTCGATGGCGAAGACATTGGCGAAGGCGCCGAGCGAGCGCAGCGCCGACAGGCGGAACGGCAGGTCGGACACGAACTGGTGGGTGACGCGCTGCGGCATGTCGTAGAGCGCGACGGCGTTCTTGGTGCCGCCATTGTGGGCTGGCAGGTCCTTCTGCCGCTCGAAGCTCCAGCCGCCGGCGGCCGCGGCCGGGCCTAGCAGGTTGATCTCTCCGTTCCAGCCCGGGCGGCGCATGTGGGTGCCCGACCGGGTCTCCATCTCCCAGCCGGTGATCCGCCCCCCGGCGACACTGGCGACGATGCGCACCCGCATCGGCGACCCCAGCGGCTCGGACACCAGCTCGTCCCGCCGGGTCCACTGCACCCGGACCGGGCGGCCCGGCGCCGCCCGGGCCAGCAGCACCGCATCCATGGCCGCGTCGTCGGCGCCGTTGTGGCCGTAGCAGCCGGCGCCCTGGGCGTGCCGCACCCGGACCCGGTCGACGGCGAGTCCGGTCACCCGGGCGATCTGGTCGCGTAGGGCGAAGACCGATTGCGAATGGCTCCACACCGAAATGCCGTCGGGATCGACCACGGCGATGCCGCAGGACGGCCCGATCGAGCCATGGCCGATCAGCGGCTTGGTGTAGGTCGCCTCGACCCGGTCGCCGGCGGCGTCGGCCACACCCGGATCGTCGCGGATCACGCTGTCCTGGCCGGCGTGCTGCTCCAGGATGTCCAGCACCGTCCGGCTGCGGTCGTTGGGCTGCGGCGGTTGCCAGTCGCAGGCGCGCGCCAGCCGCTCCATCGCCACCGACAGCGTGTGCTCATCGGCCGCGATGACGCCGATCAGGTCACCTTGACGCAGGATGTGGAGCACGCCGGCCATCGCCGCGACCTTGTCGGCGGCCACCGCGCCGAGGCGGGCCTGCGGATGGGGCGGGCGCAGGATTCGGCCATGCAGCATGCCGGCCGGCGCGATGTCGTGGATGTAGACACCGCCGCCCAGGCGATCCTGCAGCCCGGCATGTCGCGGGCTGGCGCCGACGATCCGGTACCGGTCCGGCGGCTTCACCGGCGCGTCGCCGGAGATCGCGGCGTCGAAGTCGATCTCCCCCGCCACGGTCCAGAAGGTGTCGCCGAGTGGGGCGCCATCCCGGTAGAACCGGCCGGCGGCTGTGGTCAGCTCGGCGGCCAGAACCTGCGACCGCATCGCCGCCGCCCGCAACAGCCGCTGCCGCAGTTCCGCCGCCGCCTCTCGGACAAGAGGCCCCGAGACCTGTACCGACATGCTGCCGACGGTGCCGCCCTCGAAGGGCGAGACCGCGGTGTCGCCGGAGACGACCGCGATCGCGTCCAGCGGCAGGTCCAGCTCCTCCGCCGCGATCTGGCGCAGGGCGGTCAGGATCCCCTGCCCCAGTTCGACCTTGCCGGTCTTGAGCGTGACAATGCCGGGCTCGGCCAGGTCGAACCAGGCGCCCAGGCGCCGGCTCGGGCCCGGCGACGGGCTGGCGGCCTCAGGCTTCATCATAGCCTCCCGACGCTACGACGGTGTCGATCGCGGCCGCGACCGCCCTGAGGATACCGAGATGCGCGCCGCAGCGGCAGAGGTTGCGGGACAGCGCCTGCTTCACCTCGACCATCGACGGGCGCTGCCGCCGCGACAGCAGGTCGTGCGCCGTGACGAAGATGCCGCTGAGGCAGTAGCCGCATTGGCCGGCCCCCGCCTCGGCCAGGGCCGCCCGCAGCGCGTCGGCGACCGGGCCCCGCAGGCCCTCCACGGTCTCGACCCGCTTGCCGGTAACATCCTCGACGAAGATGCTGCAGGCATAGTGCAGCCGGTCGTCGATCATGACGTTGCAGGCGCCGCAATTCTCCTCGCCGCAGCCGAAGCGCGTGCCTTTCAATCCCAGCTCGTTGCGCAATGCCAGGATCAGCGTCGATGCCCCATCGCTGCCGACCTCGACCTCTTCGCCATTGACCTGGAACCGGATCGACACGGCGGAGGCTCCTACGATCGCGCCGGCCGCAGGCCCGCGGCGAAGCGCCGGCCATTGGCGACATAGCGGGCGGCGACGGCCAGGCAGCGTTCCACGGCGGCATCGTCGAGTATGCCGACGGCCCGCGCCGGGGCCCCGATGATCAGCGAGCGGTCGGGAAAGGCCTTGCCCTCGGTCACCAGCGCATTCGCCCCGACCAGGGAATTCCGGCCGATCACCGCGTGGTTGAGGATGGTCGCGCCCATCCCGACCAGCGAGCCCTCCCCCACCGTGCAGCCATGCAGGATGGCGCGATGGCCGACCGAGCAGCGCGCCGCCAGCGTCAGCGGCGCCCCCATGTCGGTGTGCAGCACCGCGCCGTCCTGGATGTTGGAATCCGCCCCGACCTTGATCCATTCATTGTCGCCGCGCAGGATGGCGCCGAACCAGATGCTGGCGCCGCGGCGCAGATGGACACGCCCGATGACATCGGCGCTGGGGGCGATCCAGACGTCGCTGTCGATCCGCGGATCATCGTCATCCAGCCCGTGGATGGTCATGACGGTCCGCCGAGGCCGAGCAGCCCGCGCGCCTCCTGCGGGGTTGCGACCGTGGCGCCCAGCTCCTCCACCAGCCGCCGCACCTTCGCGACCAGGGCCGCATTGGACGGCGCCAACTCGCCGCGGGCGATGTAGACCGCATCCTCCAGCCCGACCCGGACATGGCCGCCGGCCAGCAGCGACTGCACCGCCATCGGGAAGGTGGTTCGGCCGATGCCGAAGGCGGTCCAGGTCGCCTTCGCCGGCAGCAGCCCCCGGGCGTAGAGCACGGTCTCCGGCCCCGGCTGGAAGCCGTACTTCACCCCCATGACGATCGAGCACAGTGGCGCGGGGTCGAGCGTGCCGTCCGTCACCAGATCGTTCAGCAGCGCGATGTCGCCGGAATCGAACAGCTCGATCTCCGGCTTCACCCCTGCCTCGCGGATCACCTTGGCCATGCGACGGACATTGCCGGGCGTGTTGATCACCACCTCCCGGCCCGAATTCATGGTGTTGAGGTCGAGGGTGCAGATCTCCGGCTTCAGCAGGGCGATGTGCTCGACCCGCTGTTCGGGCACCATCAGGGTCGTGCCGGGCCCATAGACCTTGGGGTCGTCGGCCGAGGGCACGAAGCGCCCGCCCGGGCCGGTGGTGATGTTGAGGATGAGGTCGGGGTTGCCGTCGCGGATGCGGGCGACGACCTCGCGGTACAGCTCGATCGCCATCGACGGCCGGCCGGTCTCGGGGTCGCGCACATGGATATGCGCCACCGCCGCGCCGGCCTTCGCCGCCTCCAGCGCCGATTGCGCGATCTGCGCCGGGGTGATCGGCAGGTGCGGCGTCTGCTCCGGCGTGGTCAGGTTGCCGGTGATGGCGCAGGTGATCAGGACCTTGTCGAGCATGTGCCAGCCCTCCTAGAGCGCGCGGCCGCCATCGACCTGGATGATATGGCCGGTGGAATAGCCGAGATGGGTGGCGCAGGCGGTGATCGCGGCGGCGATATCCTCGACTCCGCCGATGCGCCGGAGCGGGGTGGAGGCCGCCACCTTATCATTGAAGTCGGCGCTGCGGCCGGGGACGAAGGCGGTGTCGACCACGCCGGGCGACACCGCCAGCACCCGCACCTGCGGCGCCAGGGCCCGCGCCAGCGCCTTGGTCATGACGTCGATGCCGGCCTTGGCCGCGCAATAGGCGATGTTCGACCCGACCCCGGTGAAGGACGCGATCGAGGAGATCGAGACCACGAGGCCGTCGCCGGAAGCCTTCAGGAGCGGCGCGAAGCTGCGGATCGCGGCGAACTGGCCGCGCCAGTTGACCTGGAACATGCGGTCGATGAAGGCGTCGTCGAGCGCGTCGAGATCGGCATGCGGCACCGGCTTGGTGAAGCCCGCCGCATTGACCAGGATGTCGAGCCGGCCGTAGCGCCGCTCGATCTCCCCGCGCAGGGCGATCAGGGACGCACTGTCCACCACATCGGCGGGATAGGCGGCATGGTCGCGGCCGCCGGGCAGCCGGCCGACCGCCTCGGCCGCGGCGCGCCCGAACTCCGCGCCCGGCATGTGGGTGACGACGATGGTGGCGCCCGCCTCGGCCAGCATCCGGCCGGTGGCGGCCCCGATCGCGCCGGCGCCGCCGACGATCAGGGCAACCGTTCCGGAGAGGTCCTTGGGATAGGCCATGCTGCGGCTCACTTGATCGGGGGAACGGGAAGCTTCGCCTCGCCCGGCTCCATGACGAAGTCGTAGGCGAGCGTGTACCAGGGGGAGGTGACGCCGGGTTCGGGCGGCACTCCGCCCTCGTGGCGGACATATTCGCCCACCAGATGCCGGGTGACGCCGAACACGACATCGGTCTCCAGCCGCTCATCCTCGGCGACGAAGACCTGGGTGATCAGCGTCTTGTGGCCGGGCTTGTAGCCCAGGACATGCAGATGCGCCGGGCGATAGGGGTGGCGGTGTTGCGCCCGCAGCAGGTCGCCGACCGGCCCATGCGTCGGCACGGGATAGCCGGCCGGGCGGACCGAGCGGAACCAGAACCGGCCATCCGCATCGGTGGTGAACTTGCCACGCAGATTCATATCGGCCTGGCTGTCGTCCTGGTTCTCGTACAGGCCGACCGGCGAGGCCTGCCAGACATCGACCTCGACCTCGGGGATCGGACGGCCCTGCGGGTCGGTGATCCGGCAGCGCGCGAACAGCTCCGGCCCCGGCGTCGCCGACCGGACGATCGAGCCGCCATTGGCCGTGCGTGGCGAATGCTTGCGCCAGAACGGGCCCAGCAGGGCCGAGGCCGTCTCCGTCGCGCCGGCATTGCCATTGTTCAGCAGGCAGATCAGCGTCGAGAATCCGATGGCATCGGAGAACAGGACGCCTTCGTTGTGGCTGTCATTGGTGGCCTGGCCGATGCGGTTGAGGAAATCGACGCCCTGCTCGAACTCCTCCTCGGTCAGGCGGACCTCCCGGGCGAAGGCGTGGGCATGGCGCACCAGCGCGGCCATGATCTCCCGCAGCCGGGCATCCGGCGCGGCGGCCATGGCCTGCAGGACCGCCTCCGTCACCATCTCCTGATTGGCAATGATCATGAGTGCCTCCTGACGGCCTTCTATTACAATCGATTGCAAGCGGCAAGGAACTTTGACGCGAAAGCATCGGGCTCCGAGTGCGACATCCCTGCCGCTTTCGTCATGATTGACGTCAGCTTGACAGCCGGGCCCGGTTTATGCAAGCGATTGCACGTTCTGAGCTTGTCCCCTGCCCGCCCGTTGCGAGCAGCCCCTTCCGAAGGACCAAGGCGCACAGCATGAGCAGCCCGGACCACACCACCGCCTCCTTCGCCGCCGCGAAGGCGGAGTTCGAGACAGCCTGGCAGGACCCCAGCCACACCCGGTTCGAACTGCCCGCCGTCGACGTCAACCGCGTGCTGGAGGATCGCTACCGCACAAGTGCGCCGGTCCATGTCACCCGCACCATGGTGTGGGACATGGAGACCAAGAAGGCCTGGGACCCCGCGACCTACATCCCCTATGTCGTCTCGGGCGGCACGTCCTGGGGCCGCCACATGCTGAAGGACGGCCATGAGCGCTTCTTCAGGGCGTCGGAGCAGCGTGCCTGGATCGGTAACGATCGCGGCCAGGTGCTGGAGGATGTCTTCATCGACCACGCCGGGCAGGAGGTCGTCTTCCTCGGCCGCGACGAGATGACGACCGAGGCTGGAGGACGCATCCGGGCCGGCGACAACCAGCCGCTGTTCCATGTGATCCATGCCGCCGGCGGATCCGAAGCCGCGCCGCTGAATCTGTGGCGGATCGTGATCCTGACCGAGCGCCGCGACCCGCGCTTCATCGAGCCGTTCGAGCAGATGGTCAAGGCCGGCCTGCTGCCCGGATTCCTGGAGATCTACATCGCCCGGGACCTCGGCATCGTGCTGGAGCGTCGCTAGGCGCCACCCCACAACCGGCGACCGATCTTGACTTTCGGCCGAATTGCAATCGATTGTAGAAACGAATTGATGAGCCCCTCGCCCCAAGCGCCCCGGAGAGCGTCATGAGCGTGTCCGCCCCTTCGCGATCGACGACGGCAAGCCCCCAGACCGGCCGGAGTCTTCGCGTTCACAGCAAGGCCGAGGATGGGACCACGCTGTCCTTCGAGATCGAGAGCGCCCCGGTGCGGCGGGCGGCGGACGAGGTGGTGGTCGAGGTCGCGGCCGCGGCGGTCAACATGAGCGACGTCAAGGCCGTGCTGGGCCAGATGCCTTACGCCAGATGGCCGCGGACGCCGGGCCGCGACTTTGCCGGCACCGTGGTCGAGGGACCGGACGGACTGCTCGGCCTGGAGGTCTGGGGGTCGAGCGGCGACCTCGGCATCCGGACCGACGGCAGCCACGGCACCCATCTGGTCATCGGCGCCGCCAGCGTCCGCGCCAAGCCGCGCGCGCTGTCGCTGCCGGAGGCCGGCGCCATCGGCGTGCCCTTCGTCACCGCCTGGAAGGGGTTCGAGCGGGCCGGCCTGCCCAAGCCGGGCGACACCGTCGTGGTCTTCGGCGCCACCGGCAAGGTCGGCCAGGCGGCGATCCAGATCGCCACCATGCTGGGCGCCCGCACCTTCGGCGTCGTCCGGCGCGAAGGCGGCTTCGACGGCCATCACAGCGGGCCGCTGGAGATCGTGGCGGGACCCGGCCCCGAGATCGCGGCCCGTATCCGCGAGGCGACTGGCGGCCACGGCGCCGACATCGTCTTCAACGCGGTCGGCAGCCCCTATTTCGACACGGCACATCAGGTGCTCGCGCTGGGCGGGCGCCAGGTCCTGATCGCCACCATCGACCGCACCGTGCCCTTCGACATCCTGGCGTTCTACCGCGGCCAGCACACCTATGTCGGGATCGACAGCCTGGGCCTGAGCACCGAGGACAGCGTGTCGATCCTGGCGCAGCTGACGCCCGGCTTCGACAGCGGCGCGCTGAAGCCGTTCCCGGTGCTGCCATCCTCGATCTACCCGCTGGAGCGGGCGGCCGAGGCCTATGCCAAGGTGCTGGGATCGACCCGGGACCGCATCGTCCTCGCCCCGAACGGGCACCCGTGATGCAGGTCACCCGCTTCGACGACGCGCCCTTCTACCATCCGCCGGCGCATGACGACATGCGCTGCCTGCGGCTGCAGGGCCATGAGGCCGGCCCGACCTCGATGCTGTGGCTCGGCGCCTCGCATCTGCTGCCGGGCGGCGGCACCTCGCTCGACGCCTCGCCGCTGGAGAAGCTTTATCTCGTCCTCGAGGGCGAGGTCACGGTCGTCGCCGGCGGCGAGGAGGTGGTGCTGCACGCTTGGGATTCCTGCCGCATCGCGCCGGGCGAGGCCCGGGCGCTGCGCAACGACAGCAACCGGACAGCCACCATCCTGCTGGCCATGCCGCTGCCCGGCGCCGTTCCGGTCCCGACCTGATCGTACGGACGGCGTCGAGTGCCGTCACCGCGCCTTGCGCGGTCGCTTGGCACCTTCAGCCGGCGCCGCCTTCCGCGGCGCAGCGGTGGAGCCGCGGACGATCAGCCGGGACGGCAGCACCACGTTGCGGACGGAGATGCCCTCCTCTTCGATCGCCTGCTGCAGCAGGTCCGCTGCCTGCCGGCCCATCTCGCGATGGCTGATCCGGACCGTGGTCAGCGGCGGCTGTACCATGTCGACCAGCGGCATGTCGTTGTGGCCGACGATCGACAGGTCACGCGGGCAGTCCAGCCCCCGTTCGCGCAGCACGTCGTAGGCGCCGAGCGCCAGCAGGTCGTTCGCCGCCACGATCGCCGTCATCCCGGGATGGGCGTCGAGTAGCCGGCGCATCGCCACCGCCCCCTCCTCCCGCGTGTAGGCCGCGGCGACCTCGCAGGGGGCCGCGGCCGGGTCCAGCCCATGGGCCGCGAGGGCGTGACCGAAGCCGCGGCGGCGCAGGAAGCCGGTGGAATGCTGGGCCGGGCCGGCGAGATGGCCGATGCGGCGGTGTCCGAGCTCCACCAGATGATCCACGGCCAGCTGCATGCCGAAGCTGTCGTCGGACACCACCGCCGACAGCCGCGCCATGGTCTCGGCCCGGTTGACCAGCACCGCCGGCAGGTTCCGTTCGACACAGAATGCCGCCAGCGGATCGTCGCGGCTGACCGTGGCCAGGATCAGCCCATCGACACGGCGGGCCACCAGCCCGGCGGCGAGATCCAGCTGACGGTCGCCGTCATTGCCGACATCCGCGACGATCACCGAATAGCCCTGGGCCGACAGGCGCTCGCTGGCGCCGCTGAGGATCGGCGCGAACACCGTGTTGGCGATGTCGGGCACCAGGATGCCGACCAGCTTGGACCGCCCGGTGCGCAGGCTGGCGGCCACCGGGTCGGGGCGGTAGCTGAGATGGGCGGCCGCCTTCATCACCCGCGCCACCACCGCCGGCGCCACCATCGACCGCGTCGCCGGGTTCAGGGCGCGCGACACGGTCGACGCATGCACCCCGGCTGCCGCCGCCACCTGCTTCAGCGTCACGGCCCGTCGAGTGGTCTTCTGCGGCTGCGCCATTCCCGTTTCACCGAGCTTCCGTTCCGGTCAGCTACTGCAAATTCGGCTTGACCGCAATCGATTGTTCTGCAATCGATTGTTTGGACATCATCTCGGCATGCCGGGCCGGGCCCGGCCCATACGGGAGCTTCCCATGAAGAAGACATTCGTCCGCGGCACGTGGCAGCAGTCGCGTGCGTTCTCGCCGGCCATCGTCACCGAAGGCGGGCGGATCGTCTGGATCGCCGGGCACACCGGCCAGAAGGACCAGGACGGCAAGTCGCTCGCCGGCGACTTCGGGGCCCAGACCTACCAGACCTTCCGCAACATCGAGGCCACGTTGCAGGAGGCCGGGGCGACGCTGAAGGACATCGTCACCATGACCGTGTTCCTCACCGACCCGCGCCACACCACCCGGATGACGGAGATCCGGACCGAGATCTTCGGCTCCGACTTCCCCGCCAGCGCGGCCATCACCGTCACCGGCTTCGCCGACCCGGCCATGCTGATCGAGATCCAGGGCATCGCGGTCATCGAATGAACCGCGACCCTGCGAACAGGGGGACTGCACGATGTCATCCGTAACCGCCGGCGCCACCATCGGGGCACGGCTGGACCGCCTGCCGGTCTCGGCCTTCCACCGCAAGGTCTTCGGCCTCGTCGCCGTCGGCATGTTCTTCGAGGGCTTCGACATCTACATCGCCGCCAGCGTGCTGGGGGCCGCCTACAAATCCGGCTTCTCGACGCTGGCGCAGAACGGCCTGTTCATCTCCATGACCTTCGTGGGGATGACGCTGGGGGCGTTCCTGACCGGCTTCCTGGGCGACCGCTACGGGCGCCGCCGCACCTACCAGCTCAACCTGATCGTGTTCGGCGCCGCCTCGATCGCCTCGGCCTTCGCGCCCAACATGGAGACGCTGATCGTCCTGCGGTTCCTGATGGGGCTGGGTCTGGGGGCGGAGACCGTGGTCGGCTATTCCATCGTCACCGAATTCTTCCCGCCGAAGGTCCGCGGCCGCTGGTCCGGGCTGATCGCCACCACCGTGACCTGCGGCCTGCCCGCCTCCGCCCTCATGGCCTGGCTGCTGGTCCCGACCTTCGGCTGGCGGGTGATGTTCATCCTGGGCGGCGTCGGCGCCCTGATCGCCTGGCTGCTGCGGCGCGGCCTGCCCGAATCCCCGCGCTGGCTCGAGGCGGTCGGGCGCCAGGCCGAGGCGGAGGCGCTGGTGTCCGACATCGAGCGCCATGCCGCGATGGGCGGCGCCCTGCCGGCGCCCGACCTGTCGGCCAGGCCGGTCGCCCCGGGCCGTGCCGCCGACCTCCTGCGCGCGCCACTGCTGTCGCGGCTGATCGTCGGCTGCGTGTCGCTGATGGTGGTCAACACCCTGATCTACGGCTTCGTCACCTGGCTGCCGACCATCTTCATCGGCCAAGGCCAGACCATCGCGAGCAGCACCGCCTTCGCCCTGCTGATGGCGGTGGGCGGGCCGATCGGGTCGGCGCTGGGGGCGGTCTCGGCCGACCTGTTCGGGCGCAAGCGCACCATTATCACCGCAGCCGCCGTCGCCATCCTGCTGAGCGCCGCGTTCCCGCTGTCCCAGGACATCATCCTGACCGCGGCGATCGGCTTCCTGCTGACCATCCCGATCTACGTCCTGGTCGCGGCGCTGTTCGCAGTCTACATCCCGGAGCTGTTCCCGACCGAGCTCCGGCTGCGCGGCGTTGGCATCAGCAATGCGGCCGGGCGGAGCGCCAGCATCGTGGTGCCGCTGCTGATCGCCCCGATCCTGGCCCAGCACGGTGTCGCCGGCGTGCTGACGCTGATGGGCGTGGCCCTGGTCCTGCTGATCGTCGTGGTCGCCTGGCTGGGGATCGAACCCGAGCGCAAGAGCATCGAGGCGGTCGCGCCCGCGCCGGCATAGCGACCGGTGCAGCGACGGCCGCTACCGGCAGAGCGGCCGAACGTGGTTCTCGACCAGCCGGACGAGGCTGAGGGCGGCCATCTCGGAGGATTTCGGGTTGGTCGCCAGCGGCCGGTTCTCGATCGCGATGTCGAGCGTGCCGAAGGCGCCGGTGGCCCGCAGGCGATGGCCGTTGCCGACGGCCTTCGGGTCGGCCACGAGTTCGACCCGGGTCCGGTCGAGGCCGATGCCGGCCAGCGCCGCGATGGCGGCGACATTGGCGTTCGCCGGGAACCGGCCCGCCGCCTCGCGCGCCGAGCCGGCGAAGAACACCGTGGCCTCGGTCAGGCGGTCGAGGTCGACCAGCCCCGCCGCCGGCGTTCCCCGCCACGCCGCGGGCGGCTTCACGATCTGGTGCCGCACCTCGTCCAGCGGCAGCGCCGCGGCGGCCGCGAGCGCGTCGACGCCGGCCAGGGCGCCGGGCGGAATCAGGATCTGGCTGCCATGCCGCTCCGCCGTGGCGACGAGGCGGTCCAGCACCCCGTCATCGCAGAAGGCGCTGGTCGAGGACACGGCGAAGCCACGCGCAAGCCGCAGCGCCGCGTGGCCCCAGGGCTCGACGGCGTCCCGGCCTGCCGCCTCGACCACCAGGTCGGGCGTTGCCGCGCCGAGGTCGTCGGGGTGCTGCAGCCAGGGCACGCCGGACGGCAGTTCCGCGGGACGAGTCCGCGCGGCGATGCCGGCCAGGACGATGCCGGCGTCGCGCTCGGCCAGCAGTTGGACGACGCGGCGGCCGATCGCGCCCCATCCCACCAGGGCGAGGCGCAAGGGCGGCCGGGGCACGGGTTCTGTCGGCACGGATCAGCCTTCCACCAGGGACCGGGCGAGCGTGATTTTTTCGGGGCTGAGCGGGCGGTCGGATGGTCGGGGCGGAGAGATTCGAACTCCCGACATCCTGCTCCCAAAGCAGGCGCGCTACCAGACTGCGCTACGCCCCGACGGCCCGAAACACCGCAGATTTCCTAGAGATTTCACAAGGGTTTGGCAAGGGTCATCTTTAAAGCCCAGGAGAACGAAACATCACCGATCATCAGGACGAGTCAGCAAGAGTCCCGACATAGTCCCGACCGGTGTTGCTTCTCCGTTCTCAGCATGCGAGATCATCCGCGACGGCCTGAACGGTTACGCTGTTCCAGACTTGCGTTAAGTTAAAGTCAAGCACCAATCGGGTTGGACGAAGATGTCGCCAGTGGGATGGGAGGCACTCAGGCAGTGGGGTGAAGACGCAGCTCGCATCGAACCGCTCGCTGGCGGAGTTGCCAACGACGTGTGGAGCGTGCGTGTCCGCGGGCGCCTCGCGGTCGGTCGTCTCGGGGCCAGGAGCGACGCCGATCTCGCCTGGGAGACCGCGCTGCTCCAACACCTCGATCGTGAAGGTCTGGCCGTGCCGGTGCCGATCCCGACGACGGACGGCCGGCTGTTCGCGGACGGTCTGGTGGTGATGACCTATGTGGAGGGCGGACCGCCCGAGACGGAGGCCGACTGGGGTCGCGTGGCCGACACGCTCCGCCGGCTGCATCGGTTGACGCAGGGCTGGCCGCAGCGCCCAGGCTGGCGATCGTCGACCGACCTCCTGCACGCCGAGACCGGGACCAAGATCGATCTCGCCGCGATGCCGCCCGAGGGCGTTGCGCGATGCCGGGCGGCGTGGGCGCGGCTGGTCGGACGTCGGACCTGCGTCGTCCACGGCAACCCCAACAACCCCGGCAATGTCCGCATGACCGCGGATCGGGTGACGCTGATCGACTGGGACGAGGCGCATGTCGACGTCCCCGACCTCGACCTGGTGCTGCCCTACAACGCCGCCGGTCTCGACGGCGGCGCGCATGACATCGCCGCGCAAGCGTCGGCCGCATGGGAAGCCGCCGTCTGCTGGGACGACGAGCACGCGATCAAGCGACTTGCCGAAGTTCGAGCGGTCTGAGCAGCGGCAGCGCCACAACCAGACATCGACCGGCGCCTCAGCCTCCGAGATAGGCTTCCATGGAATCGTCGAGCGCTTCCAGCCAGGGCGTGTGGTGCTTCGGCGACATGGTGCCGGTCATCAGCGACCGATAGGCGTGGTTGCGGAATCCCATGATGTCCTCCGCCTTGTGGTGCTCCCACTCCATGAAGGTCTGGTTGGTGGCCTCGATGTCGAAGGGCGGGTAGTCGGTCTCGGCCAGCAGCTCCTTCACATAGTCGCCCTGGAACCAGATCATCTGCTCGGCGCCGTCCAGCGTCTCCTCCCGCGCGCGCCACTTGGCGAAATGCGCCGTCTGCTCGGCCTCCGGCGGCAGCTCGATCCGGCCCATCATGACGTCGCGCGCCCACCAGGCCTGAACGTCGAACATGTTGAAGGTATAAAACTGGTCCTGCATGCCGATGTAGAACAGCTGCGGGTTGCGGTCATAGACCACGCCCTTGTACAGGCTGTCGCTCCACAGCCGGTTGGCGGTCTTCAGCCGCAGATCATCCGGCAGGAACGGGAAGTGATGCTGGTAGCCGGTGCAAAGGATCAGCGCATCGACATCCTTTGAGGAACCGTCGAGGAAATGCGCCGTGCGGTTCTCCAGCCGGGTCAGCAGCGGCCGCTCCTCGAAGTTCTTCGGCCATTTGAAGCCCATCGGCTTCGAGCGGTAGCTCGTGGTCACCGATTTGGCGCCGTATTTCCAGCACTGCGAGCCGATGTCTTCGGCCGAATAGCTGCGGCCGACGATCAGGATGTCCTTGCCCTTGAACTCGACCGCATCGCGGAAGTCGTGGGCGTGCAGCACCCGACCGTTGAAGGTCTTCACGCCCTCGAAATAGGGGACGTTCGGCGTCGAGAAATGGCCGCTGGCGACGACGACGTAGTCGAACGCCTCGTCATACATGCGGTCTTCAATGCGGTTGTGGGCCGTCACCGTGAACTTCTTTGTCTCCGCGTCGAACTTGACCATGCGCACCGGCGTGCTGAAGCGCACCCACTTGCGGACATCCGCCTTTTCGACCCGGCCCTTGATGTAGTCCCACAACACGGCCCGCGGCGGGTAGGACGCGATCGGCTTGCCGAAATGCTCCTCAAAGGAATAGTCGGCGAATTCCAGGCATTCCTTCGGCCCGTTGGACCAGAGGTAGCGGTACATGCTGCCATGCACCGGCTCGCCATACTCATCCAGCCCGGTGCGCCAGGTGTAGTTCCACAAGCCCCCCCAATCGGCCTGCTTCTCGAAGCAGACGACCTCCGGGATCTCGGCCCCCTTCTGGGCGGCGGACTGGAAGGCCCGCAGCTGGGCAAGGCCGGATGGGCCGGCGCCGATGACGGCTACTCTGGTCATGGATGGTCCCCTGTCGCTGGCATGCTGTTCTTAAAGCGCATCTTCGTCGTTCAATCCGGCCAGATGCCGGGGCTGGTCGGGGCGCCGTCGTCATGGGCCGACAGCCAGGCGATCGTGTCCTCGCGGTAGCGGGTCAGCCCCTTGTAGTCGACCAGCTCCGGCGGCAGCGTCCGCAGCACCCGCGGCAGGCGCCGCGCCCATTTCGGCACCGTCACCAGCTCGTTCATGTTCATCAGGTAGCAGCGGATGACGAACAGGATCGCGTTCGACCGCGGCAGCCGCCACAGCGTCTGCAGCTCGACCCGCAGATGCACCTTCTCGCCGACATTGTCCGGCGTCACGGTCGCCCGGTCCGGGCCCCATTTCGGATAGTTCTCCGGGCTGGTGTCGAGCCGCGGATTGATCGTCATGGTCCAGTTGAACCGGCGCGTCGGCCGGCCCTGCTGCAGGTTGAGCAGGAACTTCAGCGCCCGGTCGAACACCCCGATCTGGTGCGCCAGCGGCACCGGCCCGTGCCATTCCATGAAGTTCATGCCGAGGTCGAAATCCAGCGACCAGTCGGCCTGGGTCGTGACCATGCCGGCATCCATCCACAGATTGCCGTTGCGCTGGTCGACGATGCAGAAATCGCCCTGGGCCTGCCGGGTGATGTATTCGAACGGCTCATAGGGCAGCGTCGACAGGTTGCCGAAGGTGAAGCTGTCGTCGATGCCGAGCGGCCGGTTGATCCAGCGCCACTGGTCGCCGTTGCGGATCAGGGTGAAATGGTCGGGGTAGCCGGCTGCCTGTTCCTCCATCAGTAGTTCCAGCGTGTCCCATTGCGCGCTCATCATGTGCGGCAGGGCCTGGTAGCGCAGCGGATCCTCGGCCAGCACCAGCGCCCGGTCCCGCATCTCGGCGACATAGTGCTCGTCGACGTCGATCAGGTTCTCGTAGACCGTGCCCGCCTGCCCCCGGACATGCGGCTCCATGTTGACGGAGTACATGTAGGCGTCTTCGTGGAACGGGAACGGGAACCGGCGGATATTCTCCGGGCTGTTGCGGTAGCTGAAATCGTCGCGGAAGGTCTCCTGCTTGAAGACGATCGCCATGTCCGGCCTCCTTGTCCCGCGCTCTATGGCTGCCTGCTACAGGTCGAGATGCAACGTCGTCCCCTCGAAGCGGGACACGCAGACCATGACCTTGCCGCCGGCCGCCTTTTCTTCGTCGGTCAGATAGACATCGTGATGCAGCAGCGTGCCGTCGCAGGCGACGACCGCGGCCTCGCACTGGCCGCAGGCCCCGCCGCGGCACAGGAACGGCGCATCGACGCCCGCCGCCTCGATCGCATCCAGCATGCTTTCGTGGTGGCCCACATGGACGGTCTTGCCCGACCGCAGCAGTTGGATGGTGAAGGGCTTGCCGGGCAGCGGCGCCAGGAAGCGCTCGAAGTGCAGATTCTCGGCCGGCCAGCCGGCCTCCATCCCTGCCTTCAGGACGCCGTCGATCATGCCGGACGGCCCGCAGACATAGAGATGCGTGCCGAGCGGCTGGCTGTCGAGCAGGCGGCCGAGCGGGAGGACATCGCCCTCCGCATCGCAGTAGATCGTGACGCGGTGCGGGCCGTAGCGGTCCGCCAGCTCGCGCCAATAGGCGCCGCGGTCGCGGCTGCGGATGGCGTAGTGCAGCTCGAAATTCAGCCCTTCGCGGGCGAACTGCTCCATCATGGCGATGAAGGGCGTGATGCCGATGCCGCCGGCGACCAGCAGGTGCTTGCGGCCGCGCCAATCCGGCTGGAACAGGTTGATCGGGTGGCTGATCCGCAGCGCATCACCTTCCCGCACCCGCTCGTGCAGGAAGGTCGACCCGCCGCGCGAATTCTCGACATGCAGCACGCTGACCTCATAGGCTGAGCAGTCATGCGGCGGCGACATCAGCGAATAGGCGTTGCGGCGGATATGGCCGTCATCGTCCATCGAGACGATGACATGGGCGCCGCCGGAGAAATACGGCATCGGCTGGCCGTCCAGCCGCTCGAAGCGGAAGCGCTTGACCCGTTCGGCCACCGGGGTGATGCGGGTCACGCGGACGGGGAGTTCGGTGCCGCCGCTCACCGGAACAGCTCCTCTGGCGCCGGTGCGGTGCCCGGTGCCTCGGCATCGACATTCACGCCCTGGAAGGCGCCAAGCCGGCGCGAATAGTGGTCGCGCACCAGCAGCGCCAGGCCGCAATGGCTGCAGGCGAAGGGGCTGGTGGTCACGTCCTCGGTGATGCCCTTGCAATGGACGCACTGGACCCGCCGGGCCAGCGACCCGCGATGCTCGGTGATCACCGAGGCATGGTCCATGCCGCGGTCGAGCGCCACCGCCATGGCCTGGCCGATGAAGCCTTCGGTGCCGGAGATGTAGAGCCGCGTGCCCATCCGCGCCGTCGCCAGCGTGCCGTTCAGCCGGAACACCAGCGTGGCGATGCTGGGCACGGTGCTGAAGGCATTGGCGCCGAGACCCAACAGAGCGTCGTCATACCCCCGCCCCTGCGAGCCGCAGGGCGCGTACAGGATCTCGCTGCGGGACAGGATCGGGCTGTCGAGCGCCACCCGCCGGTCGAGCAGGGCCAGCGCCCCCTCCCCTTCGAGCGCGAAGACATGCCGCCGGGCGTGGGGCTGGATGTCGAGTCCCCGGTAGACCGGCCGGCTCTTGATGCCTGCGACGAGCATGGCCGGCCCTCAGCCCACGGCGGTCCGCTTCTTCTTCTCCGGGTCGTCGAAGGGCAGCGTGTGGGAGCTGGCCGCTGCCTCCAGCGCCTTGCCACGCACTTCGAGCTTGGTGCCATGCACGGCCTTGTCGACATCGAGCCGCGCGATCGCCATGGATTTCCGGGTCAGCGAGGAATAGCAGGGACAGGTGATGACCCCGACCTTGCGGCCATCGGCCCAGACCTCGTCGCCGGCATCGGCCGGGCGGTCGGCATCGATCAGCATGCCGAAGATCCTGAACCGCTCCTTGCCCTGCAGCCGGATATGCTCCTCCGCCCCGCGGAAGCCGGTCTTGCCCGGGCTGACGGTGAAGTCGAGGCCCAGCTCCCACAGCGAATCCCCCGGGCCCTGATCGGCGAAGGGGTACATCTGCGAATTGTCGTAGGGGTAGAACAGCAGGTAGCTTTCGACCCGCAGCATGTCGAGGACGCTGAAGCAGCACGGGATGATGCCCATGCCCTTGCCCTCCTCGACGATGCGGTCCCACACCAGCGGCGCATCCTGGCCGCGGACGAAGATCTCGTAGCCGCGCTCACCGGTGTAGCCGGTGCGCGAGATCATCACCGGCACGCCGAACAGCGTGGTCTGCATGTGGTGGAAGTATTTGAGGTCGCGGATGCCGGGGACGTGCTGGGCCAGATAGTCGACCGCCAGCGGCCCCTGCAGCGACAGGTCGTGCAGGTCGTCGTCGAAGAGCACGGCGCAGTTGCGCCCCGCCGCCTGCTTGGCGATTTCCTCATGGCCGGAGCCGGAGCCGTGGACCAGCATCCAGGCATTCGGCCCGGTGCGGTAGACGATGCAGTCCTCGGTGAAGTAGCCGCGGTCGTTCAGCATGCAGGCATAGACCGACCGGCCGGGCGTGATCTTGGCCATGCTGCGGGTGGTGACGTATTCGAGCACGGCGATCGCGTGGGGCCCGACCAGGTGGACCTTCTTCAGGCCCGACACATCCATCAGGCCGGCCTTGGTCCGGACCGCCACATGCTCTTCCGACATGTCCTTGGCGTAGGTCCAGGCGGTGCCCATGCCGCTCCAGTCCTCGAGCTTCGACCCCAGCGCGCGATGACGGTCGGCCAGGGCTGAAAAGCGCCACGATAGAGCCATCGTCCGGTCCCCTGTTTTTACTCTACAGAATATTTATTTCCTCACTATAGGCATGTTTCGCGCCGTGACAAGCCGATCTTGTGCGGTTGGCCGGCCTTGGGCCCGGCCTAGAAGGCCGGCGGCACCCGGCCGGCCGCGCGATGCGCCGCGATCACGGTGTTGGCCATCAGCATGGCGATCGTCATCGGCCCGACGCCGCCCGGAACAGGGGTGAGAACGCCGGCCACATCGGCCGCTTCGGCGAAGGCGACATCGCCGACCAGCCGGGTCTTGCCCTCGCCCTTTTCCGGCGCCGGGACCCGGTTGATGCCGACATCGATCACGGTGGCGCCGGGCTTGATCCAGCCGGCCCGCACCATTTCCGGCCGGCCGACGGCGGCGACCAGGATGTCGGCGCGGCGGCAGACCTCCGGCAGGTCGGCGGTGCGCGAATGGGCGATGGTGACCGTGGCGTTGGCGTTGAGCAGCAGCTGCGCCATCGGCTTGCCGAACAGGTTGGACCGGCCGATCACCACGGCGCTGAGGCCCGACAGGTCGTCGCCATGGGTGCGGCGGACGAAGACCATGGCGCCGGCCGGGGTACAGGAGACGAGGCCGGTGGCGAGGTCGCCGGTCGCCAGCTTGCCGGCATTGACGACATGCAGCCCGTCGACATCCTTGTCCGGCAGGATCGACTGGATGATCGGGTCGGATGCCAGCGGCTTCGGCAGCGGCAGCTGGACCAGGATGCCGTGGATCGACGGGTCGGCGTTCAGCGCGGCGACCAGCGCCGCCAGATCCGCCTGCGTCGTCGTCGCCGGCAGCGTGTGCTGCACGGAATTGAAGCCGCATTCCTTCGCCATCCGGCCCTTGGCGCCGACATAGGCGTGGCTGGCCGGATCGTCGCCGACGATGACGACGGCCAAGCCGGTCTTCACGCCGGTCTCGGCCTCCAGCGCCGCGGCCGCCGCCTTCACCGTGCCGGTGATGGAGGCGGCGACCTGCCGTCCGTCGATGACCTGCGCCATCGGTCAGCCCATCCGTTCCGAGGCGTAGCTGCCCGGGCTGGCCGGGAAGACCACGGTGCGGTTGCCGTTGATGAAGGTGCGGTGGTGGATATGGGCATGCACGGCCCGGGCCAGCACCTGGCTTTCCACGTCGCGGCCGATCGAGACGTAGTCCTCGGCGCTCTGGGCATGGGTGATGCGGGCGGTATCCTGCTCGATGATCGGGCCTTCGTCGAGATCCGCGGTGACGTAATGCGCCGTCGCCCCGATCAGCTTCACGCCGCGCTCATAGGCCTGCTTGTAGGGGTTGGCGCCCTTGAAGCTGGGCAGGAAGGAATGGTGGATGTTGATGATGCGCCCCGACATCGTCCGGCACATCTCGTCCGACAGCACCTGCATGTAGCGGGCCAGCACGATCAGCTCGGTGCCGGTCTGCTCCACCAGCTCCATGATCTGCGCCTCGGCCCGCGGCTTGTTCTCCTTCGTCACCTTGATGTGGTGGAAGGGGATGTCGTGGTTGACCACGACCTTCTGGTAGTCGAAGTGGTTCGAGACGACGCCGACGATGTCGATCGGCAGGGCGCCGATCTTCCAGCGGTACAGCAGGTCGTTCAGGCAATGGCCGAAGCGTGACACCATCAGCATCACCTTCGGCCGACGCTCGCTGTCGTAATACTCATAGGTCATGCCGAACGGCGCCGCGACTGCGGCGAAGCCGGCGCGCAGGTCGGCCTCGGACCGGCCTTCCTCGGAAATGAAGCTCACCCGCATGAAGAACTCGCCGGTGTCGAGATCGTCGAATTGCGAGCTGTCGATGATGTTGCAGCCCTGCCCTGCGAGATAGGTGGAGATCGCGGCGACGATGCCGCGGGTCGACCTGCACGATACGGTCAGCACGAAGTTCTTCATCCGGTCCATCCCGAGGCCTAGGTCGTTGCAAAAACAGGCATGCGACTTATCGGCTGTGCGAGACCGTCATGCACGGCGCAAAGCGCCGCCCTTGAGCTTAAAAGCGGCGATCCGGCAGCCGGAAGACCTGGATCGCCGCGCCGCGCCATCACGGTTCGACAGATCAACCGCCGATATCAGATATCGAGCGTGGTGTCCTGTTCCCATTGGGTGAAGTGGGACGCGTAGGCGTTCCACTCCTGGTGCTTGAGCTTGAGATAGGCGGCAGAGAAGTCCGCGCCGATCGCCTGCTTGAGGCCTTCGTCCTCATCATAGGCGCGCAGCGCGTCGAGCAGGTTGAGCGGCAGGCGCGGCGCGTTCTTCACGAGATGGCCTTCGGTGTACATGTCGATGTCGTGATGCGGCCCCGGATCGGCATGGGTGCGCACGCCGTCCAGCCCGGCGGCGATGATCACGGCCTGCAGCAGGTACGGGTTGACCGCGCCGTCCGGCAGCCGCAGCTCGAACCGGCCGGGGCCGGGCACCCGCACCATATGGGTGCGGTTGTTGCCGGTCCAGGTCACCGAGTTCGGCGACCAGGTGGCGCCCGAAATCGTGCGCGGCGCGTTGATCCGCTTGTAGGAATTGACCGTCGGGTTGGTGATCGCCGCCAGCGCTGAGGCGTGCTTCATGATGCCGCCGAGGAACTCGCGGCCCTCGGCCGACAGCCCGAATTCGGCCTCCCGGTCGGCGAAGACGTTGGTCCGGCCGCTGTTGTCCCACACCGAGATGTGGCAATGGCAGCCATTGCCGGTCAGCCCCTTGAACGGCTTGGGCATGAAGGTCGCGCGCAGCCCGTGCTTCTCGGCGATCGACTTGACCATGAACTTGAAGAAGGAATGCTTGTCGGCGGTCTGCAGCGCATCGTCGAACTCCCAGTTCATCTCGAACTGGCCGTTGGCGTCCTCATGGTCGTTCTGGTAGGCGCCCCAGCCGAGCTCCAGCATGTAGTCGCAGATCTCGGCGATGATGTCGTAGCGGCGCATCAGCGCCTGCTGGTCGTAGCAGGGCTTGCCCGCCGTATCGAGTTCGTCCGAGATCCGGTTGCCGTCGGGGGTGACCAGGAAGAATTCGGCCTCGACCCCCGTCTTCACCCGCTTGTCTTCGGCCGCGGCTTCCTTGACCAGGCGCTTCAGCACGTTGCGCGGAGACTGGGCGAGCAGTTCCCCATCCAGCCTGCAGTCGCTGGCGACCCAGGCGACATCCTTCTTCCACGGCAGCTGGATGACGGAGGACGGGTCGGGCACGGCAAACAGGTCGGCATGGGCCGGCGACATGTCGAGCCAGGTGGCGAAGCCGGCGAAGCCCGCGCCGTCCTCCTGCATCGCGGCGATCGCCTGGGCCGGGACGAGCTTGGCGCGCTGACCCGAGAACAGGTCGGTGTAGCTGATCATGAAATATTTGATGCCCCTGTCTTTCGCAAAGGCAGCAAGGTCCAGCGTCATTCTCAGCCCCCTGTGGCTTCCCGTCGACGTTTTGGTCGTTATCAGGCGACCGGGGCGGTCCGCCCCAGCCGCCTGCCGTCAGTCGCGTCCCTGGCCCGGGATCCAGTCCGTGCCCGCCAGCGGCACCCGCGCCATGGCGGCGGCCGGGACCGTGAGGGCACAGAGGTCTTCGGGTTCCAGGTTGTGCACGTGATTCTTGCCGCAGGCGCGGGCGATGGTCTGTGCTTCCAGCGCCATAACCTTGAGATAATTCGCCAGCCGGCGGCCGGCCGCGACCGGATCGACCCGCTTCATCAGCTCCGGATCCTGGGTGGTGATGCCGGCCGGATCCTTGCCTTCGTGCCAGTCGTCATAGGCGGCGGCGGTGGTGCCCAGCGCCTCATACTCCGCCGCCCAGCGCGGATCGTTCTCGCCGATCGCGATCAGCGCCGCGGTGCCGATCGACACGGCATCGGCGCCCAGCGCCAGGGCCTTGGCGACATCGGCGCCGTTGCGGATGCCGCCCGAGATGATGAGCTGGACCTGCCGGTGCATGCCGAGATCCTGCAGCGCCTGCACCGCCGGGCGGATGCAGGCCAGGGTCGGCATGCCGACATTCTCGATGAAGACCTCCTGCGTCGCCGCGGTGCCGCCCTGCATGCCGTCGACCACGATGACGTCGGCGCCGGCCTTCACCGCCAGGGCGGTGTCGTAATAGGGCCGGGCGCCACCGACCTTCACATAGATCGGTTTTTCCCAGTTGGTGAGCTCGCGCAGCTCGAGGATCTTGATCTCGAGATCGTCCGGCCCGGTCCAGTCGGGATGGCGGCTGGCCGAGCGCTGGTCGATGCCCTTCGGCAGGGTGCGCATCTCGGCCACCCGGTCGGAGATCTTCTGGCCCAGCAGCATGCCGCCGCCGCCGGGCTTGGCCCCCTGGCCGATGACGATCTCGATCGCGTCGGCGCGGCGCAGGTCGCGCGGGTTCATGCCATAGCGCGACGGCAGGTACTGGTAGACGAGGCATTCGGAATGGCCCCGCTCCTCCTCCGTCATGCCGCCGTCGCCGGTGGTGGTCGAGGTGCCGGCCAGCGTGGCGCCGCGGCCGAGCGCTTCCTTCGCCGGGCCGGACAGCGACCCGAAGCTCATGCCGGCGATGGTGATCGGGATCTTGAGCTCGATCGGCTTCTTGGCATGACGCGCCCCGAGCACGACATTGGTGCCGCACTTCTCGCGATAGCCTTCGAGCGGATAGCGCGAGATCGAGGCGCCGAGGAACAGCAGGTCGTCGAAATGCGGCAGCTGGCGCTTGGCGCCGGCGCCGCGGATGTCATAGATGCCGGTGGCTGCGGCCCGCCGGATTTCCGAGATGGTGTATTCGTCGAAGGTCGCCGAGACCCGAGGCTTGGTGGGCGGGTTGTGATAGCTCATGACAAACCTCGATCAATAGGCGTCGGCATTGTCGACGTGGAAGTTGTAGAGCTTGCGCGATGAGCCGTAGCGGCTGAACTCCTCCGGCCTGGCGTTGGTAACGCCGGCCTTGTCGAGCAGTTCGGCCAGGACGGCGATGTGCTCCGGCCGCATCTCCTTCTCCACGCAGTCGGCACCGAGGCTCTTGACCTTGCCGCGCACGAAGATGCGCGCCTCGTACAGGGAATCGCCCAGGGCTTCGCCGGCATCGCCCAGCACGACGAGGTTGCCGGCCTGGCCCATGAAGGCGGACATGTGGCCGATGCTGCCGTGCACGACGATGTCGATGCCCTTCATCGAGATGCCGCAGCGCGAGGAGGCGTTGCCTTCGATCACCAGGAGGCCGCCGCAGCCGGTCGCCCCGGCATATTGGCTGGCATCGCCTTTGACCACGACGGTGCCGGACATCATGTTCTCGGCGACGCCCGGGCCGGCCGAGCCGTGAATGGTGATCGTCGCCTCGTCATTCATGCTGGCGCAGTAGTAGCCGACGCTGCCTCTGACATCGATCGTCACCGGCGCGCTGACGCCGACCGCGACGGCATGGTGGCCACGCGGATTGACGACCTCGAACTGCCGGTCATTGTCGCCCGGGGCGATGTCGTGCAGCGCCTGGTTGAGGTCGCGGAGGGAGGTCGCGGCAAGGTCGAATGTTGGCATCGTGTCGCCCTGAGATGAGATCGAGCCGAGGGGGAGGAAGCCGTGCGAGGGGCGTTCAGCGTTCCCAGAAATAGACTGTCGCCGGCTCCGGCTCCCAGATCCGGGCGGTGTCGATCCCGGGCAGGCTGACCAGCGCGCGGTATTCCGACCCGAAGGCGACGTAGCGGTCGGTCTCGGCCAGGATCGCCGGCTTGCAGGCGATGGCGTCGCGCACCACGCCGAAGCCGGATTTGGTGCCGACGACGAAGGTGAAGAAGCCGTCGAGATCGTCGACCGCGCCTTCCAGCGCCTGGCCGAGATTCTTGCCCTTCGCCATCTCCGCGGTCAGGTAGGCGGCGGCGACCTCGGTGTCGTTCTCGGTCTCGAACGACATGCCCTGGTGCCGCAGCTCGCGGCGCAAATTGTTGTGGTTCGACAGCGAGCCGTTGTGCACCAGGCACTGGTCGGACCCGGTCGAGAACGGATGGGCGCCCAGCGTGGTGACCGCGGATTCCGTGGCCATCCGGGTGTGGCCGATGCCGTGGGTGCCGGACATCCCGGCGACGGCGAAGCGGGACAGGACGTCCTTGGGCAAGCCGACCTCCTTGTAGATCTCGATCGCGTCGCCGCTGCTCATCACCCGGACATCCGGCCGCAGCCGCGTGATGGCCGCCCGGCCTTCGTCCAGCTTGTCCCTCGGCAGCAGGAGGACGGCGTGGGTGCTCTTGACCTCGATCGACACGGGCGCGTCGAGCGCGCCTTGCAGCTCGCCCGCCAGGCCGGCGAAGTCGGCTTTCGGATTGGCGGACTGGATGGTCAGCTTGGCGTGGCGATGGTCGGTGTCGCCATAGATCGCGATGCCGGCGCTGTCCGGCCCGCGATCCGTCATCGTCACCAGCATGGACGAGAGCAGGCTGCCGAGCTGCGGCTCGAGGCTCCTGTCCTTGAGGAAGAGACCCACAATCCCGCACATGACCGCAACCCTCCGCTTTGCCTTCGGACGAGGGGCAGCAGGCCGCTTCGCTTCCCTCAATTACGAAGAATAATTTTTTCCTTCAGGGCAAGTCAACCCTTGGCCGAGCGCTGGGGGTAGCTGATGATCGACAGGTACCGGCTGGGCAGCTTCACCAGCACTTCCGGCCCGTGCGGCGCATCGGCGTCGAAGAACAGGCTGTCGCCCGGCTGCATCGGAAACAGCTGGTCGCCGTGGCGGTAGACCACCTCGCCTTCCAGCATGTAGAGGAACTCCATCCCCTCGTGCTGGAAGGTTGGGAACACGTCCGAATCCGCGGTCAGCGTGATCAGGTACGGCTCGACCACGACGCCGGTGGTGCCGCCGCCGATATAGCCGAGCAGGTTGTACTGGTGGCCGGCGCGCGTGCCGCGGCGTTCGAGTTCGACCCCCTGCCCCGATTTGACGAAGACCGCATTGTGCGGCTCCTCATAACCGCGGAAGAACGCCGTCAGCGGCACGCCCAGCGCCCGCGACAGCGACTGCAGGGTGGTCAGCGACGGCGAGATGTTGCCGTTCTCGATCTTCGACAGCATGCCGAGCGAGATGCCGGTGGCGGCGGCCAAGTCCGTCACGGTGATGCCGAGCTTCTTGCGATAGGCCCGCACCTCGTGGCCGATCGCCATTTCGAGGTTGTTGTCCTTCGGCTCCCGCACCGCATGCGGATCCTGGGAAAACGCGACGGCCCGGCCGCGCGGCGGCTTCTGCGGCGCCGGGTCTTTGGTCTTGGATGTCATCGATGGGTCCTGGCGAGTGGTGCCTGGGTCCAGGCTATCGCCATAGTGAAATTCCCTCAACTCTGGAGAAAACTTCGAGCGCCGCGGTGGTCCTCATGGGCCATGCGGGACACGGCGCCCGAAGCCGTGTTCAGGCTCGCGGCCGGGTCTTCTGCGGATCGTAATGCGACAGCGGCACGATGATGGCCGGCAGGCGCTTCTGGTGGCCGTCCAGCTTGCCGATCTCGACCGCGGTGCCGACGGCGGCATGGGTCACGTCGATCCGCGCCAGGGCGATGGTCTTGCCGAGGATCGGCGAGCGGGTGGCGCTGGTCACCACGCCAACCTGCGCTCGGCCGATATGGATGCAGTCGCCATGGCCGACCGCGTCGTTGGACTGCACGTCGAGGCCGACCAGACGGTGGCGCGGGTGCTCCTTGCGCTCGATCAGCGCGGTACGGCCGATGAAATCGTCGGTCTTCGACTTCAGCGGCACGGTGAAGCCGATGCCGGCCTCGAACGGGTCGGTCTGGTCGGTGAATTCATGGTTGGCGAAGACCAGCCCGGCCTCGATCCGCACCATGTCCAGCGCCTCCAACCCCATCGGCTTGAGGCCATGCGGCTGCCCGGCCTGCCACACGGCGTCGAACACCGCCACGGCGTCCTTCGGGTGGCAGAAGACCTCATAGCCCAGCTCACCGGTGTAGCCGGTGCGCGACACCACCACCGGGGCGCCCTCGAAGCCGCCGATGCGGCCGACGGTGAAGCGGAACCATTCGAGCTCTGCGATCGTCAGCTGGCGCGGCGCGGTCCAGATGATGTCCTTGAGGATGTCCCGGCTAGCCGGGCCCTGCACCGCGATGTTGTGCATCTGGTCGGTCGAGGACCGGACCCAGGCCTTAAAGCCCATCTTCTCCGCTTGCTCGCGCAGCCACAGGCCGCTGGCATCGTCGCCGCCGATCCAGCGGAAGTTGCGGTCGCCGAGCCGGAACAGCGTGCCGTCGTCGATCATGCCGCCATGGTCGTAGCACATGGCGGAATAGACCACCTGGCCGGTCGACAGCTTGCGCACGTCGCGGGTCAGGCAATATTGCAGCAGGGCCTCGGCGTCGGGGCCGGTGACCTCGAACTTGCGCAGCGGCGACAGGTCGATCACCACGGCCTTCTCGCGGCAGGCCCAGTATTCCTCGACCGGCCCAGTGGCGGCGAAGCGGTTGGGCAGCCAGTAGCCGCGATACTCCACATAGTCCCGCGTCAGCGCGGACAGGCGGGGGTGGAAGGCGGTCTCGCGGGTCAGTTCCGGGTCGGCGTCGGGCGTCATGCGAATGGCCACCGCTCGTGAGAAGGTCTCTTTGCCGGAAAACGTCCGGATGTGGATGTCGGTCGGGTCCCAGCCATTGGCCGCGTCGATATCATCAGGGCAGGAGGAGGAGACGCAGACCAGGTCCGTCAGCGCCCGCATCAGCACATAGTCGCCGGGGCGCGACCAAGGTTCGTCGAGGTACAGCTGGTTGGTGTGGTCGATAGCGGTGTTGTAGAAATAGTTCAGCGCTTCCCAGCCCTTGCGGGCGGCGATGCCATAGGGCGCCAGGGCGGCGTTGAAGTTCTCGGTGCAGTTAACATGCCCGGGATAGCCCATGTCGTCGTAGTAGCGGGAATTGCAGGCGGTCGCGAAGGCGTCGTGACGGCCGACCGTATCCTGCACGATCTCGACCAGCGGCTCGAAATCCCGGTCGAAGGCCTTGGAGGGCAGGCCCGGCACCGGATAGCTGCGGCCCAGCAGCGTGCGGGTGACGGTTGAATCCAGCGCGAGGTCGAGGCCCTTGTCGACCTTGCGGGCCGAGAAGGCCTGGAAGTCGGTGCATTGCCGGCCGTAGACGTCGATCACCTGGATGAAGTCGCCGGCCCGGACGACATAGGCCGAGGCGGTGGCGGCACGGATGCGGATGTCCTCGATCGGGTCGGCCAGCGGTTCGGGCAGGGCCGCGGCGTAGTCGCGGACCAGCCGGCTGCGCCGGACCCGCAGCTCGATCGGCGTCGCCGTGTCCTGGGCGTCCGGCAGCATCACCGCCCCGGGCGCCACGGCGATCAGCAGCCCCTGGCCCTGGATGGTGAATTCCGCCCGCTCGCCCGGCCGGGAGCCCTCGCCGAACAGGCGGGCGGCGCCGGCGGAGGCCAGGTCGGCACCGCGCCGCGCCAGGGCGGCACGGGTGCGCCGGGCGCCGTCATCGTTGCCTGCGAGGCAGGCCTTCAGCCCGTCGGCCGCGGTGGTGAAGGGCAGGCCGAGGCCGGCGGCGAGGAACCGCCCGGCTTCATCGAGGAACGACAGCTCGCAGGCCTGGCCGCCCTCCAGGTCGGTCACCATCACCTGGTCGCCGGCCTCGACCCGCATGACCAGTGAGCCACCGCCACGCACACGATACCGCTCGGTCCCCGGCGGCAGCACCGGGATGCCGGGAGTGCGGATCAGGCTGGGGGAGGCAGGGCGCACGCCGGCCGTCAGCGGATGGAGATCTCGCATGGACCCTCACGGGAATGGCGCAGTCGAGCACGCAGCGCAGGTTACAAAATGCGGTCCGAAAGTAAAGCCATATTGACCAAGGGGAAAATATCTTCACTATGTATAAAGGCTTCGAATGGGGCGGATCTGCGGGGGAATGCGGATCGCCGAGACGGCGGCGCGGTGGGACGCGCCGGGGGGAGGCACGTTCAGCAAGGCGTGAAAAGAAACGTCCTGAACAACGACAGGGGAGCATCACCAATGGCAGACGTGGTGAATGTGGACGGTGCGGTCCCGGCCAGCGGCGAAGGCCGGCTGATCCGCGCCCTGGACTGGAAAGGCGCGTTCTGGGTGGCCGCGGGCGTGCCGCCGCTCGTGCTCTTCTCCATCGGCGGCATCGCCGGCACGACAGGCAAGCTGGCCTTCGTGGTGTGGATCATCTCGATGGTGATGGGCTTCCTGCAGTCCTTCACCTATGCGGAAATCGCCGGCATGTTCGGCAACAAGTCCGGCGGCGCCTCGGTCTATGGCGCGACTGCCTGGCTGCGCTATTCCAAGTTCATCGCGCCGCTGTCGGTGTGGTGCAACTGGTTCGCCTGGTCGCCGGTGCTGTCGCTGGGCTGCGCCATCGCCGCCGGCTACATCCTCAACGCCTTCTTCCCGATCCCGGCGGCCGACGCGCAGCAGGTGGTGGCCTGGATCGCCGCCCATGCCGGCTCGATCACCGCGGACAGCCCGCGCGTGGCGGAGTGGCTGGCGGCGCATGCCGGCTCGACGCCCAGCGATGCGATCTCGGCCCTGCTCAGCGCCGACGGCGTCGCGGCCCTGACGCCCGCGATCCGCACCTGGTCGCTGACCAGCTTCGGCATCCCGTTCCTCGCCACCGCCAACATCAACGCCACCTTCTTCATCGGCGCGATCCTGATGCTGGTCATCTTCGCGATCCAGCATCGCGGCATCGCCCAGACCGCCAGCGTGCAGAAATGGCTGGCGATCATCGTGCTGGTGCCGCTGCTGCTGATCGGCCTGTACCCGATCTTCAGCGGCCAGATCCAGTGGGCGAACGTGACCGGGCTGGTGCCGCCGAGCGCGGCCTATTCCGCCGTGGAGGGCAGCTGGAGCAATGGCGGCTGGACGCTGTTCCTCGGCGGCCTCTACATCGCCGCGTGGTCGACCTACGGCTTCGAGACGGCCGTCTGCTACACCCGCGAGCTCCGCAACCCGAAGACGGACACCTTCAAGGCGATCTTCTACTCCGGCCTGGCCTGCTGCCTGTTCTTCTTCCTGATCCCCTTCACCTTCCAGGGCGTGCTCGGCCATGAAGGCATGCTGGCGACCGGGGTGGTCGACGGCACCGGCGTCGCCGAGGTCTTGGGCGGGCTGATCAGCGCCGGCCCCGTCATCACGCAGATTCTGGTCGCGCTGATGATCCTGGCCCTGTTCCTGGCGATCATGACCGCCATGGCCGGGTCGTCGCGCACGCTGTACCAGGGGTCCAAGGACGGCTGGCTGCCGAAGTATCTCGAGCATGTGAACGAGAAGGGTGCCCCGACCCGCGCGATGTGGACGGACTTCACCTTCAACCTTGTCCTGCTGGCGATCGCGTCCGACACCGGCGGCTATTTCTTCGTCCTGGCCGTGTCCAACGTCGGCTACATCATCTTCAACTTCCTCAACCTCAACTCCGGCTGGATCCACCGGATCGATTCCGGACACATCGCGCGGCCCTGGAAGGCCCCGACCTGGCTGATCGGGCTGAACACGGTTCTGGCCTTCGTCAACGCGCTGTTCCTCGGCGCCGGCGCGAAGGTCTGGGGCTATGAGAACGCGCTGTGGATCGGCTTCGCCTTCGCCGCCCTGATCCTGCCGGTGTTCGCCTATCGCCACTATGTGCGCGATGGCGGCAAATTCCCCGCCGGCGCGATGGACGATCTCGGCCTGGTCGGCCAGGACCTCGGGGTCAGGAAGGCCGGCATGCTGCCCTACCTGGCCCTTGCCGGCGGGCTGGCGATCGTGCTGATCGCCAACTGGGCGTTCCAGCTGCCGGCGTGACGACCCGAAAGGACCAAGCCCCTATGCGCCGCGCCGCATAGGGGCGGTCCGCCCTCTGCCCGGATGAGCCGCGCCACAACCGGCCATCGCCCAAGGCACCCCAAAGCCGACGGGAGCGCAGGCGGCACAGAGGGCCTGTCGGCTAACCCTTCGCCCGATATGCGGTGATGATCCACGCGCGCGAATCGAACAGCACACCGTCCGCGGTCAGGTGCGTTTCGAGCAGACCGCGCAGCCGCTGCCGCGCCGCATCGGCCTCTGCATCCGTTCCGGCCAGCGCATCCCTGGCGAATTGCAGGCCGATCACGGACTCGTAGGCCGCATCGACGTCCGAACCATAGAAGACCGGTTCGTGGACCTCGGCAAAGTCGACCGAGACAAAGCCGGATGCGTTCAAGAGGTCCGTGGCGATGGCCGGGTCACCCAGCGAAAACGCCGGGGCGGCATCCGCTGCTGCGACAGTCTCCGGGGCGAGCGCCTGCCGGATCACGGTCGCCCATTCGTTGCGGCCCCGGCTCTGCCACACCATCCACGCCAGGCGCGCCCCCGGCCGCATCGCCCGGCCGATATTGGCGAAAGCCGCGGCCGGATCGGCAAAGAACATCGTCCCAAACCGGCTGATGCACAGGTCGAAGCTGGCAGGGGGAAACGCCTGCAGCTGTGCGTCGCCCTCCTCGAAAGCGACGTTCCACAACCCCTCTTGCGCGCTGCGCTGGCGGGCGACCTCGAGCATCTCCGCCGACACATCCACGCCCAGCACGCTGCCTTGCACCGCGATGCGGGCAACCTCGCGCGTGGTCAGTCCCGCACCGCATCCGATATCGAGCACGCGATCACGCGGCCCGACCTGGAGGGCCGCCCGGAAGACCTCGTTGTGCCGCCGCAGTTCAGCGTCGTAGAAGTCGGCGCAGTTCAACACCATCGCACACCTATTCGGGTCAACGAACGATTGGCACGGGGTTCGGCGCTCGGAGCGTCTGATACCATATCTTCGCCGGACGCCCCTCACCGATCGCTTCGACCGCCGCCGCCGCCGTTCAGGCCGCGTCTTGACGTCCGGATGTCTCCTACTCCGGGGCCGTCCCGGCCCAGAGGTCACGCACCAACCCCGCGAGGATCAGGGATTCGGCCCAGCGGTCGGCGGTGTCGTTGCCGTCCGGTCCGGTGATCGCATAGGGCTTCGGGCCCAGCTCGCAGGTAAAGGACAGCGACGCGTCCGCGGCGGCACGCCGGCGCCAGCTGCGGAAGCCGTGTCCCCACCAGTCGAGGAACAGGTCGACCTACATCCGGTGATGCGGGAACGAGATCTCGATCTGGACCTGCTCGCGCGAGGCGACGCGCCCGTGGAAGGCCCAGGCGTTGTCGAGGATCCGGCGGATCAGCGTGTGATTTTCGTCCGACACCGGCCAGGCGAACTCGCGCCCCACCAGGAAATGCGACAGGTCGGCGAGCAGCGGCAGGTCCGGGAACCGGTCGAGCAGGTCCAGGGTGAAGTACAGGTCCGTCGTCATCCGGTCGCGGTGGGTCTCGATCAGGACCGGGAAATCCACCTCCTCGGCCAGGCGGCGCCAACCTTCGATCAGGGGCACGCAGTCCTCGATCCGGCGCGGCCGTACGTCCGGCTGCAGGTTGAGGTGGTGAACCCCGAACTCCGCCGCGATCTCGAGCACCGGCTTCAGCTCGTCGACGGTCTTCGGGAAGCACACGCCCTCCGCGACCATGCCCGGGCCGCGCAGGCAATCGACCATCCGGCGGACCGCCTCGCGGTCGGTCCACGGCGCGCTGATGCCGTCGAAACCGGCCCCCGCGATCATCTCGACATTGGTTTCGAGCGTGCGCTCGAAGCCGTCGGTGTGGCGCCGCTCCATCGCCCAGAGCGATTGAAGCACCAGAAGCCGCTGCATCCCCTGCCCCTCTCGATTGATCACGCTTTCCGCCGGCGGCGCTGGCGGTACTGGTCCGCAGCGACCGCGGCGACGATGATGCCGCCCTTCACGATGTCCTGGTAGCAGGCGTCGATGCCGAGGAAGGTGAAGCCGCTGGTCATCACCCCAAGGATCACCGTGCCGATCACGATGCCGGTGATGCGGCCGACGCCGCCGGCCAGGCTGGTGCCGCCGATCACCGCGGCTCGCCGTCGGCGCGTCAGATCGGGATCGGGTTGGCCTCGGCGAAATGGCAGGCCGCGAGATGCCCGTTGCCGATCGGCACCAGCGCCGGCCGTTCGCGGGCGCAGACTTCCTGCGCCAACGGGCAGCGGGTGCGGAAGCTGCAGCCGGAGGGGACGGCGGAGGGGCTCGGCACGTCGCCCTGCAGGATGATGCGCTTTTGCGGCCGGTCGGGATCCGGCTCCGGCGCGGCGGAGAGCAGCGCCTGGGTGTAGGGATGGTGCGGTGCGCCGTAGACCGCCGCCTTCGGCCCCGTCTCGACGATCCGCCCGAGATACATCACCGCGACCCGGTCGGCGATGTGGCGCACCACCGCCAGGTCATGGGCGATGAACAGGTAGGACAGGTTCTTCTGCTCCTGCAGATCCTGCAGCAGGTTGACGATCTGGGCCTGGATCGAGACGTCGAGGGCCGAGACCGGCTCGTCCGCCACGATGAAGGCGGGGTCGAGCGAGATCGCCCGGGCGATGCCGATGCGCTGGCGCTGGCCGCCGGAGAACTGGCGCGGATAGCGGTCCATGGTGGAGGGCGGCAGCCCGACCTGGCGCAGCAGGTCCGCCACCTTGTCGCGCCGCTCCCGTCGCGACTTCACCAGGCCGAACACCTCGAGCGGCTCGGCGATGATCTCGGCGATGCTGCGCCGCGGACTCAGCGAACCGTACGGGTCCTGGAAGATCATCTGGACCTGCCGGCGCATCGCCCGCATCTGCCCGTGCGACAGGCCGGTCAGGTCGGTGCCGTCGACGAAGACATGGCCGGCGCTGGGCTCGATCAGCCGCAGCAGCAGCCGGCCGAGCGTGGACTTGCCGCAACCGGATTCGCCGACCAGCGCCAGCGTCTCGCCGCGGCGGATCTCCAGCGAGACGTCGTCGACCGCGCGCACCGCCGGTCGCGGCCGCCCGAAGGACAGGCCGCCGCCGTCCTGGAAGGTCTTGGTCAGCCCCTCGGCCCGGACCAGGGTCGCCCCGCCGTTCATCGCATGGCCCTCGCGCTGGGCGCCGGCTCGGCCGGGAGCGCCTGGGCCGTGACCCAGCAGGCGGCGCGGTGCTGCGGGCC
Organism: Inquilinus ginsengisoli; assembly: GCF_031453975.1. NCBI lineage: Bacteria > Pseudomonadati > Pseudomonadota > Alphaproteobacteria > Rhodospirillales > Rhodospirillaceae > Inquilinus > Inquilinus ginsengisoli. Next base: position 281,591 of record NZ_JAVDPW010000004.1, read on the forward strand.
GAAATCGAACATCGGCGGCCGTTCGATGGCGCAGCGGTCGATCCGCAGCGGGCAGCGCGGCTGGAACGGGCAGCCGGCGCCGACGCCGCCGGCCTGGGGCACCGACCCGGCGATCTGGTACAGCCGCCGGCGGTCGTCGTTGAGCCGCGGGATCGACTGCAGCAACGCCTGGGTGTAGGGGTGCGACGGCCGCCGGAAGATCGACCGGACGTCGGCATCCTCCACCACCCGGCCGGCATACATCACGATCACCCGCTCGCAAATGTCGGCGATGACGCCGAGATCGTGCGAGATCAGCAGCACCGCCGTGTTCAGCGTCGCCCTGATCTTCTTCATCAGGTCCAGCACCTGGGCCTGGATGGTCACATCAAGCGCGGTGGTCGGCTCGTCCGCGATCAGCAGCTTCGGATTGCAGGCGATGGCCATGGCGATCATCACCCGCTGGCGCATGCCGCCGGAGAACTGGTGCGGATAGGCGCCGAGCCGGCGCTCGGGATCGGGCATGCCGACCAGCCGCAGCATCTCCACGACCTTGCGGCGGCGCTCCTCCCGGCTGACAGGCTCATGCAGCAGAATGGCCTCGCCGATCTGGTCGCCGATGGTCATGACCGGGTTCAGCGAGCTCATCGGCTCCTGGAAGATCATGGCGATGTCGCGGCCGCGGATCTCCGGCATCCGCGCCCGCGGCAGGGCCAGGAGGTCGGTGCCCTCGAACAGGATGCGGCCCTGCGCGATCCGGCCCGGCGGCTCCGGGACCAGGCGCAGGATCGACAGCGAGGTCATCGACTTGCCGGAGCCGGATTCGCCGACGATGCCGAGCGACCCGCCGGCCTGGATCTCGAAGCCGACGCCATCGACCACCCGCAGCGGCGCGGCCTTCGGGCCGAATTCGACGACCAGGTTCTCGACCTTGAGCAGGGGCGCGGTCACGCGGCGGTCTCCGGGTCCAGGGCGTCGCGCATCGCATCGCCGAACAGGTTGAAGGCGAGGACGACGCAGGTGATGGCGAAGCCGGCGCCGATGATCGGCCAGGGCGATCCGAACAGGTTGTTGAGCCCGTCGCGAATGATGTTGCCCCAGCTCGGGTTCGGCGGCTGTGTCCCGAGCCCGAGGAAGCTGAGCGAGGCTTCGAGCCGGATGGCCGAGGCGACCCACAGCGTCACCAGCACGACGATCGGCGCGGAGATGTTCGGCAGGATGTGGCGGAAGATGATGACCGGCGTGCTGACCCCGACCGCGATCGCGGCCTCGATATAGGGCTCCTGCTTCACCGACAGGGTCTGGGCCCGGGCGACGCGGGCGAAGCCGGGCACGAAGGCGACCGTCAGCACGGCGACGACGTTCCAGAAGCCGCCGCCCAGCGCCGCCGCGATGATGATCGCCAGCAGCAGCTCCGGGAACGCCAGCAGCAGGTCGACGAGGCGGGAGATGACGCGGTCGACCACGCCGCCGAAATAGCCGGCGACGACGCCGAGCGTGGTGCCGACCATCGCCGCCAGGGCCGGCGAGAGCAGGCCGAAGATCAGCGAGTTGCGCGAGCCGTAGATCATCCGGGACAGCACGTCGCGGCCGAACTGGTCGGTGCCCAGCCAATGCGCCCAGGACGGGGTCTGGTTGATCTTGAGGATGCTCTGCGCTAGCGGGTTGTACGGTGCGATCCAGGGCGCCATCACCGCCACCGCGACGAAGACCGCGATGGTCAGGGCGGCGAAGATGGTGGCCGGGCGGCCCAGCATGATGCGCAGCAGGATCGCGGACCGGTTCGGCGCCGGGGCGATCGGTTCGACTGTGTCGAGGATCGCGGCCATCAGGTCACCCGGATCCGCGGATCGACGATGATGTAGACGAAGTCCATCAGCAGGTTCACCAGCACCACGAACAGGGCGAAGACGATCACGCCGCCCTGGATGACGGCGTAGTCGCGCTCGGTGATCGCGCCGATCAGCAGCCTGCCGATGCCCGGGCGGTTGAACACCAGCTCGATCGCCACCGAGCCGGAGAGCGTCGCCAGCAGGCTGAGGCCCAAGCCGGTGGAGAGCGGCAGCAGCGCATTGCGCAGCCCGTGCCGGTAGATGACCCGGCGCTCGCTGGCGCCCTTGGCCCGCGCCGTCCGCACATAGTCCTTGCCGAACACCTCGAGCAGCGAGGTGCGGGTCAGCCGGCCGAGGAAGGCGGCCTTGACGAAGGCCAGGGTCAGCGCCGGCAGCACGATGTGGTGCAGGCGGTCAACGAAGCCGTCGCCGCCGCCATTGATCGGGAACCAGCCGAGATTGAGCGAGAAGGTGATCAGCAGCAGCGCGCCCAGATAGAAGTCCGGGATGGCGTAGCCGATCAGCGAGAACACCCGGACCCCGGCATCGGCCGGGCGGTTGCGGTGGGTCGCCGCCAGCACGCCCAGCGGGATGCCGGCGACGATGCCCATCACCATCGCGGCGACCGTCAGCTCGATCGTGTAGGGCAGGTTGTAGGCCAGCAGTTGCAGGACCGAGGTGTTGTTCATCAGCGACCGCCCGAAATCCAGGGTCAGGACGCCGCCGAGGAAGTTCAGGTATTGCTGCCAGAGCGGGACGTTCAGCCCCATTTTCTCGCGGAAGGCCGCAAGCTGGTCCGGCAGCGCGTTGTCCCCCAGCGCCGCCAGCGCCGGGTCGCCGGGCAGGATGCGCATGCAGACGAACACCAGCGTCAGCACCAGCAGGATGGTCGGAACCGCATCCAGCAGTCGCCACATCAGATACCGCACCATGGCGGGCCCTTCCCTGCGGGGTCAGACGATGGTCTTGGTCGCCCGGTGGAAGCGCCAGCGCGCATAGCCGCTCTTCACCGGGTAGCCGAGATCGACATTGCCGCGCCGCGCGGTGGTGAAGGACAGGGTGGACAGGCCGATCAGCGGCAGGTCGCGCAGCACCTGCAGCTCGATCTTGCGGCAGAGGCTGTCATAGGTCGCGAAGTCGGTCGCCTGCAGGGCCTGGGCCAGCAGGTCGTCGATGCCCGGCATCACCACGCCGTAATGGCTGTAGTTGCCGCCGCCCTTTCCGTCCGACTTGACCTCGGACTGCGCCGACAGCTGCTGGAAGTAGAGCTGCGTCGGGATCGGCGGATAACTCGCCGAATGCATCGCCAGGGTGTTCTTGTCCGAGCGATTGTCGGCGTGATAGGCGGTGTGGTCCCCGATCTTGAGGTCCATGTTGAAGCCGGCCAGGCGGATCTGCTCCTGCACGATCAGCATGGTCGAGGCATAGTCCTCGCGCTGGCTGCACAGGGAGGAGAAGCTGATCCCGTCCGGGTGGCCCGCCTCGGCCAGGAGCGCCTTCGCCTTGTCCGGGTCGTAGGGGTAGCGCAGCTCTTCCGGCAGGTCCTCGGTCTTGAAGCCGGCCGGGAAGAAGTCGGGCTGCAGCCCCACCATGGTGCCGCCCATCGGCGCCAGCGCCTGGGCCACGGCCGGCCGGTCGATCGCATGCATCAGCGCCTGCCGCACCTTCAGGTCGTCGAAGGGCTTACGCGTCAGGTTGATGTGCAGGGTGTTGAACGACCCCGGCACCGTCATGTCGATCTTCAGCGTCGGGTCGCGCTGCTGCACCGAGGCGACCCAGCCCGGGGCGCGCACCGCCTCCATGATGTCGATGTTGCCGGACAGGAGCGCCAGCGTCCGCGCCGAGGTGTCGGCGATGTAGACGCATTCGACGGTGCTGATCTTGGCCTTCTGGCCCCAGTAGCCGTCATGGCGCTTCATCACCGTGCCGACCTGGGTGTCGAACTTCGTCAGCTCATAGGGGCCGGTGCCGACGGCGTCGGTGCCGAAGGCCTCGCCCATCTGCTCGGCCGCCTTCTTGCTGACGATCGAGGTGTTGTTGTTGAACACCGAGGTGCCCAGGAACAGCGCGTCCGGGCTCTTCAGGGTGATGGTCACCTGATAGGGCCCGTTGGCGACGACGTCGGCGATGTTGCCCAGCACCGTCGTGTTGGTGCCCGCGGTTATGGCGCGCTTGAACGAGTAGACCACGTCCTCCGAGGTCATCTCGCCGAAGCCCTTGTGGAACTGCACGCCCTGGCGCAGCTGGAAGGTCCAGGTCTTGGCGTCCGGCGATGACGTCCAGCTGGTCGCGAGCGTCGGCAGGTACTCCTCCGGCTTGATCGCGAAGGTGCCGTCCTCCGGGCGGACCAGCTGTTCGTAGATCTGCTCGGTCGCCCAGTTGTCCGAGCCCTGGGTCGTCAGGTTCGGGTCGCTGTAGCGCGGCCCCTTCGCGGCGATGCCCATGCGGATCACATCCGCGTTCTGGGATGCGTCCTGTGCCCGGGCGCCGCCGAAGCCCGCCAACGCCGCGGTCGCGACGCCGAGCTGAAGCACGTTTCGCCTGCTGAATCCCATGGCCGTCTCCCCTGTCGCTTGTCGGCGCCCGCGCGTACCGCTTTCAGCGCCGCTTGTTGATTTCCATCTCGTCGACCTCGAGCCCGAGCCCCGGCCCCTGTGGCACCAGGAAGCGGCCATCCGCCGGCCGGGGCGGATTCTTGAAGCCGACATCCATCCGGCCGGCCGCGTCGGCGTATTCCGCCGGCTTGGTCAGGTGCATCAGCGCCGCCAGCACATGCAGGTTGGCGACATGGCCGATGATCGGCTGGGTCTGGTGCGGCACCAGCTCGACCCCATGGGCGTGGCAGATCGCGGCGCATTGCATCAGCCCGGTGATGCCGCCCATCTTGACGATGTCGGGCTGCACCATGCGCACCCCGGCATGGATCATGTCGACCAGCGCCTGCAGCGTGTAGGTCTGCTCCGCCGCCGACACGGTGATGTCGAGCCGCTGCGCCACCTCGCCCATGCCGCGCACGTCGTAGTGCTGCACCGGCTCCTCGAACCAGACGTAGCCGAGCTCCTCGAGCGCGCGGCCGACCCGCATGGCGCCGCCGACCGAGTAGCCGTTGTTGGCGTCGAAGGCGAGCGGATAGCCGTCGCCGACCAGCTGGCGCACGGCCCTGGCCTTGGCGATGTCGCCGGGGATGTCGAGGTCGAGCGTCGAGCGATCGCCATCCCGGCGGATCTTGATCGCCGCCGGCGTCTCGCGCCGCCAGCGCGCCTCGACCACCCGCACCGTCTCGTCCACCGTGCGCGCGGCGTTGCCGCCGATCGAGGCGTAGAACGGCACGTCGCTGCGCCAGGCGCCGCCCAGCAGCTTGTGCACCGGCAGACCGAGCGTCTTGCCCTTGATGTCCCACAGCGCGATGTCGACCGCGGCCAGCGCGCCGGTCAGCGCCCCTTCCGGCCCCAGCTTGATGTTGCGGTGGAGCTGCCGGTCGTACAGCACCGCGGTGTCGAAGGCATCGGCGCCGATCAGCCCCGGCGCCAGGTCGCGCTCGACGATGCCGATCGAGTGCAGCCCGCCCTGCATCGGCGAGGCCTCGCCCCAGCCGACGACGCCGTCCTCCGTGGTGATCCGCACCAGGGCGCTGCGCCGGCCGGGCGGGTCGCCGGGCTGCCAGCTGACCTGGAAGGCTTCGACCGATCTGATGCTGGCGCTTGGGGCCACGGTTTCGCTCCCGCGTCGTGTTGGTTCTCCGGCCCGCATGGGCGGGCACGGCTGGAGGGTGGGCAGGCTTAGGGGATGCGGATGTCGTCCCCTCGGCATCGCCGGTCGGGCGATGGCGGACGGACATGGCGTGTCGCGAAGGGTTCGATCGTCACGCGAGCCTCCCTGGAACCGGCTGGTGGCGGCATTCGGGGCCGCTGCATCCTGCCGAACATTTGCCCTACCTTACTCTTTTTGCATCCGTATGCAATATCGCTGCGCCAGCCTGCTACGCATAGATCGAGGTCCGGCGGAATCGGGCCGCCACCCGGGCGCCGTCGACCACCAGGATCTCCTCGGTCTCGAAGTAGTGCCGGCCGTTGCGCTCGTAGACCGCGGTCACGGTGCCGGAGGTGGCGAGGCGCTGGCCGGGGGACACCGGCGCGAAATGCTGGGCCTCGCCGGACACGAACACGACCGGGGCCGGGAGGCGGAAGCTGCGGTTGGCGTCGGCCATGGTCCGCCGGATCAGGCAGCCGGAATGAACCAGCCCGCCGTCGCGATAGAGCGGATGACGCTCGTCGAAGGCGGCGAGCGACCGGTGGAACTCCTCCTCGGTCAGGACCGCATTGCGCGAGCCGAGGCGCGTCCCGACCATCATGCCGCCCGGCTCCACGGCATGCGGCGGCTCCGGCAATGGCAGGACCGGACAGTCCTCGATCCGCGGCGGCACGGGATCCTGCCGCGGCATCGCCACCCAGCCGGTCGCAACCTCCTCGCCCTCCTGGTTGCGCAGGGTCACCTCCGCGCGCTGTCCGGAGCCGGCGTCCACCAGGCCCGAGACCTCGGCGGTCAGCACGTCGCCGTCATGCACCGGCCGGCGGAACCGTGCCCCCATGCTGCCCCGCCGGACCCAGTCGGCGCCCCAGGCGTCGACCGCAAGGCGACTGACATGGCCATAGACGAAGGCTCCGGGGATCAGCGCCGCGCGGAAGCCCATGCCGCGCGCCACCGCATCGTCATGCACCGACCCGCGATAGCCGGGATCGTCGTCGAGGCGGATCGGGATGCGCAGCGTCCGAGGGAATTTGGCCATGATCAGGCTCCCGGCCGGGGTTCGGTCGCCATCGCGCCGCTGGCCTCGACCGCCGCGATCTCCTCCGGCGTCAAACCGAGGATGTCGCGCAGCACGCGGCGGTTGTCGGCGCCGAAGCGCGGCGCCGCCCGGCGCTGGCTGCCCGGCGTGGCGTCGAGATGGATCGGCAGGCCGGGATGCGGATGGCGGCCGGCATCGGGATGCTCCAGCATCGTGAAGAAGCCGCGATGCGCCAGGTAGTCGCTGCGCGCCAGGTCGTGCGGGGTCTGCACCGGCGCGGCGGGAATGCCGGCCGCCTGCAGCCGGGCCGCGACCGCATGCTTGTCCCGGCCCCGGGTCCAGTCAGCGATGATCGCGGTCAGCGCCTCGATGTTCCGCTGCCGCGCCGCAAGGGAAGCGAAGCGCGGATCGGCGGCGAGGCCGGCTTGACCCATCACGCCGCACAAGGCCTGCCACTCCGCCTCGGTCTCGGCCGCGATCACCACCCACTGGTCGTCGCCGAGCGCCGGGAAGGCGTCATGCGGCGCGGCATGGGGCGACCGGTTGCCGTTCGGCGCGGGATCCCGGCCGGACTCGATCGCCGCCAGCAGCTCCGGCCCGATCAGCTGCATCGCGGCCTCGACCTGCGGGACCTCGATATACTGGCCCTCGCCGGTCCGCTGCCGGTGCAGCAGCGCGGTCAGGATGGCGGCGGCGGCGTTGAACCCGCCGATCGGATCGAGATAGGACGGGCCGGTGGTCTCCGGCTGGCCGCCGGGATAGCCGATCATGCTGGACATGCCGGTCGACATCTCCATAGTCGGGCCCAGCGCGGCGTAACGCGCCATCGGGCCTTCGGCACCGAAGGCCGGCAGCTCGGCCACGATGATGTCCGGCTTGATCCGGCGCAGGCTGTCGTGGTCGAGGCCCAGCTTGGCCAGCGTGCCGGCGCGGAAATTGCAGATCACCACGTCGCTGACCGCCGCCAGGCGCCGGACGATGTCGCGCCCCTCCCCCGTCTTCAGGTCGAGGATGCAGGACAGCTTGTTGACGTTCTGCGAGTTGAAGTGGAAGGCGCGGTCATAGGGCCGGTCGCCAGGGACGCCGTCCGGAAAGTTGACCGGGTTCGGCACCTCCTTGTTGAGGCGCCAGGAATTGACCCGGGTCGGGGATTCGACGTGGATCGGCTCGGCCCCGAGGAAGCCCAGGACCCGGCCCGCCATCGGCCCGGCCCAGGCTGTGGTCAGCTCGAGCACGCGCAAACCCGCCAGGGGGCCGGTTCCGGGGGGGACGGAGCCTGTCCCCGGCCGCGGGGCCGTCGTCACCGGCATCTTGCCGTTGTCGGCGCCGAGACGCGGCGTGCCGGAGCGCACCCGGCGCGGCGTGCGGCTCAGTCGCCAAGGCGGCCCGAGGATCGGCCGCCCCTCCGCCGTCTCCCAATAGCCTCGCGCGGCGAGATGGGTGCTGCCGTGCAGCTCGGTCGGGCGATAGGCCTTGGCGGCGATCACCTCTTCCCGCTGCAGCGTGGCGACCAGGTCTTCGGCGCTGAGATCCGCGACCCTGTCCTGGATGATCGCGAACAGCGCCGCCCAATGGGCGCGGCGCGGGACCGGGGCGCTGAAGCGCTCGTCCCGCTCGATGTGCTCAAGGCCGAGCGCCCGGCAGACCGCGCTCCAGCGATGGTTGTAGATCCAGATGCAGACCCAGCCGTCGCGGCAGCGCACCTGGCCGGCCGGGATGTTCGGGTCGCCCCGGCCCTTCACCGTGCCGTTGTAGAGATGCTGCAGCACATAGGGGAAGCACATCGCCGCGGCGGTCTCGGCTTCATCCACCGTGACGGCCTGCCCCAGCCCAGTGCGTTCGCGTGCGAACAGAGCCGCGGCGATGCCGACATAGGCAGCGATGCCGGCGGCGAAAGACGCCCGGCGGCCGCAGCCATAGAGCGGCTCACGCCCATGGGCGCCGTTGTTGTGCATCATGCCCGACAGGGCCTGGAGCACGATCTCCGGCCCTTTCCAGGCGGCGAGCGGCCCGTCGGCGCCGAAGGGACTGATCACCGCGGCGACACAGCGCGGGTTGGGGCCCAGCACGTCCCGCGGCTCGGATCCCGGCGGCAGGATCGCGACATCGGCACCGCGCAGCAGCCTGTCCAGCGCCTCGCGCCCCGCGGTGCTGCCCGGATCGAGGCTGACCGAACGCTTGCCGGTGTTGAGATGGAAGAACAGCAGGGATCCGCGTTCGCCCGCCTCGTTGAAGGGCGGCAGGCGGCGGAGGGCCGAGCCCTCCGGCGGCTCGACCAGCACGACCTCGGCGCCGAAATCGGCCAGCAGCCTGGCGCAGTACTGCCCGCCGACGGTGTCGGACAGGTCGACGACGTTCAGCCCGGTCAGTGCAGACATGGCGACGCCGTCTCCCCTGGCTTTCCCTTTGACCAGGACGATATCGAGTGTTGCATCCGTATGCAACACCCCGTCATAGTGCCGGAGCCGGGACCGGCAGCGGCCGGGGCAGGCTTCCGCTCCCGCCCGTGCTATGGCAGAAGCGGGCGACTGCGAAGGGAAGCGACCGTGAGCTCCAGTGATCTGCGCAAACCGATCACCGCGCGCCAGCTGGCCCGGCTGATCGGCGTCAGCCAGTCCGCGGTCTCGCGCGCCTATACGCCCGGCGCCTCGATCTCGAGCGAGATGCGCCGGCGCATCCTGTCGATGGCGGACAGCATGGGCTACAGCCCCAATGCCATCGCCAGCACCCTGTCGAAGCGGCGCAGCAACATCGTCGGCATCGTCGTCTCGGCGATGCAGAACCCGTTCTACCCGGTGCTGATCGAGAAGCTGTCGCGCGGCCTGCAGCAGGTCGGGCAGCAGAGCCTGCTGTTCAACCTGACCCATGGCGCCGACATCAAGCAGCAGCTGGCGGCCCTGCGGCAGTACAATGTCGACGCCGTCGTCATCGTATCGGCCGCCCCCCTCTCCGGCGCGGCGCTGAGCTGGGCGACCGAGGGCCGCACGACGATCATGATCAACCGCACGGTTCCGGATTCGGGACTGAGCAGCGTCTGCTGCAACAACGCCGAGGGCGCCCGGGCCATCGCAGACCACTTCCACGCGCTCGGCCGCCGCCGGGTCGCCTTCGTCGCCGGCGTGCCGCATGCCAGCGCCAATCTGGAGCGCCAGCACGCCTTCATCGAGCGGCTGGCGGAGCTGGGCATGACCCTCTCCGCCTCCGTCGCCGGCGGCGAGTACAGCTACGAGGCCGGCTACCGCTCGGCGCTCGAAGTCGGCCGTGCCGGCCACACCGAGGCGATCTTCTTCGCCAACGACATCCTGGCGGTCGGCGGCCTCGACGCGTTGCGCGACGAGGCCGGCCTGTCCGTGCCCGGCGACGTCGCGGTCGCCGGCTTCGACGACATCGCCATGGCCAGCTGGCCGCGCTATTCGCTGACCACCTTCCGCCAGCCACTCGACGCGATGGTCGAGCGGACGGTCCAGCTGGTGACCGGCAAGGCGGAACCGGCCGAGACCAGCATCCATCTGCTGCCGGGCGAGTTGGTCGTCCGCAACACCACCGCGGGCCGCTGAGACGGGACGATAGGGCCGAACCGCGCGGCGGACCGGCACCGTCATGCGGCGGCGCCGGGATCTCCCGATCCGGTGAACACCATCCCTCCTGTCACGAGCTGAGAATGGCGCCGTCGGCGTCGAGCCGCGGGCGCAGCTCGGCATAGGGCACCAGCCCGGCCGGCCGGTCGCTGGCGATCGCGATCGCGGCCAGCACGCCGCAGCTCTGCGCCATCAGCATCCAGGTCGGCTCCATCCGGTACGACATGAAGCCGGCGCGCGAGACCGAGGCCGCCACCGGCACGATCAGGTTGGTCACTTCGCGCTCATGCGGCAGCACCGAGCGCAGCGGGACCTGATAGATCCTGCCGAAGCCGCCCTTGCCGTCGCCATGGGAGCCGCCCAGCGCAATCGGGTCCGGCTCGGTCTGAGCCGTCACGGCCGGGGCCATGTCGCCGGTGGTCATCACGTAACGGCCGACGATGCGGCGGGCATCACGGACATGCAGCGCCGGCGGCCAGCCCAGCACGCCGTACCAGTCGTCCTGGAACTCGTCGGCGCAAAGGCCGAGCGAGCGCGCGAAGATCCGGTCGCCCGGCGGCACGGCGGGGTCGTTGGCCTGGAAGTACAGCCGCCCGGCCGCCTGGTAGAAGATCCGGGCCTTGATGCGATCGCGGCCACCGTAGTCCTGCCAGGAATAGTCCCGGGACTGCCCGACGACGTCGCCGCCGGTGGTGGCGTAGCGGTCCCGGTCGGCCCCGACGAGGTGGGTGCGGTACTCCGCCGGGGCGATGGGGCGGCGCGGCAGGGCCGGCAGATAGGGCAGGAAATCCTCGCGGCGATAGCCCGGCGGTTTCGGCCAGGGCTGCCGGTGGGCCGCCTTCGACAGCATCGGCCGGAAACCGCAGGCCTGGGCCCCGGCGTCGCCTTCGCGGCCAGAGATCATGGTCACACCGGACATGGCGGCCAGGTCGCCCTCGTAGGAGCAGTCGAGGAAGACCTTGCCGGCGAAGCTGCCGGTCGCCGTCGTGACCTCGGTGATCTCCAGCGTGGCGGGGTCCTTGGCCAGGCGCAGCAGCCGCTGCCCGGTCAGGATGGTGATGTGCGGGTCGGCGTGCAGGAACCCGGTCAGCGCAATCCCGGCCTCCGACGCGGCGAAATTCCATTGCGGGCCGGCCAGGCCGTACTGGGCGCCGATCAGCTTGAAGAAGTCGTGGGTCAGCCCCCATTTCCACACCGCCGCGAGGGTCCTGTCGGTCAGGCCGGGCCCGCCGGTGACCATGCCGCCGACATGGCTGGTCCATTCCAGGATCACGCTGGAATAGCCGGCCTTGGCGAGCCGTTTGGCGGCGACGATGCCGGCCATGGTGGCGCCGTAGATGACGGCGTCGAAGAGCCGGGTCATGGCCGCACCCGGGACGGGCCGAACCGGCCGCTGCCGTTGAACCAACGGATCGAATCCGCCATGTCATCCTCCATGCCGGTGGGTTGATCGGTCGAAAATGTCGAGAAGGTCGCACCCGGAACGACGCCGGGCGCTTGTGCCGAAAGGCCTTGTCGCGTATCGATGCGCGCGACGATCCAGTGATCTCGGGCGTCAGGCTGGCCCGCGCCGAAGCGATGGCCGCCCGACCGCGATGGAAAGAGAGTCTGGATTTCCCTCAATCAGGAGCAGTGTCAGCACGGCTCGAACTTTAAGGGTCACGCGCGACATGCCATTTTCCCCTGCCCCCGCCAGTCTTCTCCGCGCCCTGTCCGAGCGCGGCTACGCCGAACCGACCCCGGTCCAGGCCGCCGTGCTGCAGCCCGACAGCGCCGAGCGCGACCTGCTGGTCTCCGCCCAGACCGGCTCCGGCAAGACCGTGGCCTATGGCCTAGCCCTCGGCTCCACCCTGCTGGGTGATGCCGAGCGCATGGGCCCCGGACGGGCGCCCCTCGCGCTGGTGATCGCGCCGACCCGCGAGCTGGCGCTGCAGGTCCAGCGTGAGCTGGAATGGCTGTACCAGGCCGCCGGCGCCCGCGTGCTGGCCTGCGTCGGCGGCATGGACGCGCGGCGTGAGCAGCGCCTGCTGTCCGCCGGCTGCCACATCGTCGTCGGCACCCCCGGCCGCCTGCGCGACCACATCGAGCGTGGCCAGCTCGACCTTTCCGCCATCCGCGCCGTGGTGCTGGACGAGGCCGACGAGATGCTCGACCTCGGCTTCCGCGAGGACCTCGAGGCCATCCTCGACGCCGCGCCGACCGAGCGCCGGACCCTGCTGTTCTCGGCCACGCTGCCGAAGGAGATCACCGGCCTCGCCCGGCGCTACCAGAAGGACGCGCTGCGGATCGCCATGTCGTCGCGCGACGAGCCGCATCGCGACATCGAATACCGCGCCATGCCGGTCGCACCGCATGAGGCGGAGCGCGCCATCGTCAACATCCTGCGCTTCTTCGAGGCGAACGGCGCCATCGTGTTCTGCGCCACCCGCGAGGCGGTCCGCCGCCTGCAGGGCAACCTGCTCGAGCGTGGCTTCGCCGTGGTGGCGCTGTCCGGCGAGCTGAGCCAGCTCGAGCGCAACCGGGCGCTGCAGTCGCTGCGCGACGGCCGGGCCCGGGTCTGCGTCGCCACCGACGTCGCCGCCCGCGGCCTCGACCTGCCCGACCTCGGCCTCGTCGTCCATGCCGAGCTGCCGCATGACGCGCAGGTGCTGCAGCACCGCAGCGGCCGCACCGGCCGGGCCGGGCGCAAGGGCGTCAGCGTCGTGCTGGTGCCCTACAACCGCCGCTACCAGGCCGAACGGCTGCTGAACACCGCGCGGATCGAGGCGACCTGGACGCCGCCGCCCTCGGCCGAGGAGATCCGCAACCGCGACCAGGCCCGGCTGGCGTCCGAGACCCTGCTGACCGAGCCGGCGACCGAGGATGATCTGGTCGGCGCCCGCGCGCTGCTGGCGGACCGCAGCGCCGAGGATGTCGCCGTCGCCCTGGTGCGCCTGCATCGCAGCCTCCTGCCCTCGCCCGAAGAACTGACCCCGCAGCCCGAACGCTCCCAGGCGCCGGCCCGGTCGACCGAGCGCCGGCAACCCCGCCCGGCGAATGACGGCCCGTCGGAGGCCGGCGGTGGCGGCGACGGTTCGGTGTGGTTCCGCATGAATGTCGGCCGCGCCAACAATGCCGATCCGCGCTGGCTGGTGCCCTTCCTGTGCCGCCGCGGCCACATCACCAAGGCCGAGATCGGCCGCATCGAGATCGCCGAACGGCAGTGCCGGGTCGAGATCGCCCGCCACGCCGCCGGCCGCTTCTCCTCCTCGATCCGGCGGCCGGACACGCAGGACCGGCACATCCGCATCGAGGAAGAGCGCGCCGGCGGCCGCCCCGCCCCGAAGCGCGCCGGCCCTCCCCGGGCGAAACCCGCCGTCGGCTGAGCCGCGGCCGGGCTGACGCCCCGGCTCCGAAAAGACCGATGTCCTTCCGGGTCAAACCGGGACGATGTCGGTCCGCCGGAAATCATCTCCCTTGAACAGCAGGGGCGCGGCCAGCCGCTTTGCCAGCGCATAGGCAAAGCAATCGCCGTAGTTGAGCCCGGCGGGATGCCCGGTGCCCTTGCCGAAGTGGCCATGCGCCGATCGGGCGATGTCGACCTGTTCCAGCGTCACGGGTTCGATCCGGATCGCGGCCGTCTGGATGAAGCTGTCCAGCCAGCGTTCGGCCTCATCGGCGGAGAGCTGCTTCAATCCCCGCAGCACCATCGAGACCTCGAGCAGATTGGCCGCCGACATCACCGGCTGATCGTCCTCCCCGATCCGCTGCGCATGCCATGCCGCGTCATCCTCCTGGCGGAAGATCGCGACGATCGCCGAAGTATCGATGACGATCACCTCGGCAGTCCGTTCTCGTCATAGCCGATGATCTCATCCGCGCTTCGAGTGTCGCGATCCGGCAGCGCCGCGTAGCGCCGGCCGATCTCCATCAGCCGGTCGGCCACGCCGCCGCGTCGCCGGCGTTCCCGTTCCAGCGTCTCCCGCAACGCCGTCGTGACCGCCGAGGTCAGGTTCTCGCCTGTCAGCCGCGCCAGTTCGGACGCCAGCCGATGGGCCTCGTCATTCTTGATGTTCAGATGCATGACGATCCAGATGGTAGAATGCCGTTCGATTTTCTACCATACTCCAGCGAAGATGGCATCCTATCCCGCCACCGCGATGATCTCGCGGCTGTGCGGCGTGATGGGCGACCCGTCCCAGTCGCCTGCCCAGCGCACCTGGCCGAACCCGGCTTCCGCCAGGCGACCGGCCAGCGCCGCCTGGTCCAGGAAGCGCAGCCGGCTGCGGCTGATCCGCAGCGCGCCGTCCGCCATGAAGCGGTGATGCGTCTCGAAGCCGACAACGTCGCCGGCCACGGATGTCACCCTGATGTGGATCTCGACCGCGCCGATGCCGGCGAGGGTGACATGGCGGCGTGTGGCCTCGGGCGTCCAGCCCTCCCAGGCCCGGGCCGCCGGGTTCCGCGTCTCGAAGGCGAAGCGGCCATCGGGCGCCAGATGGCGCCGGGCATTGGCCAGGACCGCCCGGACATCCGTGTCGGCCAGGAAGACCTGGAAGGCATGGCCGGTCATGATGACGAGGTCGAACCTTTGGTCGAGCGCGACGCAGCGGGCATCGCCCTCGACCCAGTCCACCCGCCCGCCGTCGGGCTGGCGGCGCCCGATCTCCAGCATGGCCGCCGCCGGGTCCACGCCGGTGACCGCATGCCCCTGCCCGGCCAAGGCGGCGGCGAGCTGCCCGGTGCCACAGCCGAGATCGAGCACCCGCTTCGGCGCGCCATCGGCCAGACCGAGATAGAAATCGGTGTCCGCGCCCGGGGGATTCAGCGCGTCGTACAGCGCCGCCAGCCGCGGATCGGTGTAGTGCGTGTCTTGGATCATTCCGCGCCGCCCTGCGAAACCGAGTTTCCGAGTGAAGTTGTGGAGTTTCATTCGGGCATGACGCGCCGGCACCAAGTAAAGCCCCCTCTGGCCGTTGCCGCAATGAACAAATCGTTTACCTCAGGGGCATGGCCGTCGGTGACGGCTGCCGGTTCCCGGTCGCCAAGGTCGGGACCGTGACCGATGGCGGCCATGCGGACGCCCGAACACCTCTTGCGCAACAAGGCCGTCGGATAATAGGTTTGTTGCGCAGGAGACAGCGGATGCTTCGATCAAATTACGCAGTCGTAGGCGAAAGGTGCATGGTCCGGTAACGGAAGCCATCTCCGTTCGCCATGCGCCCCCGAACCGCCGTTCGGGGGCTTTTTTGTTTTCTGGGGGCTTAGAAACCGATGCGCAAGGCAAGCGCCCCGCCGGCCCTGGCGACACTGATCCTGATGACCGCCACCTCGACGGTGACGCTGAACATGATCGTACCGTCGCTGGCCAATATCGCGCGGGATCTGGAGGCCGATTACGCCCTGGTCAGCCTTGCCCTCGGCGGGTACCTCACCGTTTCGGCCGTGGTCCAGCTCAGCGTCGGCCCGCTTGCCGACCGCATCGGCCGGCGTCCGGTGCTGCTGGCGGCGCTGGGGATCTTCACCCTGGCATCGCTTGGCTGCGCGATGGCCCAGACCGTGTGGATGCTGCTGGGGTTCCGGATGCTGCAGGCGGCCGTGGTTTCAGGCTCCGTCCTGTCGCTCGCGATCGTCCGCGACACCGCCGAGGAGGCTGAGGCCGCGCGGCTGCTGGGCCGCATCGGCATGGCGATGGCGCTGGCCCCGATGCTGGGGCCGATGTTGGGCAGCGTCCTGGACGCGGCCTTCGGATGGCGCATGGTCTTCCTGCTCTATGCCACAGCCGGAGCGGGGCTGTTGTGCCTGGCCTGGTCGGATGTGGGCGAAACCATGCGGCCGCCGGCTGACGCAGGACAGGACGGCACCCGCCTGACCGCGCTGCTGCGGGAGCCGGTGTTCTGGTGTTACGCGCTGTGCACGGCCTTCTCGACCGGCGCCTTCTACATCTTCCTGGCCGGGGCGCCCCTGGTCGCCACCCGCGTCTTCGGGATCGGCACGGCAAAGCTGGGGGCGATCGTCGGCAGCATCACCGCCGGCTTCATGGCCGGCGCCTGGCTGGGAAGCCGTCTGGTCGGCCGGCATCCGCCGGCAACGGTCATGCTGATGGGGCGGATGCTGGCCTGCTTGGGCCTGCTCGTCGGCCTCGCGATCATCGCCATGGGCTATCTGACGCCGGCCCTGTATTTCGGATGCACCATCTTCGTCGGGCTGGGCAACGGCATGACGACGCCGAACAGCAACGCCGGGGCGATGTCGGTGCGCCCGCGGCTGGCCGGAAGCGCGGCCGGCATCACCGGTGCGCTGACCGTCCTGGGCGGCGCGCTGACGACGACGCTGACGGGGCTTGCGCTGTCCGGCACGCCATCGCCTATGCTCCTGCTCGGGCTGATGCTGCTGTCCTCCTTCATCGGCCTGCTGGCGGCGGCCGCGGCCATCCGGCTGAACCGGCTCAAGCCGAACCCTGCAATCCCTGGACCGGCGGACCCGTCATGATGTTGCCACGCGCCATCCTGTTCGACCTCGACGACACGCTGATCTCCGCCTATGGCCGGCCGGAGGTGGCATGGCTGACCGTCACCGCCGAATTCGCGGAGGTGCTGGCCCCGCTGGCCGCCGCCGAGATCGCCGCCGCGGTCGGCGCCTATGCCCGCGACTTCTGGGCCGATGCCGAGCGCCACCGGATCTGGCGCCAGCGGATCGGCGAGGCCCGGCGCGTGATCGTGGCCGGCGCCTTCGACGGCCTCGCCGCCTTGGGCCGCCCGGTGCCGCCGGCCGATGTCGTCCACCGGCTCGCCGACCGCTTCACCGCCTATCGCGACGAACAGATGCACCTGTTCCCGGACGCCCATGCGCTGGTGGACGCGCTGAAGGCGCGCGGCGTGCGCCTGGCCCTGGTCACCAACGGCTCGGCCGAGGGCCAGCGCGCCAAGATCGCGCGCTTCGACCTGGGCCACCGGTTCGACCATATCCAGATCGAGGGCGAGCACGGCTTCGGCAAGCCCGACGAGCGGGCCTATCGCCACGCCCTGCAGGTGCTGGGGACGACCCCAGACGAGACCTGGATGGTCGGCGACAATCTGGAGTGGGAGGTGGCCGCGCCGCAGCGCCTGGGCATCCATGCGATCTGGCACGACGTGGCCGGCGAAGGGCTGCCGCCGGGATCCGTCATCCGGCCGGACCGCATCATCCGGGCGTTGGCCGAGCTGATGCCCGGGCCGATCGGCGGCGAGGCATAACACCGAGGCCCCTCCTCCTGTATGATGCCTTGAGCGGTGCGACCGACCAGCGCCGATACAGAACCAGGGAGGAGACCGATGGCCGCCAAGGTGAAGCCGGTTCCCGAGGGGTATCCGACCCTCACCCCCTATCTCATCATCCGCAATGCCGCCGCGGCGATCGAGTTCTACCAGGTCGCCTTCGGCGCCGCCGAGCGCATGCGGATGGACGCGCCGGGCGGCGCGATCGGCCATGCCGAGCTGCTGATCGGCGGCAGCCTGCTGATGCTGGCCGACGAGATGCCGGAGATGGGCTATTCCGGCCCCGAGGCCGTCGGCGGCACGCCGGTGTCGCTGATGCTTTATGTCGGGGATGTCGATGCCGTGGTCGAGCGCGCCGTCGCCGCCGGCGCCACGCTGTCGCGCCCGGTCGCCGACCAGTTCTACGGCGACCGGTCCGGCACCGTCATCGACCCCTTCGGCCATGTCTGGACCATCGCCACCCATGTCGAGGACGTGCCGCCGGACGAGATGCGGCGGCGCGCGGCAGCACTGGCCGGCCCGGCATAGCCCGAGTTCGGGCTTGCCCAGGCCGGGCGGGTCCGGCATAGGGCCTGGACCCGTTGCGAAAGGCCCGCCCATGCCCGTCCTTCCGATCGACGCCGCCCTGATCGACCGGGTGGCGGAATTGCTGCGCCACGCCGCCCGGGAGGCGATCCTGCCGCGCTTCCGCGCCCTGGCCGAAGGCGAGGCGGAGGAGAAGTCGCCCGGCGAGATCGTCACCATCGCCGACCGCGAGGCCGAGGCGATCCTGACCCACGGCCTCAGCGCACTGCGGCCGGGTGTGCTGGTGCTGGGCGAGGAGGCGGCCGCCGCCGACCCGGGCCTGCTGCCCGCCTTCCATGCCGGCGACGCCCCGACCTGGCTGGTCGACCCGCTGGACGGCACTGCCAATTTCGCCGCCGGCAACGAGCCCTTCGCGGTGATGGTCGCGTTGGTCGAAGGCCGGGAGACAGTCGCCGCCTGGATGCTCGATCCCGTCGCCGACCGGCTGGCGGTGGCGGTCCGTGGCGGCGGCGCCTTCCTGGACGGCGCACGCATCCGGACGCCGCAGGATCCGGCCGAGGCCGGCACCCTGCGCGGCGCAGTGCTGACCCGCTTCCTGCCGCCGCCGCTCAAGGCGCAGATCGAGGCGCGGTCCGGGCGGCTTGCCGCGATCCTGCCGGGCTGGCGCTGTTCCGGCCGCGACTATCCTGACATCGCGACCGGCGAGCAGGATTTCGTCCTGTTCTGGCGCGGCCTGCCCTGGGACCACGCGCCCGGCGCCCTGTTCCTGGAGGAGGCCGGCGGCCGCACCGCCCGACTCGACGGCGCGCCCTATCGTCCCCGCGGGGATCTCCCCGGCCTGCTGGTGGCCCGCAGCCCGGCGGTTTGGGCGACGGTGGCCGAAACGCTCTTGGAGTCGACAGCGTCGGCCTGATCGCCTTGGGGCAGCGAGTCTCTCCTTTACGGCAATTAGTTTCTGTCTTACAGAAACTGGTATCGCTGAGCGATGCGCCGGGAGCCATGATGACCTTCGCACCCACCGAGGCTGCCCGCACCGCCAGGCTGCGCCGCTACAGCGCCCGCATCGCCTGGCTGCTGACCGGAATCCTCATCCTGCTGCCGACGGCGATCGCGGTCTATACCTTCGCCTTTCCCACGGCCGTGATGGGCCATCCCTGGGTGGCGGATCTGGAGGCCACGCGCAGCCCCCTGCCCTTCGGCTGGACGCTGGCCGCCTTCGCGATCCTGCTGCTGGGGTCGGGGCCCCGGCTGTTCGCGATCTGGGCGGCGCGGCGGCTGTTCCGCGACTACGCGCGGGGGTCGCTGTTCACCCCGGCGGCGACGGTCGCCCTGCGGCGCATCGCCTTCGGCATCCTGGCCTCGGCCTGTGTCCAGCCGATCGGCTCGACCCTGCTGTCGGCCGTGCTGTACGCCGCCGGTGCGACCGACGACGTCGCGGTGTCGCTGGGCACCGACCAGCTCTGGCTGGTCGTCCTCGGCTTCGTGATCCTCGGCATCGCCCAGGTGATGCGGGAGGCGGAGGCCATCGCCGAAGACAACGCCGCCATCATCTGAGGACCCGGCATGCCGATCCGGGTGACCCTCGACGTCATGCTGGCCCGCCGCAAGATGCGGTCGAAGGACCTCGCCGCCCGGGTCGGGATCACCGAATCGAACCTGTCGCTGCTGCGCACCGGCAAGGTCCGCGGCATCCGCTTCGAGACGCTGGCCAAGATCTGCGACATCCTCGACTGCCAGCCGGGCGACCTGCTCGAGAACGAGCCCGGTGATGGGGAGCCGCCGGACGCCTGACCGGCCGTGGCCCGATGGCGCCCGGGTGGAACCAGCCGCCGCACCGCCTCGTTCCCTGCGGGAGTGCAAGCGTTTGGAGGATCTCATGACCCGTTTCCTGATCGTGGCCGTCGTCGCCCTGATGGCTGGCCCGGCCCTGGCCGATTGTCCGCAGGATGTCGACGCGAAGAAAGCCGACATCGCGGTGCTGCAGCAGCAGCTTTCCAACCAGCAGGCCACTGGGGCGCGGGCCGCCGACATCTGCCGCACCGAAACCCAGCTGATCGAGCAGATGAAGTCGCTGGGCGGCATCTACGAGGTCTGCCAGGGCATGCTGGGCATGACCTCGTCGAATGTGCGCCAGTTCAAGTCGGAGGTCACCGCCGTCGACCAGCCGCACAAGACCCGCTGCGGCGCCTGATCGGACGCGTGGAAGGCGCTGCTGGCGATCGGCAGTGCCTTCCCGGACTCGACCCTCACGCATCGGCCGGCACGCCCCAATGCTTGGCGAGCCGGTCGAGCGCGCGGTGGAGCACCACGATCTCGGCCGGAGGCTCGCCGTCAAGGCAGCAGACCTGCAGCACCGCCCGGCGCCCATCGGGCGCCAGCAGCCCCAGCGCCTCATCGACCGCGATCTCGTCCGGGCCCGGCTCGGCCTGGTCCTGCCAGATCCGGTCGCCGCGCGGACCGTAGCTCATCGTCACCTTCGGCTGGCGGCCGGCCGCCAGGTGGTGCCGGCGGAACCGCAGCCCCGCCTCCGCCTGCTGCCGCGTCACCAGCCCCTGGCTGCGAAGCTGGTCGAGCCGGCATTCGATCCGCGCCCGGGCGCGGCAGGCCGCGGCCGCGCCCTGTCGCGGGCCCGTCAGTGGTTCCAGCACCAGACCCTGGGCCTGGCGTGCCCGCTCCGGCGACCCTTGATCCTCGGGGGCCCGGCGAACGGCATGCCGCTTCGCCGCCCTCATGCCTCCTCCTTCCGCTTGCCGTAGAGGCGGTCCGCCTCGTTCACGATCGCCTGGCGGATCCAGTCGTCGCTTACATCGTCCGGACGGAGCACGGCGATGCCCTGGCCGTGCCAGACCGCGGCCCGCATCCGGTGCAGTTGTTCGGCCTCGGCCGGCGAGCGCGGCATGTGGCGCGCCAGGCTGCTGCGAAGGTCCCTCATCATCCCCTCCCGATCAGGCGGCTTTGGGGTGCGGCCGCACCACGGCGAGACCGGGCGCGGCGTCGGCGGCGAGCGGCATTTCGGCCGGGTCGCCATGGCGCAGGGCCAGGGCGGCAAAGACGGCCCCCCGGATCGCTCGGCAGCGTTCGGCGAGGACGATCAGGTCCTCGACCAGCGCCGCCAGCGCCTCCGCCGGCAGCGCCGCGATCTCCGCGGTCGGCATGCTCTCGATCTGGTCGATGGTGGGATGGTGGGTCATGGAGTCTCCTTGGGATGAAAGGTTGATGGATGGCGGACCGGCGAATTCGTCGGGGACGTGCAGCCGGACCAGCAGGTCGTAGCTGAGCCCCGCGATCCCGCGCCGTTTGGCGCTGGCGATCAGCCGGGGCCAGAACCGCACCGGGATGGACCGGCGGACCCGGATCATCCGGAGGTGTTGGGGCGAGATGCCGAGATCGGCGGCCAGGCGGGCCGGCCGTTCCCAGCGGTCGAAGAGAGCGTCGAAATCGGTGATGGGCGTATCCATGGGCTGACGATACGTTTCGTAATCTCTTAACGCAATACGAAACGAATTGTCCGTGCGATACAAAACGTGCTAAATCCCCGGCATGCTCGAACCCCATGAACGCCTGGTGCTGGCGCGGACCAAGGCCGGACACGAAACCGCGGCGGATGCGGCGCGCGCCTTCGGCTGGAGCCCGATCACCTATCGCGCGCATGAATCCGGCCTGCGTGGCCTGCGCCGCGACGCCGCCGCCCGCTACGCCGCCGCCTTCGGCGTGTCCGAGGCCTGGCTGCTGACCGGCCAGGGCGCGCCCGCGGGCATCCGCTCGACCGTGCCGGTGGTCGGCTATGTCGGCGCCGGGGCGGAGGTCCACCTGTTCGACGGCGACCTTTCCTCCGAGCAGATCGACGAGGCCGACGCCCCGCCGGCGGCCGACGAGCACACGGTCGCGGTGATCGTGCGCGGCGATTCGATGGTCCCGGCCTTCCGCGACCGCGACGTCATCTACTACCGCAACGTCCGCGCCGAACCGGACCAGCTGATCGGCCGGGAATGCGTCATCCGGCTGGCCGACGGCCGGACCTTCGTCAAGATCCTGATGCGCGGCAACGGCCCCGGCTTCTTCACCCTGTTCAGCTACAACGCGCCGCTGATCTCCGACGTCGTGGTGGAATGGGCCGTGCCGGTGAAATGGGTCATGCGGGACTGAGACTGCCCGTCTGTGATACGATTCGCATCGTATACGATAGAATAGTTACGTAATGTAACGTCATCTCCTCTCGCGACCTCGCCGGCCACCCTGACCAAACGGTCAGGATCGGTCTTGCCTCATTGCCCGATCCGTCCCAATCTTCGGCGACAGGGACAGGCACGCGACAAGAAGGAGAACGCCGGCCATGACGATCGCACTCAAGGGCGGTACGGTGGTGAATGCCGACCGCAGCTTCCGCGCCGACGTGATCTGCGACGACGGCAGGATCGTCGCGGTGGGCCCCGACCTGGCGGCCCCGACCGGCGCCCGGGTGATCGACGCCTCGGGCAGCTTCCTGCTGCCGGGCGGCATCGACCCCCACACCCACATGCAGTTCCCGTTCATGGGCACGGTGGCGTCGGACGACTACTACACCGGCACCGCCGCGGCGCTGGCCGGCGGCACCACCATGATCATCGACTTCTGCATCCCCGGGCCGCAGCAGAGCCTGCTGGACGGCTATCGCCAATGGCGCGAATGGGGCGAGAAGGCCTGCGCCGACTGGTCGCTGCACGTCGCTATCACCTGGTGGTCCGACCAGGTGCGGGAGGAGATGGGCACGCTGGTCGCCGACCACGGCGTCAACAGCTTCAAGCACTTCATGGCGTACAAGAACGCCCTGATGGTCGATGACGACGTGCTGATGCACAGCTTCAGCCGCTGCCGCGAGCTTGGCGCCCTGCCGATGGTCCATGCCGAGAACGGCGACATCGTCTGGCTGCTGCAGAAGGCACTGCTGGAGGCCGGCATCACCGGGCCGGAGGGCCACGCCCTGTCACGCCCGCCCGAGGTCGAGGGCGAGGCCGCCAACCGCGCCATCATGATCGCCGGCGCCGCCGGGGTGCCGCTCTACATCGTCCACACCTCGTGCCGCGAGGCGCATGAGGCGATCGCCCGGGCCCGCGCCAACGGCCAGCGGGTCTATGGCGAATCGCTGATCCAGCACCTGACCCTGGACGAGGGCGAATACCGCAACAAGGACTGGGCCTATGCCGCCGCGCGGGTGATGAGCCCGCCCTTCCGGTCGAAGGACCACCAGAAGTCGCTGTGGGACGGGCTGACCGCCGGCAGCCTGCAGGTGGTCGCCACCGACCATTGCGCCTTCAACACCGCGCAGAAGCGGATGGGGATCGATGACTTCACCCTGATCCCGAATGGCACCGGCGGCATCGAGGACCGCATGGCGGTGCTGTGGACCAACGGCGTCAACACCGGCCGGCTGACGCCGAACGAGTTCGTCGCCGTCACCTCGGCCAACGCCGCCAAGGCCTTCAACATCTACCCGCAGAAGGGCGTGATCGCGCCCGGCGCCGATGCCGATATCGTGATCTGGGACCCGGCCGCGACCAAGACGGTCAGCGCCGCGACCCAGCATTCCAACATCGAGGTCAACGTGTTCGAGGGCATGGCGCTGCGCGGCCTGCCCGCCATCACCATCAGCCAGGGCAAGGTGGTGTGGGAAGGCAACGAGCTGAAGGTGCAGCGCGGCGAGGGCCGCTTCGTGCCACGCCAGGGCACCGCCCCGGTGTTCGAGGCGATGAAGATCCGCAACGAGCTGACCCGCCCCACCCCGGTCAAGCGCGACCCCAGCGTGCATGTGACGCCATGATCGATCACGGCGAAAGGAACCCCGGCGCATGAGCCCGCGCACCATCGGCCTGAGCGACGCGCTGCACGGCTATCTGCTCGATGCCTCGCTGCGTGAGGCGCCCATCCTGGCCCGGCTGCGCCAGGAGACGCAGCGCGCCGTCGGCGCCCATGCCGGCATGCAGATCGCGCCGGAACAGGGCCAGCTGATGGCCCTGCTGGCCCGCCTGGTCGGCGCCCGGCGGCTGATCGAGGTCGGCACCTTCACCGGCTACAGCGCGCTGGCGGTGATGCTGGCCTTGCCGGCCGAGGCGCGCCTGCTGTGCTGCGACGTCAATGCGGAGTGGACGTCGATCGCCCGCCGTTATTGGGCCGAGGCCGGGCTGGCGGAGCGGATCGAGCTGCGCCTGGCGCCGGCCCTGGACACGCTGGCGGGTTTGGTGCGGGACGGCTGGTCCGGCACGGTCGACATGATCTTCGTCGATGCCGACAAGCCGAATTATCCCGCCTATTGCGAGGCCGCGATCGGGCTGCTGCGGCCGGGCGGGCTGCTGCTGGTCGACAATGTGCTGTGGCACGGCCAGGTCGCCGATCCCACCGACCGGTCGGCCGGCACCGAGGCGATCCGCCGGACCAACACGATGCTGCGCGACGACCCGCGCGTCGACCTGTCGCTGCTTCCGGTCGGCGACGGCTTGATCCTGGCCCGCAAGCGGACCGCTGGCGAGACCTGACGCCCCTGCCCTACAGAACGCCGGCCGACAGCTTGCGCACCACCTCGGCCTGGCGGCGGGTGTCGGTCTTGGCGAAGATGCTCTTCAGCTGGCTGCGCACGGTCAGGGGCGAGACGCCGTCGACCGCCGCGATCTCGGTGAGGGTCAGCCCCTCGATCAGCCGGCGCGCCACCCGCAGCTCGGCCGCGGTCAGGCCGTAGACGGCGCGGGCGCTGTCGATCCGCGCCCCCGCCGTGGAGACCGACGGATCCTCGATCAGGATCAGCGCCGCGGCGCCGGAGAAGAACACCTGCGGCGATGACGGGTCGAGCTGCACGACCCGGGCCCGCATCGGCTGGCGGCCGCCGTCGCGCGGCAGCAGCTGGGTGTCGAGGACGCCGCGCGGGATGCCCAGCTGGATCGCGCCCAGCGCCCGCTCCAGCGCCGCGGTGGCGTCGGGCGCGTGGAAGCGCAGCCGGCCCTCGCCATCCTCGCCCACCGCATCGCCCTTGGCGATCATCGCCTCGGCCGGCGGGTTGCAATGGCGGATCCGGCGGTCCGCCGAGACCAGGATCACGCCGATGCCGAGCAGGTCGAGCACCGAGATGCCGCCATGCACGGCGGCGCCCGCCTGCGGCGACTTACGGTAGTAGGTGAAGACCCGGCGCAGATGCGGCACCAGCTGCCCCAGCACGGCCCGCGCGGCATCGACGGTGGCGTCATCGGCCTCCGCGCCCAGGACGCTCAGCATGAAGTTGCAGTCGTCTTCCCTGTGGATGGTGACCCCGACGGCGGTGCCCAGCCCGTTCGGGCGCAGGAAGTCGGCATGGAACTCGGTCCGCAGCAGCGCGTCGCGCGGCAGCATCTGCTCCGACCGCACGGCCAGCCCCACCGGGCGTCGCGCCGCGGCCTGCATCCAGGGGTTCACCCGGCTAAAGTGGCGGCCATAGGCGGTGACGGCGTCGGCCGAGAAGCCGGCGCTCAGCGACAACGCACCGAAACCGCTGTCGGCATCGTGGAAGAACAGCGACGCCTTGCCGTTTGGCAGGCAGGTCGCGACCTCCTGCAGGAACTGCTCCCAGCCGATCTCTCCGACCAGCGCCGCATAGACGCGGTCGATCAGAACGCCGGCGCGATCACTCCCAGTCAAACCGGTCCCCTTCGCAAGCCCCGCACCTTGGAGCCGCAGCATCCGGCGGGAGAGTGACCGATTTCGGGCAGCCCCGCATACCCCGTTCGGGTGAGCGGGGCCCACGTCCCGTCAGCTTCCGGCCTTGACCGAGCCGACCGACCAGCCGCCGCCCAGCGCCTTGTACAGCGCCACCACCGCCTGCAGCCGGTCCGACTTGGCCTGCACCAGCTGGTCGCGGGCGGAGAAGTAGCTCTGCTGCGCCGTCAGGACGGTGAGGAGGTCGACCGCCCCGGCCCGGTACTGGGCGTCGGAGAGGCGGAAGGCCTCGCGCGACTGTGCCAGCACCTCCTGCTGCGCCTGGTACAGCAGGCCGGACTGGCGCAGGGCGATCAGGGCGTTCTCGACGTCGCCGAAGGCGGCCAGCACGGTCTTCACATAGGTCTGCGCCAGCTCCTGGTACTGGGCCTGGGTCAGCTGGATCGCGCCGCGCAGGCTGCCGCCCTCGAAGATCGGCTGGGTCAGCGAAGCGGCGAGGCTGTAGAGAGTACTGGCCGAGTTGAACAGGGTGCCGAGCGCGGCGCTCTGGAACCCGCCCTGGCCGGTCAGCTGGATCGAGGGGAACAGCGCCGCCCGCGCCTCCTTCACATTGGCCCGGGAGGCGGCCAGCTGCGCATCGGCGTTCTGGATGTCCGGCCGCCGGTCCAGCAGCGAGGACGGCAGGCCGGCCGCCACCACCGGGATCTTGAGATCGTCGAGCGACTGGCGCGCCAGCGACAGCCGCTCCGGCGGCTCGCCCAGCAGCAGGGCCAGCGCGGTCTCCGACTGCTGGCGCTGCTGCTCCAGCGGCGGGATCGCGGATTTCTGCTGCGCCACCACGGTGCGCTGCTGGGCGAGGTCCAGGGCCGAGGCGGCGCCGGCGGTCACCCGCGCCTGGACCACGGCCAGCACCTGCTGGGCGTTGGCCAGGTTGTCCCGGGCGATGGCCAGCCGGTCCTGCAGCTCCAGGATCTGGATGTAGGTGGTGGCGGCGCCGGAGGTGACGGTCAGGGCAACGGTGTCGCGATCATAGCGGCTGGCCAGGGCCGAGGCCTCGGCCGATTGCAGTGCCGCCCGGTTCTTGCCCCAGAGATCGAGTTCGTAGCTGACCGCGAGCTGGGCCGAATACTGGTCGCTGATCGAGCGGCGGCTGACGCTGCCGCCCGAGAAGGTGCTGCTGCGGGTCTCCGGCGACACCGAGTGCGAGGCGCCGCCCGAGCCCTCGACTGTGGGCAAGAGCGGGGCGCCGGCGATCCGCGCCTGGGCGTCGGCCTGCAGCACCCGGGCGGCGGCCGCGCCGATGTCCTGGTTGTTCTGCTGCGCGGTGCGGATCAGAGCGTCGAGCTGGGGCGACCCGAAGCTGTGCCACCACGTCGTCTCGGGCCAGGAGGTGCCGGCCGGTCCTTCCGCCTTCCAGCCGCCGGGCACGTCGAGGGCCGGCCGCTGGTCTTCCGGGCCCGCGCCGCAGCCGGCGAGCGCCGCCGCGACCAGGACCGCCGCGAGGGAGCGATGAAGGCGATAGGGCATGGTCACTCGGCTGAGAGGGCGACGACGGGGTCGAGCGTGGCAGCCTTGCGCGCCGGCATATAGCCGAACACCAGGCCGGTCAGGAAGGCGCAGCCGAAGGCCAGCAGCACCGGCCCGGGCGAGAACAGGATCGGCGTGCCGAAGGCGCGCAGCACCGCCGCGACCCCGAGGCCGCCGACGGCACCGATCGCCCCGCCGATCGCCGAGACCACCACGGATTCGGTGATGAACTGCTGCAGGATGTCCCGCATCCGGGCGCCGGTCGCCATCCGCACCCCGATCTCGCGTGTCCGCTCGGTGACGCTGACCAGCATGATGTTCATCACCCCGATGCCGCCGACCAGCAGCGAGATCGCGGCGACCGAGCCGAGCAGGATGGTCAGGGTGTTCTGGGTCGCCGAGACGGTTTCCAGCAGCGACGACATGTTGCGGATCTGCACATCCTGGCGGCGGTGCCGCTGCTCCAGCAGCGCCTGCACCGCGGCCTGGGTCTCGTCGATCCGCGCCGTGTCCTGGACCTGCACCGTGATCGACCGGACGAAGCGCTTGCCGAAGACCCGCATGCTGCCGGTCGACAGCGGCATGAACACGACGTCGTCCTGATCGGCGCCATAGGGGGTGGCGCCCTTGGCCTGCATCAGCCCGATCACCTGGAACGGGATGTTGTTGACCAGGACGTAGCGGCCCATCGGGTCGACGCCCTCCGGGAACAGCACCCGCGCCACGGTCTGGCCCAGCACGATCACCGGGGCGTAGCCGGCCTCGTCGCGCGGCGCGATGAAGCCGCCGCGGTCCACCGGCCAGTTGCGCGCGACGGTGAAGGATGGGGTCGTGGCGTCGGCCTGGGTCTGGTAGTCGGTGTTGCCGTAGCGCATCGTGACGTTGCCCAGCAGCTCCGGCACCGCCGCGGCGACGTTCGGCAGTTCGGCGAGCGCGTCCGCATCCTCCGGCACCAGGGTCGCGATCACGCCGTCGGCGGTGCGGCTGTTGGTCTGTGCCGGCCGTATCAGCAGCAGGTCGGTGCCCATCGCCGAGATGCGGTCGACCACCGACTGCTTCGCCCCGCCGCCGATCGCCAGCATGGCGATGACGGCGCCGACCCCGATGACGATGCCGAGCAGGGTCAGCACGGTGCGGAACAGGTTGGCGCGCAGGGCCCGCAGCGCCATCTTCACCGCCTCGGCCATGTCGGCGACGCCGAGCGCGCCGGCATCGCCGCCGCCCTCCGCCGCCACCCCGGCCGGGGCGGCCGCGGGCCGGCGCGCGCCGCTGTCGCCGACGATATGCCCGTCGCGGATCTCGATCAGGCGATGCGCATGGTCGGCCACCACCCGGTCATGGGTGATCAGGATCACGGTCTGGCCGGCGTCGCTCATGCGCCGCAGCAGCGCCATGACCTCGGCGCCGCTGCGGCTGTCCAGGGCGCCGGTCGGCTCGTCGGCCAGGATCACCCGGCCGCCGTTCATCAGCGCCCGGGCGATCGAGACGCGCTGCTGCTGACCGCCAGACAGCTGGTTCGGCCGGTGGTCCATGCGGTCGGCGAGGCCGAGCGACGACAAGAGCTGTGCCGCCCGTTCCCGCCGCGCGGCGGCGGACAGGCCGGCATAGATCGCCGGCACCTCGACATTCTCGGCGGCGGTGGCCGAGGGGATCAGGTTGTAGCTCTGGAAGATGAAGCCGAAGGTCTCGCGCCGCAGATGCGCCAAGGAATCGCCCCCCAGCGTCGCCGCATCGATGCCGTCGACGCGGTATTCGCCCGTGGTCGGCCGGTCAAGGCAGCCGAGGATGTTCATCAGGGTCGATTTACCGGACCCCGACGCGCCCATGATGGCGACGAATTCGCCGGCATGGATGTCGAGCGAGATGCCGTGCAGCACCTCCACCGCCAGGTCGCCGTTGACATAGGTCTTGGTCACGTCGCGCAGGGCGATCAGCGGCTGCGGCCCGGCCTGGCCGGGCATCGCCGGTATCCCGTGCTCGTGGATGTCCATTACAGCCGCGGGCTCCGGCCCGGCCGCGCTGTCCCCGAGGACGATCCGGCGGTGGTGGTGCCGGTGATCACCTGCTCGCCCGGCTCCAGCCCGCTCAGGATCTCCGCCTGGACGCGGTTGGTGACGCCGACGGCCACGGTGCGGGTGTCGATCGCGCCGCTGGGCCGCAGCACCCGGACGGTCGCCCGGCCGGGGGCCGCGGACGATGTCCCGGCGGCCACCGCCGACAGGGCGCCGACCGGCACCAGCAGCGTGTCCTGGGCCGCGGCCGAGACGAAGAAGACCTGCGCCGTCATCTGCGTCATCAGCACCCCGCCCTCGTTCGGCACGTCGAACAGCGAGTCGTAGAGCACGACGTTGTTGACCACCTCGGGCGTCGGCAGGATCTGCCGCAGCGCGCCGTACCAGCGCTTCTGCGGCGTGCCGAGCGTGGTGAAATAGGCGGTCATGCCCAGGCGCAACCGGCTGACATCGGCCTCGGAGACCTGGGCCTTGATGGTCATGGTCGACAGGTCGGCGATCTGGACGATGATCGGGGCCGACTGGTTGGCGTTCAGGGTCTGGCCCTGCCGTGCCGACTGCGACACCACCGTGCCGTCGATCGGGGCGTAGATCTTGGTGTAGCCGAGATTGGCCTCGTCGCCCCGGAGGGTCGACTGGGTCTGCCGGATCTGGGCGCCGATGGCGTCGAGCTGGGCCTTGGCGGAGGCCAGCGTCGCCTCGGCCACCTGCAGGGCGTCGTCGCTGGTGGCGCGCGCCGCCTTCAGGTTGCGCTGCCGTTCCGCCTGCTGCCCGGCGAGCAGCAGCTGGGCCTGCTTCTCCGCCTGCTGCGCCTCAAGATTGGCCAGCTGCGCCCGGTCGGCCTCGACCCGCGACTGGTAGACGGTGGGATCGATCTCGGCCAGCAGGTCGCCGGCCTTGACCCGGTCGCCGATCGCGACATGCAGGGTCTTCAGCTGGCCGGAGACCTGGGTGCCGACATCGACGTAGCTGAGGGGCTGCAGCGTGCCCAGCGCCGTGGTCGCGTCCTCGATGTCGCCGCGCTCCGCCGTCGCAGTGAGATACTGCTGGTCGGTGGCGGCGGGGCGGCCCCAGCGATACCAGGCGCCGGCCACGGCCAGCACGAGGACGACCAGGGCCAGGAGCATGAGTGTCCGGCGCCGGCGGGGGCGCTGCGGGCGCACAGCTGCGATGGGCTTCGGAACAGGCGGAGGCGCCGTCTCTCTCAGCTTCGGCTCGATCTCGGTCCTGGTGTCCGGCATTCCCATACGGTCCGTGTTGATCTCGCCCCTTCACGGCCCGACCGGGCAATTCCGGCGCGCATCCGCCGCCATCCCGGCTGGTCAGGGCGCGGCCGGCCGATTATATCGTGTCCGGGGCCGCTTGGCCGCACACTCCGTCACGGCTTCCGAGGCACCCATGGTCCGCGCGGCGACGATCGCGCTTTCCGGCGTCCTGTTTACCTCCCTGTTCGCCACGGGTTCCGCCCTGGCGGCGCCGGCTTCCTGCGGCCCGCATGACGTGGTGGTCGACTATCTCGCGCGGTCCTTCCAGGAGGCGCCGGCCGGCGCCGGCACCGCCAACAGCGGCGGCCGGATGGAGCTGTTCACGGGTCCCAAGGGGCGCAGCTGGACCCTGCTCTACACCGGGCCGGACGGGCAGTCCTGCATGGTCGCGGCCGGGCGCGGCTGGGCCCCGCCGCCGGTGGAGAACGACGCCTCGCGTCCGCGCTGACCACTAGTTTTTGGGTGCGGTGGTGGTGATCAGCGGATGGATGACGCGGTCGCCCGGCTTGATGCTGAGGAACCGCGTGATGCCGCCATTCAGCTCCAGCACCGCCTTGGCCGGCCCCTCGGAGGTGCGCGGGGTCAGGGTCTGGGGCTCGGCGCCCTCGACGATGTTGGCGATGGTGCCGTCGGTCCGGATGAAGATCATGTCCAGCGGGATCAGCGTGTTCTTCATCCAGAAGGCGCGGTCCTCGGTCTGATCGAAGACGAACAGCATGCCAGCGTCGGGCGCCATGGCCTTGCGGAACATCAGGCCACGCTGCTGCGCCTCGGGCGTCAGCGCCAGTTCGACCGTGAAGTGGAACTGCTTGCCGGCCGCGGTCTCGATGGTCAGGTCGGCATCGGTCGGCCGGACCGAGGGCGCAGCCTCGCCCTGCGCCCGGGCGGCGCCGACGGCGAGGAGCAGGAGGGCGAGGGCGGCGAAGAGCGTCTTCTTCATCATCATCCCGTTGTCTCAAGGCGGCGCGAGCGCCGTCCGGTCAAGCCGTTGTCTCTCGGCGGCGCGAGCGCCGTCCGATCATGGCGCCGTGACGGCGCGGATCATCTCACGGATCTCCGGCCGCACCGGGCCGGGCCGCGGCGGGTCGTCCATCCGGTCGAACCAATGGGGCTCCGGCGGCAGGCCCCGGCGGCGCGACCAGGACAGGCCGGACAGCACCTTGCGCGCCGCGTCGGTCAGCGGCGCGGTCGGGTCCAGCCCGGCCAGCATCGCCCAGACCCCGGCCCAGCAGCGGCCCACCGTCCAGGGATTGTAGCCGCCCCCGCCCAGCACCAACAGCCGGGGCGCCACCCGGCGCACGGCGCCCACCACATCCCACAGGGCGTGGTTCGACAGCGACAGGCGGCTCAGCGGATCGTCATGCAACGCGTCTGCACCGCATTGCAGCAGCACGACCTGGGGCCGGAAGCGGTCGACCAGCGGCAGCAGCGCGTCGTCGCGGATCGCCGCCATCTCGTCGTCGTTCAGCTCACGCGGCACGGCCAGGTTGCGGGCGTTGCCGCCGCCGCGATCGTCGACCGCGCCGGTGAAGGGCCAGCGCTTCGCCTCATGCACCGACACGGTGAGGACGCGCGGTTCGCCGGCGAAGGCGTCCTGCACCCCGTCGCCATGATGGGCGTCGACGTCGAGATAGGCGATCCGATCGATCCCGCGGTCGAGCAGCGCCAGGATCGCCAGCGCGGGGTCGTTGAAGTAGCAGAAACCCGAAGCGCGGTCGGGCCGGCCGTGGTGCAGCCCGCCGGCCGGGTTGTAGACCACGGCGCCCTCGTCCGCTTCGGCCAGCAGGCCGGCGCCGAGCAGGGAGGAGCCGCAGGCCGTCGCCGGGCGGCGGAACACCTCGCCGAAGATCGGGTTCTCGACCCCGCCGAGATTGTGCCGCTGCCGGCGTGCCGGATCGAGGTCCTGGTCGCGCTCGGCGTCCTGCACCGCCGCGACATAGTCCGGATCGTGGAACCGGGCCAGCGCCGCGGCGTCTGCCATGGGGCCTTCGCGATACTGTCCGGGCTGCAGCCAGCCCTGCGCCCGGATCAGGTCGATCGCGGTGGAGACCCGCGGGATGGCGAGCGGATGCTTCGGCCCGTAGCTGGAATGCCGATAGACCTCGCTGCCGATCAGGATCGGCCGCGCCGCCGCCATGCCCGGATCAGGCCCCCTTGCCGGCGGCGGCCCCGTCGCCCTTGGCCGGCGGCGGCGCCTTCTTGCGGAACAGCTTGTCCTCGCCGAGGAACAGCAGGATCGGCGCCGCGATGAAGATCGACGAGGTCGTCGCGACGACGACGCCGATCAGGATCACGAAGGCGAATTGCTGCAGGGTCTCGCCGCTCCAGATCGCCAGCGGCAGGCAGGCCAGGAAGGTGGCCAGCGAGGTGCCGATGGTGCGGTTCAGCGTCTGGTTGATCGACAGGTCGATCAGCTGGCGCAGCGGCATCGACTTGAACAGCCGCAGGTTCTCACGCACCCGGTCATAAACCACGACCTTGTCGTTGACGGAGTAGCCGAGGACGGTCAGGAGCGCCGCGATCGAGGTCAGGTTGAACTCGAAGCCGGTGACGGCATAGACGCCGACCATCTTGGTGACGTCGAGAATCATCGTGACGACGGCGCCGACGCCGAACTGCCATTCGAAGCGGAACCAGATGTAGAACAGCATAGCGACGAGCGCGAGGCCCAGCGCCATCATGCCGTTCTGGAACAATTCGCCCGACACCGTGCCGCCCACGGAATCGCTCGCGCCGACGGTGACGCCCGGCACCTTGTCGACCAGCGTCTGCTTGATCGTCTGGTAGGCCTGCTGCTGCTGCGCGTCGGTCGGCTGCGCCTCCATCCGCACCAGCACGTCGCGGGGCGACCCGAACTGCTGGAGTTGCACCTGGCCGAAGCCGAGGCTGTCGATGTCCGACCGCAACGTGGTGAAATCCGCCGGCTGCGGCGTGTTGATCTGGAAGGTGATGCCGCCCTTGAAATCAACGCCGTAGTTCAGCCCCGGATAGAAGAACAGGATGACCGATGCGGTGCTGAGGAAGGCCGAGGTGGCGAGACCGATGATCCGGCCCCGCATGAACTGGATCTTGGTGTCGTCCGGGACGAGACGGAGCCAAAACATTACGCTTTCCTCAGCACGGGCAGGACGGTGGGCCGCTTGCGGCGGATCCAGCCGACCATCATGAAACGCACCAGCACGATCGCGGTGAACATCGAGGTCAGGATGCCGATCGCCGTGGTGACGGCGAAGCCGCGCACCGGACCCGAACTCAGCGAGTACAGGATCCCCATCTTGATCAGCGAGGTCACGTTGGCGTCGAAGATCGTGCCGAAGGCACGACTGAAGCCCGCATCCATCGCCGAGAAGGGCGACCGGCCACGTTTGGTTTCTTCATGCAGGCGTTCGTTGATCAGGATGTTGGCGTCGACCGACAGGCCGAGCGTCAGCAGCAGGCCGGCGATGCCGGGCAGCGTCAGCGTCGCCTCCAGCAGCGACAGGACCGCCAGTGTGATCACCAGGTTCATGATCAGGGCGATATTGGCGAATATGCCGAACAGCCCATACGCCGCGGTCATATAGGTGATGACCAGGAGGAAGCCGACCCCCACGGCGATGATGCCGGCCTGGATCGCGTCGGCGCCGAGATCCGGCCCGACCGTGCGCTCCTCGATGATGGTCAGCGGCGCCGGCAGCGCGCCGGCGCGCAGCAGCACGGCCAGGTCGTTGGCGCTCTGGGCCGTGAAGTTGCCGCTGATCTGGCCGCGGCCGCCCAGGATCG
This sequence comes from Inquilinus ginsengisoli, assembly GCF_031453975.1. NCBI lineage: Bacteria > Pseudomonadati > Pseudomonadota > Alphaproteobacteria > Rhodospirillales > Rhodospirillaceae > Inquilinus > Inquilinus ginsengisoli. The sequence continues at coordinate 315,748 of NZ_JAVDPW010000004.1, forward strand.
GCTCGTTGATCCGCGGCGCGCTGATCACCTTGTCGTCGAGGACGATGGCGAAGGGCCGGCCGGTGTTGGCCTGGGTGACCTGGCCGAAGCGGCGCGCCCCGGCGCTGTCGAATTCGAAGTTCACCACCCACTGGCCGTTCTGCGAATTGGTGCCGGCGCGGGCGTCGATCAGGTTGGCACCGTCGACCTCGATCCGCTTCTTGACCGCGATGGACTGCGGCTGCGCGCTGCGGCTGTCCTCGAGCGGCAGCACCTCGGTGTCGGGCGGCACCGGGCCGGGCTGGCCGGGCTGGTAGTCCTGGCTGACCAGGTGGAAGGTCATCTTCGCCGTCTGGCCCAGCAGGCGGCGGATGCGGTCGGGATTCTGTTCGCCCGGCAGCTGCAGCAGGATGCGGCTGGTGCCCTGGCGCGAGATCAGCGGCTCCTTGGTGCCGCTCTCGTCGACGCGGCGGCGGACGATCTCGATCGACTGCTCGACCGCCCGGGTCTCGCGGTCGCGCAGGCCCACCTCGGTCAGGGTCAGGGCAGCCTTGCCGTCGCTGCCGACGCTGATGTCGATGTCGCGCTGGCCGCTGGCCAGGGGATCGACATTGCCGCTCTGCATGTTCTCGGCCAGGAGCGTGCGCACCCGGTCGGCCTGGCTGGGATCGGTCAGGGTGAAGCCCACCGACCGGTCCTTCACCGCCAGATCGGTGTAGGCGATGTTCTCACGCCGCAGCAGGCCCCGGATCGAATCCTGGATGTTGTTCAGACGGCCGTCGACCACCGCCTTCATATCCACTTCGAGCAGCAGGTAGGACCCGCCCCGCAGGTCGAGACCGAGATTGATCTGGCGCGTCGGAATCCAGGACGGCAGCGCGTCGAGCGTGCTGCGCGGCAGGATGTTCGGCAGGCTCAGGATCACGCCGAGGAGGCACACCACCCAGATGGTGACCTTCTTCCACGGGGCGAAATACATCATCGACGGCAAGCTCTCAAAAATCACTCGGTTCGGGCTGGGCCGGCCGGAGCGCCACGCGTGGACGTGGCTAGGCCCGGCGTGCCTGGACCGCAGGGCGCGCACGGTACAATGCGCGCGGCGGTTTATCCATGCCGAAGTGGGGAGCCCGCCGGATGAGGGCCGACAAGCCGCGCCAAGTGAGTGGCTGTCGCGGCCGGAACGTATTCGGCCAGGAGGTCGGGACCCAGCGCCGCGGTCGCGATCGGGCGCCAGCCCCGGGTGGCGGCGACGCTGCCGGGGAAGGCGATGCGGTTGCGCTCGCCGCCGCCGATCACCGGCGCGATGAAGACATGGGCGAGGTCGACCCGGCCGGCCTCGAGCAGCAGCCCCAGCAGGCGCGGCCCGCCCTCGACCATGACCGAGGCGACCGGCCGGCCCAGCCGCGCCACCATGGCCGGCCCGGCCAGGACCTCGAACAACGCATCGACCGGCTCGCCTTCGGGCAGCGCCAGCATGGCGGCCGACGGCGGCAGCAGCGCGGCCAGGGGTGCTGCCTGGCGGGCGGCTGCGGCGCCGAGCAGGAACACGGTCGGCGCATCGGCGGAGAGCAGCCCCGCCTTCCAGCGGTCCAGCCGCTGCGGCAGCGCCGCCAGCGCCCGGCCGTTGGGGTCGTAGACCAGGCGCAGCGGCTGGCGGTGACGGTCGCCCGCCGCGTCGCGCACGGTCAGGGCCGGGTCGTCGGCCAGCACGGTGCCGGCGCCGACCAGGATGGCGTCGTATTTCTGGCGCAGCCAATGGGTGTGGGCCCGCGCCGCCTTGCCGGTCAGCCAGCGTTCGGCGCCGTCGTCATAGGCCAGCTGGCCGTCCAGGGTCTGCGCCCATTTCGCCGCCACCAGCGGCCGGCCCAGCCGCTGCCCCAGCAGGAAGGGCGCATGCCAGGCCGCGGCCTCCGGCGCCAGGGCGCCGACGCTGACGGCGATGCCCGCCGCCTGCAGCCGGGCCAGGCCGGCGCCGTCGACCAGCGGGTTGGGGTCGCGCAGCGCCACGACGCAGCGGGCCAGCCCGACCGAAGCCAGCAGGTCGGCGCAGGGCGGCTGGCGGCCATGATGGCTGCAGGGTTCGAGGGTCACATAGGCGGTGGCGCCCTGGAACACCGACCGGTCGGCCGCCGCCTCGATGGCGACGCGCTCGGCGTGGCGCTCGCCGATCCGCTCGGTGGCGCCGCGCGACACCACCCGGCCGTCGCGCACCACCACGCAGCCGACCACCGGATTCGGATCCGACAACCCATGATGGGTCATCGCCATCCGCAGCGTCTCCAGCATCCAGCCTTCGTCTTCACCCCAGATGGGGGGCGCGGGGACGGCTTCGCGCAGCGCCTCGGGCAAGGTGTCCCGCAGGACTCCGCCGAAGCCGAAGCCCGGCCGCAGCGAGAACCCGGCCGCCAGCGTCAAGGCTTGCCCAGGCGCCGCAGCGCCGCCACGCCGCCCGCGCCAACCACCTTGGGCAGCCGCTCAATCTGGGCGGAAAGCTCCGGCAGATCAATCTGGTGCGCGTGCTTCCTGACCTTGGCTTCGAGGTACTGGATGTTATGCGCGGTGACGAACACCCCGGTCGGCACGATCTCGACGATCTCGATGCCGGCGGCTTCGAGCTGCTGCGCCTTGTCAGGATTGTTGGTCAACAGCCTGATCCGCTTGACCCCGAGCGCCAGCAGCATCTGCGCCGCCGGCGTGAAGTCGCGCATGTCGTGCGGGAAGTTCAGCCGCTCATTCGCTTCGAAGGTGTCGAGCCCCTGGTCCTGCAGCACATAGGCGTCGAGCTTGGCGTAGAGGCCGATGCCCCTGCCCTCCTGCCGGAGGTAGAGGACGAAGCCGCCCTCGCGGCCGATGCGGTGCAGGGCGTCGATCAGCTGCGGGCCGCAATCGCAGCGCTGCGAGCCGAACACGTCGCCGGTCAGGCATTCCGAATGCACCCGCACCAGCGGCACGTCATGGCCCTGCGGTCCGAGCGCGATGGCGAAATGCTCACCACCATCCTCGAAGCTGGTGAAGGTGTGGAAGATGCCGCTGCCCGCACCGTCCAGGATCGGGATGGTGACGGTGTTGCGGATCTCGACCGGTGTCTGCATCGGGTACCCCGCCGGCCGTATCGCGACCGAGCCTCGTGAAGTCTGGCCACAATATCGGTCGGCCACCGGCACATTCCCAGCCCCGCCGGACGGAAAGCCGCCATGCGAGAGCCGATGGGCAACTTCCGTCTAGCACAACCGAAAGCCCAGGCCTGTTCCGTTCGTCACACCGACGCCCAGTCAGGCCCCGATATCGCGGATCTCGTGCACGGATGCGATCTTCGTCCCGTCCCAGTGGTAGGACAGGTGCCGCTCCTGGATCACCGGTGTCAGCACGCCGCGCGGCCGGAACACCGCGGCGCACTGCCCACTGACATGGCGGACGCTGTCATAGGCGATGCCGTGGGAGCCCTCGCCGCGCAGCCGCCGCCCCAGCGCCTGGCCGGCCGAATAGTCCACCGGATCATAGACCCCGGGCAGGTCGGCGCCGCGGATGTCGTGCAGGTCGCCCGACAGGCGGTTGATCAGCACCCGCATGTCGATGCTGGTCGGCGGCGTCGCCGTCGCGGCGAAGAAGCGACCGCGGTGGTAGCGGGCCTCCGCCACCGCCGTCTCCAGCGCCGCGGCCCCGTAATAGGCGCCGAAGCTGCCGTCGGTGAAGCGGCTGCCGTCCGGATGCAGATGGGTGAAGGCGGCCATGATGAAGCTGGTGCCCGGGCCGCTCATCCGCTCCTCCGGCGGGACCAGCGCGATCTGGCCGGCCTGGTCGCGCAGCCGGTCGTTGGTGCGGGATTCCAGTTCGATCAGCGCCTCCCAATCCTCCGGCGGGGCGATACGCTCGAACAGGTCGATCGGCGGAAACCGGCTGGGGATGATGCGCCAGCACTGCTCCCACTCGACGCGATGGACTGGCAGCGTCAGGCCCAACCGCCGCGCTCCGCGTCGAGGTAGCGGCGGACCACGAACAGGTCGGCGACATTGCCGGACAGCATGCGGTCGAGCGCCGAGCGCCCGCCGAAGGGCGAGGCCGTGTTCGGCCGCCGCACCCAGCCATCGGCCAGCTTGGCGTCCTTGAACAGGATCTGCAGCGCCCGGTAGATGCCGAGGATGTAGGAAACCCGCTCCAGCGTGTCGGCCGAGGGGTGCCCGGTGGCGCCGGCCTTCCAGCGATAGAAGGTCGCCTTCGATGGGCGGCCGAGCAGCACGCGCTTCTCCTCGTCCTTCAGCCCCCAGGCCTCGACGATGGCGAAGAAGGCGCTCAGCCCCGCCCTGGCCGCCCGCCCCTCGGCCTCGCCCGGCGCCACCGCCGCCCCTCCCTGCGCTGCCATCGAACCGCTCCTCTATCAATCAAACGAGATTTCTCATCTCATTTGAGATAGCAATGTAGGCGCCGGCGCGACTTGACGCAAGGGCCCGCCCCATCAACACCGCATCGCTTGCCTGCGTTTCATGGCGATTGACGCTGTCGATCGGCCATGCCTCTAATTCGGTCATGAACGCGAACCGTCCGATGATCACTGCGACCACCAAAACGATTACCGCCACCACGGGCGGGTCGTGCGGGGGTCGTGTGCGCTGATCGGATAGCGTCTTACCGACCACCAAAGGGCCCCGCCGGCAACGGACGGGGCCCTTGGTCTGTCTGGGTCTCCCTGCGCCGGTCCTCACGCAACGGAGACATCTCATGGACGACATCGATCATCGCAGCCTGGGCAACCGCCTCGACCTCTTCCACCAGCAGGAAGACGGGCCGGGCATGGTGTTCTGGCACCCGCGCGGCTGGGCGCTGTACCGGGTGGTGGAGGACTACATGCGAAGGCGCATGGCCCGGGCCGGCTATCGCGAGGTGCGCACGCCGCAGATGATGGCGCGCAGCCTGTGGAACCGCAGCGGCCATTGGGAGAAGTTCGGCGCCCAGATGTTCGCCTTGGCCGATGAGGGCCGGCTGATGGCGCTGAAGCCGATGAGTTGCCCCGGCCACATCCAGATCTTCAACAAGCGCCTGCGGTCGCATCGCGAGCTGCCGATCCGCTATTTCGAGTTCGGCGCCGTGCACCGCAACGAGCCGTCGGGCGCGCTGCAGGGGCTGATGCGGGCCCGCGCCTTCGTCCAGGACGACGCCCATGTGTTCTGCCTGGACCACCAGATCGAGGCCGAGGTGGCGCGGTTCTGCGGCCTGCTGCGGCAGATCTACGCCGATTTCGGCTTCGACGGCTTCGACGTGGCCCTCGCCACGCGTCCGGCCCAGCGCGCCGGGTCGGATGCGGTGTGGGACCGGGCCGAAGCGGCGCTGGCAGGGGCCGCGCGGCAGGCCGGCTTCGATTTCGAGACCCTGCCCGGCGAAGGCGCCTTCTACGGGCCGAAGCTTGAGTTCCACCTGCGCGACCGCCTGGGCCGGCGCTGGCAATGCGGCACGATCCAGCTCGACTTCGTGATGCCGGAACGGCTGGACGCCGCCTATGTCACCGAGCAGAACGGCCGGGCCGTGCCGGTGATGCTGCACCATGCGGTGCTGGGCAGCCTGGAACGGTTCATCGGCATCCTGCTCGAGCATCATGAGGGCCGCCTGCCGCTGTGGCTGGCGCCCGAGCAGCTGGTGGTCGCCTCGATCGGCGCGGCGGAGGTCGCCCCGGCGTGTCATGTCGCCGAGGCGTTCGAGGCCGCGGGGCTGCGCGTGGCCCTGGATGCGCGGCCGGAGCGGCTGTCGCGCAAGATCCTCGACGCACATGGGGACGGCGTCCCGGTGCTGGCCGCGATCGGCGCGCGGGAGGCGCGGGACAACACCGTGGCGCTGCGCTTCCGCGACGGCCGGCAGGAGGCGCTGCCGCTGGCGGGCGCGATCGCCCGGCTGCGCGCCGAGGCGGTGTCGCCGGCGGAGCCCCCTGCCCTCGCCGCCTGACCATTGAGGCGCGGCAGTTCGGGCCGGGCGCGGCAGTTTTGGGCTTTGCCGCGCCCGGGTTCGGCCCCAGGATCCGTCCGTCCCGGGCCGCCCCAGATCGTCGGAGACCATCGATGGCCAGCACCTCCTTGGCGGCGCCGGACGGTCGCCTGCACCGCATCCTGCGCCATCTCGGCAAGGAGCTGCGCCACGTCCTGCCGCCGACCCTGTTCTTCCTGGTCGGCTTCAACCTGATCGTGTTCACCCAGAACCTGGTGCTGGCCGAGCATCTCGCCCGGTCGATCAACTTCCTGGTCGCGACCACGGCGGCGCTGGTGGTGGGCAAGTCGGTGCTGGTGGCCGACCGGATGCCGTTCCTGCGCCGCTTCGACAACGCGCCGCTGGTCCAGCCGATCCTGTTCAAGACCTTCGTCTACTGGGCCTTCGTCTTCATCGCCCGGCTGCTCGAAGCTTTCATCCACCACGCCGTGGACACGGGCAGGATCGGTGGCTTCGGCGCCGACCTGCTGGAGAACTTTTCCTGGAACCGCTTCCTCTTCATCCAGACCTGGATCCTGGTGCTGTTCCTGATCTACACGACGGCCGCCGAGCTGAACGACCTGTTCGGGGATGGCGAGCTGGCGCGGATCCTGTTTCGGCACCGCTCGTCCGATCTCAAGCAGACGCGGCGGCAGCGCATCCGCACCCTGGCGCACCTGGGCCGCCTGACCCAGGCGCAGTCGATCGCCATCCTGCACGATCCCGCCACCCCGGCCCATCGCGAGCTCGTCGGGTTGATTGAGCAGCTGGCGCGGGACGTCGGCGCGCGGCGCAGCGTGGCGGGCCGATGACCGAGCCCTCTGCCCTGCCCGCGACCCTTCATCGCGGGCGGACAGCCGCACCGGACGCGCTATTCTGCCGGCAATAGTCTTCGAAACGGTACGCATGGCACGACTGACTTCGACAGCTTTGGCCCTCTCCGGGCTCGCTGTCCTCACCACCCTGCTGATGGCGAATTCGGGCCGCGCGGCCGGCACCGATGTCGAGGCGACCCTGGCCGTCGACGGGGTTCCCCGAAGCTACACCCTGCACCTGCCCCCGGCCGCGGCGGGTAGCGAGCCGTTGCCGCTGGTGATCGTGCTGCATGGCGGCGGCGCCAACGCCCCCGCCGCCGTCGCCCTGACCGGCTTCAGCGCCGAGGCCGACGAGGAGGGCTTCGTCGTCGCCTATCCCAACGGCACCGGCCGCGCCAAGCCGACCCCCGAGACCGCCAACCAGTTCAGCTGGAACGCCGGAGACTGCTGCGGTTCGGCGATGCGGCAGGATGCCGACGACATCGGCTTCGTCCGCGCCCTGGTGGCGAAGATCGAGCACGACCGCACGATCGACCACCGACGCATCTACGCCGCAGGCTTTTCCGCCGGCGGCATGATGGCCTATCGCCTGGCCTGCGAGGCCGACGATGTCTTCGCCGCCGTCGCCGTGGTCTCGGGCGCGATCCTGGTCCCGTCCTGCACGCCGACGCGGCCGGTCTCGGTGATCGACATCCACGGCACCGACGACAACGCGGTCCCGATCGACGGCACCCCGGAGCGGGAGAGCTACGCCCGGGCCAAGTTCCCGCCGGTGCGCGAATCGGTGGCGTTCTGGGCCGCCTTCAACGGTTGCCAGGCGCAGCCGGTGGCGCTGGAATCGGTGCCGGGCGTCCAGGCGCAGGACTATCCGGACTGCCGGGACGGCACCGCGGTCCGCTACGACGTGGTCGATGGCGGCTATCACGCCTGGCCCGACGGCAGCATGACCCCGGGCTTCGTCGCCACGCCGCGAATCTGGCATTTCTTCGCCGACCATCCGCGGCTGTAGCTGCCCTCAGGCCGACAGGTCGATCAGCCCGGCTTGGGTCGGGCGGAAGCCGCAGCCGCGGTAGAAGCCGGCCAGGTGCGGTTCGAAATCCACATGCAGCCAGCGGGCGCCACGCGCCCGTGCCAGGTTGGTGGCCTGTCGCACCAGCGCCTGGCCGATGCCCTGGCGCTGCCACGCCGGGTCGACGGTGGTGTCCAGGAGGAAGGCGTGCTGCCCGCCATCCCAGGCGATGTTGACGTATCCCACCAGCCGATCGCCGGCATAGGCGCCGATCCAGCCCAGGCTTCGCTGATGGATCGTCTCGAGGTCCGACGACGGCGGCCCGCCCCAGGCCGCCTGCACGAGCCGCGCGAAAGCGGCCGGATCCAGCACCGGGTCGACAGCGAAGACGATCCCGGTCATTCAGGCAGTCCCAGATCCCGGCGCAGCCCTGCGGCCACGGCGTCGCCCCCGGCCATGGCCTCGCTGCCCAGCCGCGCCGCCGCGCGGATCGACAGAGCGTTGGTCAGGATCACCGCATCCGCCCGCGCCAGCTCGTCCAGGCCCAGCGGCTGTTCCGCCGCGCCCAGCCGGGCCAGGACCTCGCCGCGCATGATCCCCGGCAGGGCGCCTTCGGCCGCCGGCGGGGTGACCCAGGCGCCGTCGATCCGGGCGAACAGGTTGGCGATGGTGGTCTCCGCCACCCGGCCGGCCGTGTTCGTCATCACCGAGTCGTCGGCGCCCTGCTCCGCTGCCTCGCGCCGGGCCAGGACGGCATCGAGATAATTCAGCGATTTGATCCGGCTCAGCGGCGACCGCTCGTTGCGGCAGGTGGAACGGGCCAGGACGAGCGCCACCGGCGTCTGCGGCGCCGGGCCGGCATGGCCGGCGATCAGCACGGTCGGCGACGGCGCGGCCGGCGGCAGGACACCGCGCGGCCCCACGCCCCGGCTGACCGTCAGGCGCAGCGCCCCGGCCGCGATCCCCGCCTCGGCGATCACCGCGGCGCAGGCCTCGGCCAGGGCCGCATCGTCGAAGCGCGGCGGAATGCCCAGGACGGCACAACCCGCGGCGAGGCGGGCGAGGTGCCGGTCCAGCCAGACGGTGACACCGTCCCGGACCCGGATGGTCTCGAACAGCCCGTCGCCCAAAGTGAAACCGCGGTCGGCGGGGTCGATCCGCGCGGCCTCGGCCGCCTGCATCCACCCGTTCAGCCAGGGCATCAGGCCACCCCTGCCAGCGCCTGCAGCAGCGGCCGCACCTTGACCATCGCCTCGTCAAACTCGGCGTCCGGGTCGGAATCGTAGACGATGCCGCCGCCGGCCTGGGCCGCCACCCGCCCGCCGGCGCCGCACAGCGTCCGGATCACGATGCTGGAATCCAGCGACCCGTCGAAGCCGAGATGGACGATCGACCCGCAATAGGGGCCGCGCCGCGCCGGTTCCAGCGTACGGATGATCTCCATCGCCCGGATCTTCGGCGCGCCGGTGATCGATCCCCCGGGGAAGCAGGCGCGCAGCAGGTCGATCGCCCCGCGCCCCGGCGCCAGGCGCCCCTCGACCACCGACACCAGGTGATGGACGCGCGGAAAGCTTTCCAGGCCGCACAGCACCGGCACCCGGACGCTGCCGACGGCGCAGACCCGGGACAGGTCGTTGCGCAGCAGGTCCACGATCATCAGGTTCTCGGCCCGGTCCTTCTCACTGGTCTGCAGCTCTGCCGCCAGGGCCGCATCCGTTGCCGGATCGGCACCGCGCGGCCGGGTGCCCTTGATCGGCCGGGTCTCGACCCGCCCCGCAGCATCGACCGACAGGAACCGTTCCGGCGAGGCGCTGGCGATCCAGCGGCCGGCGCCGAAATCGAGGAAGGCGGCGAAGGGTGCGGGCGACAGCGCGCGCAACCGGCGGTGCAGGGTGAAGGGGTCCAGCCCATCCGGCAGGTCGGCCAGGAAGCGCTGGGTCAGGTTGGCCTGGTAGATGTCGCCGGCGGCGATCCAGTCGCGGATGCGCCGCACCCCGTCGCGATAGCCCTCGGCCGGCATCTCGGCCCGCCACACCCCACGTGGCGCCGGGTCCGGCGGCGGCAGGGCCGGCGCGGCGGCGATGGCGGCGGCGAGATCCTCGGCGCGGGTCGTGGCCCGGCGGCGGCGTGCGGCGGGTCCGGTCTCCGGCCAGCCGGCGGACAGCACGAAGGCCCGCCGTTCCACCGCGTCGAACACGGCGACGCAATCATAGAGGCCGAAGGCGGCGTCGGGCAGGTCGAGCCCTTCCGGCACCGGCGCCGGCATGCGGTCGGCGAAGCGCCCGGCCTCGTAGCCGAGCCAGCCGATCGCGCCCGGCCCGAGCCGCGGCAGGCCGTCCTCGGGATCGATCCGGTAGCGCGCGAGCAGGTCGGCAAGGGCCGCGAAGGGATTCCCGGCCGCATCGGCCGCGACCTCGATCCGGTGGAACGGTTCGGCCGCGATCAGCGACCAGCGGCCGCGCGTGCCGTCGACCAGGGCCGAATCGAGCAGCACCGGCCAGGGGCGATGCCGGATGGCGGCAAAGGCGTCGACCGGATCGCACCAGGCGATCGGGCGGCACACGACACCCGACGCGGTGGCGGGCATGGGAGGGAACCGAGTGGCGAGGCGGTCGTTCACGTGTCGGGTGGGCTCTGTGACAGTCGGCCCGAAGCTAGCACGCGGCGGGCGCGGACACAGCCGGCGCACCACGCCCTCGGGAGGCGTCCATGGAACAGGTTTCGCGCGCGGTATTCTTTCTCGTCAGCGTCATCCTGATGCTTCTGGCCGGCGGGCTGATGGCCTATGCGGTCTATTCGGTGTGGACCGCGCTGCAGGCGCCCGAGGGCGCGATGGACACCGCCCTGCTCGACGTCATCGGCTACCTCATCATCGCCATCGCGGTGTTCGACGTCGCCAAATACCTGCTGGAGGAGGAGGTCGACCGCGGCCAGGAGCGGCGGCGCGCGTCCGAAGTGCGGAAGAGCCTGACCAAGTTCATGTCGACCATGGTCATCGCCGTCTTCCTCGAAGCCCTGGTGGTGATCTTCAAGGTCGCGCGCGACGACGTGAACCTGCTGCTGTACCCGACTGCGCTGATCGTGGCCGGCACCGGCATGATGCTCGGCCTCGGCCTGTTCCAGCGGCTCAGCGCGTCGGTGGAGCAGGATGTAGAGGCCGGTACCGTCGACGACGACCCGGACGACCGCAAATCCGACACGCCTCGGCGCAGGCGATCGAAACCGGCCCTGCCCTGACGCCGGCCGTCAGATGCCAGAGCCGGCGATGGTGTCCGGCCCCGGCCGGGCGGTGCCGTCGGGCCGCAGCCGCAGCAGCCATTCGCGGCCGACCTTGACCATCGGCTTGCCGTCATATTCGACGATGTCGGCGGTGGCGTAGGTCTCGCTCCACCGCTCCGGCAGGAAGCTGCCGGTGCCGACCACGTCGATCGGCGCCCGGGCCAGCGCCATCACCCGGCACTTGGCCGGGCTGAAGCCGCTGGACACCACGATCCGCACCTTGCCGAAGCCGGCCTCGTCCAGCTTGTCGCGCAGGTGGTGGATGGCGGCGGCGGAGACGCCGGTGCCGATCAGGTGGCGCAATTCCTCCTCGCTGCGATAGCCGCGCACCGCCTCGGGCACGTGGCGCTCCAGCACCGCATAGGATGCGCCGGGGTCCAGCCCCTCCATGTAGCGGCCGCCGCCGGTGTCGATGCGCACCGCCAGCCGGCCGGCCGCCGCCATGTCGGGGAAGCGGCGGCAGACCTCGAGCCCGTCGCTGACCTCCCGCGCGAAATAGTCGACCAGCACGGTCAGCGATTCCTCGGGGAAGACCTCATGGAACATCTCGGCCGCCCGCACGGTCGACCCGGCATAGCCGATCAGGGCATGCGGCATGGTGCCGAAGCCGGCGGGCTGGCCGAAGAAATGCGCCGTCGCGTCGGTGGCGTTGCCGATGAAGCCCTTGGCGTCGTGCTTGCGCTTGGCCCGGGCCGAGCCGACGCTGGCGGCGTAGGCCATCTCCTCCGCCATCTCGGTCCCGGCGCAGTGCCGGGCGTCCATCGCCAGGAAGCCGGCGCGCGGCAGTTCCGCACACATGGTGTAGGCGTTGTAGGCGGCGACGCAGGCGGGACCCAGCTTCTGCAGCAGCACCGTTTCGCAATCGACCAGGTGGCGCAGCGGGCCGGTGATGTAGAGCATCGGCTCACCCGAGCCAACCCATTTGCCCTCGGGGTAGCGCAGCTCGATCTCGACCGCGAAGCCGCGCTCCTTCGCCACCTGCTGCAGCCATTCGACCGCCAGCCGCGGCGCCGAGACCACCGGCCGGCGCATGAAGATGGCGTAGGTGACGCGGGTGTCGCCGAAGCGCTCCACGATCCCCTTGGTGCGCATGAAGTACTTGTCGGTCCAGCGTGACAGATCTTCGACCGAAGGGGTCATGGCCACCATTCCTTTGACGGGCAGGACGCGCAGCGGCCGGCCATCCAGCGCGAGACGGGGCCAGCCGGCACGGGTTGTTACTCCGCCGCCGCGGCGCGCCGCGCCGCGTCCTGGGCGCTGCGTTCCTGCTTCAGCTTCTCGGCGATCAGGAAGGCGAGTTCGAGCGATTGGCTGGCGTTCAGCCGCGGGTCGACCGCGGTCTGGTAGCGCAGCGACAGCGCCTCGTCGGTGATCGCCTGGGCGCCGCCGGTGCATTCGGTGACGTCCTGGCCGGTCATCTCGAAATGCACGCCGCCGGGATGGGTGCCCTCGGCCCGGTGCACGTCGAAGAAGTCGCGCACCTCGGACAGGATGCGGTCGAACGGCCGGGTCTTGTAGCCGGAGGGCGAGGTGATGGTGTTGCCGTGCATCGGGTCGCAGCACCACACCACGTTGCGGCCTTCATCCCGCACCCGGCGCAGCAGCGGCGGGAACTTGTCGGTGACCTTGTCGGAGCCCATGCGCACGATCAGCGTCAGCCGCCCGGCCTCGTTGTCCGGGTTCAGCGCGTCGATCAGCCGGATCAGGTCGTCGGGGTCGAGCGACGGGCCGCATTTCAGGCCCAGCGGGTTCTTCACGCCGCGCAGGAATTCGACATGCGCGCCGTCGGCCTGGCGGGTGCGGTCGCCGACCCACAGCAGATGGGCCGAGACGTCGTACCAGTCGCCCGTGGTGCTGTCGATCCGGGTCAGCGCCTGCTCATAGGGCAGCAGCAGCGCCTCATGGCTGGTGTAGAAATCGGTCTCGCGGATCGCCGGCGTGGTCTCGGCATTGACGCCGCAGGCCGCCATGAACTGCAGCGCCTCGTCGATCCGGCTGGCGAAAGCCTCGTAGCGTTCGCCCTGCGGCGACCGGGTGACGAAGCCGAGGTTCCACTGGTGCACCTTGTGCAGGTCGGCGTAGCCGCCCTGGGCGAAGGCGCGCAGCAGGTTCAGCGTGGCGGCCGACTGGTTGAAGGCCTGGACCATGCGGGCCGGGTCCGGCAGGCGCGAGGCCTCGTCGAAATCGACGCCGTTGATGATGTCGCCGCGGTAGGAGGGCAGCGTGACGCCGTCGATCGTCTCCATGTCGGCGGAGCGCGGCTTGGCGAACTGGCCGGCCATGCGGCCGACCTTCACCACCGGCAGGCCGCCGCCGAAGGTCAGCACCACCGCCATCTGCAGCAGCACGCGGAAGGTGTCGCGGATCTTGTCCGGGTGGAATTCGGCGAAGCTCTCGGCGCAGTCGCCGCCCTGCAGCAGGAACGCCTTGCCGTCGGCGACGCGGCCGAGCGCGGCCTTGAGCGAGCGGGCCTCACCGGCGAAGACCAGCGGCGGATACTTCGACAGGGTCTGTTCCGCCGCCGCGAGCCTGGCCGCGTCGGCGTATTGGGGCATCTGCTTCACCGGCTTCGCGCGCCAGGACTCAGGGGTCCACCGTTCCGCCATCACCGTCACTCCACCACATGCGATGCCGCCCGCTTGCTCCGATCGGGCGGGCGGCGACCGGACCCGAGCCTATACGCCCCCATTTCCGGCATTTCCAGCGTCGCAGCGCCGGGCCTCGCTGGCAAGGACCGTGGTCGTCCGGCCGTCACCAAGACCATCCCACGCAAAGGCGGTATTTTTGCGACCGGGGCCCTTTCGCCTCGACCCGGCCACGATTGCCCTGCATGTCTTGGCTGGGAGAGATCAGGAGTTCCGATGATGCGCGCCGTTGCCCTGCTTGCCGCCGCCGTCCTGCTGGCCGCCGCCCCCGCTTTCGCCGACGACACCCTGCTGAAGTTCACCACCGACAGCGTGGGCAAGGCGCTGAAGAGCGCCGGCCATGCCGACTACACCGTCGGCAAGGACGATTCCGGCGATCCGATGCTGACCCTGCCGGGCGGCGACAGCGGCGCCGACGACGTCCGCGTCTATTTCTTCGAATGCAATGCCAAGGGCCTGTGCGAAGACATCATGCTGCAGGGCAACTACTCGACCGAGAAGACGGTCTACGCCAGCGTGATCAACGCCTGGAACTCCGACAACCGCTGGACCCGCGCCTACATCAACAGCGTCAAGTCGCCGGTGCTGGAGATGGACGTCAACGCCACCGGCGGCATCGGCAAGGCGGCGCTCGAGGTGCTGCTGAACACGTACTTCACCGCCGTGTCGGACTTTGCCACCCATATCGGCGTGAAGCCGTAGGGCCGGCCTATTTCGGGCGGTCCGCGGCGATCAGCAGGAAGGGCGGCCGGCGGCGCTCCTGCTCCAGATCCGGGCGGGACGCCAGCGCCTCCGGCACCGGGCCGGGTTCGTCCAGCCGCGCCAGCACCAGCCCGGCGGCGATCAGGGTGCCGACATAAGTCTCCGTCGTGCGATGGTGCTTGATCACGCCGTCGACGAACCACTGGGTCTGCCGCGGCCCTTCCTCACCATAGCGGTCGACCCGCCAGTGCAGCCTTCGCCCTTCGGCGTCGCGCTGCCATTGGCTGCCGCCCAGCGCCGTGCACATCGGATGTTCGACCGAGAAGGCGAAACGCCCGCCTGGCGCCAGCGCAGCCGCGATACGCCGGACCACGGCCGGATAGTCGGCGACGTAGTGCAGGGCCAGCGAGGACACGACCAGGTCGAACGCCCCCTCCCCTATCGCCACCGTCTCGATCGACGACTGCTCATAGCGGATGGCGGAGTCCTCGGTCCGCTCCCGCGCCGCGGCCAGCATCTTCGCCGAAACATCCACCGCCAGCACCGAGGCTGCGCCCTGCGCCCGGGCGGTGCGGGCGAAGTCGCCGAAGCCGCAGCCGAGATCGAGGATGCGCAGGCCCGCCAGCGAGGCCGGCAGCAGCCGGGCGAAGGCCGGCTGCTCCAGCACCGCGTTCAGCCCGCTTTCCGCCTCGCGCAGGGCGGCATAGCCGGCGAAGAAGGCCGGATCGTCGTAGATGTTCTGCGGCGCGTCCGGCCCTGGCGTCATTCCGCCAGCCCGGGGCTCGCCGGGGCCTCGACCTTGGTCCGCATGGTGACGAACTCCTCGGCCGCGGTCGGATGGATGCCGATGGTGGCGTCGAACTGCGCCTTGGTCGCGCCGCAGGTCAGCGCGATCGCCAGCCCCTGCACGATCTCCGGCGCGTCGATCCCGACCATGTGGCAGCCCAGCACCCGGTCGGTCTTGGGGTCGACCACCAGCTTCATCAGCGTGCGCTCGTCGCGGCCCGACAGGGTGTGGCGCATCGGCCGGAACAGCGCGCGGTAGACGTCGACCGCGCCGTGGCGCTGCCGCGCCGCCGCCTCGGTCAGCCCGACCGTGCCGATCGGCGGGTTCGAGAACACCGCGGTCGCCACGTTCTCGTAGGACGGCACCCGCGGCCGGCCGCCGAACAGCGTGTCGGCCAGGGCGTGGCCTTCGGCGATCGCCACCGGGGTCAGGTTCAGCCGGTCGGTGACGTCGCCCAGCGCGTAGATGTTGGAGACGCTGGTGCGGTACTGGTCGTCGACGATGATCGCGCCGTCGGCGTCGCGGGCGATGCCGAGATCCTCGAGCCCCAGCCCCGTCGAGTTCGGCTTGCGGCCGGTGCAGTACATCACGCCGTCGGCGGCGATCACCTCGCCACCGGCCAGCGTCACCGCCAGGGCGTGGCCGACCTTGTCGATGCGATCGATCTCGGCGCTGAGGCGCAGGGTGATGCCGGACTTGCCCATCTCGGCGGCGAGATGGCCGCGCAGGTCGTCGTCGAAGCCGCGCAGCACCATGGCGCCGCGATGCACCAGCGTCACTTCGGCGCCGAGGCCGTGGAAGATGCCGGCGAATTCGACCGCGATGTAGCCGCCGCCGACGATGACGATGCGCTGCGGCATCCGCTCGAGGTGGAACGCCTCGTTCGAGGTGAAGGCGTGCTCCTTGACCCCCGGACGGTCCGGCAGCACCGGCCAGCCGCCGGTGGCGACCAGGATGCGGTCCGCGGTGACGCGCTTGCCGCCGGCGTCGCCCCCCAGCTGGATGGTGTGGGCGTCGACCAGCACGGCGCGGGCGTCGAACATGGTGACGCCGGCATTGGTCAGCAGCGTGCGGTAGATCCCGTTCAGCCGCCCGATCTCGGCATCCTTGCGCGCGATCAGCGTCGCCCAGTCATGCGATGCCGCGGGCACGGTCCAGCCGAAGCCGGCGGCATCCTCGAAATCCGCGGCGAAATGCGACGCCATGGCCAGCAGCTTCTTGGGCACGCAGCCGACATTGACGCAGGTGCCGCCCCAGTAGCGTTCCTCGGCGATGCCGACGCGCGCGCCGTGCTGCGCCGCGATGCGGGCCGAGCGCACGCCGCCCGACCCGCCGCCGATGACGAAATAGTCGAAATCGTAGCTGACCATGATGAGTCCCGAGGGTGACGCAATGGAAACGGTGCGGTGAAACCGGCCGCGCCGCCAAGCCCATATGGGCATTTGCGCCGTGTCCGGTACTGCGGCGCCGGATCACGGCCGGCCCGCGGAAGGACGGCGACTCTATCGCCGCCCCGTCGCATCGTCATCCGCCGGATGGGTGAAGGCACCTATGCCCGGCGCAACACCTCGACCCCGCCATCGGCGCCGCCCACGATGGCCTGCTCGGCACCGGCCAGGAACAGCCCGGTCTCGACCACGCCGGCGATGGTCTTGAGCTCGCGCTGCAGCCCCAACGGGTCGCGGATCGGGGCGAAGCCGGCGCAGTCCAGAATAAGGTTGCCGCCGTCGGTGCGCAGCACCGCGCCGTCGCGCCGGCGCAGCACCGGGGAGCCGCCCAGGGCCGCCAGCCGCCGCGCGGTCGATTCCCAGCCGAATTCCGTGACCTCAACCGGCAACGGCGCCTTGACGCCGAGCATTTCGACGATCTTCGAGGCGTCGACCACGGCAACGAAGCGCCCGGCCGCCTCGGCCACGATCTTTTCGCGCAGCAGCGCGCCGCCCAGCCCCTTGATCAGCCGCAGCGTGCCGCGCTCGACCTCGTCGGCGCCGTCGATGCAGAGGTCGAGCGCCTCGGTCGCGGCGAAATCGGTCAGCGGGATGCCGAGCTCCCGCGCCCGCGCCGCGGTCTGCTCCGAGGTCGGGATGCCGGTGATGCGCAGGCCCTCGTCCCGGATGCGCCGCCCCAACGCCTCCAGCACCCAGCGGACGGTCGAGCCGGTGCCGAGGCCCAGCCGCATGCCGTCCTCGACCAGCGCCGCCGCGGCCTCGCCGGCGGCGCGCTTGCCCTCTTCTTGCGGTGACAGGACCGGCTCCGCCATCATTCACCCCGCCATTTCGATCGAAAAGAGACGCCCGGCCCCGCTGGAGGCCGGGCGAAGCGACCTTCAGCGGTTGAGGCCGCCCATGCACAGATACTTGATCTCGAGATAGTCCTCGATGCCGTATTTCGAGCCCTCGCGGCCCAGCCCGCTCTCCTTCACGCCGCCGAACGGGGCGACGGCGGTGGAGATCAGGCCTTCATTGATGCCGACGATGCCGTATTCCAGCGCCTCGCCCACCCGCCAGATCCGGCCGATGTCGCGGCTGTAGAAATAGGAGGCCAGACCGAACTCGGTGTCGTTGGCCATCTGGATCGCCTCCGCCTCGGTCTTGAAGCGGAACAAGGGCGCCAGCGGGCCGAAGGTCTCCTCCTTCGCCACCTTCATATCAGGCGTCACGTCGGTCAGGATGGTCGGCTCGAAGAAGGTGCCGCCCAGCGCGTGGCGCTTGCCGCCTAGCGCGACATGCGCGCCCTTCTCCACCGCGTCGGCGATGTGCTCCTCGATCTTCTCGACCGCCTTCATGTTGATCAGCGGCCCCTGCTGGGCGCCATCGGTCATGCCGTCGGAGACCTTGAGCGCGCGGACCGCCTCGGCCAGCTTGGCGGCGAAGGCATCGTAGACGCCGTCCTGCACCAGGATCCGGTTGGCGCAGACGCAGGTCTGGCCGGTGTTGCGGTACTTCGAGGCGATCGCCCCGACCACCGCGGCGTCGAGGTCGGCGTCGTCGAACACGATGAAGGGCGCGTTGCCGCCCAGCTCCATCGACACCTTCTTCACCGTGGCGGCGGCTTGCTGGATCAGCAGCTTGCCGATCTCGGTCGAGCCGGTGAAGGTGACCTTGCGCACGATCGGGCTGCCGGTCATCTCGCCGCCGATCTCGCTTGAGGCGCCGGTGACGACCGAGAACACGCCCGCGGGGATGCCGGCACGCTCCGCCAGCTCGGCCAGGGCCAAAGCGGAATAGGGAGTCTCGCTGGCCGGCTTCACCACCATCGGGCAGCCGGCGGCCAGGGCGGCGCCGGCCTTGCGGGTGATCATCGCCGCCGGGAAGTTCCACGGCGTGATCGCGGCGCAGACGCCGATCGGCTGCTTGAGCACGATGATGCGGCGGTCGCCGGCCGGCGCTGGGATGGTGTCGCCGTAGATCCGCTTGCCCTCCTCGGCGAACCATTCGACGAAGCTGGCGGCATAGGCGATCTCGCCGCGGCTCTCGGCCAGAGGCTTGCCCTGCTCCGCCGTCATCAGCACCGCCAGATCCTCCTGATTCGCCATCATCAGGTCGAACCAGCGGCGCAGGATGGTGAAACGCTCCTGCGCGGTCTTGGCGCGCCAAGCCGGCCAGGCCTTGTCGGCTGCGGCGATCGCCCGGCGGGTCTCGGCGGCGCCGGCGCGCGGCACGGTGCCCAGTTGGGTGCCGCCGGCGGGGTTGGTGACGGCGATGGTGCGGCCGTCATCGGCATCGACCCAGGCGCCATCGATGTAACATTGTTGCCGGAAAAGCTTCGAGTCGCTGAGTTTCATCGGTCTCGATCTCCGTTTCCGCAGCGAAATATCCGCCGTCGTTCCGATAGAGGTTCTAGCCCAGCCGGCGGGAGGCAGCAAAGCGAGCCGGAGCGCAGCCATGCGTCAGACGCGGAGCTGACGCGTCCGCGCCAAGGTCCAGAACCGGAACATCCCGATCATTTGTCGGACGATGAAGGGGTTAACAGGCATTGTGACTGCCGTCATTCAAGTAGCGATGGCAGTCAATTGAACCACTCGACTTTCCAGCATCGTGTCGAGGGCCAGCCGATTAACCGATCGGAGCGACCCATGCATTCTGGAAAAACCGAATAATTTTTTAACGCCCGACAGGAATACATGTTGCGGCATCGCTTCAGTACTGGTGTTCCAAATCGGGCGAAAATCTGGCCGTAGGATGTCATTTTTCCTTGGCGGGATTATTTCAGAATGTTACTAGACGTCCTTGCCGGTGAGGGGGCGATGACTGGGGTCATCGGACGAGCCGGACGGAAGGGCGCTGCATCCGATTGGAGCGCCAAGGAGCGAGTGAAGTCCGATTGAACAGCGCAGGGGGGACGGGCCAGTGATGACCCGCGACACTGATCATGCACCACGATTCCGCAACCGGGCCAAGCGCCCCATCAGGTCCCTCACTGTTAGTCTGTTAACGCTCGCCTGCAGCATTGGGTTCCTGACCCAGACTGCGCAGGCGGGATCCCGCACCACACGCGAATTGAACCTGGCCGCCGCGGCCGCTGACGGCCGGTCGGCCCAGCAGGTCGAAGGCGCGGTCCAGAACGCCGCGACGACCAGCCAGGCAGCCCCCGCGCGGGCCGCGGCAGCCGATGACAAGGCGCCGGCCACCCCGTCGCCCCGGCAGGCCACCCAGGCCCGCCGCGCCGTCGCCACTCTCGATGTTCCGCGGGCCCAGCCTGCGGTCGCCCGCAGCGGCACCGAGCAGCGGCTGGTCCAGCGCGTCGCCGCGCTGAAATCCGAGAACCGCCGCTGGTCCTGCGTGCCCTTCGCCCGCGAGCTGACCGGCTTCGCCATCTCCGGCGACGCCTGGCGCTGGTGGGATGGCGCTTCCGGCCGCTACAACCGGGGCCGCATGCCGGCGGTCGGCTCGGTCATCGTCCTCAAGCGCAGCGGCTCGATGCGGCGCGGCCATGTCGCCGTGGTGCGCCGGGTGGTGAGCGCCCGGGAGATCATCGTCGACCAGGCCAACTGGGCGCCGCGTGGCCGGGTGAACGAGCCCAGCCGGGTGATCGACGTGTCGGCGAAGAATGATTGGAGCCAGACCCGCTTCTGGCACCAGCCCACCGGCCAGATGGGCACCACCGTCTACCCCACCTACGGCTTCATCTACGCCTCGACCACCCAGGTCGCCGAACGCGCCGACTGACGGCGCCCCCTTCCGAACCGGCCCCGCAAAAGGCCCGTCCGCAATCGCGGACGGGCCTTTTGCGTTGAGGGAGCGGAGGATCCCTGCCCGCCATGCACACGGCATCAGCCGCCCGGCGGTCACAGTAATATCGAAATAAAAACCTCTCGCCAGGACGTCACTATCCCATCAATATTTCTTCGTCCAGATAGCGCCCGAGAGACCATGCCCTGGTCTACTGAAATATAGCATTCAGTAAATCCCATATACAAAATTGTAATTATCGAACCTGCCGACGGATCGCTATCGTTAGTTGCACCGCGACGTCCGGCTTTCGACAGCCATGGCTTCGCCAGGGCGGGCGCGTGCCCAGACACTGACCAGCGACGGCACTGTGAGCACCAAGGCGGCCCGGACCCCATCTGCCATCGACACCGCCGTCGAGACGGGGCGCCGCCGCCTGCTCACCGGCAGTCTGATCATCGCACAGCTTACGAAAGATTTATCGAATATCGATAAATCATTATTGACGGACAATATTTCCGGGTCGCATAGAGGCCGGACACGATCGAACAGCCCCGGACCCATGCCCTCAGATCCCGCCCTGGCCGGCCTCGACCTCCGCAGCGAGGGCAGCCACCCCCCGCTCAGCATCGTCACCGCCCCGGCCCGGACCCCGTCCTGGAGCGGGACGCTGTGGGTCCCGGCCCTGCTCGGCGCCGGCTTCGTGGCGTGGACGCTGCTGCCGGCCTGGCTGGCGGGCAACCTGCATCCGGACACGCTCGAGGGCCTCTACTGGGGGCAGCACTGGCTGTGGGGCTATCACAAGCACCCGCCCCTGGCGGCCTGGTCGTCCGAACTGGTCCATGCCGCCTTCGGCAGCGCCAACTGGGCCTATTACGCGCTGAGCCAAGCCTACATCGCCGCCGCCTTCGCCGGCATCTGGCTGCTGACCCGGGACATCGCCGGGCGGCGGGCGGCGCTGGTCGCGGTGGTGCTGCTGGCCCTGACCCACTACACCACCTACGCCGCGCCGCGCTTCAACCCGAACACCGTCCAGTTCGCCTTCTGGGCCTGGACCGTGGCCTTGTTCTGGCGCGCCCTGACCCGCGACCGGGCGGTGTGGTGGGGGCTGACCGGGGTCGCCGCGGGCCTGGGCGTCCTGTCGAAGTATTCGATCGGAGTGCTGCTCGCCACCCTCCTCGCCTATCTCCTGCTGTCGCCGTCCGGCCGGCGGCACTTCGCCCGGCCCGGCTTCTACATCGGTCTCGCCGCCTTCCTGGCCGTGATCGCGCCGCACCTGATCTGGCTGCTGCAGAACGACTTCGTCACCCTCGGCTATCTTGCCGATCGCGGCGACGAGACCCTGATCGGCCCCTCCGGCCACCTGGTCGGCCCGCTCAGCTTCCTCGGCGACCAGCTGTTCGCCATCGCCCCGATGCTGCTGGCGGCCGCCATCGGCCTCGGCGCCCTGGGGCGCGAGAGGACCGGCCGCCTGGTCCGGCTCGCCCGCCAGCGGCTCCGCTCCCCGGCCGGCGGCTATCTCGTCTTCGTCTATCTCGTCCCGATCCTCGCCTTGGCGATCGCGTCCGCGGTGACCGGCATCCGGATCCGGACGATGTGGGGCATGAGCTTCGTCCTGGCGGCGCCGCCGCTGCTGGCCCTCGCCCTGCCCGCGCTCACCGGGCAAGGCCTCTCGGGCGGGATCGCACCCCGCTTCCGCATCGCCGCCCTGGCGCTGGCGCCGCTGTTCCTGGTCGGCTTCACCGTCCTGATGCTGGTCAAGCCGGGCCTGTCGGGCACGCCGAACATCATGAATCTCGACGGCCCCGCCCTGTCGACGGCGGTGGACGCGCTGTGGCGGCGCAGCCAGAGCGGGCCGCTGGAGACCGTGATCGGGACGATCCCGGAGGCCGGCACCGTCGCCCTCTACGCCGGGTCGCGGCCGCAGGTGTTCGAGGATGCCGACCCGGCGCTGTCCCCCTGGGTCGACCCGGCCCGGCTGCTGCAGACCGGCGCCGCCTACGCCTCGCGCCGCCAGCCGGTGCCCGGGCAGCCGATCGCCGGCCTGTGCCCGCAGTCGGTCACCGCCTATCCCTGGCCGGCGCGGACCGCCCTCGGCACCGCGCTGCAGGACCGGACGGTCTGGATCGCCGTGCTTCCCGGCCGCGCCGCCCCCGCCATCACCTGCCCCGGCTGACGAGGGCCACGATGAACTACGCCATCACCACCATCCCGCGGCGCCTCTCCATCGTCGTGCCCCTGTTCAACGAGGCGGAATCGGTGGCCGACCTGCACCGCGCGCTGGAGGCCCTGGCCGGGCGGCTCGACCAGGTCCATGGCCTCGCGGTCGACGTCATCTATGTCGATGACGGCAGCCGCGACGGCAGCGCCGACGTCATCTCCGGCCTGCGCAGCGACCGGCTGCGGGTGGAGCTGATCCGGTTCAGCCGCAACTTCGGCAAGGAGGCGGCGCTGACCGCCGGCCTGGACGCCGCGACCGGCGACGCCGTGGTGTTCATGGATGCGGACGGCCAGCACCCGCCGGAGCTGATCGACACCTTCGTCCGGCACTGGCTGGTCGATGGCGACGACATCGTCTACGCCGTGCGCCGCCGGCGGCAGGAGGGGCTGGGCTACCGCCTGCTGGTCAAGTCCTTCTACAACCTGATGAACGCCGGAAACACCTTCAGGATCACGCCGGACGCGGCCGATTTCCGGCTGTTGTCGGCCAAGGCGGCGGCCGCCCTGCGCGGCATGCGGGAGCGCGGCCGCTTCTTCAAGGGCCTGTCGATCTGGGTCGGGTTCAAGCAGCGCAAGATCGACTACCAGCCGGCGGAGCGGATCGGCGGCACCACCAAATGGTCGTTCTGGAAGCTGCTGCTGCTGTCGCTGAACGGCGTCACCTCGTTCAGCCGCATGCCGCTGCGGATCTCGACGCTGCTGGGCTTCGCCATGGCCCTCACCGCCTTCACCTACGGGCTGTGGATCACCATCGTCTGCCTGGTCCACGGCGTGGCCCTGCCGGGGGTGCCCGGCGTCATCGCCATCCTGGTCCTGATCGGCGGGGTGCTGCTGATCAACCTCGGGATTCTCGGCGAGTATCTCGGCGAGATCCTCGACGAGGTGAAGGACCGTCCCCTCTACGTCATCGCCGAACACATGCGGCGGGAACCTGCCGATGAGCTGTCTCGCACCCTCCAGGCGCATCACGCTGATCGCCGATGACTACGGCCTGGCCCCCGGCGTGTCGCTGGCGATCCGGCAGCTGCTGTCGGCGGGCGCGCTGTCCGGCACCAGTTGCATGACGGTCGGGGCGTTCTGGCCGGATGCGGCCGGCGCCCTGCACGGCCTCGCCGCCGCGGCCGGCCCCCGGGTCGAACTCGGCCTGCATCTGAGCCTGACCGGGCCGTTCGCCCCCCTGTCGCCGCAGCTGCGCAGCGGAGCGGGCTGGCGACGCTTCCCGACCCTCGCCGGCCTGTTCCGGCTCAGCCTGGGCCGGCGCCTGCCGCTGGGGGCCCTGTCGGCCGAGATCGAGGCCCAGTACGCGGCCTTCACCGATGCCCTGGGCCGGCCGCCCGACTTCATCGACGGGCACCAGCATGTGCATCTGCTGCCCGGAATCGCCGAGACGCTGGGCCTGACCCTGCAGAGCGTCGGTGCCCGGCCGCGCTGGATCCGGCGCTGCGGCGACCATGCCCGCCGCATCCTGCGCCGCCCCTTCGCCGCCAAGTCGTTCTTCCTCCAGGCCCTGAGCCGGCGGTCGGATGCGGTGCTCGGCCCCCTGGCCCGGCGCCGCAACGCCAGCTTCTGCGGCATCTATGACTTCGCGGCGCGGGACTATCCCGCCCTGTTCGACCGCTGGCTGGCCACGGTGCCGGACGAGGCCGTGGTGATGTGCCACCCCGGCCTGGTCGACCGGTCGCTGGCCGCGCTCGACCCCGTCACCACGGCGCGCGAGGCCGAATGCCGCTACTTCGCCGGGCCGGGATTCCGCCACGCGCTGCGGCGGCACGACGTGGCCCTGGCGCCGTTCGGCATGCCGGCCGAGGCCGCGGCAGAACCGGAGACTCCCTTCCGTCGCGGAATCGGCTAGACTCCCCGGCCCAGCACCGCAGAGCCGGACGTCCATGCCCTCCTTCGACATCGTCTCGAAAACCGACCTCACCGAAGTCGACAACGCCGTCGCCGGCGTGATGCGCGAGGTCGCCCAGCGCTTCGACTTCAAGGGATCGAAATGCTCGGTCGAGCGCAGCGACGACAAGCTGACGATCATGGCCGACGACGACCTGAAGCTGAAGCAGATGCACGAACTGCTGCGCGGCTACTTCTCCCGCCGCAAGCTCGATGCCGGCGCGCTCGACTTCAAACCGGTCGAGAAGGCCTCCGGCAACATGGTGCGGCAGGAGGTGGTGGTGAAGCAGGGCATCGACCGCGACTTGGCCAAGACCATCATCAAGGCGATCAAGGACAGCAAGCAGAAGGTGCAGGCCGCGGTCCAGGGCGACGAGTTGCGCGTCACCGGCAAGAAGCTGGACGACCTGCAGGCCGTCATCGCCCTGGTGCGCGGGCTGAAGATCGAGATGCCGCTGCAGTACCTGAACTTCCGGGACTGACGGCGGCGGCGAAGTCCCTCTGATCCACCGCGGAGACGGCCGCGTATCCTCGACACCAGGCGCGCGACGGATCCGAGGGGACGATGCTCACCATTCTCTGCTTGTACGGCGCGGTCGCGGTTGTCTTCCTCGGCCTCGACGCGATCTGGCTCGGCCTGGTGGCGAAGGGCTTCTACGCCGCCAGCCTGGGCACGCTGCTGGCGGACCGGCCGAACTTCGCCGTCGCCGGGCTGTTCTATGCCGTCTATGTCCTCGGCATCGTCGTCTTCGTCGCCCTCCCCGCCTATGAGGCCGGGTCCTGGGGCCGGGCGGCGATCCGCGGCGCGCTGTTCGGCTGCGTCGCCTATGCCGCTTACGACCTGACCAACCTGGCGACGCTGCGCAACTGGCCGGTGGCCCTGACCGTGGTCGACCTCGCCTGGGGCGCCTTCGTCACCGCCGTCTCGGCCGCAGCCGGCGTCGCCATCGTGCAGGCCGTCCTGGGCCGCTAAGCGTCTTCGCACCCCGTCATCGTCCGATCGGCAACGGATTTCGCCGCCAAGCGTTCATCCCGGGAGACCGTTGCGGCCCTTGGGGCCAGGAGACATGAGATGACGCGCCCATCCCTTGCCGTCGCCGCCCTCGCCGCGGCGTTTGCGCTTGCCGCCTGCGGCCGGACCGGAGAGACCGCCATGCCGTCGTCGCCTGCCCCGGTCGCCAGCGCCAGCGTCACCGGCACCGCGACCTATCGCGAACGCATCGCCCTGCCGGCAGATGCGGAGCTGATCGTGCAACTGGCCGACGTCTCGCTGGCCGACGCGCCGTCGACGGTGGTGGCCGAGCAGCGCATCGCCCCGGTCCGGGTGCCGTCGCCGTTCACCCTGTCCTACGACCCGGCCCAGATCGACCCGCGTCACAGCTACGCCGTGTCGGCCCGGGTCGAGCGCGCCGGCAAGCTGCTGTTCACCACCGACACCCGTCATGCGGTGCTGACCCAGGGGGCCGGCAATACGGCCGAGATCGTGATGATCAAGGTCCAGCCGCACTGAGGCGGTAACGGATCAGCCCGGCTGCCGGTGCCGCCACAGCGCGTAGAGGTCGGTGCCCGCCACCCGCACCGGCAGGTGCCGGACGGTCATGGCCCGCTCGCCCAGCGGCTTGGCCAGCTCGGCATAGACCCCGGCGGTCGACAGGCCGAACGGCGCCCCATCCTCGTTCGAATGGGCATAATAGACGGCGTCGATCCCGGTCATGGTCATGGCCGCGAGGCACATCGGGCAGGGATGGCCGCTGGCATAGACGGTGCAGCCGTCCAGGCGCAGCGATCCGAGATCGCGGCTGGCCGCCCGGATCGCCTGCAGTTCGGCATGCGCCGTCGGGTCGCCCGTGGCGCCCATCTGGTTGACGCCGGTGGCGATCACCGTGCCGTCGCGCACCAGCACGGCGCCGAAGGGCCGGCCGCCCTGCTCCTCGACGTTCCGGCGGGCCAGATCGATCGCCTGGATCAGAAACGGTTCATGGGCGGTCATCTCTCCTCCCCTGTGCCCGGACCGGCCGGCAGCATCGTCGATTTCTGCGCCAGGTCGCCGCCGCGCCAGAGATAGAGCGCCAGCAAGGGCTGCCCGTCGGTGCGCATGGCGTGCGGGATCCAGGTGGGATGATGGATCAGCGTGCCGGGGCGGCGCCGCGCCCAGCCCTCGTCGCCGCGCAGCCAGTCGGCCGTGCCGGCCAGGGGCAGGTAGATCTCCTCGGCGGCGTGGTTGTGCGGCGGGTATTCCACATCAGGCCCCAGCAGCAGGAAACCGCAGGCGAGGCGGTCATCGGCGACCGGCCCCCTGAGGCCGGCCAGCTCGGTCCAGCCATAGCGCTCGAGGAAGTGCGGGTCCACATCGCCGGCCCCATAGGTCTGGCCCCAGGCCAGGTCCGGCGCGGCGTCGACGAGGTCCGCGACCAAAGCGCGGGTGTCCGCGACCGGCGCCAGCGCATCGAGCCAACGCAGCACCGGCAGCGGCCGGGGCTCGGTCACCCGCCGCATCGCCTCCGGCGTAGGCCAGTCGGCGAGGAAGGCGGCGAGCTCCGGCCGGTCGATGCCGTCGAGCAGCACCCGGGCCAGGGCGAGCAGCCGACTTGCGGCGTCCGCGCTCACGGCAGCCCCCGCCGGGTCTCCGCGATCCGCTCGAGAAGGGCGTCGACCGTGGCGGCGACGCTGAGGCCGGAGCTGTCGAGCCACAGCCCGATCCGCGGCGTGTCGGCGCGCAGGCCGCGATCCAGGTCTTCCGGCGTCCAGGCGCCGTAGCCGGTCTTGGGGCGGCCGGCCTCGCGTGCCGCCACCGCCTCGGGCGACGGGCACAGCACCACGACGCCGAAGGACCGGCCCCGCAGCCGTTCGACCATCCGCGCCAGCGTCGGCCCCAGGATCACGTCCTGCCACACCACGGTGAAGCCGGCCTCGGCATAGCGGCCCGCCGCCATCGCCGCGAGGTCGTGGCGCAGGTCGAGCTGCCGCAGCGCCTCGGCCGGCAGGTCGGGCGTCACCTCGACCCGGCCGGAGACGATCATCCGCCGGAACAGGTCGCCGCGCAGATGCACCGCCCGGGGCAGCCGCTCGGCCAGGGCCTGGGCCACGGTCGACTTGCCCGCCGCCATGATGCCGGTGATGACGATGATGTCCGGCACGGTCTCAAATGGCATGGCGGACTCCGCTCTAGCTCCGGCCGCTGCACTCGCGCACCAGCAGCGTCTGGAACCAGTCGTCCTTCAGCAGGATGTTGAGGTTCTTGGCGATCCCGGCGTCGACCGCGCGATCGACCGACTGGCCCCGCGGCACGGTGAAGGTGGTGCCGATCGCCTGGTCGAACGGGACATCGTTGCCGACGGTCAGGACGTAGCGGATGTCGATGCCGTAATGCTCCTCCGCCCCCGCCCTCTCGACATTGAAGTCGCGGATCGTGCCGTCGAGGGTGCAGCGGGTGGAATCCAGCCGGGCGCCGGCGCGCCGCAGCTCCGCCTTCAGGGCGCCGGTGATGTAGCCGGGCACGTCCTGCACGCTGCCCTGCGGCGCGGCCCCGGTGCGCGGCCGGTAGCCCATCGGGTTGACCGCGACCGAACCGGTCAGATGCGCGGTGGTCTGCGGCTGGTAGCCCGTGCGCGGCCCCTGCGGCCCCGGCTGGGCGGCGCAGGCGGCGACGAGGAGAGCGAGGGCGAGCGGCAGGCGACGCGGCATGGGGGCTCCGACGGTTTCCGGCGGGGCCCGATCGCCCCGCCCCGACATAGCCCCGCCGCCGCGGCGGGGTCAATCCGATGCGGCCTTCCGGCCGAGCCGGCCGATGCGGGCTTGCCGCCCGGATCAAGCCGACGCGGCGGCCAGGATCTCGTCGAACGCCCCATGCAGGCCGGAGGCCTGGAAGCTGAGCCGGTTGCCCGAGCCGGTGTTGGTCACCAGCGCCGCGCTGATGCCGGTCGCCGGATCATGCTGCATCACCGAGACATAGCCCGGCAGGCTGCCCTGGTGGCCCAGGGTCATCCGGCCGGCATAGGAGGACAGGAACAGACCGGCCCCGGATTCCCGCATCCGCGTGCCCGGGAAGCCGGCGGGCCAGCGGTTCTCCGCCATCTCCTGCAGCCATTCCGGTTCGAACAGCCGGCCGCCGAACAGCCCGTCGAGGAACAGCGCCATGTCCCGCGGCGTCGCCACCATGTCGCCGGCGGCATAGGCCTCGGAGAACGGGAACAGCGCGGTCGAATCCTGCAGCGCGTCGGAGGGCTCGAGCACGCCGTTCATGTTCCACATCTCGCCGCCCTGCTCCAGCGGCAGCGGGCCGCCCGGCGGTGGCGGCGGGCGGTGGTAGTAGCCGCGCACCAGCCGGTCCTCCGGGAAGGCCTCGCCGGCGGCCGAGAAGCTGTCCGCCAGGCCGAGCGGCTGCAGCACCTGGCGCCGCACCTGCGCCGCCAGCGTGCCGCCGGTCAGCTTCTCGATCAGCATGCCGGCCAGGACATAGCCGGTGTTGCTGTAGGAGCAGCGTTGCCCCGGCTCCTCCTGCGGCCGCACCCGGAAGGCAAGGTCGACGATCTCCTGCGGCGCCCAGACCCGGCCGGGCATCATCGGGATGTCGAACTCGAATTCCGGCAGGCCGCTGCGGTGGTTGACCAGCTGGCGCACCTGGATCTGCCCGCCCTTGGGCAGGTCCGGGAACCATTCCGCCACCGGCTGGTCGAGCGGCACCACCCCGGCCCGCGCCAGCCGCATCAGCGTGGCGGCGACGAAGGTCTTGGTGCAGCTGCCGTTCTTGAACAGATGGTGCGGTTCGACCGCATTCCCCCGCTCCCGGTCGGCCAGGCCGGCGCAGACCGTCAGCAGCGCATCGCCAGGCATCACCACTGCGACCGAAGCGCCGACGATGCCCTTGGCCACGAAGTCGTCGAGAATATCCTTGATCGCCGTTGTCACATCGCTTGCCATGCTGCCTCTCCCCGCCCGGCTATTCCGCCAGGTCGAGCTTGGAGAAATTCTGCCGGCCGAACGGGTCGAGCACGTAGTTCAGCACGTTCTTGCGGATCGGCATCGAGACGATCGAGCTGGCGATCGGCACCAGCGGCACCTGGTCCTCCACGATCTGCTGCGCCTTGACGTAAAGCTCGGTCCGCCTGGCCTGGTCGGTGGTGCTGCGCGCCTCGTCCAGCAGGGCGTTGAACGGCTTGTCGCACCACTTCATGCGGTTCTGTTCGCCGCAGGCCAGGACGAAGGTCAGGGTGTTGTCGGGGTCGCCATTGTCGCTGGTGCCGCCCAGCAGCAGCGCGTCATGCTCGCCCGCCTGGGTGCGGTTGAGATAGGCACCCCATTCCATGCTGACGATCTCGGCCTTCACCCCGATCGCCGCCCAGTCGGCCTGGATCAGCTCCGCCATCCGCCGGGCGTCGGGGTTGTAGGGCCGTGACACCGGCATCGCCCACAGGGACAGCGAGAAGCCGTCGGGATAGCCGGCCTCGGCCAGCAGCGCCTTGGCCGCCTTGGGGTCGTAGGCGTAGCCCTTGAGATCCTTCGCCGCGCCCCATTCGACCGGCGACAGCGCCGAATTCACCAGCGTGCCGGCGCCCTGGTACACCGCCTCGACGATCGCCTGGCGGTTGATCGCCATGGCCAGGGCGCGCCGCACCCTGACGTCGCCGAGCGGCTTCTTCTCCAGGTTGAAGCCGAGATAGCCGAGATTGTCGCCCGGGCGCTGCAGCACCGTGATGTTCGGGTCCTGCTTCAGCTGCGGCACCGCCGAGGCCAGCGGCTGGGTGGTGATCTGGCATTCCCCCGCCTGCAGCTTGGACACCCGCACCGTCGCGTCCGGGGTGATGTCGAACACCAGCGTGTCGATCGGCGGCTTGCCGTCCCAATAGTCGGGGTTGGCCTTGTAGCGGATGCGCGAATCCGGGTCGTAGGCCTGCAGCACGAAGGGCCCGGTGCCGACCGGCGTCTGGTCCAGCGCCTCCGGCGTGCCCTTGGCCACCATCGCCTGCGCCATCTCAAGCGACTGGATCGAGGCGAAGTCGAGCGCGATGGTCGCCAGGAAGGTGGCGTTGGGGGCCTTGAGGGTGAAGCGGACGGTGAGGTCATCGACCTTGTCGATCGACTGCAGCATGGCCCCCAGACCCAGCGCCTCGAAATATTCGTAGCTGCTGCCGCCCAGGGTGTGGAACGGGTTGTCCGCCCGCCATTGCCGGTCGAAGGAATAGACCACGTCGTCGGCGGTCAGGGGCCGGGTCGGGGTGAAGGCGGCATTGGCCGCGAACTTGACGTCCGGGCGCAGGTGGAAGGTGTAGATCCGGCCGTCGTCGGAGATCTCCCAGCGCTCGGCCAGGGACGGGGTGATCTCGGTGGTGCCCGGCTTGAACCGGACCAGCCGGTCATAGACCGTGCGCGCCACCGCATCCATGGTGGAGTCCGCGCTGGCGAACATCGGGTTGAAGCTCTCCGGGCTGGCCTCGGAGCAATAGACCAGCGTCTTCGCCGCCGCCGGCAGCCCCGGCGCCGCCAGCGTGATCAAGGCCGCCGCGACCAGCGACCGTCGCACCATCGACATGTCCGTCTCCCTGCTCATGGTGAGCGCCGGCCGCTTGCGGCTTCGGCAGCGTTATTTTTCTGAAGCGTCAATATTTTTACTATGCTGCAAGCGAATTTTCAGTGTCAAGCGAGCTTGGCAATGCCCCTTCAGGGAACCGCCCGGACCACTGTTCCGTTAGTGGTTAGCCGCCCTGCCGCGGCCGCTTCGCCACGTTTCGCGCCTGATCCGCGGGATGTGGCACGTGATCGCTGCACCATTCTGTGCCGGAGGGAGCTGCCATGTCGCCGCACGACCTGAATGTGAAGCTCGACACCCACGAGCCGCAGCTCAAGATCCTGGACCCCGAGCTGCTCGACTACATCCAACGGCGCCGGGTCGAGGATGTCGTCTTCCCCGCGGGCGCTACCATCATGCTGGAGGGCGATGTCAACCCGCCGCTGTACAGCGTCACCGAAGGCTGGGCGATCCGCTACAAGACGCTGCAGGACGGCCGACGGCAGATCCTGTCCTTCATCCTGCCGGGCGACGTGATCGGCTTCCAGGCGCAGTTCTTCGAGAACGCGGTCACCTCGATCGAGGCGGTCACCGACGTCTCGCTCTGCGTCGTCGCCTATCGCGACATCGCCGACCTCTACCAGACCCAGCCGGACATCGCCTTCCGCTTCGCCGCCCTGGCGGCAGACCAGAAGCGCCAGATGGAGGAGCAACTGCTGTCGATCGGCCAGCGCACCGCGCTGGAGCGGGTGTCGGCGCTGATCCTCGACATCCACAACCGCGCCGAGGCGCGCGACATGAAGCAGGCCGGCAGCATCCCCTTCCCGGTGACGCAGCAGCACGTCGCCGATGCGCTCGGCATCTCCCTGGTGCATGCCAACCGGACCCTGAAGCGGCTGCAGCGCGACGGGCTGTTCCGGATCAAGGGCCGCCGGCTGGAGATGCTGGACGCCGCCGCACTGGAGCAGGTGGCGCAGAAGCCGACGAGCTGAACCGGGGGCTAGGCCGCCTCGGCGGTCGGCGGCACATAGGCCTGGCGCGCGGCACGCACCGCGCCGTGATGCTCGTCGGCCCAGCGCACCAGGGCGTCGAGCGGCTCCATCAGCGATTGCCCCAGCGGCGTCAGCGCGTAATCGACCCGGGGCGGGATGGTCGGGTGCACCGTGCGCGTCACCAGCCCGTCCTGCTCCAGCCGGCGCAGCGTCTGTGCCAGCATGCGCTGGGAGATGTCGCCGATCGTGCGCTTCACCACGGTGAAGCGCATCGCCCCCGGGGCCAACGTCCGCAGCACCAGCAGGCTCCAGCGGTCGCCGAGCCGGTCCAGCACATTGCGGATCGGACAGGGGTGCAGTCCGTCATCCACCAGCTTGCGCGCAACCATCGGCCGCTCCTCACTCCACGTCCCGGCATCGGTATCATATCGTAACCGACCGCTGAAACGGAACCGCCTCCAGATCTCGGGAGACCACCATTCGCACGGAAAGGTCGGCCTGCGCCGGGTCGGGCGCAGGCCGGGAAGGCCCCTAGCCCATCGCCGCTCGTCGCGACCGCCGGAGATCGGAGGGAACGCGGTCGCCTGTCGGCTTGGCTCCAGAATCACGACAGGACGGGCCGCGGGCAATCCCCCCAAAACACGGGATCTTGACAGCGCGGCCGGGTGGGACAGGGGCCAGCGAAGCCCATCGAACCGGTTGAAAAATGAAGGATATTTCACTGGGAACCCTGCCCCGACAAATCCTATTCCCTTGCCGAGAGCCCGCAGCAAGGGAGCTTTGAATCATGGCGGACACCCAAACCCAACATCGCGGCGGCGCCGGAAACTTCGCCCGGAACCGGGAGCGCGCGGCGGAAGCGGGTCGGAAGGGCGGCCAGAGGAGCGGCGGCAATTTCGCCAACGATCCGGCCCGGGCGTCGGAGGCCGGCCGCAAGGGCGGCCAGCAGAGCGGCGGCAACTTCAAGAACGATCCGGAGCGCGCGGCGGCGGCCGGCCGCAAGGGCGGCCAGGAGAGCGGCGGCAATTTCGCCAATGACCGGGAGCGCGCCGCCCAGGCGGGGCGCAAGGGCGGCCAGTCGGGCCACGGGACGCATTGACGACAGCGATGTGATGCCAGGGCAGGCTTGGGCCTGCCCTGCCCTGTCCAGGCCGGATGCGGCGCCGGCCGCTATTCCCTGACCGGTCGATCGGTCAATTCAATCTCCGCCCGCCGCCAATGCTCATCGGCATGGCCCTTGGGGCAGCCCTCTTCCCGCCAGATCTCGTGCGCGCGCTCGCGGATGCGATCCGTGTCGCCCGGACCATCCGGGGACACCGGCATCTCCTCGAAGGGCTCGTTGGGGTCGACCGTCCTGGTATCGGGGCTCTCGCCTCTGCTTCGCCTGGTCGCCATGGCTGTTCCTTCCTGGCCGTCTGCCAGGGAAACAGGAACCGGCAGCGGGAGGTTCCGGTCGCGATCCCGGAGTCAGAGGAAGCGATGGCCCGCCGCGGCGTCGGCGCAGGGCACCGGCTCGCACTGCAGGGTGACATGGCCGATGTCGAACCCCTCATGCAGCATCGTCCGGGCCTGGTCCAGCAGGGCCGGGATCGCGACGGTGTCGCCCGGCACCACCAGATGGGCGGTCAGCGAGATCCGGCCCCCTGTCAGGGCCCAGACATGCATGTCGTGGACGTCGGTGACGCCGGGCAGCGCCCGCAGCGCTTGCGCC
Source organism: Inquilinus ginsengisoli (assembly GCF_031453975.1). Lineage (NCBI taxonomy): Bacteria > Pseudomonadati > Pseudomonadota > Alphaproteobacteria > Rhodospirillales > Rhodospirillaceae > Inquilinus > Inquilinus ginsengisoli. Next base: position 349,402 of record NZ_JAVDPW010000004.1, read on the forward strand.
ACCGCCGCCGGGTCGATGCCGTCGGGCACGCCTTCGAGCAGGATGTTCACGCTCTGGCGCAGCAGGATCCAGGTGCGCGGCAGCACCCAGAAGCCGATCGCGACGGCGATCAGCGAATCCACCCATTCCCACCCGGTCAGCCGGATGACGATCGCGGCCACGATCACGCCGACCGAGCCGAGCAGGTCGCTCAGCACCTCGAAATAGGCGCCCTTCACGTTCAGGCTGGCGTCGCGCTTGGACCGCAGCATCCAGACCGAGAACAGGTTCACCAGCAGGCCGAGGCCCGCGATCACCAGCATCGCGGTGGAGTTGACCTCGGTCGGCTCGCTCAGGCGGCGCCAAGCCTCGTAGAGGATGTAGAGGGCGACGCCGAACAGCAACAGGGCGTTGAACGCCGCCGCCAGGATCTCGAACCGCTCATAGCCGAAGCTGCGCCGCGCATCCGGCGGCCGCCGGCCGATGCGGATGGCCACGATGGCGATGGACAGCCCGATCACGTCGGTCGCCATATGCGCCGCGTCGGAAATCAGCGCCAGGCTGCCGGTGACGAGACCGCCGACGATCTCCGCCACCATGAAACCCGCGGTGGGCAGCAGCGCGATCCACAGGCTGCGCTCATTGCCGTCGCGGTCGGCGCCGTGACTCCCGCCCATCCCTCAGCCTCTCCCTGCTCGACAGCCCAGCCGGCCCGGGACGGGGCCGGCCGGGGGTCGCGTCAGGCCAGGAGCGGCATCATCGCCGCCACCAGCGGATGGCGGACGATGTCCTGGGTGGTCAGCCGCACCACGGCGATGCCGTCCAACGGTTGCAGCCGTCGCGCCGCTTCCTCCAGTCCCGACAGGCCGGGCAGCAGGTCGGTCTGGTCGGGGTCGCCGGTGATGACCATGGTCGAATGCCAGCCCAGGCGGGTCAGCAGCATCTTGAGCTGCTGGAAGGTCATGTTCTGAGCCTCGTCGACGATGACGAAGCTGCGCGAGATGGTGCGGCCGCGCATATAGGCCAGCGGCGCGATCTCGACGATGCCTTCCTTGGTCATCTGGCGCACCTGCTTGGCGCCGAGACGGTCGGACAGCGCGTCGTAGATCGGGCGCATCCAGGGGTCCATCTTCTCGTTGATGTCGCCCGGGAGATAGCCGAGGCTTTCCCCTGCCTCGACCACCGGCCGGGTGATGACGATGCGGCTGACCCGCTCCGCATTCAGCGCCTCGACGGCCTTGGACACCGCCAGATAAGTCTTGCCCGTCCCCGCCGGCCCGAGCGCCAGGGTCATGGCATGGCCTTCGATCGCCTTCATCAGGACTTCCTGGTTGGCGGTCCGTGGCTTGACCGTCTTCAGGTAGCTCTGCTCCCGGAAATCATCATCAAATCCCTCGTTGATCGGGACGATACGGGCGGTGGAAGCGCTGCGTTTGACCATGGTACGTCGTCCTTTGCTCTCGCGTGCATCCTCGAAGAGAGGATCCCAGACACCGCCTCCTTCACAGGGAGATCTCATCGGCCGAGTGCTCCTTCGGGTCGGGTGGAACAGGACAGGTGGCGGATCGGAAGCCGACATCCAGACGCAAAAAACGCCCCGGCAAGGGGGCGTTCGAACGAATGTCGATGCTGAGTCTGGCCCAGGTCGGGGCTGGGAAGCGGTTGGTTATGCCAGGCTGCTGCCCCTTGCATGTCACCTTTCCGATCACAGACGACGGAAATCACGTCGTCGGATTCAGGGTCTCATCAACGCTCTTGCTGCACCAGCGAAAAGAACGAGCGACATCGAAAATTCATACCAATTGTGGCGGGCTTGCCGCGACTGAGAACCAGATCTAGCGGCTGCCACCAGGAAGCGCGTTGGTTCCGGTCGCCAGATCGATGAAGGCGCGCGCCGCCGGCGAGGTCTCGTCATGGCGCCAGGTCAGCCACATCGTGGTGAAGGCGCCGGGGTCGGTCAGCCGGCGGAACACCACGCCTTCGACCTGGATCCGCTGCAGCGAGGCGGGCAGCAGCGACACGCCCAGCCCGGCCGCCACCAGCCCGACGATGGTCGAGACCTCGCGCGCCTCCTGCCCCAGCCGCGGGCTGAAGCCGGCGTCGCGGCACAGGCCGATCATCTGGTCGTACAGGCTGGTGCCGGCGTCGCGGGGGTAGCAGACGAAGGATTCACCGGCGAGGTCGGCCAGCGGCATCGGTGCCGGCGCCCCGGCGGCGAGCGGATGGTCGGCCCGCAGCGCCACCACCAGCGGGTCGCGGAACAGCTCACGCACCGCCAGCGTGTCGGGCACCGGCGGGAAGGTCGGGTTGCGCAGGAAGCCCACCTGCAGCCGCCGTTCGGCCAGCGCCTCGATCTGCTGCCGGGTGGCCATCTCCTGCAGTTCCAGATGGACGTCGGGATAGGCCTGGCGGAAGGCGAAGATGGTCTGCGGGATCAGCGTGGTGAAGGGCGCCGAGGCGGTGAAGGCGATGCGGACCTGGCCGATCTCGCCGCGCTGGGCCCGGCGCGCCACCTCGACCGCCCGGTCCGCCCCGGCCAGCACCAGCCGCGCCTGGTCCACGAACAGCCGCCCGACCTCGGTCAGCGCCACCCGGCGGTTGGTGCGCTCGAACAGCCGCGCGCCGAGTTCGTCCTCCAGCGCCTGGATCTGCTGGCTGAGAGGCGGCTGCGAGATCCCCAGCCGGGCGGCGGCGCGGCTGAAATGCAGCTCCTCCGCCAGGGCCACGGCGTAGCGCAGGTGCCTCAGCTCCATCCGATCATTCGCCAAGCCTATCAAACATGCCGTGAAACATATTGGACAGTATCAATCGGGGTGGCCATGTTTTTGTAGAGACTGGGCGCTGTCTGTCCGCCGCCCGCCTGGAGACCTTCCGTGACCCGATCGGCCGGCGCCACCGCGCTTCCCCTGCCCCCCGCCACCCCAACGATGCCGGCGATCACCGCCGGGGTCGTCGCGGCCGAGGACGTCGTCGCCTATATCGAGCACGGCATGGCGGCGTTCCACCGCACCAATCTGGCCCTGTTCGCCGCCGGCTTCTCGACCTTCGCCCTGATGTACTGCGTGCAGCCGCTGATGCCGGTGTTCACCCATGTGTTCCAGGTCGGGGCGGCGGAAAGCAGCCTGTCGCTGTCGTTGACCACCGGCACGCTGGCCTTCGCCATGCTGGTGGCCAGCGCCCTGTCCGAGGCCTGGGGCCGCAAGCCGGTGATGGTGGCGTCGCTGTTCGCCTCGGCGGTGCTGACCAGCCTGGCGGCGCTGATGCCGTCCTGGCACGGGCTCTTGGTCCTGCGTGCGCTGATGGGGCTGACGCTGAGCGGCCTGCCGGCGGTCGCCATGGCCTATGTCAGCGAGGAGATGCATCCGCGCTCGGTCGGCCTGGCCATGGGGCTGTTCATCGGCGGCAGCGCCCTGGGCGGGCTGGGCGGCCGGCTGATCGCCGGCGTGCTGACCGATTTGGTGTCCTGGCGGCTCGGCCTCGGCGTGGTCGGGCTGACCGGCCTGGTCGCCGGATTCGTGTTCTGGCGCAGCCTGCCGCCCTCGGCCCATTTCCGGCCGCGCCCGCTGCGGCTGCGGCCCCTGCTGTCCGCCTTCGCCGACCATCTGCGCGACCCCGGCCTGCGCTGGCTGTTCCTCGAGGGCTTCCTGCTGATGGGCGCCTTCGTCACCCTCTACAACTACACCGGCTTCCGTCTATTGGCGCCGCCCTACGGGCTCAGTCAGACCGCCGTCGCAGCGATCTTCGCGGTCTATCTGATCGGCATCGTCGCCTCGGTCTGGGTCGGGCACCTCGCCGGGCTGCTCGGCCGCCGCCGGGTGTTCTGGGCGCCGATCGTGCTGATGCTGGCCGGCGTCGCCCTGACCCGGAGCGACGGGCTGTGGCCGATCATCGCCGGCATCGCGGTGTTCACCTTCGGCTTCTTCGGCGCCCATTCGGTGGCCAGCAGTTGGGTCGGCCGCCGCGCCCTGCAGGCCCGCGCCCAGGCGTCTTCGCTGTACCTGTTCTTCTACTATCTCGGGTCCAGCGTGGTCGGCTCGCTCGGCGGCCTGGCCTGGACCGGCTGGGGCTGGCCCGGCGTCACCCTGCTGATCGGCGGGCTGGCCCTGGCGGCGCTGGCCGTCGCCCTGCGACTGACGGTGCTGCCGCCACGGCAAAGTCAAGGATAAGCCTTGGCCGTGCCATTGACTTTCGCCGCGCCACCTGTATCCTTTTACTGTAAATTATAAGATTGTAGTCATTTTTACACTGGTCTTCAGCGTACCTCCCGGCCACCAGCCAATATTTCCGACAGGGAGCGTCCATGTCCGTCACGGTGCGCCTGGGCGTGACCAGGCGAGGACTGCTCAGCTCCACCGCAGCATTGCTGCTGACGGCATCCACCATCCAGGCCAGGACCATCGGCGGCGGCCTGCCCTGGGCCCCCGATGCCGGTAATCCACCAACCCCCATCTGGCCCGCGCCCTGGGCTTTCTTCACGCCCGAGGAGGCGACGGCGGTCGAGGCCGCGATCGAGCGGCTGATCCCGAACGACGCCCTGGGGCCGGGCGCGCGCGAGGCCAGCTGCGCCATCTTCATCGACCGGCAGCTCGCCGGGTCCTACGGGTCGTCGGAGCGGCTGTACGTGCGCCCGCCCTTCGCCGAGGGCACGCCGCAGCAGGGGCTGCAATCCCCGCTGACGCCGGCCGCCCGCTACCGCGTCGCGCTGGCCGCGCTCGATACCTATTGCCGGACCGCCTATGTCGGCCGGATCTTCGCCAGGCTGGGGCCCGAGGAGCGGGACCTGGTGCTGCAAGAGCTGGAGAGGGGCACGGTCAGGCTCGACGGCACCGACGGCCAGGCCTTCTTCGAGATGCTGCTGCAGAACACCATGGAAGGCTTCTTCGCCGACCCGATCCATGGCGGCAACCGCGACATGATCGGCTGGAAGCTGGTCGGCTTCCCCGGCGCTCGCTACGACTACCGCGACCATGTCACCAAGCACAACCAGCCCTATCCGCTGCCGCCCGTGAGCATCACCGGCCGGGCGGAGTGGGTGCAGCCGAGGCGATGACATGGCCAGGAGTCTTCCACCAACTGATGCCGTGATCATCGGGCTCGGCTGGGCCGGGTCGATCATCGCCAACGAGCTGACCGACGCCGGGCTGCACGTCGTCGCCATCGAGCGCGGCCCGTGGCGCGACACCGCCACCGACTTCGGCATCGGCTACATCCAGGACGAGCTGCGCTACGCCCTGCGCCAGGACCTGTTCCTGCGGCCGGCGCAGGAGACCTTCACCTTCCGCAACAATGGCGACCAGACGGCGCTGCCGATCCGGCAGTTCGGGTCGGTCCTGCCGAGCAGCGGCGTCGGCGGGGCCGGCGTCCACTGGAACGGCATGACCTGGCGCTTCAACCCGACCGATTTCCACCTGAAGAGCCATCTGACCGAACGCTACGGCGCCGCCGGGATCCCGGAGGAGCTGGCGATCCAGGACTGGGGCGTGGGCTATGACGAGCTCGAACCGTCCTTCGACAAGTTCGAATACCTCGCCGGCATTTCCGGCAAGGCCGGCAACATCCAGGGGCGGATCCAGGAGGGCGGTAACCCCTTCGAAGGCCCGCGGGCGCGGGACTACCCGCTGCCGCCGTTGCCGATGACCTATGCCCCGACCCTGTTCGCGGAGGCGGCGCGGTCGATCGGCCACCACCCCTTCCCGACCCCGGCGGCCAACGCCTCGCAGGCCTACACCAACCCGCTGGGCGTCACCATGGGCCCCTGCACCTTCTGCGGCTTCTGCGAGGGCTTCGGCTGCGCCAACTACTCCAAGGCCAGCGCCCAGACCACGGTGCTGCCGGTGCTGGTGCGCAAGCCGAACTTCACCGCCCGCACCGAATGCGAGGTGCTGAAGATCGACCTGACCGGCGACCGCCGGCACGCCGCCGGCGTGACCTATGTCGACAGCTCCGGCGAGGAATGGTTCCAGCCGGCCGAGCTGGTGATCGTCACCGCCTCGATGCTGCACAATGTGCGGCTGATGCTGCTGTCGGGCATCGGCACGCCCTACGACCCGCGCAGCGGCGAGGGTGCGGTCGGGCGCAACTACGCCTGCCAGACCAACGCCTCGGTCGCGCTGTTCTACGACAACAAGATCCTGAACCCGTTCATCGCCGCCGGCGCGCTGGGCCAGGTGGTGGATGCGTTCAACGGCGACAATTTCGACCATTCCGGCCTGGGCTTCGTCGGCGGCGCGTCGATCAGCTGCAACCCGACCAACGGCGGCCCGATCAGCACCCGTCCGGTGCCGCCGGGCACGCCGCGCTGGGGATCGGCGTGGAAGAAGGCGACGGCGGAGAGCTATCTGAGGGCCACCGCGGTCACCACCCAGGGGTCGAGCTACGCCACCCGCGGCAACGCCCTGGACCTCGACCCGACCTACACCGACCGCTTCGGCCGCCCGCTGCTGCGCCTGACCTTCGACTTCCCGGCCAACGACCTGAGGATGTCGGCCCATGCCACCGACCGGGCGATGGAGATCGCGCGGGCGATGAAGCCCAAGCAGGTCATCGCGAACCCGCGCAAGGGGCCCTATTCGATCGTCCCCCACCAGACCACCCACACCGCCGGCGGCGCGATCATGGGCGCGGACCCCGCCACCAGCGCCGTGAACCGCTACCTGCAGAGCTGGGACGTCCCCAACGTCTTCGTGGTCGGCGCCTCGGCCTTCCCGCAGAATCCCGGCTACACCCCGACCGGCACCGTCGGGGCGCTGGCCTATTGGGCGGCGGAGGCGATCCGCACCCGGTACCTGAAATCCCCCGGCCGGCTGGTGCGGGCATGAGGGCCGCGATCGCCGGCGCGGCCATCGCCCTGGCGCTCGGCATCGCGGCGGCCCGGGCCGACGACCATGCCTTCGAGACGGTCGAGAAGGGCCGCTACCTCACCATCCTGGGCGGCTGCGCCGCCTGCCACACGGTGCCGGGCGGCACCCCTTTTGCCGGCGGCCGGGCGATCGAGACACCGTTCGGCGACGTGCTCGCCACCAACATCACCCCGGACCGCGAGACCGGCATCGGCGGCTGGACCGACGACGAATTCGTGCGGGCGCTGCAGGAGGGCATCGGGCGCGACGGCGAACACCTGTACCCGGCCCTGCCCTACACTGCCTACACCAAGGTCGAGCGCGACGACCTGCTGGCGATCCGCGCCTATCTCGACACGCTGGACCCGGTGCGCAATCCGGTGGAGCCGAACCAGCTGTCCTTCCCCTTCGACATGCGGCTGGGCATGCGCGGCTGGAACCTGCTGTATTTCACGGCCGGGCCGCTGAAGCCGCGGCCGGACAAGCCGGCGGAGTGGAACCGCGGCGCCGCTCTGGTCGAAGGCCTCGGCCATTGCGGCAGCTGCCATACGGCCAAGAGCTGGTTCGGCGGCGACGACACCGGCGCGCCGCTGCGGGGCGGCGCGCTGCAGGGCTGGTTCGCGCCCGACATCACCGCCGACCGGCATGTCGGCATCGGCGACTGGTCGACGGCGCAGATCGTCGAATATCTCAAGACCGGCCGCAACGAGCGGGTCGCCGCCTCGGGCCCGATGGCCGAGGTGGTGGCGTTGTCGACCTCGCGGATGACCGATGCCGACCTCGCGGCGATCGCCACCTATCTCAAGGACCAGCCGGGGGCGGGCGCGACCGGCCCGCGCCCGCTGGCCGCGACCGACAAGCGGATGGTGGCGGGCCAGGCGATCTATGCCGACAACTGCTCGGCCTGCCACCAGGCCTCCGGCGAAGGCATCCCGCGGCTGTTCCCGGCCCTGAAGGGCACCGGCAGCGCCCAGTCGGCGGACCCGACCACGCTGATCCGGGTGGTGCTGCAGGGCAGCCAGGCGGTCGTCACCGATGCGGCGCCGACCGCCCCGGCCATGCCCGCCTTCGGCTGGCGCCTGAACGACGACCAGACCGCCGCGGTCATCACCTATCTGCGCAATAGCTGGGGCAACGCCGCGCTTCCGGTCCGCACCGGCGACGTGCGCAGCCTGCGCCGCACCCTGTCGCAGCGGTCGGATTAGGCCGGCGCCAGCCCGGCGGCGAGGTACAGCCGGGTCATGCGCCGCAGCTCGGCCAGGGCTTCGTCGCGCGACTCCAGGTCCGGCTCGACGCTGAGCAGGGCGGCCGCCTTCATCTGCTGCAGCACCGCCACGGCCATGGCGGCGGCCCGCGGCGGCGGCAGGCCCGGTGCATGGAGGGCCAGGATCCGGGCGATGGCCCGCCGCATCGCGTCGCGCAGCTCCGACGGCGGGGCCGTGGCCTCGCGCCGCGCCTCGAACAGCACCATCACCGCGCGGCGCTCATCCTTCAGCCCGACCAGCAGGTCGATCAGCGCATCCGCCAGGTCGGGGGCGGCGAGCGCGGCCGCGCCGGCCGTGATCGCGCCGAGCCCGGCCTCGACCTGTTCGGCGTATTGCGCCAGCAGCGCGTCGGCCAGCGCCTCCTTGCTCGGGAAGAACTGGTAGAGCGAGCCGATCGACGCCCCGGCGCGGGCCGCGATCTCGGTCATCGTCGCCGCCTCGTAGCCCTTCTCGGCGAACACCAGCGACGCCGCCTTCATCAGGGCGGCGACACGCAGCCGGCCACGCTCGCGCTGAGGCGACCGCGCCGTGGTGGCATCGGCCGTTGACTTTTGTGAGGACATGCTCATAAAACTATTTGCGAGGCATTCCTCATATTCCCACAGGCGGCTCCAGCCGTCCATCCAGCGCGCCCGCCGCGCCGGACAGGACCGTCATGGCAGAAGGCGAACACCGATGACGACATTCGATCCGCGGACCACCGCGCTTGTCCTGATCGACCTGCAGGCCGGCATCCTGGGCATGCCGCTGGCGCCCCGCCCGGGCGCCGAGGTGCTGGCCGCCGGCAAGGCGCTGGCCGCCCGCTTCCGCGCCGCCAGCGCCCCGGTCTTCCCGGTCCGCGTCGGCTGGTCGGCGGATTTCGCTGACGGGCTGACCCAGCCGGTCGACCGGCCGATGGCGCGCCCGGCCGGCGGCCTGCCCGCCGGCTGGAGCGACCTCGCCGAGGGCGTCGCCGCGCCCGGGGACGTCGTCATCACCAAGCGGCAGTGGAGCGCCTTCTACGGCACCGAGCTGGACCTGCAGCTGCGCCGGCGCGGCATCAGGACCATCGTGCTGGGCGGCATCGCCACCAATTTCGGGGTGGAATCCACCGGCCGCAGCGCCTGGGAGCACGGCTATGCGGTGGTGTTCGCCGAGGATGCGATGACCAGCATGTCCGCGGAGATGCACGGCTTCGCCATCGACGCTATCCTGCCCCGCATCGGAGTCGTCTCCCGGGCTGCGGACATCGTGCTCGACCAATCCTGAGACGGAAAGCGAGGCTGCTGTGGTTTCCGTGAACGGCCCGGCTCTGCCGGTCCTGGCCAGGCTGCCGCGTGCCGGGCAATGGGCGATCCTGCTGGCCGTCTCGGCCGTCGTCGCCGGTCTGCTGGAGGCAGCGGCCCTGCCAGCCGCCCTGCTGCTGGGGCCGATGATCGCCGGCATCCTGGTCGGCACCGGCGGCGGCACCATCCGGGTGCCGCGGGCCCCCTATTTCGGGGCCCAGGCGATCATCGGCTGCCTGATCGCCGGGGCAATCACCCCGTCGATCCTGGCGACCTTCCTGGGCGCGTGGCCGCTGTTCCTGGCGGTGGTGCTGTCGACCCTGGCCGCCAGCAGCGGCCTCGGCTGGCTGATGAGCCGCTGGCAGGTGCTGCCCGGCACCACCGGCGTCTGGGGCTCCTCGCCCGGGGCGGCGTCGGCGATGGTGCTGATGGCCGAGGCATTCGGCGCCGATGCCCGGCTGGTCGCCTTCATGCAGTATCTGCGCGTGGTCTGCGTCGCCACCGCCGCGTCGCTGATCGCGCGATTCTGGGTCGACACTTCGGGCACAGCACCACCCCCGATCGTGTGGTTCCCGCCGATCGAGGCAGTGCCGTTGCTCGGGACGCTGGCCCTGGCAGGCATCGGCGCGACGGTCGGCCGGCTGCTGCGCATCCCCGCCGGCCCGCTGCTGGTGCCGCTGGTGGCCGGGTCCGTGCTGCAGGCCACCGGCACGATCGACATCGCCCTGCCGGAATGGCTGCTCGCCGTCGCCTATGCGCTGATCGGCTGGAGCATCGGCCTGGGCTTCACCCGCACGGTGCTGGTGCACGCGTCGCGCGCGCTGCCGCAGATCCTGCTGTCGATCCTGCTGCTGATCGCCTTCTGCGGCGGCCTGGCCTTCATCCTGGTCCGGACGCTGGGGGTCGACCCGCTGACCGCCTATCTCGCCACCAGCCCCGGCGGCATGGATTCGATCGCCATCATCGCCGCCGCCAGCGATGTCGACCTGCCCTTCGTGATGGCGCTGCAGACCGTGCGCTTCGTCCTGGTGGTGCTGCTGGGCCCGACCGTCGCCCGCTTCATCGCCCGGCGGTCGCCGCACGCCGCCATTCGCCTTTAGGTGGCCGCCTTTAGGTGGCCAGGGCCTTCAGCCGCGCCAACTCGTCCAGGAAGCGCTCCGCCGCCAGGTCCGGCGCCCAGGGCTCCCAGGCGGTGCCGCCATAGGTGGGCAGCAGGGGGTCGTCCTCGACCGGCTGGAACCGGATCTTCAGCACGCGCCACACCTCGGCCCGGGTCCAGCCGACGACATGGATCGCCTCGGTGGCCGCGGCCACCCGGTCGGCGCGCTTGTGGAAGGCCTTCTGTTCCGCGGTCCAGCGCTGCAGGCCGTAGCGCTGGAACACCGCATCCTCGAGCCGCATGGTCAGGTCGCGGAACTCCTGGCCGAGGAACGGCTTGATCACCGACAGCGGGTCGAAGCCCAGCAGCCCCTCATCGGCGTCGTGCAGCAGCTCGCGCAGTTCCGCCAGCGGCGACAGAGGGGCCGGCGCCCAGGCCCGGCACAACGCCAGCACGGCCAGCGAATGCTGGGCGACGGAGAGCGGCAGCGGCCAAGCGGAATGCCCGCCCCAGCGATAGGTGCGGGCCAAGCCGAGGGCGAGGTCGCGATCGTCCCAGTCGAACGGCGTCGGGTTCAGCAGGTCCAGCCGTTTGCCCGAGGGCAGCCGGACCCAGGCCCGCGCCGCCACCGTCCGTCCTTCCCAGCGCATCCATCCCCCCGCTTCCGGCCCACCCGGTTTCCGGGTAGCACCGAAGCCCGCGCAGCGCCAGGACCGGCGTTCCAGGGAACGCCGGTTACGCCGGTCAGGCGGCGCTTGGCGGAGAGATCAGCCCTTGATCCCGTTCGGCCGGGCCTCGAGCCGCGCCCAGTTGCGCACGATCGCGCTGGGCGGCCCGTGGCGACGGGTGAATTCCGATTGCGACATGCGCATGCCGCGGCACAGGATCTCGGCGCGCAGGGCCGCCTGCACGCAGGAGTGCCGGGTCGCGGGGTTGCGGCGGGGTTCGGCCGAAAGATCCATCTCGATGACCTCCCTTACCGGAAGCACGGTCTCGATGTCGTTCGCAGCCTGGGGCGGGGAAGGCAATTCACGATCATCCGCCCTCATCAGGGCCGGGCTCGTGCTCGGGCGCCTGCGGTGCTGACCAGCCATGGCGATTCCTCCAGCGGCTCTTGTCTTTGCGACGTCTCGCGGGTTGCATGCCCCGCTTTTGCGTCGAGATTGTCGAACAGGTGAAAAACCGACCTCTGCATGTCCATCGGCGATGCGATGGAATCCGGTGAACCGCAATCGGTGCCGGGGGACGGCACCAAACCAACGAACACGCAACAGCGAGGGCTTAAGGCGTACCGCTTTCGGCGGTGCCCTCGCGGGTCGACTTCGACCTGCAGGGTCGGCACTTTGCGCCAGCGGTTTGGCCTCGACAAGGAAAATCATCAGCAAAGACATTTTGTTACGTGTTGATGACGGACGAACCGCCGCACTTCTCGCAACCGCCGAAATGCGGTATCGCCGCACCATCCGATGGTCGATCCGCAACCGCCTCGACACGCTCGCTTTTCGCGCCTGGCCGCCGCCGCCCTGACGGCCTTCCATCCCCTGTCGAGGCCACCCGCATGGGCACCACCGCTGTAGATCGGGACCGGCTGCTCGATCATCCCTCCTTCCCGGTGTTCTGGGCGGCGCGGGTGCTGTCGGCCCTCGCCTTCCAGATGTCGGCCGTCGCCATCGGCTGGCTGGTCTATGCCCGGACCGGCAGCGCCTACAGCCTCGGCCTGGTCGGCCTGTTCCAGTTCCTGCCGATGGTGGTGCTGACGCTGCTGGTCGGCCACGTCGCCGACCAGTACGACCGGCGCCGGATCGTCCAGATCTGCCAGCTGGTCGAAGGACTGACGCTGGCGGTGCTGGCGGTCGCGATCTTCGACGACTGGCTGACCATCCCCGGCGTCTTCGCGGCGGTGCTGGTGCTGGGCGCCGCCCGGGCCTTCGAGCAGCCGACCATGGCGGCGCTGCTGCCGGCGCTGGTGCCGGCCGTGGCGCTGCCGCGGGCGCTCGCCATCTCCTCCTCCGCGGTGCAGACCGCGACGATCATTGGCCCGTCGCTGGGCGGGCTGCTCTATGCCGTCGGCGTCACCGCGCCCTTCGTGATCGCCGCCGTCTTCTTCCTGGCGGCCTGCGGGCTGATGACCTTCATGCGGCTGCAGCGGTCGGTGCCGCGGCGCGAGCCGCCAACGCTGCGGTCGGTGTTCTCCGGCATCGCCTTCATCCGCAGCCGGCCGGTGATCCTGGGCAGCATCTCGCTCGACATGTTCGCGGTGCTGCTGGGCGGGGCGACGGCGCTGCTGCCGATCTACGCTCACGACATCCTGCAGACCGGGCCCTGGGGCCTGGGCCTGCTGCGCTCGGCCCCCGCCGTCGGCGCCCTGACCATGTCGGCGGTGCTGACCCGGGTGCCGCTGCGCCGCGGGGTCGGGCGCAAGATGTTCGCGGCGGTGATCGTGTTCGGCGCCGCCACCGTGGTGTTCGCCGCCTCGACCAGCCTGGTGGTCTCGCTGGTGGCCCTGGCCGTGCTGGGCGCGGCCGACAATGTCAGCGTGGTGATCCGCAGCTCGCTGGTGCAGCTGCTGACGCCGGACGAGATGCGCGGGCGGGTCAGCGCCGTGAACTCGCTGTTCGTCGGCACCTCGAACCAGCTCGGCGAATTCGAATCCGGCATGGCGGCCGGGCTGCTGGGCGCGGTGCCGGCCGGCGTGCTCGGCGGCATCGGCACCATCGTCATCGCGCTGCTGTGGATGCGGCTGTTCCCGGGCCTGCGCAAGACCGAGACGCTCTCGGGCTGACCGACCGTTCAGGGTTTCCGCCGGCGCGCGCCCGCCTTGGGCGGCGGGCGCAGCGCCGCCAGCCAGGCCTCGACCGCCGCCGCCAGATCCCTGGTCGGCAGCACCAGCGCCGGCACCTTGGCGTCGTGGATGTTGCGCAGCACCGATTTGGCGCCGCGGATCTCCAGCGCATAGAGGTTGCCGGTGATCGGCTCGCCGCCCTCCCCGGCCGCGGCCAGGCGGGCGGCCACGCCCTTGGTCCAGGCGGCGTCGCCGCGCAGGTCGGTCTCGAGGAAATCGGCCAGGATCGGCGCCGCGGTGCCGGGCACGATCCGCGGCCGGCCCTGGGCGTCGCGGGTGATCTCGATCATGTCCTCGGTCTCCCCGGTCAGTTCGGGAACGCGGTGTTGATGGCGTCCTGCCCACGGCGCTGGATGGTGCCCATCCTGATCTCGAAGGCGCGGCCGCGCCCATCTCGGCAATACCCGTCGCCAGTTGCGCCGTCAGGCGCCGAAGGCCCGAGCACGCCCCACGCCGGATGCGCCCCGGTCTGGTGCTCGTAGGCGTAGAGGACGGAGCGCAGGATCGCCTCGGCCGGGCAGTCGTCAGGATAGAAGGTCGAGCGCTTGCGCCGGCCGTTGCTGTAGATCACCGAGGCGTCGTAGATGTCGCCGCCGCGATGCGCGGTCTCGTCCACCCGGTCGACCGCGCCGGTCGGCAGCGACACGGCGCGGGAGTGATAGCCCTTGGGGTCGCCGTTGCGGCCGAGCTCGCCGCAGAAGATATGGCTGAGATTGACCTGCGGGTCGCTGCGGCTCCACAGCCGCTTGCCAGCGTCGCTGCAGTCGATCGGGGCGGCCGCCACCGACTCGCGCGCCAACGGCAACAGCAGCAGAACCAGGATGAAGCAAATCCGACCGATCATGAGGTCTCCCGGCCACAGGACAGCGCGAAATCCTAACCCCCTCCGCCCCGCCGCGCCACCGGGTTGCGCGACAGGCGGTCCGCCGGTCCTGGGGGCGCCAGCCCATCCTCCTGTCAGGATCTGTCAGGAGGAGGCTGCTTTCCCCTTGACTGGATTGTTCCCGGTATGTTCGAGTTCGCCATTGTCCTTGATCCGATGGCAGATGGCTGCGGCCGGGCGCAAGGTCGGGCAAGGGCGGGCGGCGGGGCCGGGAGTCGCTTTTCGTCCCTGCCCGCCCCATATTGCACCTCGGCGTATCCGGACGGCCGGACGCTCTTCCCGCACGAGTGATTTCTGGCGATGCACAAGTTCATCAGCGTCCGTGGCGCGCGCGAGCACAATCTGAAGAATGTCGACGTGGATCTGCCGCGCGACCAGCTGATCGTGATCACCGGCCTCAGCGGCTCCGGCAAATCCTCGCTGGCCTTCGACACCATCTATGCCGAGGGCCAGCGCCGTTACGTCGAGAGCCTGTCGGCCTATGCCCGCCAGTTCCTCGAGCTGATGCAGAAGCCGGACGTCGATTCGATCGAGGGCCTGTCGCCAGCGATCTCGATCGAGCAGAAGACCACCAGCCGCAACCCGCGGTCGACCGTCGGCACGGTGACCGAGATCTACGACTACATGCGGCTGCTGTTCGCCCGCATCGGCGTGCCCTATTCGCCGGCCACCGGCCTGCCGATCGAGAGCCAGACGGTCAGCCAGATGGTCGACCGGGTGATGGCGATGGGCGACGGCACCCGCCTCTACCTGCTGGCCCCGATCGTGCGCGGCCGCAAGGGCGAGTACCGCAAGGAGCTGCAGGAGCTGCGGGCCCGCGGCTTCCAGCGGGTCAAGGTCGACGGCACGATGTACGAGATCGAGGACGTGCCGGCCCTCAACAAGAAGCTGAAGCACGACATCGAGGTGGTGGTCGACCGCCTGGTGGTGCGCGACGACCTGGGCAACCGCGCGGCCGATTCGATCGAGACCGCGCTGGGCCTGGCCGAGGGGCTGGCCATCGCCGAGAACGCCGAGACCGGCGACCGCACCCTGTTCTCGTCGAAATTCGCCTGCCCGGTCTCGGGCTTCACCATCCCGGAGATCGAGCCGCGGCTGTTCTCGTTCAACAGCCCGCACGGCGCCTGCCCGGCCTGCGACGGCCTGGGCGCCAAGCTGGTGTTCGACCCCGAGCTGGTGGTGCCGGACGACAGCAAGTCCCTGGCCAAGGGCGCGGTGGCGCCGTGGGAGGGATCGTCCTCGAAATACTACCACCAGACCCTGGACGCGATCGCCGCGCATTACGGCGCCAGCACCACCACGCCGTGGCGCGACCTGCCGGAGGTGGTGCGCAACGCGATCGTGCACGGCTCGGGCAAGGAGTCGATCGTCTTCCGCTACGATGACGGGCTGCGCACCTACAAGACCGAGAAGCCGTTCGAGGGGCTGATCCCGAACATGGAGCGGCGCTTCCGCGAGACCGACAGCGCCTGGACCCGGGAGGAGCTGGGCAAGTACCAGAGCACCCAGCCCTGCGAGACCTGCGGCGGTGCCCGCCTCAAGCCCGAGGCGCTGGCGGTGAAGATCGACGGGCTGCATGTCAGCCAGGTGGCGGAGAAGTCGATCGCCGAGGCCGGGCAGTGGTTCGCGGCGCTGAACGCCAAGCTGTCGGCCAAGGACCAGGAGATCGCCTATCGCATCCTGAAGGAGATCAACGAGCGGCTGACCTTCCTCAGCGCCGTCGGCCTGACCTACCTGACCCTGGCGCGCGGCTCCGGCTCGCTGTCGGGTGGCGAGAGCCAGCGCATCCGGCTGGCGTCGCAGATCGGCTCCGGCCTGACCGGCGTGCTCTATGTCCTCGACGAGCCGTCGATCGGGCTGCACCAGCGCGACAACGAGCGGTTGCTGGGCACGCTGAAGCGGCTGCGCGACCTCGGCAACACCGTGCTGGTGGTCGAGCATGACGAGGATGCGATCCGCAGCGCCGACTATCTCGTCGACATGGGGCCGGGCGCCGGCGTGCATGGCGGCGAGGTGGTGGCCCATGGCACGCCCGAGGAGGTGCTGCGCAACCCCGCCAGCATCACCGCGCAGTACCTGACCGGGGTGAAGCGGATCGAGGTGCCGACCCAGCGCCGACCCGGCCACAAGGGCCAGGTGCTGCGGGTGGTCGGCGCCCGCGGCAACAACCTCAAGAACGTCACCATGGAGGTGCCGCTGGGCACCTTCACCTGCATCACCGGCGTGTCCGGCGGCGGCAAGTCGACGTTGGTGATCGAGACCCTGTACAAGACCCTGGCCAAGCAGCTGATGGGCGCGCACGAGCATCCGGCGCCGCATGACGCGATCGAGGGCATCGAGTTCCTCGACAAGATCATCGACATCGACCAGTCGCCGATCGGCCGCACCCCGCGCTCGAACCCTGCCACCTACACCGGTGCCTTCACCCCGATGCGCGACTGGTTCGCCGGGCTGCCGGAGGCGAAGGCCCGCGGCTACGGGCCGGGCCGCTTCTCGTTCAACGTCAAGGGCGGCCGCTGCGAGGCCTGCCAGGGCGACGGCGTGATCAAGATCGAGATGCACTTCCTGCCCGACGTCTATGTCCAATGCGACGTCTGCAAGGGCCATCGCTACAACCGCGAGACCCTGGAGGTGCTGTACCGCGACAAGTCGATCGCCGAGGTGCTGGACATGACGGTCGAGGAAGGGGCGGAGTTCTTCCGCGCCGTGCCGTCGATCCGCGACAAGATGGAGACGCTGCACCGGGTCGGCCTGGACTACGTCAAGATCGGCCAGGCCGCGACCACCCTGTCGGGCGGCGAGGCGCAGCGGGTGAAGCTGGCCAAGGAGCTGTCGCGCCGCGCCACCGGCAAGACCGTCTACATCCTGGACGAGCCGACCACCGGCCTGCACTTCGACGATGTGCGCAAGCTGCTGGAGGTGCTGCACGAGCTGGTCGACCAGGGCAACACGGTGATCGTGATCGAGCACAATCTCGAGGTGATCAAGACCGCCGACTGGATCGTCGACATCGGCCCCGAGGGCGGCGACGGCGGCGGCGAGATCATCGCCGCCGGCACGCCGGAGGATGTGGTGCGGGTCGAGCGCAGCTACACCGGCCGGTACCTCGCGCCGTATCTGGAGCAGGCGAAGCAGAAGCGGCGGGCGTGAGCGCCCCCTTCCCCGGACAACGGCTTCCCAGATCCGGCGCAGCCGAGTACGATGGTCGGGATCGATCCCTCATATCGCGTCGCGGTTCGGGTCCCTGATCCGGCGGTCGGCGCAGGAACGGGAGGCCGTCATGAAGCTCATCATCCTTGCTGCCGTGGCGACGCTGGTGGCGTCACCCGCCTTCGCCTGCCCGTACAGCGCGCAGGCTCAGGCCCAGGGCGGGCAGAGCCAGATCCAGGCCCAGTCCGGCCAGTCGCAGATCCCGCAGACCCCACCGCCGGCGACCGACAAGAAGAGCTAGGCGCGCGGAGCCGACCGCCGCGGCCTCGCTCGGTCGGCGACCGAGGATAGCCAGACATCGTCCGGCAGCCGGGGCACTTTGCCCGTGACCGCATCGGGCGTCCTTGCGGCCTGCCCATGGGGGCGGGTCTCGGCGAAGCCTTGCAGAACCGGTTCACGAAGGGAGCCCGCGCCCCGCGGTCGTTCACGGGCGAGGGCCGCGCCGTGCTCCCGGCCGCCGGATGTGCAGCCGCCGGCCCCTTGTCCTGCAGATCAGGACGAAGTTCACAATCTTGGATTTTATAGATCTGGATCCAACGATGGGAGCCATCTGGACCTACCGGCCAGGGCGGATTGCTGGCATCCTGGCTTCAGTTCGGACGGCGATGGGAGGACTGGCCCCAGGATTTCGCCACCGAACCTTTTGAACCCAGTGTCACCCGGGTCCCGTCCTGGCACGGATGGATGCCGGCCGGCAGATTTCGCCGGTTCCGGGCGGGATCCCCACCCGAGGAGGCAGGTTATGTGCACGGATTTTCTGTTGCTGGCGGGTGATGCCAGCGTCGTCAACGGGCGCAGCATGGAGTTCGGCTCGGATCTCAAATCCGAACTCCTGATCGGCGGCCGCGGCACGCCGAAGCAGAGCGGCGCTCCCGATTTCGGGCAAGGGCTGAGCTGGACAGCCAAACACGGCTATGTCGGCATGAACGCCCGTGGCAGCCATATCATCACCGACGGCATGAACGAGGTCGGGTTGAGCATCGGCGCCCTGTGGCTGCCGGGCACGGAGTACACCCGGACGGTCGCCACCCCATCGAGCGCCCTGGCCGTCGACCTCTTCACCAGCTGGGTGCTCGGCACCTGCGCCACCGTCGACGAGGTGAAGCAGAAGCTGAAGGGGGGCGATGTCGCGGTGTGGGGCAGCCTGCTGCTGCAGGAGGAGATGCCGCTGCACTTCCCGGTCCACGACCAGGAGGGCCGCAGCATCGTCATCGAATTCATGGGCGGCGAGACCCAGATCTACGACAACCACGTCGCGGTGCTGACCAACGCCCCGCCTTTTCCCTGGCACCTGACCCAGATCGACACCTATGTCGGGCTGAAGGCGGAGGATGTCGAGCCGATCAGGATCGGCGGCCAGGAGTTCAAGCCGCCCGGCCATGGCAGCGGCATGCTCGGGCTGCCCGGCGATTCGACGCCGCCCTCGCGCTTCATCCGCACCGTGTTCCAAAAGCATTTCGCGACCCGGCCGGCGAACAGCGAGGCCGCGTGCAACCTGGCTCTGCACCTGCTCAACACCGTCGACATCCCGGTGGGCACAAGCGTCTCCCGGCCGGGCCTGATCAAGAAGTCGGAGGACGATTACACCCAATGGGTGGTGGTCAAGGCGCTGACCGAGAAGGTCTTCAACTTCCGCACCTACGACAACCCGACAATCATGCAGGTCGACCTCAAGAAATTGGATCTGTCGATCCCCGGCGAGCGGCTGCATCCGCTGCCGCCGAAGCCGGTCTCGATCGACATCACGCCGACGCTCCGGCCCCAGTAGGAGGACGACGTGCTCGCGCCGGTCGTCATCGCCCTGGCGGCGGGACGGCCGGCGCCCGCTGGGCCACCAGGACGGCGCCGGCCGTGATCATCGCCGCGGCGAGGCCGAGCATGGCCGGCGGCGCCTCGCCCAGCAGCAGGATGGCGATGGCGGCCCCGGCCACGGCGCCGACCGAGCCGATCTGGCTGAGATAGACCGGCCCGGCCAGACGCTGCAGCACGAAGTACAGCACATACATCGCCGAGAAGGTCGCGACCTGCGCCGCCAGCAGCGCGAGCACGACGGCGTTGTCCGTCGGGAACGCGATCGGCAGGCCTGCAGCCCCGGCGCCGGCGAACAGCAGCAGGGCGGCGCCGAGCAGCATGCCGGGCGCCAATGCCAGCGACGACACGCCTGCCGGCCAGCGCAAGGTGCGGTAGATGTTGCCGGCCGCGACCACGACCGGGGTGGCCAGCATCGCCACGACCCACAGCAGGTCGACATCCGGCTCGGCCGATTTCGACAGGGCCAGGGTCAGCGCGCCGGCCAGGCCGAAGCCGACCCCGAATGCCCGCGCGGCCCGGAACCGCTCGATCCGGGCGAACAGCGCCATGGCGTAGGTGTAGAGCGGCGGGAAGGCGAAGGACAGGGCGGCGAAGCCGGCGCCGACATGCGGCACGGCCGAGAAGATCAGCGCGTTCGGCAGGGCGATGCTGAGCAGCCCGGACACCAGGAAATACTCGATCGTGCGGCGGCGCAGCGGCGGTGCCTGACCGCTGGCGACGGCCAGTGCCGCCAGCACCAGCCCGGCGCCGAGCACCGACCACAGCAGGAAGGCCAGCGGCGCAACCCCCGCGGCGACCGCCAGCTTCGCCAGGTTCGCGGTCAGCCCGATCAGCGAGCCGACCAGCACCAGGCAGGCGATCGGAACCAGGCGGCCCACCGGCATGGACGGAACAGCGGCAGCAACCAACTCGACCTCCCTCCAGAATCCGGCGCCAGGTGAAGCGGCGCCAAGAGGAAATATCTCGATCAAAAGAATCTTTTCGTCAAGATATATGATGTCGAGTGATCACGACACGGGTCCTCAAAACGCGAAGGGAACTGGCAGAGCCAGGGCCTGGGCCAGGCCGTCGCGGAAGGTCGCGATCGGCAGGGCCAGCCGGCCGGCCGGGGGGCGATGCAGCATCCAGCAGCGCACCTGCGGCCGGAACTCCGGGGCGTCGATCACCTCGACCGCCCCTTGCCAGCGGCTGTCGGCGAAGGCGGCCGGGGTCAGGACCCCGATCCCGAGCCCGCGCGCCACCAGCGACATCCTGAGGTCGACGCTCAACGCCTCGATCCCGACGCGGAACGGCAGGCGCGCCGCCTCGAAGCGCTGCCGGATGAAGGCGCGGAAGCCGCAGCCGCTTTCATTCATGATCCAGGGGAACCGCGACAGGTCGGCCAGGCTGGCCGGACTGGAAATGCCGAGCCCCGGCGCCGCGACCAGCAGCACCGGCTGGGTGCCGAGGTCCTCGGCCACCAGATCCTCCGGCGGGCTGGCGCCGTCCACCAGGCACAGGGCGGCGGCATCCAGCTCGCTGCGCGAGACCTGTTCCACCAGCCGCGGCGACCAGCCGGAGGTGATGCGGAGCGTCAGCTGCGGAAAGGCCTCGCGCAGCTGGTCGAGCGGCACCGACAGGGCCGCCTCGGACAGATACGGCATGACGCCGAGCCGGAACTCGCCCCGCACCTCGCCATCCGGCGCCACGCTCGACCTGAGATCCTCGACCGATCGCAGCACGCGGCGCGCCTGCTCATAGGCCTCGCGGCCGGCCGCGGTCGGCTTCAACGGCTTCGACTGGCGGTCGAGCAAGGCCGCGCCGAGGCCGTCCTCCAGGTTCTGCACTCGCCGCGTCACCCCCGGCTGGGTGAGGTTCAGGCGCGCCGAGGCCGCGACGATCGAGCCGGTCTCGACCACGGCGATGAAGGCCTCCAGGTCCGGAATGTTCATGCCAGATCCGCATAATCTTTATAGGGACAATTGAATTGTATCATCTTGATAATGGTGAATAAAGATTGCACTCAATATGCCGATCAATCATCGAGGCGATCCCATGTCGGTCACCAGCGAGACCATCGTCACGGCCCCGGGTGGAACGGAGGTGGGCCTCACCCGGCCGCTCATCCTGCTGTTCGCGGTGTCGGTCGGCATCATCGTCACCAATGTCTTCGCGCCGCAGACGCTGGTTGGCCTGATCGGGCCGGCCTTCGGCCTGACGACGGCCGGCAGCGGGCTGGTCGCCACGGCGACACTGCTGGGCTATGCCGCGGGGCTGTTCCTGCTGGTGCCCCTGGCCGACCTGGTCGAGAATCGCTGGCTGATCGTCCGGATGCTCGGCTGCGCGGCGGCCTGTGCCGGGCTGGTGACGCTGGCGCCGACCGCCGCCGCCCTGCTGGCGATCCTGTTCCTGCTCGGCGCCGCATG
Organism: Inquilinus ginsengisoli; assembly: GCF_031453975.1. Lineage (NCBI taxonomy): Bacteria > Pseudomonadati > Pseudomonadota > Alphaproteobacteria > Rhodospirillales > Rhodospirillaceae > Inquilinus > Inquilinus ginsengisoli. The sequence continues at coordinate 371,001 of NZ_JAVDPW010000004.1, forward strand.
CTCCGCCATCCAGATCCTGGTGCCGATCGCCGCGTCGATGGCGCCGCCGGAGCGCCGCGGTCGCGTCATCGGCGACGTCATGAGCGGGCTGATGGTCGGCATCCTGCTGTCCCGGCCGCTGGCGAGCGCCGTGGCCGACGGGTTCGGCTGGCGCGCCTTCTACGCCGGCAGCGGCCTCGTCATGGGCCTGCTGACCCTGGTCCTGGCCCTGCGCCTGCCGCGGCGCCGGCCGGCGGGCCGGATCGGCTATGCCGCCCTGATCGCCTCGCTGTGGCATCTCCTGCGGACCGAGACGGTGCTGCGGACCCGGGCACTGACGGCGAGCCTGGTGATGGCGGCGTTCAGCGCGTTCTGGACCGCCGTGGCTCTGCGGCTGGCGCAGCCGCCCTTCGAGCTGAGCCAGCGCGGCATCGCCCTGTTCGCCCTGGTCGGCGCCGGCGGCGCGGCGGTGACACCGCTCTTCGGCCGGGCCGGCGACCGGGGCTGGACCCGGCCAGCGACGGTCGCCTCCCATATCGCCATCGTCGTCGCCTTCGCCGGAGCCGCCTGGGGCGGCGCCGGCGCCGGCGCCGCCGGCGTCGGGTCCTTGATTCTTCTCGTCGCAAGCGCCGTGCTGCTCGATGTCGGGGCGACCGGCGACCAGATGCTCGGCCGGTACGCGATCAACCAGCTGCGGCCGGAAGCGCGCGGCCGCCTGAACGGCCTGTTCGTCGGCTTGTTCTTCCTCGGCGGGGCCGCCGGCTCGGCCCTGGCCGGCATCGCCTGGTCGATCGGGGGATGGCCGCTGATCTGCCTGATCGGTGCCGGTTTCGGGCTGGCGGCCCTGGTGGTGGATATCCTCGGCCGGGCACGCTGATCCCGTCACGCCGCCTCGGGCAGCGCCGCCAGCCGCGGCACCGCGGAGCCTGAGATCACCAGCGCCTGGATGATGAAGCCGAGCACGGCGACGGCCAGGCAGGCGGCGGCGCCGTGGCTGCCGCCGACCAGGGCGCCGATGGCGGCGCCGAGCGGGCGAGAGCCATAGGTCGCCATGGTGATGATCGCCGAGACCCGACCGAGCATCGCCGGCGGCGTCACCGCCTGGCGCAGGGTGGTCGAGGCGATTGTCCACAGGATCGGGCCGGCCCCGAACAGGAAGAAGGCGAGGCCGGCGACCAGCGCCGAGGGCACCCAGACTGTCAGCAGCATCAGCAGGGCGCCGGCGAGGCCGCAGAACGGCCCGATCAGCAGCACCGTCCCGAACGGCAGGGCCCGGGCGACCCGCGGCGCCGCCAGGGCCGCGAGGACCATGCCGACGCCGTAGACCGCCAGCGTGGCGCCGACACCGGCGGCGCTGAGGCCGAGATGGCCCACCGCATAGGGGACGTAGATCGCCTGCAGCACGAACCAGCCGATGTTGAAGAACACCGCGGTCAGCAGCACCGGCCGCAGCAGCGGATGGGCCAGGACGAAGACCGCACCCTCGCGCAGGTCATGCAGGATGTGCCGGGGCGGCGGCGCCGGGCGGACGGGTTCGCGGATGCCGCGCAGCAGCACCACCGCCAGCACCGACAGCGCCGCCGCGGCGGCGAAGGCCAGGCCACCGCCGGCCCAGGCCACCAGCGCGCCGGCCAGGGCCGGGCCGGCGGCGAAGGCGGCGCTGCGCGCCAGCTCTATCCGCCCGTTCGCGGCCGGCAGCGCCGCGCGCGGCACCAGGTCCGGGATCAGCGACGGCGCCGCCACGCTGTAGGCCACCGTGCCGGCAGCGCCGAGGAAGCCCAGCGCCGCCAGCAGACCCAGGCTCAGGCCACCGGTCTCCGCCAGGATCAGGATGGCGATCAGCGACAGCGCCCGCAGCGCCTCGGCCGCCGCCATCAGCCGACGGCGCGAGGATCGGTCGGCCAGGAGGCCGGCCGGCAGCGACAGCAGCAGGAAGGGCAGCGTCTGCACGGTCTGCAGCAGGCCGGTGCCGCCGGCCCCGGCGCCGAGCGCGAGCACGGCGACGATCGGCGCGGCGGCCAGGCCGATCTGCTCCGCCGACTGGGCGGCCAGGTTGGACCAGGCCAAGCGGCGGAACGGTAGGGATAGCGGCGGGATGGCGGTCGGGGACATGGCGCTCTCGCGGCGGGTCGGTGACGGGACCGCAACCATCCGCCGCCGCGCCAAGCCGCGCGCTCCGGTTGTTGCCGCCGAATTCGAGCGCAAGCGATCGGGGGGAATCGCAAGATTCGGGTCGCCCGCCGGCGAATTTGAGAGCAAGGGTCGGAGTGCTTGCGGTCCAGCGACCCGTCATGGTCGGCGGACGGATGGGCGACCCGCCCGTCGAACCAGGAGCGCCACCATGGGTCACATCGCCCCGACCACCACTTTCACCGATCAGGATGCGCGCTGGCAGGCCGTGCAGCAGCGCGACCATGCCGCCGACGGCGCCTTCGTCTATTCCGTGCGCACCACCGGGATCTATTGCCGGCCGAGCTGCCCGTCGCGCCGGGCCCGGCCGGAGAATGTGGCGTTCCACGCCGATTGCGCCGCGGCCGAGCGCGCCGGCTTCCGCGCCTGCCGCCGCTGTCGCCCGAACGAATCCTCACTGGCCGAGCGCCAGTCGGCGCTGGTGGTCGCGGCCTGCCGCATGATCGAGACCGCCGAGGAGGTGCCGAGCCTGGACGCGCTGGCCGAGGCCGCGGGGCTGAGCCGGTTCCATTTCCACCGCATGTTCAAGGCGATCACCGGCGTCACGCCCAAGGCCTATGCCGATGCGCATCGCGGCGACCGCATGCGTGAGGAGCTGGCCCAGACCGCGACGGTGACCGAGGCGATCTACGGCGCCGGCTTCAACTCCAACGGCCGCTTCTACGCCGCGGTGCCGGAACGGCTGGGCATGACCCCGACCGCGTTCCGCGACGGCGGCACCGGCACCGAGATCCGCTTCGCCATCGGCCAGTGCCGGCTGGGGGCCATCCTGGTGGCGGCCACCGCGAAGGGCATCGTCGCCATCCAGTTCGGCGACGACCCGCAGGCGCTGCTGGAGGGGCTGCAGGACCGCTTCCCCAAGGCCCGGCTGGTCGGCGGCGACGCCGAATTCGAACAGCTGGTCGCCCGGGTGGTCGGCTTCGTCGAGGCGCCGTCGGGCGGGCTGGATCTGCCGCTGGACGTCCGCGGCACCGCCTTTCAGCAGAAGGTGTGGCAGGCGCTGCGGGGCATCCCGGCCGGCACCACCGCCAGCTATGCCGAGATCGCGGCGCGGATCGGCCGGCCCAAGGCGGTGCGCGCGGTGGCCCAGGCCTGCGCCGCCAACGACATCGCCGTGGCCATCCCCTGCCACCGCGTGGTGCGGGCGGACGGCGCCCTGTCCGGCTATCGCTGGGGCGTCGCCCGCAAGCGTGCCCTGCTGGACCGCGAGGCCAGCTGAGGATCCGACCCGCGCGGATGGGAAGCCATCCGCGCGGGTCATCCGATCAGTCGAGGTCGACGGGGAGCGAGGGCTTGCCCTTCTGGGTCCAGGTGCCGCTGAGTCCGGCATCCGGCCTCAGGCGCAGGTCGAACACGGCTTCGACGCCACCTTCAGGCCGTTCGGTGAAGCGATAGCCGCCATCCGCGCCCTTCTGGCCCTGCAGCTCGATATATTTGGCCTGACTGTCATAGAAATAGGCGGCCCCGATCGAGCCGTCGTCATAGACCCGCTCCACCACGAAGGTGATCGGGTAGCGCCCGCCCAGGCGCCCGCGCAGGACAGCACGATCGAGTCCCTGGCGCCGAACCGGGCAATCCGTCCGCCGAACGATCAGCAGGCACCGCCCATAGTCGCTCAGCAGCGGGGCGAGATCGGCGTAGCGATAGCTGTTCTCGAAATCCCAGAGGTCGTCGACCGCCTGGTTGACATGCGCGGCGCAGTGCCCGCGGATGACCGTCAGCTGATCCCGTCCCAGCCTCAGCTGGTCGTCGGCCATGTCGGCTTCGGCGACCGAATCCCGGCAATCGGCATAGATCGACCGCTGCTCCTCCGCGGTCTCGGCATCGTCGCTGATGCGAAGGCTATCCGACGCATCCGTGCCCGAGGTCCGGCTGTCGGGGACGGTCTGGCCGGCGAGAAAGGCGTCGATGCGCCGGGTCCTGGCCTCCGACACCCGTTGCCGGAAGGTCGCCATACCCTTGCCGGACAACAGATCGGTCAGCCGGATCGGGAAGCCCGACGCGGTCTCGAAATTGTAAGAACTGGCGCCCTGGGAGGGATAGGCCCCCATGTATTCGCCGCTGACGACCAGGCTGAGAAAGCCCGGCAGGTTGGAGAAGACCTCGTAGTCCATCGAGGTGGTGCCTTGCCAGCCCTCGGTCGGCCAGACGTCCTCGAACGCCGTCTTGCGGTAGCGGCCGGGCAGCTTGTGCAGTTCCACCGCCTGCAGCCAGGTGTTGATGCGCCGGGCGACGGCGCTGTCGCCGGCGACCACCGGAAAGCGGTATGTCGCCGCATCCAGGTCGGGACGGGTGGCGGCCAGGCTGTCGATCCGCATCTGGGCCTGGCCGCAAAGCGGCAGCAGGCCGACCAGGACGCCGGCCAGCATCGCGAGTCTGTTCATCGTCATCCGTCCTGTTGGCCCGGGATCAGGCCGCCGCGGCCTGGCGCTGCCGCCGTTCCGCCCAACGCTCGCCGAACTCGCCCAGCGCGTCGACCACGGCGCGCAGGCGGTGGCCTTCCTCGGTCAGCGCATACTCCACCCGCACCGGGACTTCGGGATGGATGGTGCGGGACACGAATCCCGCCTCCTCCAGCGCCCGCAGGTCCAGCGTCAGCATGCGCTGGGAGATTCCCGGCATCAGCCGCCGCAACTCGCTGAACCGCCTGGTCCCGTCCAGGAGATAGTAGATCAACACGATGCGCCAACGCCCGCCGAGCAGGCGCATCGCATCTTCCATCGGGCAACCCGAGACGCTTTCCTTCATCGCGCAACTCCCAGTATAAAATTTGTACCAACCTAACAATATTGTGCTTTCTTTACAATATATACTGATGTCGGCACGGTTCCGCCATAGACCTTGACCAACCAGAAAGATCATTCGCAATGGAACCGGTGCTTTTCTACGGCATTCCGCATGGCTGCTCCTTCGGATCGATCGTCGCGTTGGAGTGGCTGGGCCAGCCCTACCGCCTGAGCCGCATCGACATGCTGGCCAGCCCGGCGCCATACGGCCGGGTGAACGCCAGCCGGGAGACCCCGACGCTGCTGCTGGAGGACGGCGAGACGCTGAGCGAGAGCTTCGCCATCCTGCAGCACATCGCCGCCCGCGACCTCGACCGCAAGCTGGGCTTTCCCCAGGGCACTCGCGCGCATGACCGGCTCAACCGCACCCTCGCCTATCTCCACACCAGCTTCCACTCGGCCTTCGCGCCGGCCTGGATCGCGTACAAGCTGGCCGAGGGCGACCCGGCGAAGGCGGTGCTGCGCGACATCGCCCATGACAAGGCGGCGAAGGGCTACGCCCATCTCGAAGCCCTGCTGGCCGGCCGCGACTGGCTGGATGGCGGCGATGGCAGGACCGTCGCCGATGCCTATCTGGTCGGGATCGCCCGCTGGGGCGAGGATCTCAGCCTGTTCGAGCTGGCGCGGGAGTACCCGCGCGTCCACGCCCATCTGCAGAAGCTGGAGGCGGACCCGGCGGTGATCTTCGCCCATGCGATCGAGGACGGGCTTCCCGCCACGACCAGCGGCCGGTTCCTCGGCCACGTCTCGCTGGAGGAGCTGGTGCCGCGCCTGGCCGCCTGACCCCGAACGAAAACGGGCCCCCGAAGGGGCCCGTCCGATCTCGCTGGTGCCTGCGATCAGCCGAAGACACGCGCCAGGGCCTGCTGCAGCCGCTCGCGCGCCGCCTCGGCTTCGGCGCGGCGCTCGCGCTGCTCCTCCACCACCTCGTCAGGCGCCTTCTCCAGGAACTGGGCGTTGCCGAGCTTGCGATCGACCTTCTCGACCTCGCCGGCCAGCCGGTCGATCTCCTTGGTCAGCCGCGCCCGCTCCTTGTCGAGATCGATGATCCCGGCCAGGGGCAGCACCAGCGTCGCCTCGTCGATCACCGCCTGCGCCGCGCCCTTCGCCGGCGCCGCATCGGACACATCGATCGCGGCCAGCCGCGCCAGGCGTCGGATCAGCGCGCCGTGGGTGTCGAGCCGGCGCTGCGTCTCCGCCGAGGCGTCGCGCAAAGTCGCGGTCAGCTCGGCCGCCGGCGGCACATTCATCTCCGACCGGATGGTGCGGATCGCCGAGATCAGGCGGATCACCCAGTCCATCTCGGCCGCCGCCTGGCTGTCGACCAGCCCGGCGGGATACTCCGGCCAGGGCTGGGTCATCAGCGTGGCGTCGCCGCGGTCAGCCAAATGCCGCCACAGCTCCTCGGTCTCGAACGGCATGATCGGGTTGAACAGGTGCAGGATCTGCTCCAGCGCCCAGGCCGCGGTGGCGCGGGTCTCGGCCTTCGCCGCCTCGTCGCCGCCGGAGAACACCGGCTTGGCGAATTCCAGGTACCAGTCGCAGAAGCCGTTCCAGGTGAACTGGTACAGCACCGACGCCGCCTCGCTGAAGCGGAAACCCTCCAGCGCCGCCGCCGCCTTCTCCGCCGCCTTCGCCACCTCGCCGACGATCCAGCGGTTCAGCGTCAGTTTGTTCGCCGCCGGATCATAGCCGGGCACCGGCCGGCACTCGTTCATCTCGCAGAAGCGCGCGGCGTTCCAAATCTTGGTCGCGAAGTTGCGATAGCCCTCGACCTGCTGCGGCCCGAGCTTGATGTCGCGGCCGGCGGCCAGCGACACCAGGGTCATGCGCAGCGCGTCGGTGCCGTAGCTGTCGACCAGCTCCAGCGGGTCGATGACGTTGCCCTTGGACTTCGACATCTTCTGGCCCTTCTCGTCGCGGACCAGGGAGTGGAAGTACACGGTGCGGAACGGCACCTCGCCCATGAAATGGAGACCCATCATCATCATCCGGGCGACCCAGAAGAAGATGATGTCGAAGCCGGTCACCAGCACGTCGCCTGGGTAGTAGCGCCGCAGCTCCGGCGTCTTGTCCGGCCAGCCCAGGGTCGAGAACGGCCACAGGGCGGAGGAGAACCAGGTGTCGAGCACGTCGGTCTCGCGCGTCAGCTCGACCGGCTCGCCGTAGTGGTTCTCGGCCGCGGCCTTGGCTTCGGCCTCGCTCTCCTCGACGAAGATCTTGCGGTCCGGCCCATACCAGGCCGGAATCTGGTGGCCCCACCACAGCTGGCGGCTGATGCACCAGGGCTGGATGTTGCGCATCCACTCGAAGAAGATGCCTTCCGCCATCTTCGGCAGCAGCACGGTCTTGCCCTGCTCCACCGATTCGATCGCCGGCTTGGCCAGGATCTCGGCCTTCAGGTACCACTGCTCGGTCAGATACGGCTCGATCGGCACGCCGCCGCGGTCGCCATGCGGCACCGCATGGACATGGTCCTCGATCTTCTCGACCAGGCCGAGCGCCTCGAGGTCGGCGACCACGCGCTTGCGCGCCTCGTAGCGGTCGAGGCCGCGATAGGCCTCCGGCACCTCGTCGTTCAGCCGCGCTTCCTCGTCGAGGATGTTGATCAGCGGCAGGTTGTGCCGGCGACCAACCTCGAAATCGTTGAAATCATGCGCCGGGGTGATCTTCACCGCGCCCGAGCCCTTCTCGGGGTCGGAGTATTCGTCGGCCACGATCGGGATGCGGCGGCCGACCAGCGGCAGGACGGCATTTTTGCCGACCAGGTCCTTGTAGCGCTCGTCATCCGGGTGCACCGCCACGGCAGCGTCGCCCAGCATCGTCTCCGGCCGGGTGGTGGCGACGGTGATGTAGCGCCCTTCCTCGCCCTCGATCGGGTAGCGGAAGTGCCAGAGATGGCCCCTGGTCTCCTTCTGCTCGACCTCGAGGTCGGAGACCGAGGTGCGCAGCTTCGGGTCCCAGTTGACCAGCCGCTTGTCGCGGTAGATCAGGCCCTCGCGGTGCAGCTGGACGAACACCTTGACCACGGCGCGGGACAGGCCCTCGTCCATGGTGAAGCGCTCGCGCGCCCAGTTCGGGGTGGCGCCGAGCCGGCGGAGCTGGCTGGTGATGGTGCCGCCGGACTGCGCCTTCCACTCCCAGACCTTCTCCAGAAAGCCATCACGGCCGAGGTCCTGGCGCTTGACGCCCTGCTTCGCCAGCTCGCGCTCGACCACCATCTGGGTGGCGATGCCGGCATGGTCCGTGCCCGGCTGCCACAGCGCATCGCGGCCGCGCCGCCGGTTGAACCGCGTCAGCACGTCCTGCAGGGTCATGTTGAAGGCATGGCCCATGTGCAGGCTGCCGGTCACGTTCGGCGGCGGCATCATGATGGTGAAGGGGGTCGCGTTCGACTGGACATCGTTGGCGAAGGCGCCGCTATTCTCCCATTCCGGATACAGCTTGGCCTCGACGTCGCGCGGCGCGTAGGTCTTGTCCAGCATGGCTGAACCTTCCGTGTTCTCTGAAATCTTAGGATGAAGGCGTCGGGTCGGGGGTCGGCTCAGCGCCGTACGGCGCCGTTGGCGATGCGGGATACTTCCCGTTCGACCGCCTGCTCGACCAGCCGCGGCAGGTTGGCGTCGAGCCATTCCTTCAGGAGCGGCCGCAGCATCTCGCGGACCAGGTCGTCGACCGTCTGGCTCTTGTGCACCGCCACCGCGGCCGGGGCGGCCGCCGCGTTCAACCGGGCCAGGGCCGCCAGCGCCGCGCTGGCGCTGGCCGGCGACACCACCGACTCGTCCTCCGGCGCCGATTCGGCGGCCGGCGGCGCGGCGACCGGGCGCGGATCGTCCAGCGCCTCGGTCAGCTCCAGCACATCGTCATCCGCCGATAGGGAGGGGGCCGAAGTCTGCGGACGCACCACCTCTGCCGCCACGGTCCGGCCACGGGCCGGATCGTCCTCGGTGATCATGCGCCGGATGGAGGCCAGGATCTCCTCCATCGACGGCTCCTGCTGTGCCCGCGTCTCGCTCATCCCTTCGCCGCCTTCACCCTACATTTCGGCGCACCATAGGCACCCGGCCCACCGCTGCAAAGCCACAGCAGCGACGAGGCCGAGACCAGGGTGCGCCGTCGGTCCTTACTCGTCGATCGACGTGCCGATCCAGCGCGCGCGGGTGGACTGATAGTCCGGCTCCGGGTCATAGACCTGGACCGGCAGGGCAAGATCCCGTGCGGTCAGGGTGCCGATCGCGTTCAGCAGCTGATAGCCGGCCACCACCTCGTTGCGCCGTGCCTGCACCAGGTTGAGCTGGGCGTTGAGCAGGTTCTGCTGCTCGGTCAGCACGTCGAGCACGGTGCGCGACCCGACCGCGGCTTCCTGCTGCAGGCCTTCCACCGCCAGCTGCTCGGCCTTGACCGCGGCCTGGAACGACTTGATCGCGGCCCGCGCGGTGACCAGCGCCTGCCAGGACTGCACCGCCGCCTGGATTGCGATGCGGCGCTGGCTCTCGATCTGGATCCGCTTCTGGCCGTGGGTGTAGCGCGCCTGGCGGACCTTCGATTCCTGGTTGCCGGCCGAATAGATCGGAATGGTCAGCTGCGCGATGATCGAAGCCGAATCGATCCGCGACTGCGCCCCGGTGCCGCTGGCGGGATGGGAGACCGTCGAATACTGACGCTGCAGGCGGGCCTGGACCGTCAGCTGCGGCAGCAGGGCGCCGAACTGCAGGTCGATGCTGTCGGCGGCGGCGCGTTCGGTGAACAGCGCCGCGACAATGCCCGGGTTGTTGGCCTGGGCCCGCTGGATCGCGTCCTGCATCGAGGTCGGCAGGCGGCCCGGCACCGCCGGCGTCTCCAACGTTCCCGGCGGCTGGCCGACGAAGCGCTCAAAGGTCGCGCGGTTGGCGCGCAGCGTGCCTTCCGCCTCGACCCGCTGGGCGACGGCGCTGGCCAGGCTGGCCTCGGACTGGCTGACGTCGGTGCGGGTCACCTCACCGACATTGAAGCGGTCCTGGGTGGCCTGGAGCTGGCGGCTCAGCTGCGATTCGTTGGTGCGCTGCACGTCGAGCGCCGCCTGGGCCTGGACCACATCGGCATAGGCGGTGGCGGCGTCGAGCAGCACCGTCTGCTCCGTGGTCTGAACCACGGCGCGGGTGGCCTGGACCGTGTTCTCGGCGTTGTTGACCGACGCTTCGGTCTGGCCGCCGGTGTAGATCGGCTGGGTCACGGTGATGCCGAGCGTGGCCGGGTTCACCTCGTGCCAGTAGCCTTCACGGCCGCCGGCGCCCAAGGGGTTGCCGCTGAGGCCTGCAGTCGCCGTATTGAACTGGCTCAGCTTTCCCGGCTTGTCGCTGGTCGTGTTGGTGAACTGGCTTTCGATGCTGGCGCTGGCGCTGACCGTCGGCCGGTAGTTCGACAGCGCCTGGGCGACGCCTTCGTTGACCGCCTTCAGATTGGCGATGTCGGCGGCCAGGTCCGGGTTGGTCGCATAGGCCGAGGCCAGCGCCTCGGTCATCGACTGGGCCGAGGCCGGTGCGGCACCCCACAGCAACGCGACCGTCAGCGCCGTGGTGGAGAGCCCGAGACGTCCATACCGTTTCATCGTCAATACCGTCCCATGGTTGGATCGACCTCGCGCGCCCAGGCGTCGATGCCGCCGCGCAGATTGACCGCGTTGTCCATGCCCCTCGCCGAAAGCCATCGCACCACCTGCGCGCTGCGCCCCCCGTGGTGACACATGACGACAACCGGGCGATCGCCCGGGATCTCCTCCAGCCGGACCGGAATCTCGGCCATCGGAATGTCGAGCGTGCCGTCGAGCCGGCACGCCGCCAGCTCCTGCGGCTCGCGCACGTCCACGACGCAATGGCTGGCACCGCTGCGCCGCCACTCCGCCAAGGTCGCCACGTCGATCTCTTCCTGCTGCACCCGATACCCCGCCGCCGCGCTCAGAACTGGAAGGCCGGCTTGCGTTCGAAGCCGGGCAAGGTCGCCGTCGCCGCGTCGAACAGCGGGCGCTGCGACACGGTGCCGTCGATTGCGGTGAACATCATAGCACGGGCCACACGGTCGCCGTCATCCACGACGGTGAGCAGACGGCCGCCCGGCACCAGTTGCGCGGTCAGCGCCGCCGGAACCGCCGACACCGCGCCGTCGACCAGGATCACCTCGTAGGGCCCTTCGGCCGGCCAGCCCGCGGCCAGCGGCCCTTCGACCAGGGCAACGCCGTGGACGCCGAGATCGGCCAGCGCGGCGCGCGCCGCGGCCAGCTGCGCCTTGTCCTGCTCCAGCGCCACCACCTTGGCCGCCAGCCGGGCAAGGATCGCGGCGCTGTAGCCGGTGCCGGCGCCGACGACCAGGACCCGGCTGTCCGGGCCGATCGCGGCATCGTTCAGCATCCGGGCCAGGATTCGCGGCTCCATCACCACCCGGCCGCCGCCGATCGCGACATCCTGATCGACATAGGCCACGCCGCGCCGGTCGGGCGGCACGAAACGCTCGCGCGGCACCGCCATCATCGCATCCGTCAAGGCGATGTCGGTCACCTTGTTGGGCTTGATCTGGCTTTCGACCATGTTGTAGCGGGCGGCTGCGTAGTCGACCATGAGGATCCGCACATCTGATGACGGAGAGCCCGGGCGGCCGGATAGCCGCCACGGCTCAGACGCTGCGGTTATATCGGCGTTCGCGCCCGCAACACAATCCATGTGATGCAGGTCGGGCCATGTGATGCAGGTCATGCACCGTCATGTCGGCGATCGGGCGGCGGCCGCAAAGAAAGAGACATGTTCATCTCTTGACCCCGCTTCATGCCGGACGATATACGGGGGCCGCCGTCGGGGCGCGATGGCTGAGTGGTCAAGCAGCGGACTGCAAATCCGTGCACGCCGGTTCGATTCCGGCTCGCGCCTCCAACGGCCTCCCCCCCTTCTTGGATCGGCAGGCGTGAAGCCGCTCTGCACCCGGCAGAGACGGCTTCGGCAAGGTGCCGGCCTAGACCGACGGGCTGCGGCCGTGGGGGCGGACGATGCGCTCCTCCGGGATGCCCTGGCGGAGCAGCCCCTCGGCGATGTTGCCTTCCGACTGAAAGCTCGACAGGACGATCTTCCGGCTGTCGGCCAGCACCTCGGCCGGCGCGATGACCCGATGCGGCCCCAGCGTGTGCCCGTGCTTCTGCGGGTCACGGTCGGTGATCGCCCGAACCCGGGTGCGGGTGTTCAGCGACGTCCGTTCCAGCAGGGTCGAGGTGTGCAGGCCCGCCCCCCAGACATAGACCTCCTCCCCCGGCGCCAGGGCCGCGTGCAGCTTCGCATCCGCCGCGTCCCAGCGGCCCTGCTCGACCGCGGCAAAGGCGCGGTGGAAGGCCATGTTCTTCCCGTGGGCATTCACGATCGCGGCGTCCGGCTGCGGCGCCTGCTTCCGGGCCAGCACGGTGATCACCGGATAGCAGTAGTATTCGAGCGAGGTGTTGATCGGCGCCTGCAGGACATCGAAGCCGATCCGCTTCAGCAGGTTGCCGATGGTGACCTCGTCGAAATAATTGACGTGCTCCATCATGAAGAAGCCGGGCGGATTGATCTCCGGCGCCGCGAGGCAGGGGACCTCGAACATCAGGAGCCCGCCGGGCGCCAGCGCCTCGTGCACCAGATTCAGCGTCTCCACCGGGTCGTAGACGTGCTCCAGCACATGCGAGAAGGTGATCAGGTCCTGGTTGCCGCGCTGCGGCAGCGACTCCTCGCCGGAGCCCAGATCCATGGCGATGTCGTTCCGGTCCCGCGCCTGCTCCACCGCCTTGGGCGACAGGTCGCAACCGGCGACGGCCCAGCCCTGCTTGCGGAAATGCCACAGCATCGAGCCGGTCGCGGCGCCGACGTCGTACATGCGGCCCGGCTTGATCCCCTCGATCCGCACCAGCTCCAACATGCGGCGTGCCGTCGGGTTCAGCGGCGGCTCGCCGTCGCCGAAGGCGGTGTAGTTCGAGAAGGTCGAGTATTGCCGCATCATGGTCTCGGGCGAAACCGCCGGGTCCTGCAGGGTCATGCCGCAGCCGGAACAGCAGCGCATGCCGAAGGTTACATGCCCGAGCCCGCAGACATCGATCGCCGTTTGGAACACCGTCTCGCCGTCATGGGAGCCGCAGATGAAACACGCACGAGAAATGGTTCCGTTGATCATACGCCGCCCCTGAAAAAATAAAGTCCGGACCATGCAAAGCTGGCGGCCGGCATACTACAGAGCGGTGGGAAGGCTGTCACCATGCCGGCCAGGTGGTTGATCCCGGCACGGTTCGGGTCGCGCTGGAACCGGATGCCGCCAAAAAAGAATGGTCGGAGGCGAATGGGAGGCTTGGCACGGCGGGGCGAGGTTGCTATAAGCCGCGCCACCAACAGCCCGGCGAAATCCGGCGCTCATGTTCCCTGGTAGCTCAGTTGGTAGAGCAGCTGACTGTTAATCAGCGGGTCACTGGTTCGAGTCCAGTCCAGGGAGCCATCTTCCCCCATCTTAAAAGATCCCGTCGGCTGGCCGCATTGGCCTGAATCCGGCGCAGAGCAGGCCGGCGCCCCCCGGGTCACGCCGCGCCGGGCTTGCCCCCTGGCTGCGACGAGGTCTCGAACAACCGGCCGATCAGGGCCTTGGCGTCGTCCTGGATCTGCCGCAGGTGGTCCTCGCTGCGGAAGCTCTCGGCGTAGATCTTGTAGACGTCCTCGGTGCCGGACGGCCGCGCCGCGAACCAGCCATTCTCGGTCACCACCTTGATGCCGCCGAAGGGCTGGCCGTTGCCCGGCGCCGCGGTCAGCGTCTGCCGCACCGGCTCGCCGCCGAGCTGGCGCGCATCCAGCCGTTCCGGCGTCAGCCCCTTGAACACCTTCTTCTGCTCAGCCGTCGCCGGCGCGTCCGCCCGGGCGTAATAGGCGGTGCCCAGCTCGTCGGTGAGCCCGGTGTAGAGCTCGCTGGGGTCGCGGCCGGTGACCGCGGTGATCTCGGCCGCCAGCAGGCCGAGAATCAGCCCGTCCTTGTCCGTCGTCCACACCGTGCCGTCCTTGCGCAGGAAGGAGGCGCCGGCGCTCTCCTCCCCGCCGAATCCGACCGAGCCGTCGCTGAGGCCGTCGACGAACCATTTGAAGCCGACCGGCACCTCGAGCAGGCGGCGGCCCAGCTGCGCCGTGACCCGGTCGATCATGCTGCTGCTGACCAGCGTCTTGCCGACGGCGCTGTCGGCGCGCCAGCCCTTGCGGTGGCCGAAGAGGTAGGAGATCGACGCTGCCAGGAAATGATTCGGGTTCATCAGCCCGGCGGTGCGGGTGACGATGCCGTGGCGGTCGGCGTCGGTGTCGTTGGCGAAGGCCACGTCGAACTGGTCGCGCAGGCCCAGCAGCCGGGTCATGGCGTAGGGCGAGGAGCAATCCATGCGGATCTTCCCGTCCCAATCGGCCGTCATGAAGCGGAAGGTCGGGTCGACGATGTCGCTGACCACGGTGGCGGCGATGCCGGTGCGTTCGATTAGCGGCGCCCAGTAATGGACCGCCGCGCCGCCCAGCGGATCGATGCCGATCCTGACGCCGGAGGACCGGATGGCGTCGAGGTCGACGACGCTGCCGAGGTCGCCGACATAGCCGCCGACATAATCGTGGCGATGGGTCGATGACGCCCGCAGCGCGCGCTGGTGCGGGATCCGTAGCACGCCGTCGAGCGACCGCTCGATCAGCTCATTCGCGGTGCGCTCGATCCAGCCGGTCACCTCGGTGTCGGCTGGGCCCCCGTTCGGGGGGTTGTACTTGAAGCCGCCATCCTCGGGCGGGTTGTGCGAGGGCGTGACCACGATGCCGTCGGCCAGCCCTGAGGTCCGGCCCCGGTTGTAGCCGAGGATCGCATGCGAGACGGCGGGCGTCGGGGTGTAGCCGCCATCCTGGTCGATCATGGTGTCGACGCCGTTGGCGGCCAGCACCTCCAGCGCGGTGGCCAGCGCCGGTTCGGACAGCGCGTGGGTGTCTATGCCGATGAACAGCGGCCCGTCGATCCCGGCGCGCTTGCGGTACAGGCAGATCGCCTGGGTGACGGCGAGAATGTGGGTCTCGTTGAAGCTGCCGGCAAAAGCGGATCCGCGATGCCCCGACGTGCCGAAGGCGACGCGCTGGGCGGGGATCCCGGGGTCGGGCCTGGTCGCGAAATAGGCCGTCACCAGCCGCGGCACATTGACGAGATCCGACGGATTGACGGGCTTTCCCGCAAGCGGACTCACCATCTGAACGATCCCCTGGGCTGAACCGTGGAGCCGACACCTGCCAGCAAATTGCGCCAGCCTTCGACAGCTGTAAACGGCGGTGGCCGCTTTTGGATCCCCGGGATCGCAACCCGGCTGCAACCCAGGGCGACCCTCAAACGATCGAGACATCGGGTGGCTGACGCATAAGTTATTTAACTTAAAATACATGTATATTGTAAATATTTTCCACTTGATTCTCATATAAATTGGATAATCTACTGTCGCCAACGGGCCGCTCGAAGCGGGCCTCGTGGCTGCCGGTGGAACCATGCCGGCCATCCAGATCGTCGAGGAGTGCGCCATGCGCCGCAGGCATATGATTCTGAGCGCGTTTTTCTTCAATCCGCAGGGCGACCACCGGATGTCCTGGCGCCATCCCCGCGCGCCCGGCCGCGAGGTCTTCGGCCTCGACTATTACCGCAAACTGGCCGAGGCGGCGGAGCGGGCGAAGCTGGACACGCTGTTCATCGCCGACCATGTCGCGATCTGGGATTCGGTCGAAAGCGGCGTCGCCCACTACGCCAATGCGCGGCTGGAGCCGCTGACCCTGCTGTCGGCGCTGTCCGCCGTCACCAGCCATATCGGGCTGATCGCCACCGCGTCGTCCTCCTACAGCGAGCCGTACAACCTGGCCCGCACCTTCGCCTCGCTCGATCATCTCAGCGGCGGGCGCGCCGCCTGGAACGTCGTGACCTCGGCGATGGACGAGGAGGCGCTCAATTTCGGGCGGGACGGCAACATCGAGCACGCCCATCGCTACGACCGGGCCGCCGAATACCTCGATGCCGTCACAGCGCTGTGGGATTCCTGGGAGGACGAGGCGGTGCTGCTCGACCGGGAATCGGGCTACTTCGCCGACCCCGGGAAGGTGCATCGCATCGACCATGCCGGGCCGCACTTCAAGGTGCGCGGCCCCCTGAACGTGCCGCGGCCGCCGCAGGGCCACCCGCTGATCGTCCAGGCCGGATCGTCAGAGGCGGGCAAGGACCTGGCCGCCGCCTATGCCGACGTCCATTTCGCCATCATCCGCAGCATCGACGAGGGCCTGCGCTACCGCGCCGACATCAACGCCCGGCTGGCGAAGCACGGCCGTGCTCCGGAAAGCTTCAAGATCCTGCCCGGCATCCTGCCCATCGTCGCCGGTTCGGCCGATGAGGCGAAGGAGCGGCAGGAATTCCTGGAGACGCTGCTGCCGGAGCGGGTCGGCATCGACCTGCTGTCGAGCTGGGCCGGCATCGACCTGTCGGCCTATCCGCCGGACGGGCCGCTGCCGGAGCTGCCGGACGAGAGCACCTTCAATGGCGGACGCACCTCGCTGAACCGGGTGCGCGGCCTGGCAAACCAGAACCTGTCGATCCGCCAGATCGCCCGCAAGCTGGCCAACAGCGGTTCGATGCCCACCGTGGCCGGCACCGCCAAGGAGGTGGCCGACCAGCTGGAGGCATGGTTCGTGGCCGGCGCGGTCGACGGCTACAACCTGATGTTCCCGCTGCTGCCCGAGGATTGGGTCAACTTCACCGAGACCGTGGTGCCGGAGCTGCAGCGCCGCGGCGTGTTCCGTCAGGAATACGAGCCCGGCACCCTGCGCGACCGCCTGGGCCTGTCCCGGCCGCCCAACCGCTTCGCCGTCGCCCGCGACACCCACCGCGCCGCGTCCTGAGCGTTCCCCGACACCGCTGCGTTTCCCCATCAAGAGAGACAGCCATGATCACGCGTCGCCGGAATCTCGACATCCTCCGCCGCCAGTCCGGCGCGCTGTGGAATGCCGCGGTGGATGAATTCGCCGCCGGCGCACTCGGCCGCCGCGACCTGATGCGCTACGCCGCCCTGCTGGGCCTGGCGGGAACCGCGACCGGCCTGCTGGCGCCGGGCGCACGGGCCCAGGCGCAGGCCGGCAAGCCCGGCGGCATCGTCCGCGTCGGCCTGCTGACGCCAACCGGCGCGATAGACCCGGTGACCATCGGCGACCCGCCCAGCATCGGCCTGCTGACCCAGGTCGGCGAATACCTGATCGTCGACGATCCCGACCTGACGCTGCGCCCCGGCCTGGCCGAAAGCTGGAAGAGCGACCCCGCCGCGAAGCTGTGGACCGTCACCATCCGCCAGGGCGTCAAGTTCCATGACGGGCGGGGCCTGAGCGCCCGCGACGTGGTCGCGACCTTCGAACGCCTGACCGACCCGGCCAACGGCTCCGCCTCGCTGTCGATCCTCGCCGGCATCCTGTCCAAGGGCGGCACCAGGCAGGTCGACGACCACACGGTGGAATTCCATCTCGACGCGCCGAACGGCAACTTCCCCTACCTGATCTCGTCCGACACCTACAACGCGATCATCCTGCCGGCGGATTATGCCGGCGACTTCGAGAAGAATTTCGTCGGCACCGGGCCGTTCCGGCTGGAGCAGTACAGCCCCAAGGTCGGCGCCAGCTTCGTCCGCAATCCTGACTACTGGGGCCCGCCGGCCCTGCCCGACCGCGTGGAATTCACCTTCTTCGCCGACGAGCCGTCGCAGGTGCTGGCGATCCAGGCCGGCCAGGTCGACATCATCAACTACTCGCCCCAGGGCGGCCAGGCGCTGCTGAACGACCCCGCCTTCCGGATCCTCCGGATCGGATCGAGCGCCCACACCCAGGTCCATCTCGGCACCGACCAGGGGCCGTTCCAGGACAAGCGCATCCGCCAGGCCCTGGCGCTGAGCCTGAACCGCGAGGGGCTGGTGAAGGGCCTGCTGCAGGGCCAGGGCACGGTCGGCAACGACAGCCCGTTCTCGCCGCTGTTCTCATCGACCGACCCGGCGGTCCCGCAGCGCAAGCAGGACATCGCCAAGGCCAAGGAACTGCTGGCCGCGGCGGGCGTGCCGGACGGCTTCGCGGTGACGCTGACCACCGAGAAATACGACGAGATCCCGGACTATGCGGTGCTGATCCAGAACGCGGCGCGGCAGATTGGCATCGCCATCGACCTCAAGATCGAGGACCAGGCGGCCTATTACGGCAAGGCCACCTACGGCCAGTCGGACTGGCTCGACTCCGTGCTCGGCATCACCGATTACGGCCATCGCGGCATCCCGAACGCGGTGCTGAACGCGTCATTCCGCAGCACCGGTAGTTGGAACGCGGCGCATTTCAAGAACCCGGACTACGATCGGCTGCTCGCCGACTACACCTCGGCGATCGACCTGCCTGCACAGCGCGCCGCCGCGGGCAAGCTGCAGGCCTTCCTGCTGGAGGAGACGCCGGTGATCATCTCCTACTTCTCCGACTCACTGAAGGTCACCAGCGCGGCGCTGAGCGGCGTCCGCTACACCGCGATCTCGCAGCTCTACTTCGACCAGGCGTCCTTCGCGTGACGGCAGGCGCCCGCCCGATGCCGGGGAGGACGGCGTGAGGATCGCCCGCTTCGTGCTGGTGCGGCTGGCGCTGCTGCTGGTCACGCTGTGGATCCTCAGCGTGCTGGTCTTCGCCGGCGGCCAGCTGCTGCCGGGCGACATCGGGCGGGCGATCCTGGGTCCCTTCGCGGATGCCAGGGCCGTGGCGGCGCTGAACCACCAGATCGGCGCCGACCAGCCGGTGCTGGCGCAATATGCCGGCTGGATCGGCGGGGTGGTCCAGGGCGACCTCGGCCGGTCCTTCGCCTATCGCGCCCCGGTGGCGCCCTTCATCGGCACGGCGCTGGCGAATTCGCTGAAGCTGGCGGCGGTGGCGATCCTGCTGGTGGTGCCGATCAGCATCGCCGGCGGGGTCGTCGCGGCGCTTTATGCCGGGCGACCGCTCGACCGGATCATCAGCCTCTTGGGGCTGTCGACCTCGGTGATCCCGGAATTCGTCTCCTCCCTGCTGCTGATCCTGGTCTTCGGGCTGTGGCTGCGCTGGCTGCCGATCTCGGCGACCTGGCCGCCGGGCGCCGGCATCGGCGTCCAGATCCAGCACCTGATCCTGCCGGCCCTGCCGCTGGTGCTGGTGCTGTTCGGCTACATCGCCCGGATGGCGCGGGCCGGAACCGTCGAGGCGCTGGCCGCCGACTACACCCGGACCGCGGTGCTGAAGGGCCTGCCGCCCGCCGTGGTGCTGTGGCGCCACGTGCTGCGCAACGCGCTGCTGCCGACCGTCACGGTGATCTTCACCCAGACCGGATATCTGATCGGCGGGCTGGTCGTGGTCGAGACCCTGTTCCGCTATCAGGGCATCGGCGGGCTGATCTACGCCGCCGCCAAGGCCAAGGACTTCCCGATGCTGGAGGCCGGCATCCTGGTGGTCGGCGCCGCCTATGCCCTGACCGGGCTGGTCGGCGACGTCGTGGCCACCGCCCTCAACCCCCGCCTGCGCGGAGCCACCGCATGACCGCGCAGCTGGACGCCGGGACGCGCCGATCGGTCTCCCCCAGGACGGGATCCTTCGCCCTGTCCGGCACCTTCATCGCCGGCCTGGTGATCGTCGGGTTCTGGATCGCCTGCGCCGTGGCCGGCGCCCATCTGGTGCCGTTCGACCCCTATGCCGACGACCTGATGAACGCGCTGGGCCCGCCTTCGGCCGAGCATTGGTTCGGCACCGACCGGCTGGGCCGCGACGTGTTCTCGCGGGTCGTGGTCGGCGCCCGCGACATCCTCGCCATCGCCCCGCTGGCGACGCTGCTGGGCGCGGTGCTGGGCACCCTGCTGGGCCTGGTCACCGGCTATTTCCGCGGGCTGGTCGACGGCACCATCAGCCGCTTCAACGACGCCCTGCTGGCCCTGCCGACGGTGATCGTGGCGCTGATGGCGCTGGTCGCCCTGGGGGCGTCGAACGCGACCGTGGTGGTGGTGATCGGCCTGCTCTACGCCCCGCTGATCGCCCGCACCGTCCGCGCCGCCGTGCGCGCCGAGCGGGAGAAGGAGTATGTCGCCGCGGCGCAGCTGGGCGGCGAAGGCGCGCTGCACATCATGCTGGCCGAGATCCTGCCCAACGTCCTGCCGCCGATCATCGTCGAGGTCACGATGCGCCTGGGCTACGCCATCTTCTCGGTCGCCACCCTCAGCTTCCTCGGCTTCGGCATCCAGCCGCCCTCGGCCGATTGGGGCCTGTCGATCGCCGAGAACTACGCGCTGATCGGCGGCGGCTACTGGTGGACCGTGCTGTTCGACGCGCTGGCGACGATCTCGCTGGTGATCGGGGTCAACCTGGTCGCCGACGGCATCGAACGGGCCTTCGCGCGATGAGCGGCCCCGACGCCCTGACCGTCGACGCGCTCGACGTCGCCTACCGGGTCCGCGGCCGGGACCGCGCCGTGCTGCGCGGCGTCAGCTTCGCCATCGCCCCGGGCGAGGCCTATGGGCTGGTCGGCGAATCCGGCTGCGGCAAGACCACGGCCGCGCTGGCGGCGATGCGCTACCTGCCGGCGAACGGGCGGGTGCGCGGCGGGCGGGTGCTGGTCGACGGCCAGGACATCGCCGGGCTGGGCGGCCGCGACCTGCGCCGGCTGCGCGCCGGACCGGTGTCGATGGTCTACCAGGATCCCGGCCACGCCCTGAACCCGGCGCTGCGCATCGGCCGCCAGATCGCCGAGGCCTTCGAGGTCGCGGGCACCCCGCGCCGCGAGTCGGCGGGCCGGGCGCGGGCGATGCTGGAGCGGGTGCAGATCGCGGATCCCGGCCGGGTGATGGGGCTGTATCCGCACCAGCTGTCCGGCGGGATGCAGCAGCGGGTGGTGATCGCCATGGCGCTGGCCGGCGACCCGTCGCTGCTGATCCTGGACGAGCCGACCACCGGCCTGGACGCCACGGTCGAGGCGGAGATGCTGGAGCTGATCGGCCGGCTGCGGCGGGAGTTCCGGACGGCGCTGCTGTTCATCAGCCACAACCTGCCGCTGGTCGGGCGGATCTGCGACCGCATCGGCGTGCTGTATGCCGGCACCCTGGTCGAGGAAGGACCGACGCAAGAGATCTTCGCCCAGCCGCGCCACCCCTACACCGCCGGCCTGCTGCGCTGCCTGCCGGCGCCGGGGCGGCACAAGGCGCGCCACCGGCTGGATGTCATCCCCGGGGCGCTGCCGGCGCCGGGCACTGAGAGCATCGGCTGCGTCTTCGCCGAGCGCTGCGCCCTGGCGGAGCCGCGCTGCCATCGCGAGGCCCCGGCCCTGCAGGCGCTGCCGGGCGGCCGCAGCAGCCGCTGCCACCTGCACGAGCGCACGCCCGAGCTGTTCCTGGCGCCCCCGCCGGCGCCGCCGGCGCTGGCCAAGGCGGCGACCGCAGCCCCGGTGCTGACGGTCCGGGGCCTGTCCAAGACCTATGGTGTCGATGGGCAGGCAGCGAAGGCCCTGAACGACGTCTCCTTCGACCTGTGGCCGGGCGAGACGCTGGGCCTGGTCGGCGAATCCGGCAGCGGCAAGTCGACCCTGGCCCATCTGCTGCTGGGGCTGTCGGCGCCGGATCCGGGCGGCCGGATCGAGCTGGACGGCACCGCCCTGCACGGCCGCGCCACACGGCGCAGCCGGGCCCAGGTCAAGGCGCTGCAGATCGTGTTCCAGAATCCGGGCGCGTCGCTGAACCCGGCGCGCAGCGTCGGCCGGGTGCTCGGCCGGGCGCTGCGCCGCCTCGCCGGGCTGCGCGCGGCCGGCCCGCGCCGCGACCGGCTGCGCGACCTGGCCGAGGCCGTCAGGCTGGGTCCGGACCATCTCGCCACCCGGCCGCGCCGGCTGTCGGGCGGGCTGAAGCAGCGGGCCGCCATCGCCCGCGCCTTTGCCGGCGAGCCGCGGATCGTGGTCTGCGACGAGCCGACCTCGGCGCTCGACGTCTCGGTGCAGGCCGCCATCCTCAACCTGCTGGCCGACCTGCAGGCCGAACGCGGCGTCAGCTACATCTTCATCTCCCACGACCTCGCGGTGGTGCGTTACCTCGCCGACCGCATCGGCGTGCTGTACCGGGGCCGCCTGGTCGAGATCGGCCCGGCCGACCGCATCTGGTCCGGCCCGCACCACCCCTACACCGCGGCGCTGCTGTCCGCCCTGCCCGCCCTCGATGGCGGGATGCCGGCGCGGATCCGGCCGGAGGGCGATGACGCAGGCGGCGCGGCGCCGGCGGCCGGCTGCGCCTTCCAATCCCGCTGCCCGCACAAGCTGGGCGCCATCTGCGAGCAGCAGGAGCCGCCGCTGGTCGAGGCCGCGCCGGGCCACGGCATCCGCTGCCACATCGCGATCGAGCAGCTGAAGCGGATCGCCCGCGGCGAGACCGTCGCGGACGAGGAGCACCCCGCGCGGCGGCTGGCCTCATGAGAGGCGGCCCTGACGGTCAGCGGGCCTCGGCGACCAGCCCTTCCGCCGCCAGATCGGCCCAGAACGCCTCCGGGATCGGCAGCTGCAGCAGCACCAGGTTGTGGTCGACCTCGGCCGCCGCCTGGTGGCCGACCACGACGCTGGCCACGGCCGGGTGGCGCAGCGGGAACTGCAGCGCGGCGGCCGGCAGCGGCACGTCGTGGCGCCGGCACACCGCCTCGATCC
Source organism: Inquilinus ginsengisoli (assembly GCF_031453975.1). Taxonomy (NCBI): domain Bacteria; kingdom Pseudomonadati; phylum Pseudomonadota; class Alphaproteobacteria; order Rhodospirillales; family Rhodospirillaceae; genus Inquilinus; species Inquilinus ginsengisoli. The sequence continues at coordinate 393,674 of NZ_JAVDPW010000004.1, forward strand.
GGCGCGTCGCCTCCAGCACCTCGGGCGGCGCCGGCTTGTAGAAGTAGCGCGCGCCCTCGATCGCGCCGGTCGCCAGGATGCCGGTGTTGAACGGCGCCGCCAGCAGCACCGCGATGCCGCGCGCCGCGCAATCGTCCAGGAACGGCACGGCGTCCTGCTTCAGCAGGGTGTGGCCGCCGGCCAGCATCATGCAGTCGAACTCCCCGGCCGCCGCGAAGCGCTGGCAGACCTGCCAGCTCTTGACCGCGACGCCGATGGCGCGGATCACGCCCTGGCTGCGCAGCTCGGCCAGGGCCGGATAGGCGCCTGCCATCGCCTCGGCGAAGCGGTCCTCATAGGCGTCGCCATGCTGGTCGGGGTCGACGTCGTGGATCGAGACGATGTCGAGCCGGTCGCGCTTCAGCTTGGCCAGGCTGCGCTCGATCGACCGCAGGAAGCCGTCGCGGCTGTAGTCGAACCGGTTTTCGCCATCCTCGACATAGCGGCCGGCCTTGGTCGCGACCACATGCTCGGCGCGCGGCCGATGCTCCAGCGCCGTGCCGAAGCGCTGCTCGCTGACCCCGGCGGCATAGAGTGCTGCGGTGTCGAAGAAGCGCAGGCCCCGCGCCCAGCAATGGTCGACCACCTCGGCCACCCCGGCGTCGCCCATCGAGCTGAACAGGCTGCCGCCGCCGATCCCCAGCCGCGAGACGGTCACGCCGGTGCGGCCGATCGGCCGGCGCTCAATCGGATTGGTCATCGCTGCTTCCCGGGGGTTGCCCGCTCCCTGTCCCATCGCTTTCGTCCGGCATTTGCAGCGCGACCGGCTGCCCCGGTCAAGCCGCATCGGCATCTTTCCCGCGACAATCCCCGGATGTCGCGGCACACTCCCGGCCGGGGAGCCGCCATGGGACACCACCCGCCGCGCAGCCGCCGGCTGAGCCACCATTCCGACCTCGGCCGCTGGGAGTTCGCGTTCCGCGAGCCCGACCCGCGGCTGCGCCCCTATGTCCAGTCCTATGCCGGCTTCGACGAGAGCGGCATCCGGTTCCACCGCCGGCGCGAGCTCGCCATCGCCCATGTCGCGGTGATCTTCAACACCGGCCCGGCCTTCCGCATCAGCGACCCGCGCGAGAGCCGGGCGCCGGAGACCTATGCCCACGGCTTCATCGGCGGGCTCTACGACAGCTATGTCGTCACCGAAGGCAGCGGCGCGTCGCGCGGGGTGCAGGTCTATTTCACCCCGGTCGGCGCCCATCTGTTCCTCGGCTTGCCGCTGCACCAGATCGCCCAGCAGGTGATCCATTACGGCGACCTCGGGCCCGAGGCGCGGCGGCTGGAGCAGCGCCTGGGCGGGCTGGAGGACTGGGACGACTGCTTCGACCTGCTCGACGCGGTGATCGCCGCCCGCATCGCCGATGCCCGGCCGCCCTGGGCCGGAGTCGCCTGGGCCTGGGACCGGCTGTGCGCCAGCCACGGCGCCGTCGACATCGGATCGCTGAGCGCCGAGCTGGGCTGCAGCCGCAAGCACCTGATCGCCCAGTTCCGCGAGCAGGCCGGGCTGCCGCCCAAGAGCATCGCCCGCATCCTGCGCTTCCAGCATGCGGTGGGGCTGCTGCAATCGACCGACGCCATGCCCTGGGCCGAGCTGGCGGCGGAGTGCGGCTACTACGACCAGTCGCACCTGATCCGCGATTTCAACCAGTTCGCCGGCAGCCCGCCCTCCGACTTCCTGCGCCGCCGGCTGCCCGAGGGCGGCGGCATGCGCGATTAGCCGGTAACATCCGTCCAAGACCCGCCCGCCCGGCGCCCCTACCCTGCCCGCACCCCATGCTGCGACCGGAGGTTGCGATGCCCGACCCGACCATCATCCCCTGCCTGTTCTACCGCGACGCGCCGGCCGCCATCGCCTGGCTGCAGCGCGCCTTCGGCTTCCACGCCCTGTCGGTGACGCCCGGCCCGGACGACACCATCCTGCACGCCGAGCTGGCGATCGGGCCGGCCGTGATCATGCTGAACAGCGCCAGGCCGGAGATGGGCTGGGTCAGCCCCCGCGACCTGACGGGGTTGAACCAGAGCGTCTACATCGCCCTCGACGACGTCGACGCCCACCACGCCCGCGCCGTCGCCGCCGGGGCCGAGATCACCCACGCCCTCGCCGACAAGCCCTATGGCGGCCGCGGCTACAGCGCCCTCGACCCGGAAGGCCATTTCTGGAGCTTCGGCGGCTACCGGCCCGACCTGACCGCCACGGCCTGATCCTCCCTCCCCCTTCTCCCCCCTTGGGGTGATGGCGCGAGCGGGCGGCGGCTTTCCATAGTTCCGGCATCGCACATCGCGGGCCTGCCGACCGTCGCCACAAGACGGCGGCGGCCCCAGGGAGGTTGATGATGACGGACAAGCCCCTCGGGCTCACGCGGACGCTGCGGCTGCCTTCGGTCGTGCTGTTCGGCCTGGCCTACATGACGCCGATGATCGTGTTCGGCACCTTCGGCATCCTGGCGGAGAAGACCGGCGGCGCGGTGCCCACCGCCTATGTGCTGGCGCTGGTGGCGGTGCTGCTGACCGCCTATTCCTACGGCCGCATGGCCGCCGCCTATCCGGTCGCGGGATCGGCCTACACCTACACCCGCCGCGCCTTCGGCGGCCATCTCGGCTTCCTGGTCGGCTGGGCCATCCTGCTGGACTACTTCTTCCTGCCGATGGCGATCTGGCTGATCGGCGCGGCCTACCTGTCCGCCGCCTTCCCCGGCGTGCCGCAATGGGTCTGGATCCTGGCCTTCATCGCCGTCACCAGCGCCATCAACATCATCGGCATTAAGCTGGCCAATGGCGTCAACATCGTGCTGATGCTGGTGCAGTTCGCGGTGCTGGCCGCCTTCGTCGCGCTGTGCATCCACCACCTGACTGCGGGGCCGGGGCTGCGGCCGCTGTTCTCGCTCGACCCCTTCGCCGGCGCCGGCGGCACCCTGCCCGCCTACCTCGCCGGCGCCGCCATCGCCGCCTATTCCTTCCTCGGCTTCGACGCGGTGACCACGCTGACCGAGGAGACGGTGGAGCCGGCGCGCACCATCCCCAGGGCGATCATGCTGATCGCGCTGATCGGCGGCGGCATCTTCATCGGCGCCGCGGTCGTGACCCAGGCCGCCTTCCCCGGCGGCAGCTTCGCCAATGTCGACAGCGCCGCCTTCGACATCGCCACCGCGATCGGCGGCGACGTCTTCGTCATGCTGTTCCTGGCCGGGCTGATCGTGGCGCAGTTCGCCTCCGGCCTGTCGGCCCAGGCCAGCGTCGGCCGGCTGCTGCTGGCGATGGGCCGCGACGACGTGCTGCCCAAGGCCGCCTTCGGCTATGTCCACCCGATCCTGCGCACGCCGGTGTTCAACATCGCCCTGGCCGGGGTGGTGGCGCTGGCGGCGCTGAAGCTGGACGTCACCACCTCGACCTCCTTCATCAACTTCGGGGCCTTCGTCGCCTTCGTCTTCGTCAACCTGTCGGTGATCCGGCTGCTGTGGCTGCGGTCGTCCGACCGCGGCCTCGGCGCCACCGTGAAGACGCTGGTGGTCCCGGCGCTGGGCGCGGTCGCCAACCTGTGGCTGCTGGTCAGCCTGGACGAGCACGCCAAGGTGCTGGGGCTGATCTGGCTGGCGGTCGGCATCGTCTACCTCGCCTACCTCACCCGGATGTTCAGCCGCCAGCCGCCGGAGACGGAGTTCCGCGAGGTCGAGGATGCCCCGGCCGCCCGGCGCTGAGGGGCGGTCAGCGCTCGGCCAGGAAGGCGGTGAAGCGGGCGAACAGCTCGGCCTGCGAGGAGATGCCGAGCTTGCGGTGGATGCTCTTGCGATGAGTCTTCACCGTCTCCTGGCCGAAGCCGAGCAGGGCGCAGATCGAGGGCGAGGAATGCCCCTTCAGGATCAGCCCGACCACCTCGGCCTCGCGCCGGGTCAGGCGGCCGTCGCCCAGCGCGATCAGGCGGTCGACCAGGTCGCCGGCCCCGCCCGCCCCCGCCGCCGCGCCGAACCCGGCCCAGTGCCGCTCGCCCAGGGCGCAGACCATCGGCGCGGCCTCGCGCAGGGTCTCGACCTCGGCCCGGCTGAAGCGGGCATGGCCGCGCCGCCGGGTCACCGACAGCACCCCGGTCAGCCCGCGCCCGAGGTCGAGGACGTAGCCGACCTCGTCCAGGATGCGGGCGCGGATGTAGTGGCGCTTGTAGTACTCGCTCTGGCCGAAGCGGTCGGGCGCCAGGTCGCGCATCACCAGCACCCGGTCGGGCGTGCCGCCGCGCACCGTCACGAAGAACGGGTCGAGCAGATAGGCCCCGGCGATGTAGCCATCGACGATGATGGCGGCGAGGTCGGGCGCCTGGCGGTTGTGCAGGTCGAGCGGCGGCGCGTCGCCGCGATAGGCGAAGCCGTTCAGCATGTCGAACCCCACCAGCCCGGCCAGGGCCTCGCCCAGCCGGTCGGGAAACCCGTCCGAGCCGACCGCCGCCATCGCCGCCGCCAGGCCGGCGTTCCACGCCGCGAATCCCATGGACTGCCCTTCCGTCGCCGGGGATATCTTGGCCCGGTCCGCGCCGGCCGCAAGCCATCCGCTGCCACAACCCGAACTGCCACAACCCGAGATGACCGATGCCCGATCCTGAAATCCTGAGCGTCCGCGACACCGCCGCCGGCATCGCGGCCGGCCGCACCCGGGCCGAGGATGTGATCGCGGCCACCCTGGCCCGCGCCCATGCGGCGCAGGACCGGCTGAACTGCTTCACCCTGATCCTGGACGACGAGGCCATGGCCGCCGCCCGCGCCGCCGATGCGGCGGTGGCCGCCGGTGGGCCGCTAGGCCCGCTGCACGGCGTGCCGGTGGCGGTCAAGGACCTGACCCCGACCCGCGGGCACCTGACCACGCTAGGGTCGCACAGCACCGGCGACTGGGTGCCCGACCGGTCGGCCCTGGTGGTGCGGCGGCTGGAGGCGGCGGGCGCCATCGTGATCGGCAAGACCACGACGCCGGAATTCGCCCATTCCAGCTTCACCTACAGCCCGCGCTGGGGCGTCACCCGCAACCCGTGGGACCCCGAGCGGTCGCCCGGCGGGTCCTCCGGCGGATCCGGGGCCGCGGTCGGCGCCGGGGTGGTGGCCTTCGCCGAGGGCACCGACATGGGCGGATCGGTGCGCATTCCCGCGGCGTTCTGCGGCGTGGTCGGGTTCAAGCCCAGCCTGGGCCGGATCCCGATGACCATCCTGCCCAGCCAGTTCGACGACATCTCGCATTTCGGCCCGCTGGCCCGCAGCGTCGACGACGCCATCGCCTTCATGGCCGCCACCGCGGGGCCCAGCGACGAGGACATCGGATCGCTGCCGCTGGCCTTCGACCTCGGCGCGACGCGGATCGACGGGCTGGCCGGCCGCCGCTTCGCGCTGTCGATGGATCTCGGCCACTTCGCCATCGACCCCGCAGTCGAGGCCGCGATCGAGGCGGCGGTCGAGGCCATGCGCCGGGCCGGCGCGGTGGTGGACCGGGTGCGCCTGCCCTGGACCCGCGAGGTCGGCGACCGCTGGTTCGACCTGTGGTGCGTGTTCATGGCGGCGTTCCACGGCGACCGCCTGGCCGGATTCCGCGACCGGATGGACCCGGTCATCGCCCGCATCATCGACCGCGGCCTGACCTTGGGCGCTGCCGAGATCAAGCGCATCGAGATCCTGCGCAGCCGGATGTGGGCCGAGCTGGCGCCGATCCTGGCCGATCACGAGGCCCTGCTGTGCCCGACCTGCGCCGTGCCGCCGCCGCTGGTGACCCAGACCGACGACGACTTCATGGCCGACGGGCCGGACGGCCGCTATCACGGGCTGGAGATGACCGCGCCGTTCAACCTGCTGTCGCCCTGCCCGGCTTTGTCGCTGCCGGCCGGGCTGACGCCGGGCGGCCTGCCGGTCGGCCTGCAGATCGTCGGCCGCCGCCACGCCGACGAGGCGGTGCTGGCCCTGGCCGGGGCGATCGAAACGGTGCTGCTGGACGCCGGCCTGACCACGGCGCTGCGCCGGGGGCCGGTTGGTCGGTAGGCCTTGCGTTGCCTCTCCCGCTTGCGGGAGAGGTCGGAGACGCGAAGCGGCTCCGGGTGAGGGGATTTTGTCGAGGCCGGTGCCAGCCCTCACCCGGAAATCCAAGAGGATTTCCGACCTCTCCCGCCACGCGGGAGAGGCAACGCAAGGGTATTACCCCGTATCCGACCCAGCGCTCCGCGCCTTGGCATACGGCGACCCCGGCGGCTGGTCCCGGGCCTCGGCGATCGCCCAGTCCTCCTCCGCCCAGCGGCTCCAGTCGGGCGCGATGCCCAGCTGCCGGCACAGCCGGGCCACGGTCTCGGCCAGCGGGCGGTCCAACACCTCGGGATCCAGCACCGGATCGATCTCCGGGAGCATCTTGGCCAGCATGTCCCGCAGCTTGCGGCCGCCATGGAATTCGGGTTCGACCTGGGTGATGGCCTGGTCGACGATGCGCTCGACCTGCCGCCTGCGCTGCTGCTGGCGCGCCTGGACGGCAGCTTCGGCCCGTGCCGCCGCGGCCTTCTGCTGCGGGCCGTACAGCTCGCGGGCGATGCGGGACTGCAGCGCCACGATCTGCACCACCAGCCGGGACAGGCGCGGGAAGGCGATGCCGGCGGCGACGATCCGGGCCTGCGTCTGGTCCGGTGTGGCGCCGGTGGCCTTGGCCGGCGGTGGGTCCATGATCTCGGCATGCATGGCCTCGGCCTGCTCCATGGCCATCTCGGCCAACCGGCCAAGGATCCGGATCTGCTGCTGCGCCAGGACCTGGCCGGGATCGGCCGGTGCGGGCCGTGTGGGGGATGAGTGCGTGTGTGTCATAGAACGTATCATGAACATACGCGAAAACTAATACTACCGCGATCAAGACCCTGCGCGCCGGCCGTTTCGCACGAGCCGTTGGAGCAACGTCACGGCGTGGGCCGCGTCCGGCATGGCGGCGATCTCGTCCCGCACCGCTTCGGCGGCGCGCCGGCAGGCCGGGTCCGCCAGCACGGCGGCAACCGCGTCGCGCACCATCGCCGGCGTGCAGCGCACCGCATCGAGCACCCTGGCGACGCCGAGGTCTTCGCAGCGGGCGGCGTTGTGCGGCTGGTCGGCGCCGAGCGGGATCAGCACCGAGGGCAGGCCATGTGCCAGGGCGCCGATCACGCTGCCCGACCCGGCATGCGACAGCACCAGATCGCAATGCGGCAGCAGCAGGGATTGCGGGATGTAGCGCTCGATCCGGATATGGCCGGGCTGGGGACCGAACGCGCCGGATCGATGTCGCGGCCGACGGTGACGACGGCGTTGACCGGCAGGTCGCGCAGCCCCGCCAGCATCCGCTCGAACAGGTCGCCGGATTCGAGGTTGAACACCGTGCCGAGCGTGGCGTGGACCGTCGGGCGGCCCGCCAGGCCGGCCAGCCAGTCGGGGACTAGGCCGTCCGCCCCGGCGTCGAGCAGATGCGGGCGGATCGGATGCGCGGTGGCCGGCAGTGGATAAGCGGGGTCGCGCAGGCTGGGCGGCACCGGCGACAGCACCAGGTGGCGGCTGAGCATCGCCAGCTCCGGGTCGGCCGCGAGACCGTGCTGCGCCCGCAGCGCCGCCAGCGGTGCGGCCACCAGGTCGCGCCGCACCAGGGCGCCAGCCGCGATCACCAGCACCGAGGCATGGGGCAGGCCCAGCCGTTCGGCCGCGACCATGGCGCCGAAATCGAGCTCGTCGCAGACCACCAGGTCCGGCCGCCAGTCGCCGCACAGCGCCAGCAGCTGCGCCGCCCGGTCGCGCGCCACCCGGCCGGCATAGCCGTCGCGCACCGCCCGGTCCTCCCGCGCCGCGTCCAGCGCCAGCAGCGTGGTGCGGGCTGGCGCTTTGCCAACCGTCGCGCCGCCGGTGGCGAAGGCCTGGAATCCCGCGGCCTCGACGACCGGCACCATCGCCGGCTGGGCCGCGAAGGCGACGGCGTGGCCGGCCGCGGCGGCGGCCCGGGCGATCGGCGCCAGCGGGCCGAAATGGCCGCTGCCGCCGGCGAAGCCCAGCAGGATCCGCATCACGCTCTCCCTCGCCCGCGCCATCGTGCCGCCGGGCGCTCTCAGACTTTGACGAATCCCGCCCCGGATGCCTATGGTTGCCGCGCACAAACCGGGCCGGGCGCCCACGGCCCTCTCAGAGGCTCAGGGATTGCGCATGACCGAGACCCATTCCGCCTACACCACCCCCGGCGGCACCAGCATCACCGGCGCGTGGCGCCCGGATTTCGCTGAGATCCTGACGCCGGAGGCGATCGCCTTCGCGGTCGGGCTGGAGCGCCGCTTCGGCGCCGAGCGCCGCCGCCTGCTGGGCCTGCGCGCCGAGCGCCAGCTGCGGCTGGATGCCGGCGAGAAGCCGGACTTCCTGCCCGAGACCAAATCGGTGCGCGACGGCGACTGGACCATCGCGCCGATGCCGGCCGACCTGCTGGACCGCCGGGTGGAGATCACCGGGCCGGTCGACCGCAAGATGGTGATCAACGCCCTGAACTCGGGCGCCAGCGTGTTCATGGCCGATTTCGAAGACAGCAACACCCCGACCTGGGCCAACCAGATCGAGGGCCAGATCAACCTGCGCGACGCCATCGACCGCAGCATCGCCTTCACCGACCCGTCCTCGGGCAAGGACTACGCCCTGAAGGACAAGACCGCCGTGCTGAAGGTCCGGCCGCGGGGCTGGCATCTGGAGGAGGCGCATCTGCTGGTCGACGGCAAGCCGGCCTCGGGCGCGCTGTTCGATTTCGGGCTGTTCGTGTTCCACAACGCCAAGCGGCTGATCGCCAACGGCACCGGCCCCTATTTCTACCTGCCGAAGCTGGAGAGCCACCGCGAGGCGCGGCTGTGGAACGAGGTCTTCACCCACGCCGAGCAAGCCCTTGGAATCCCACACGGAACCATCAAGGCGACGGTGCTGATCGAGACCATCCTCGCCGCCTTCGAGATGGATGAGATCCTGTATGAGCTGCGCGACCATTCGGCCGGGCTGAACTGCGGCCGCTGGGACTATATCTTCAGCTTCATCAAGAAGTTCCGGAACGATCCTCATGCGGTTCTGCCAGACCGCGCCGAGGTCACGATGGCGACGCCGTTCCTGACCGCCTACAGCCTGCTGGCGGTGAAGACCTGCCATCGCCGCGAAGCCTCGGCGATCGGCGGCATGGCCGCCTTCATCCCGGTGCGCGGCGACCCGGCGGCGAACGAGGCTGTCTTCGCCAAGGTCCGCGCCGACAAGGAGCGCGAGGCCAACAACGGCCATGACGGCACCTGGGTCGCCCATCCCGGCCTGGTGCCGGTGGCGCTGGAGGTGTTCGACCGGCTGATGCCGACGCCGAACCAGATCCACCGCAAGCGCGAGGACGTCCAGGTCGCGGCGGCCGACCTGCTGGTGGTGCCGCCCGGCCACAAGACCGAGGCGGGGCTGCGCATGAACGTATCGGTCGGCATCGGCTACATCGAGGCCTGGCTGCGCGGCCTGGGCTGCGTGCCGCTGTTCAACCTGATGGAGGATGCGGCCACCGCCGAGATCAGCCGCACCCAGGTGTGGCAGTGGCTGCACCAGGGCAGCACGCTGGACGACGGCCGGCCGGTCGACGTCGCGCTGGTGCGCCAGACCATCCGCGAGGAGCTGGCGGCGTGGAAGGATCGGCTGGGCACCGAACGCTATGCCGCCGGCAAGTGGGACGAGGCCGCCGGCCTGTTCCAGGACCTGGTGGAGCGCCAGGATTTCGTCGAGTTCCTGACCCTGCCCGCCTATCAGCGTGTGGTGGCGAACGCCGCGTAACCCTCTGGCGCCGCTGCGATCCTCGGCGCATCCTGCCTTGGATCGCGGCGCCGCCGCTCCACATTGTTGAGACCACCCTGCGCCGCCGCGGACTGGTGCCGCGCGGCCGACATGGAGCCGATGACATGGCCAAAGTCCTCGCCTGTATCGACGGCTCGATCTACTCGCAGAGCGTCTGCGACCTCGCCGGCTGGGCCACGGCACGGCTGAACCAGACCGTCGAGCTGCTGCATGTGCTGGGCCGCCGCGAGGTCTCGACCATCCCGGTCGACATCAGCGGCACCCTGGTCGCCTATTCCCAGGACATCCTGGCCGAGCTGGCCGCGATGGATGAGCAGCGGGCCAGCCTGTCGCAGCGGCGCGGCCGGATCCTGCTGGAGGAGGGCAAGGCCCGGATCGCGGAGGCCGGCGCGGTCACGGTCGAGACCCATCTCTACAATGGCGACCTGGTCGAGACGGTCGGCGAGTTCGAATCCGACACCAGCGTCATCGTCATCGGCAAGCGCGGCGAGGCGGCGGATTTCGCCAAGCTGCATCTCGGCTCGAATCTCGAGCGGGTGGCGCGCGCCACCAAGAAGCCGGTGCTGGTGGCGGCCCGCGCCTTCCGGCCGATCCAGCGCTTCCTGATCGCCTTCGACGGCGGCCCCAGCGTGACCAAGGCGGTGGACATGATCGCCGCAGGCCAGCTGCTGCGCGGGCTGGAGGGCCATCTGCTGATGGCCGGCAACCCGGATGACGAGGCCAAGAACCGCCTGACCGCGGCCGAGGCGAAGCTGCGCGACGCCGGCTGGAACATCACCGCCCGGATCCTGCCGGGCGAGCCGGAGGCGGTGATCGCGGCGGAGGTCGAGCGCACGCCGATCGACCTGCTGGTGATGGGCGCCTACGGCCACTCCCGCATCCGCAACCTGATCATCGGCAGCACCACCACCGCGATGGTGCGGTCCTGCCTGATCCCGGTGCTGATGATGCGGTGAGAGCCCCGGGTCAGCCGCAGGCTGATCCCCGCCTCAGCCCTCGCGGTTCAGCAGCCACAGGCCGATCGTGCCGCCCATGACGCACAGGGCGAGCACGTAGTAGACATGCGCCATCGGGTCCACCGCCAGCAGCAGCGGCACCACCACCGGGGTCAGCCCGCCGAACACCGCATAGGCGACGTTGTAGGAGAAGGACAGGCCGGAGAAGCGGACCGCTGCCGGGAAGGCGCGGACCATGACATAGGGCACACCGCCGACGACACCGACCAGGAAGCCGGTCAGGGCGTAGAGCGGCAGCAGCAGCGCCGGGTTCGCGGCGCTCTGGGTGTAGAACAGCCAGACGCTGAGGCCCAGCAGCGGGCAGCCGATGGCGAAGAAGCGCCCGGCGCCGATCCGGTCAATGATGGCGCCGCCGATGACGCAGCCGATCGTCAGGCACAGCGTGGCGACGCTGTTCGCCTCCAGCGCCGTCGCCAGCGGCACGCCATGCAGCTTCTGCAGCAGCGCCGGCGTCATCAGAATGACCACCACGATCGCGGCCGAGAGCAGCCAGGTCAGCAGCATCGACACCACCACCGCGGCGCGATGGTCGCGCACCACCGTCTTCAGCGGCATCTCGGCGGCCAATGCCTTGCGCGCCTGCAGCTCGCGGAAGATCGGGGTCTCCTGCAGCAGGCGCCGCAGATAGACCGAGGCCAGGCCGAACACGCCGCCGAGCAGGAAGGGCACCCGCCAGGCCCAGCTGGTGATCTCGGCCGGGCTGTACAGGCTGTTGACCACCGTCGCCACCAGCGAGCCGAGCAGAATGCCGGCGGTCAGCCCCGCGGTCAACGTGCCGCAGGCGTAGCCGATGCGGTTCGACGGCACATGCTCGGACACGAACACCCAGGCGCCGGGCACCTCGCCGCCGATCGCGGCGCCCTGGGCGATGCGCAGCAGCAGCAGCGCGATCGGGGCCCAGACGCCGACCTGGGCGTAGGTCGGCAGCAGCCCCATGCCGAGCGTCGAGACCGCCATCAGGAAGATGCTGAGGGTGAACACCCGCTTGCGGCCCAGCAGATCGCCGAAATGCGCCATGACGATGCCGCCCAGCGGCCGCACGAGATAGCCGACCGCGAACACCCCGAAGGTCTGGACCTGGCGCAGCCAGTCCGGCACCCCGGGCGGGAAGAACTGCTGCCCCACCGCCGTGGCGAAGAACACGAAGATGATGAAGTCGTAGAACTCCAAGGCGCCGCCGAGCGAGGCCAGGCCGAGGGTCTTGTAGTCCCCGCGGGTCAGCGGCCGGGTCGAGGACAGATTGACCGCGAAGCCGCGGATGGTGCCGGGACCCGAACCCTCGTCCCCAGCAGTCGCGGCGGGCTCGCGCAAGGCGATGATGCGGGCGGTGTCCGCCGGAAGGTTCCTGGAGTCCATCGAGAGTCTCGTCGTTTCGGCACGATCAGGGTAACCGGACCGCGCTACGACGCGATTTCTGCATCGTTACAGCAGCAACAGTCTCCCCGCCTCGGCGCAGCCCGGCTCTGCGCCGTGGTCAACCCTTGGCCCGCCGGATGTCCCCGGCGCATGCCTCAGGACAGCAGTTCGACCGCGCTGCGCGACAGGGCGGCGACGCCCAGGCCGATGCAGCCCTCGTCCGGCTGGTAGTCGGAGTTGTGCAGATGGTCGTCGCGGCCGGGCTGCGACGCCCCGACCCTGAGGTGGAAGGACGGCACCCGCTCGGAGAAGAAGGCGAAGTCCTCGGCGCCGAAGCCGGGCGGGGTCTCGTGCACCACGTCGCCGAACTGCTGGCGCACCGCGGCGACCGAAGCCTCGAGCATCTTTTCGTCATTCATCAGCGGCGGCACGCCGAGCCCGTAGTCCAGGTCGCATTCGACCCGGTGGCTGAGCGCGATGCCCTGCACGATCCGGCGCAGCGCCGCCTCGGCGGTGGCCCGCGCCTCCGGCGACCGGGCGCGCACGGTGCCGCGCAGGGTGCAGCTGTCCGGGATGATGTTGTGGGTGGCGCCGCCGGCGATGCTGCCGATGGTTACCACCGCGCCCTCGGCCGGGTTGATCTCGCGCGAGATCACGGTCTGCAGCTGGGTTACCAGATAGGCGGCAGCGACGATCGGGTCGATGGTGTCCTGCGGCCGCGCGGCGTGGCCCGACCGGCCGCGCACGGTGATGTCGAAGCTGTCGGCCGACGCCGTGCTGGCGCCGTGGATGTAGCCGAACCTGCCGGTCGCCATGCCCGGGCTGTTGTGGAAGGCCAGCGCCATGTCGACCCCCTCCAGCGCGCCGTCGGCGATCATGGCGGCGGCGCCGCTCTCCTGCGTCTCCTCAGCCGGCTGGAACACCAGCCGCACGGTGCCGCGCAGCTGCGGCGCCAGGTCCTTCAGCACGGCGCCGACGCCGATCAGGGTCGCGGTGTGGATGTCGTGGCCGCAGGCATGCATCTTGCCGGCCACGGTGCTGGCGAAGGGCAGCCCGGTCATCTCGTGGATCGGCAGCGCGTCCATGTCGGCGCGGATCAGCAGCATCGGCCCGGGCGCGCCGCCGGCGATGTCGGCGACGATGCCGGTGCGGCCGATCCCGGCGCGGTAGGCGATGCCGAGTTTGTCGAGTTCGGCCGCGACGACGCCGGCGGTGCGCTCGACGTCGAAGCCGATCTCGGGATGGGCATGGATGTCGCGGCGAACCTCGATCAGGTCGGGCTCGATCGCCTTTACCGCGGCGTCGATCGATGCGCCGATATCGTTGATGCCGCGCCTGTCCATGGACCGGGAACTCCTCGAGGGTCGGAAGGGGATGGCGTCATCCTGACAGCGATGCGGCCTCCCTGAACACCCCCTGATCCGCATGCCAGCCCGCCACTCCGGTCCATGCAGCGGCGATCCCGGCCGGCCCTTACGACCTCACACCCGTTCCAGCGGCCGGTGCGGTTCCGGCGGCAACTCGATCCGGATGGGATCGCCCGGCTGGACCGCGCCGCCGGCCAGCACGACCGCCATCACCCCGGCCTTGCGCACCGGGTGGCCGTGCTCGTCCCGGCCCAGCACGGCCTTGAGCAGGCCCTGCTGGAAGCCGTCGATCTGGGCGCAGGGGTTGCGCAGGCCGGTGACCTCGACCACCGCGTCGGCGCCGAGATGCAGCCGGGCGCCGGTCGGCAGGCTCAGCAGGTCGATGCCGCGGGTGGCGACGTTCTCGCCCATGTCGCCCGCCGCCACGACGAAGCCGGCGGCCGCCAGCTCGTCGAACAGCTCGGCCTGGATCAGGTGGACCTGGCGCAGGTTCGGCTGGGTCGGGTCGACCGCCACCCGCGACCGGTGCTTCACCGTGACGCCGAGATGGGCGTCGCCCTCGACCCCGAGCCCGGCCAGCAGCCGGATGCCGTCGAGGGTGGGCTTGCTGAAGCTGTGGGCGGCGCTGCGGCCGACCGCGGTGACGATGGCGGTCATGCCGCGCCGCCCCGCAGCGGATAGCGCCCGGTGACGCGGAACGGCGCCTCGCGGTCCGCCTGCTCGAACACCGCGATCGCGTCGATCCGCAGAGGGTCGCGGCACACCGGCGCCGTCCGCTCCGCCAGCGCGGCGCGGACCCGGTCGTGCTCGGCCGCATCGGTCAACCGCGCGGTCAAGGTCATGTGGAACTGGAACTGGTCGAACACATAGGGGTAGCCCCAGCGTTCGAGATGGCGGTCCTGCGCCGGCGTCAGCGGCGACCGGCGCCGCCGCTCCAGCTCGGCGGCGGACAGCGGCGCGCGGAAGCGGTCGAAGGCCTCGACGCAGGCATCGGCCAGCCCAGTCACCTCCGGCGCCGCGGCCGAGGGCACCAGCGCCAGGAAGCCGCCGATCGAGGCCAGCATCAGCGCCGGGCCGGTGGCCGCCGCACGGTCGGCCGCGAAGGCGGTGGCGGCGTGGTGCAGCGCCTCGGCCGGGATGCCGTCGGCCAGCGGGAACGGCGCCTTCAGCGTGGCGTGGAAGCCGTAGTGCCGGGCATCGGCGGTGATGGCGTGGAAGCGGCCGGGGTCGATGCCCTCCAGCCGCGGCTGCGGCCTGTCCTCGCCGGTCACCGGGTCGCGGCCGATGAGGTCGGCGCCCAGCTCCGCCAGGGGCGAGCCCGGCGGCGGTGCGAAGTAGATGGCGTAGCGTCGGGTCATGCTCAGGCCACCCGCTTTCCAGCGCGCCACACGCTGCGGATGTGCGGCACGCCGTCGACCAGGCGGAAGCGGACCAGGTCGGCCCGCAGCCCCGGCGCGATGGTGCCGCGGTCGTCCAGCCCCGCTGCCTTGGCCGGGTTGGCGCTGACCAGGGCGATCGCCTGCGGCAGGCCGAGCCCGACCGGATCCTCGGCCAGCATGCACACGGCGTGCAGCATGCTGATCGGCACGTAGTCCGAGGCCAGGATGTCGAGCAGCCCGGCCTTGGCCAGGTCGGCGGCGCCGACATTGCCGCTGTGCGAACCGCCGCGGACCACATTCGGCGCACCCATCAGGATCGACAGGCCGTGGCGGCGCGCCGCTTCGGCCGCGACCGTGGTGGTCGGGAATTCGGAGATGGCGACGCCGAGCGACACCGCCTCGTCGACATGGGCCGCGCTTTCGTCGTCATGGCTGGCCAGCGCCAGGCCGCGGCGGGCCGCGATGTCGGCGATGGCGTGGCGGTGACGGTCGGCATGGACCTCCTGCGCCGCCTGGCGTTCCTT
The DNA here is from genome assembly GCF_031453975.1 of Inquilinus ginsengisoli. Classification (NCBI taxonomy): domain Bacteria; kingdom Pseudomonadati; phylum Pseudomonadota; class Alphaproteobacteria; order Rhodospirillales; family Rhodospirillaceae; genus Inquilinus; species Inquilinus ginsengisoli. The sequence goes on from NZ_JAVDPW010000004.1 coordinate 409,152, forward strand.
CAGCAGGACGTCCAGCTCCGCCTCGTTGTAGCGGTGGCGGTTGGCCTGGCGCCACTTCTCGACCTGGACGTATTGCCGCTGCCCCGGCGTGTGGTCCATGATCGACAAGAGCCGCACCGCCGGATCCTCGACCAGCACCGCGAGGTAGTCGAGCACATGCGGGTCGGCCACCTCGCAGCGCAGATGCAGGAAATGGTCCGCCCGCAGCATGTCCTGGCGGCGCGCCGCCTCCAGCCCGTCGACCATCGGCCGCAGCAGCTTGCCGCGCGGCACGCCCTTGTGCTCGCCCATCAGCGACAGGCTGTCGAACACGGTGGTGATGCCGGCGGTGGCGACCTGGGCGTCATGCGCCAGCGCCGCCGAGACATTGTTCCACATCACCCCCGGCCGCGGCGCGACATGGCGCTCGAGATGGTCGGTGTGCAGGTCGATCAGGCCGGGGATCAGGTAGTCGCCGTCGAGATCCTCGCCGGTGGACGCCCCCGCCTCCACCCTGCTTTCGTCAATGGCCGCGATGCGGCCGTCCGCGACCCGCAGCGTTCCGGTGACGACAGCCTCGGGCGTGACGATCCGGGCGTTCGAGAAGATGAGTTCGGTGCTCATGCAGCTGCCTTGTAGAGCGTGACGTCGAAAATGCGGGTCGCCACCCGGTCGCGGACCGCCGTGTCGTGGAAGATCCCGACGATGGCGGCCCCGCGGGCCTTGGCCTCCTCGATCAGCTCGATGACCACGCGCCGGTTCTCGGCGTCGAGCGAGGCCGTCGGCTCGTCGAGCAGCAGGATGGGATACTCCATCGCGAAGCCATGCGCGAGATTGACCCGCTGCTGCTCGCCGCCGGAGAAGGTGGCCGGCGGCAGGGCCCACAGGCTCTCGGGCAGGTTCAGCCGGGCCAGCAGGGTGCGGGCGCGCCGCTCGGCCTCGCCCTCCTCCACCCCGGAGGCCAGCATCGGCTCCTTGACGATCTCCAGCGTCGGCACGCGCGGGATGACGCGCAGGAACTGGCTGACATAGCCCAGCGTGCGGCGCCGGATCTCCAGGATCCGGCGCGGGGTGGCGGTGGTGATGTCGACCGGCTCGCCCTGGTGCCGGATGCGGATGGTCCCGGCCGAGGCCAGGTAGTTGCCGGTCAGGCTGCGCATGAAGGTGCTCTTGCCGGCGCCGGACGCGCCGCCCAGCACCACGCATTCGCCGGCGGCGACGGCGAAGTCGATGCCGGCGAACACCGGCAGGCGAACCCCGCCCTGCCCCGCTTCCCCGCGATTGTGCAGCACGAAGGCCTTGGACAGGCCGGAGACCTCGATCATCGCAATGTTGGGCATCGGAGTCGTGTGCGGCATGGTCAGACCTGCAGGACGGAGGAGACGAGGAGCTGGGTGTAGGGGTGCTGCGGGTCGTCCAGCACCTGGTCGGTCAGCCCGGTCTCGACCACCCGCCCGTGCCGCATCACCATCAGCCGGTCGGCCAGCAGGCGGGCGACGGCGAGGTCGTGGGTGACCAGCACCACGGCGATGCCCAGCCGGCGCACCAGGCCGCGCAGCAGGTCGAGCAGCCGGGCCTGGACCGAGACGTCGAGCCCGCCGGTCGGTTCGTCCATGAACACCAGCCGCGGGCCGGTGACCAGGTTGCGGGCGATCTGCAGCCGCTGCTGCATGCCGCCGGAATAGGTCGCCGGCCGGTCGTCGATGCGGTCGAGGTCGAGTTCGACCTTGGCCATCCAGTCCTGCGCCTGGCCGCGGATGCCGCCATAGTGCCGGGCGCCGACCGCCATCAGGCGTTCGCCGACATTGGCGCCGGCGCTGACATCCATGCGCAGGCCGTCGCGCGGGTTCTGGTGCACGAAGCCCCAGTCGGTGCGGGCCAGCATCCGCCGCTCCGGCTCCGACAGCGCGTAGATGTCGATCAGGCCGCGGGTGCGGGTGTCGAATTCGACGGTGCCGGCGCTGGGCGCCAGCCGGCCGGAGATGCAGTTGAGCAGCGTGGTCTTGCCCGACCCGCTTTCGCCGACGATGCCCAGCACCTCGCCGGACGACATCTCGAAGCCGACCTCGCGGCAGCCGGTGACGGTGTCGCCGTAGAGCTTGGTCAGACCGTCGACGCGCAGCAGGACGTCGCTCATGCCCCGTCTCCCCCGTGCGCTTGGTCGACCGCGCGGTCATAGGCGGCCAGCGCCTCACCACTCATGGCGCCGTGGTGGCCGGCCTCGCGCCGGGTGCGGCAGTAATGGCTGTCGGAGCAGACGAACATGTGCTGGCCGGCGTCGTCGAGCACGACCTCGTCGAGATAGCTGCCCTCGGCGCCGCACAGGGCGCAGGGCTGGTCCCAATGCTGGATCTCGAAGGGATGGTCCTCGAAATCCAGGCTGACCACCTTGGTGTGGGGCGGGATGGCATAGATCCGCTTCTCGCGCCCCGCGCCGAACAGCTGCAGCGCCGGGTTCATGTGCATCTTCGGATTGTCGAATTTCGGGATCGGCGACGGCGACATCAGGTACCGGCCATGCACCATCACCGGATAGGAATAGGTGGTGGCGATGTGGCCGTAGCGGGCGATGTCCTCATACAGCCGGACATGCATCAGCCCGTAATCGGCATAGCCGTGCATCAGCCGGGTCTCGACCTCGCGCGGTTCCAGCATCCGCAGCGGCTCCGGCTGCGGCACCTGGTAGACCAGGATCTGGCCCTCGACCAACGGCTGCTCCGGGATGCGGTGGCGGGTCTGGATCACCGTGGCCGCGCCGGTGTCCTCGGTGGTCGCCACCCCGGCGACGCGGGCGAAGAAGCGGCGGATGTTGACGGCGTTGGTGGTGTCGTCGGCGCCCTGGTCGATCACCTTCAGCACATCGTCGGGGCCGATGATGCTGGCGGTGACCTGGATGCCGCCCGTGCCCCAGCCATAGGGCACCGGCATCTCGCGCCCGCCGAACGGCACCTGGTAGCCGGGGATCGCCACCGCCTTCAGCAGCGCCCGGCGGATCATCCGCTTGGTCTGCTCGTCGAGATAGGCGAAGTTGTAGCCGGGGTCGCGCCCGGTTGCGGTCGTCACAGTGCCGGCGCTCATTCCGCCGCCTCCTTTCGGGTTTCTGCCCCGCCTGCTTCGCGGGCCCGCTGGTCATGCTCCGCCCGCAGCCGGCGGATCAGCTCCAGCTCGCCCTGGAAATCGACGTAGTGCGGCAGCTTGAGGTGCTGCACGAAGCCCGAGGCCTCGACATTGTCGCTGTGCGCCAGGACGAATTCCTCGTCCTGTGCCGGATAGCGGGCGGCCTCGCCCAGCTCGCGGCCGCGCAGCGCCCGGTCGACCAGCGCCATCGCCATGGTCTTGCGTTCGGAATGGCCGAAGGCCAGGCCATAGCCGCGGGTGAACTGCGGCGGCGCCGTCTTCGACCCGGCGAACTGGTTCACCATCTGGCATTCGGTGACGGTGATCTCGCCGATCTCGATGGCAAAGCCCAGCTCCTCCGGCACGATCTCGACCGCCACCTCGCCCAGCCGGATCTCGCCGGCGAAGGGGTGGTTGCCGCCGTAGCCGCGCTGCACCGAATAGCCCAGCGCCAGCAGGAAGCCCTCGTCGCCGCGCGCCAGGTTCTGCAGCCGCTGGTCGCGGTCGGCCGGCAGGGTCAGCGGGTCGCGGGTCAGGTCGACCGGCTCATGGCCTTCCGGCGCCTCGGCCTCGCGCTCGATCAGCCCTTCGCGGTTGAGGATGTCGACCACCCGCGGCACCGGGCCGCCCGGCCCCGCCTCGCCTTCCGGCGCCACCGGCGGTTCGCCGGCTGCGGCCAAAGCGAAGTCGAGCAGGCGATGGGTGTAGTCGTAGGTCGGCCCCAGGATCTGGCCGCCCGGAATGTCCTTGTAGGTGGCGGAGACCCGGCGCCGCACGGTCATGGCAGCGGTGTCGATCGGCTCCGACACGGCGAAGCGCGGCAGCGTGGTGCGGTAGGCGCGCAGCAGGAAGATCGCCTCGACCAGATCGCCCTGCGCCTGCTTGATCGCCAGCGCGGCGAGGTCGCGGTCGTACAGCGATCCCTCGGACATCACCCGGTCGACGGCGAGGCCCAGCTGCTCGCGGATCTGGTCCGGCGCGATCTCGGCAACACCAGGATCGCCCCGGCGGGTTTCCGCCACCAGCGCCTGGGCGTTCTCGATCGCCTTCTCGCCACCCTTGACGGCGACATACATGGGATCAGCCCTCCCAGCGCGTGGTGCGCGGCAGACCCAGCATGCGGTCGCCGCAGGTGAACAGGAGGTCGACCCCGAGCGGATAGGCCGCGCCATTGGCGGCCCAGTCCTCGCGGAACCAGGAGGGCAGCCCGACCACGCCGGCCGGCTCGGCCGTGGCGATGCCCGGGCCGGTGAAGCGGCCCATCGCGGTGCCGTCCAGCGCCGGGACCTCGACCACCAGCGTGGCCGACCGGTCGGGGTAGCGATCCTCGCCCAGGGCGAGGCCGCCGAGGCGCGGCAGCGCCGCCAGGTCGGCGACGAAGACGAAGGATGCGGCCGCCGCATCGGCGACCAGCGGCGCCCCGGTGTGGAAGCGCAGGAAGCTCTGCGCCGCCGGGATCGCCAGCGCCGGGTCGAGCCACACCGGCGTGTCGAAATCGACCAGGGTCAGCGCCGCCGCCGCCATGGCGCGGCCGAGCGGCGCCGGCGCCGCGACCGGCTCCGGGCAGGTCACCGGCCGGCCGGGCCGGGCCAGGGCGTCGAGCACGGCGCGGAACACCGCCTGGCCGCCCAGCACCGGGTCGGCGAAGCCGGGCAGCAGGGCGGCAGAGTCAAGGAGGCTGCTCATCGCGGATTCTCCCCGCGCACCATGGTGAAGAAGTCGACCCGGGTGGCCGCGGCCTTGCGCTGCGCCGCCGCCTTGGCCTCGGCCTGGGCCTGGCGCAGCGGCGCCACCAGACCGGCTTCGACGGCGTCGCGCCGGCCGGTCTGCAGCAGGGCATCGGCCCGGGCCGCGATCTCGGCGTGGCGGCGGTCGCGGCCGGCGACATAGGCGAAGCCCAGCACGTCGCTGCCGTCCAGCCGCACGGTGCAACGGGTCACCGTCATCTCGCCCAGGGCGAAGGCCATGCCGTCGCCGCCGGCGCGGCCGCGCACCATCACCATGCCGGTCTCGGCCGGGCGCAGCGTGGTGAAGCCGTCCTCGACCCCCAGCGCCGACCACAGGCGCTGCAGCGCCGCCGGCTCGGCCTTGGCCAGGATGGACATCCAGCCCCGGCGCTGTTCGGTTCCGCTCATCATAGGTGGAACAACCTATTGCTAATTTGTCTAGTCATCCGTATGTTTAGATCATGAACCGGATCCGATGACGGCCGCAAGCCGGGAAGGATGAATTTTGCGTGACGCCCCCGATGACCGCCCCCTGACCGCCAGCTCGCTGAGCCGCGGCGCCGGCGTCGCCCTGTGGCGGCAGATCAGCGAGACGCTGGAGCGGGAGATCAGTGACGGCGTGCACGCCGCCGGCGCCCGGCTGCCGACCGAGGCGGAGCTGGCGGAGCGCTTCGGCGTCAACCGGCACACGGTGCGCCGGGCGATGGCGGAGCTGGAGGAGCACGGGCTGATCGACGTCACCCAGGGCCGCGGCACCTTCGTCCATCTCGGCGCCATCGCCTATCTGATCGGCCGGCGCACCCGCTTCCACGAGAACATGCGGCGCGAGAACCGGCACGCCCGGCTGGAGCTGCTGGATTCGGCGATCGAGCCAGCCCCGACCGCGGTGGCGCGGGAGCTGGAGATCGCCGCCGGCGTGCGGGTGATCCGGCTGGACACGCGCTCGCATGCCGACGGCCTGCCGCTGAGCCTGGCCAGCCACTACTTCCCGGCGACCCGGTTTCCCGGGCTGGTCGAGATCTTCCGCGAGACCGGTTCAGTGACGGCGAGCTTCGCCCGCTACGGCATCGCCGACTACACCCGCAAGCGCACCCGGGTTTCGGCCCGGCTGCCCGATTCGCGCGAGCAGCGGCTGCTGGAGATCGCCCGCACCCGGCCGGTGATGGCGACCGAGGCGATCAATGTCGACGCCGAGGGCCAGGTGGTCGAGTTCGGCCTGTCCAGCTTCGCCAGCGATCGCATCCAGCTGGTGTTCGAAGGCTGAGAGACCATCTGTAACTGCTACTGGTGCGGCCGTCTGACGGCGGTTTCTCCGCTTCCGGTGCTCACGGACCCAAACGTCCGCTGCGCGCCGGTTCTCGAAACCACCGCCAGTCGACTCTCACCAGCGCATTTCCAAACGATCTCTGAGGCTCGGCGTCAGAACCCGCCGAGGCCGCAGGATCCTGGTTCGCCGAAGCCGAAGGCCACCCCGATGAAGGCCAAGACCAGCGCGACGGCCACGACGGTGTGCAACAGTCGCCGGGCGGAGGCGCCGTCGCGGAACGGGCGATACCGGACGGTCGCGATCAGGGCCCCGATGGCCGCCAGCAGCGCCAGCGGCCACAAGATGAATCCGGCATAGAGCACGAGCAGCAGCGCCCAGGCGACCATGTCGCCGTTGCCGCAGCTCATCACCGAGTAGCCGAGAGCCAGCGCCAGGGCCCAGACCAGCGCGACCACGAGATAGAGCAGGAAGCGGCCGACGCCTGTGACGATGTCGATCATCGGCGAACGGCCCCCGTCGTTGCCATGGACGCGCGACGCAGGTCGGGCCCAGGCTCCAGATAGGGGCAAAATGGGGCGATGCGCAATGAAACAGCCCCAAAATGGAAACCGGGCGGGAAGGCTGCCCCTCCCGACCCGGCTCATCCATCCCCGCGGAGCCTGCGCGCCGCTCCGAAAATCCCCGGCCGCCATGGGGACGGACTGCCGACGGCCGGGTGAGTCGCTTTGGGGGCCGGCCGGACGACCGGCCCCGGTCTCCGAACCGAACTAGTTGGCGCTGGCCAGGCGGCCGCTGTGGCTGGCCGGCCGCTGCGCCTCGACCGAGGCGGCCGCGGCGTTGCGGGCGTGGTGCCGGATCAGCATCGGCCGCAGGATCACGATCGCCGAGAAGGCCGCGATCAAATCCATCGCCGCGACGGTGTACAGCACCGTCGACCAGGTGCCGGTCGCCTCCATCAGCAGGTTGCCGAACGGCACCAGCAGCGCGGCGACGCCCTTGGCGCAGTACAGCACGCCGTAGATCTTGCCGAGGTGCTTGGTGCCGAAGGTGTCGCCGGCCGTGGCGCTGAACAGCGAGTAGACCTCGCCCCAGGCCAGGAACACCACGCCCGACAGGATCAGGAAGGCCCACGGGTTGTGGCCGAAGGTGCCGAGCGCGACGATGCCGATGCCTTCCATGGTGAAGGCGATGCACATCGTCTTCTCACGCCCGATATGGTCGGACACCCAGCCGAAGAAGGGCCGCGAGATGCCGTTCATGATGCGGTCCAGCATCAGGGCGAAGGGCAGCGCCGCCATGGTGAAGAAGAACAGGTTCACCGGCATGTCCTTGACGCCCAGATCCTGGGCGATGACGCCGAGCTGGGCCACCGCCATCAGACCGCCGGTGACGGTGCAGATGAACATGAACAGCATGACGTAGAACACCGGGGTCTGCAGCGCCTCGCCCAGCGTGTAGTCGCGCCGGGACTGGGCGACCTTGGTCGAGTGCTTCACCTCCTGCTTGCCCGGGGCGCGCAGGAACCAGGCGGCGGCGAAGATGATGCTGCCCTGGATCAGGCCGAACCAGAAGAAGGCGGTCTGGTAGCCCGAGCCGGCGATGACGCTGGCGATCGGGATGATGGTCAGGGCCGAGCCGGCGCCGTAGCCGCCGGCGGTGAGGCCGACCGCGAGGCCGCGCCGGTCCGGGAACCATTTCAGCGCGGCATTGATGCAGGTGGCGTAGACGCAGCCGACGCCGATACCGCCGATCGCGGCGCCGACATAGAAGCCGGGCAGCGAGGTGGCGTAGGAGTTCACCACCCAGGACAGGCCGGTCATGACACCGCCCACCAGCACCAGGGCGCGCGGGCCGTATTTGTCGATGAAGTACCCCTCGATCGGGGTCAGCCAGGTCTGGACGATGACGAAGATGGTGAAGGCGGTCTGGATCGACGCGCGGCTCCAGCCATAGGTCTCCTGGATCTCCGGCACGAACAGGGTCCAGGCGTATTGGATGTTCGCGGCGGCGACCATACAGACGATGCCGGCAATCAGCTGAACCCAGCGGTTCGCCGGAGCTCTCCCCGTCCCCGCGGAATCGTTGGAAATCGCACTCATGGCGATGGCTCTCCCCAGTGTCGCGTTGCTCTCGTTCGGCCGGTCGTTGGATGCCGGCGGTTCTTTGGCCTTCGTGACGCTCCCCGGCGCCGTCGGTGGCGTCAAGATCGAACCGGATCCGGGGCCTCCGAATCGTCGGTTCCGCTGATCCTGACCCGTCGAGCCTGCGGGAGCCTGCAAAGGCGTAGGGCGCTGAGCGCCAGCCAAGTGGTATCGGAGATGCGGGCGCTGAGCGTCCCGGTCGGTGCGTCGAAACGGGGCGGACCGTCCTGTCGTTCGCCCGGATGCGCAATCGGCGACGGCGCGGGCCGACAACGGTCCTCTCGGCCGTCGGCGGGATCCTGCCCGCAGCCAGTCCTGATCAAATCGATCTCAACTGGTATACAAAATGAAATATGTCTGAAGCCGCCGACCGGTGCAACAGATTTGCAATGGCGGGCCGGATCAGCCCGCCACGGCCTCCTCCGGGCGGGGGTCGGGCTGGGCCGCCAGCGCCTCCGCCATGCCGCGGGCGATCTCACGCTCGCCCATGATCACGGTGTCGGCGCCCAGGCCCGTCAAATGCTCGACCTCGGCATCCGAATGCGCCCGGGCGATGATGGCGAGGCCGGGATTGGCGGCGCGGCCCTGGGCGACGATCTGGCCCGCCTCGAAGGCATTGGGCACGGCGACCACCAGCTGGCGCGCGCCGGCCAGGTTGGCGAGGCCCAGGATCTCCGGGCTGGCGGCGTTGCCGATGATGGTCTCGACCCCTTCCTCCTGCAGCCGCGCCACCGGCTGGTCGGCATCTTCGATCACCAGGAACGGCCGGCCCTGGGCCTGCAGCGCCGCCCCGACCAAGCTCCCGACCCGGCCGTAGCCGACCAGCACGGCATGGCCTGCCAGGGCGGTCGGCACCGCCGGCTCGGCCAGCGTCGCCGCCTCGACCGCATCGGGCACCGGTTCCGCGGCCACCGAGGGTTCGGCGACGGCCGGGGCCGGCCGCTCGAGCATCGGCCGCAGCCGGCCGAAGGCGGTGAACACCACGGGGTTGAGCAAGATCGACAGGATGGCGCCGCCCAGGATCAGGTCGCGCCCCGCCTCCGGCAGCAAGCCGGTCTGCACCCCGAGCTCGGCCAGGATGAAGGAGAACTCGCCGATCTGCGCCAGGCTGGCCGAGATCAGCAGCGCCGTGCCGACGGGGTGGCGGAAGACGCGGACGATGACGAAGGCGGCGACCGACTTGCCGATGACGATGATGAACACGACGGCCAGCATCGGCAGCGGGTCGCGCAGCAGGCTGGCCGGGTCGAACAGCATGCCGACCGAGACGAAGAACAGCACCGCGAAAGCGTCGCGCAGCGGCAGCGTTTCCTGCGCCGCGGCATGGCTGAGCTTGGATTCGCCGAGGATCATGCCGGCGAAGAAGGCGCCGAGCGCCAGCGACACCCCGAACAGCTTGGCCGAGCCGAAGGCAACGCCCAGCGCGATCGCCAGGACCGCCAGCCGGAACAGCTCGCGCGACCCGGTGTGGGCGGTGTAGTGCAGCACCCAGGGGATCACCCGGCGGCCGACCACCAGCATCAGGGCGACGAAGGCCGCGACCTTGAGCAGGGTCAGCCCCAGCACCCCGCCGATGCCGAGGTCGAAATAGGCGGCGATCGGATCGGTGGCGACCACCTCGCCGCCGCCGTTCACCAGCCCCGCCAGCGCGGGCAGCAGCACCAGCGCCAGCACCATCGCGAGGTCCTCGACGATCAGCCAGCCGACGGCGATGCGGCCGCGTTCGGTCTCGACCAGCCGGCGTTCCTGCAACGCCCGCAGCAGCACCACGGTGCTGGCGACCGACAGGGCCAGGCCGAACACCAGGCCGCCGGCCACGGTCCAGCCCAGCCACAGGGCCAGGCCGAGGCCCAGCGCGGTGGCGAAGGCGATCTGAACCACGGCGCCGGGCACCGCGATGGCGCGGACCGACAGCAGGTCCTTCAGCGAGAAGTGCAGCCCGACGCCGAACATCAGCAGGATGACGCCGATCTCGGCCAGTTCCGGCGCCAGCGCCTGGTCGGCGACGAAGCCCGGCGTGTGCGGCCCGACCAGGATGCCGGCCAGGAGGTAGCCGACCAGCGGCGGCGCCTTCAGCCGGTGGGCGATGGCGCCGAAGATGAAGGCCAGGCCGAGGCCGGCGACGATGGTGGCAATCAGGGGGGTATCGTGCGGCATGGATGCGCCTCGGCCTCCGATGGTCGGGGATGCATCGGCCAGGCCGACACGGTTCCATCATTTATGAACGATGGGGCCGATCACAACCTTTGATATGCCCTGCGGCGAGATTTTCTCGCGGGCGTGACCCGCATCGCTATCCGGGGCTCTGCCCGGCCATGCGTGGCAGCAGCCTGGCCCAGCCGACCATGCCGTCGCGGAACCGCTCCAGCCGGAAGAACTCGTTCGGCGAATGGTAGTCCTCGTCCGAGGTCGAGAAGCTGAAGAACACCGTCTCGATCCCCAGCCGGCGGCGGAAGATGGTGCCGATCGGGATGGTCGCGCCCATCGCCACCCGCAGCGGCGGCTGGCCGTAGATCTCGCCCAGCACCCCTTCGGTCAGTGCCAGCACCGGATGGTCGGCCGGCAGGGCGAAGGCCTGGGAGCCCGGGCCGTGGCGCCGGATCTCCAGCCGGTATCCGGCCGGGGCGTGCTGGCGCAGATGCGCCTCGATCGCCGCGAAGACCCGGTCCGGGTCCTGGCCGGCGACCAGGCGGCAGGAGAGCTTGGCGCCGGCCTTGGCCGGGATCACGGTCTTGGTGCCAGGCCCGCCATAGCCGCCGGTGATGCCGTTCAGCTCCAGCGTCGGCTTCAGCCATTGCCGCACCAGCAGATCCTCGGCCGAGGGCAGCGGCCGCGGCAGTTCGGCGCCGATCGCATTGAAGTAGCCTTGGACGTCGAAGCCGGAGGCGCGGATGGCGTCGATCAGCTTCGGGTCCGGCGGCGTGATGCCGTCGTGGAATTCCGCGACCGCGACCTCGCCGGCGTCGTCATGCAAGGTCGCCAGCAGCCGGGCCAGCGCCGGCAGCGGGTTGGGCGCGCTGCCGCCGTGCCGGCCGGAATGCAGGTCCTTGGCGGCGCCATGCAGCTCCAGCTCCATCGCCAGCATGCCCCGGCTGGCGACGGTGACGGTCGGCAGGTCGGGCCGCCACAGGGCGCCGTCGGCCGACAGCACGACATCGGCGGCCAGCCGGTCGGCCTGGGCCGTGACCAGCGCCTCGAGATGGGCGCTGCCGCACTCCTCCTCACCCTCGAACAGGAACTTCAGATTCACCGGCAGCTTGCCCTGGCTTTCCAGGAAGGCCTCGACCACCAGGATCGGGATCAGCGACGGTCCCTTGTCGTCCGAGGCGCCGCGGGCATAGAGCCGGTTGTCGCGGATCGTCGGCTCGAAGGGCGGCGAGGTCCACAGCTCCACCGGGTCGGGCGGCTGCACGTCGTAATGGCCGTAGACCAGCACGGTCGGTGCGCCGGGGGCGTGGCACCATTCCGCCACCACGGCGGGATGGCCCTCGGTCGGCAGGATCTCGACCCGCTCCAGCCCTGCCCTGGTCATGCGGTCGGCGACGAAGCGCGCCGCCCGCTCGATCTCCGGCTTGTAGGCGGGATCGGTGCTGACGCTGGGGATCGCGCAGTACTGCTTCAGCTCCTCGACATGCCGCTCGAACCGGTCCAGCAGCAGGGTCTCGACATCGCTCATTTTCCGCCATCCACGCTCAGCACCTGGCCGGAGATCCAGCCGGCCGATTCGGAGGCGAAGAACAGCACGGCAGCGGCGATGTCGTCGACCGTCCCGAGACGATGCAGCGCGATGGCCCCGAGCAGGCGGGCTTGCCCCGCCTCCCCCATCGCCTCCCACTGGCGTTCGGTGGTGGGGTTGGAGCGGACGAAGCCGGGCGCGACATTGTTGACGGTGATGCCCCAGGCCCCGAGCTCATGCGCCAGCTGGCGGGTCAGGCCGATCTGCCCGGCCTTGGCGCTGGCATAGGCCTGGATCCCGGTCAGGCTGACGCCGAGACCGGCGCCGCTGGAGATGTTGACGATCCGCCCGCCGCCCCGCCGCTTCATGCCCGGCGCCACCGCCTGGGCGCACCAGAAGGCGCCGGACAGGTTGACGTCGAAGATCGACTGCCAGGCCGCGGCGTCGATCTCCTCGATCGGCCGGCCGACCTGGCCCAGCACGCCGCCGGCATTGTTGACCAGCACGTCGACCGCGCCGTCGGCCGAGGCCGCCTCGGCCTCCGCCACCAGCGCCTGCACCGCCGCACGGTCGGTGATGTCGACGGTGCGCACCGCCCCGTTCGGCCCGAGCAGGGGCGCGGTCTCCGCCAGCCCCTCGGCCTGCCGGTCGCAGGCCCAGACCCGCGCGCCCCGGGCGGCGAAGGCGGCCGCGATCGCCCTGCCGAAGCCATGGGCGGCCCCGGTCACGATCACCGTCCGGCCGGCGAAATCCTGGCTCATGGCATGTCTCCGTCGAAGCTCAGACGTAGGTTGGGTTCGCCTCGACGAACCCAACGGAATCAGATGTTTGCGGCGCGATGTTGGGTTCGAAAGCGAACCCAACCCACGGGGTCACACCGGCGCCGTTTCCAGCTCGTCCAGCAGGGACAGCGCCATGGCGCGCCGCCCGGCCTCGATGTCGTGGATCAGGCCGATCAGCCGGCTCGTGATCGGGGTCGGCACGCCGTGCTGCGCCCCGACCTCGGCCACCGGGCCCAGCTGGGCGTCGACCTCGGTCGGGCGGTGCCGCACCGCCAGGTCGCGCCAGATCCCGGAGTGGCTTTTCGCCGATTTGCGGTTGTGCGCCACCATGTCGTCGAAGGACCGGGTGATCGCCTCGGCCGGCGCGCCCGGGCGGAAGGCGGCGGGGTCGAAGCCGTCGAACGGCTCCAGGCGGATATTCTCGGCCGCGGCGACCGCCCCGACCTCCAGCGCCAGCCGGGTCAGCACCGGCCGGTATCGCGGAGACGCCAGCACATCGGCGATCGAGTCCGGCGTCACCGCCGTGCCGAACAGCAGCGCGCCGTAGATCAGCTTGCTCCAGAGATAGCCCCAGATGTTGTCGCTGAGCACCGCGTTGGGCTCGAAGCCCAGCAGCAGGCGGTGCAGCTTCTCGATCCGCGGCGTCCGCTCGCCATCCAGCTCGCCGACCACGACCGCGCCGCGGCCGCCATGCAGGATCACGCCGGGCTCGAGATAGTCGGCGCCGAAATTGACGAAGCTGCCGATGGTCCGGGCCTTGCCGATCCGGGCGGCGATCACCCGTTCGTTCAGCCCGTTCTGCATCGAGACGACATGGCCGCAGCGTGTCAGGTGCGGGACCACGGCCTCCATCGCCGCGGCGGTGTGGTGCGCCTTGACGCACAGGAAGATCTGGTCGAACTCGCCCGTCACCGCATCCGGGGTGACCGCGCGGGCCGCCACCGTGTATTCCGCCAGCGGGCCGGTGATCCGCAGGCCGCTTTCATTGATCGCGGCGACATGGTCGGCAGCCTGGTCGACGAACAGGATGTCGGCCGCGCCGCGCCGGATCAGCGCCGCGCCGATCGAGCCGCCGATCGCGCCGGCGCCCCAGATCAGGATCGGGGTCGCGGTGCTCATGCCCAGGGCCCTTCCATCAGGGCGCGGGTCTCGGCCACCGCCACCGACCACAGCGCCAGCATCTCGGCATCCGACCGCTCGTAATGGCCGCCGAAATTGCCGTCGCCGAGATAGGCCTTCAGCGCCTCGGGGTCCATCAGCCGCATCCGGGCGAAGTCGATCATCGGCTTGCGCTGGGTCGGCTGGTCGACCCCCGGCAGCCGGGTCCAGGGAAAGTTCTCCATCCACGAGGCGTGCGAGGCCTCGGTGTCGATCTCCTGCACCTTGGCCCAGGTCTGCGGCGCGTTCCACCAGGCGTGGTACTTCACCGCGGCGCCCGGGTTCTCGGTCATCCACTCGATCGCGACCGAATGCGCCGGCTGGTTGCCGCCATGGCCGTTGACCAGCAGGATGCGGCGGAAGCCGGTGCGGTACAGGCTATCGAGGATGTCGCGCACCAGCCTGGCATAAGTCTCGACCCGCAGGCTGACCGTGCCGGGATAGGCCAGGAAATACGGGGTGATGCCGTAGGCCAGGGCCGGGAACACCGGCACGCCCAGCGGCTCCGCCGCCTCGACCGCCACCCGCTCGCTCAGGATGCTATCGACCGACAGGCTCAAGCCCGCATGCTGCTCGGTGCTGCCCAGCGGCAGCACGCACCGGTCGTCATGCTCCAGCCAGGCGGCGACCTGACTCCAGTTCATCTCGCTGATCTTCACGGCAGGACCTCGCTCGGTTCGGCGGCATTGGGTTCTGAGACGTTCGCGGCCCCGGGCTGCAGCAGGGGCACGATCTGCTGGTCGACATCCACCGGGTCCGGGCTGTGGCGGTACTCGATCGCCCGCACTTCCGGGCGCAGCCGGGGGAGCACGCTTTCGGCGCCGGTGGACAGGACGAGGACATCGGACTGGTCGATCACCGCGTCGAGCGCCGGCGTGCCGAGGGCGGCGGCGACGATGCTGCGCACATGCGGGGCGAAACGCTGGACGCCGGATTTCATGATCGGCAGGAAGTCCGGGAAGCGGGAGGCGATGCCCAGCCGGGTCATCGGGTCCAGCCCGGCCAGCGCCCGCCGAGTCTCTTCCGACGGAATGAAGCGGATCGCCACCACCCGGCTTTCCGGCAGCAAAGCGGCGATCTCGCGCTGTCGGTTGGGGAAGGTCACCACCAGCTCGGCCTCGGCCACGCGCTGTAAGGCCGGCTCGCTGGTCTTCAGCTCGTCCAGGGTCAGCGGCTCGACCGTCACGCCGGAGGGCAGCCGGGCCTGGATCGCCCGGGCATAAGCGCGGGTGGCGTCGGCGAACAGGCCGAGCATGATGATGCTGCGGGCGCGCCGCCGCTGCTCGCGCCGGGCCAGCCGCGCCTGGACCATGCCGGCGAAATCGGCGGGCTTCAGGCCGATCGCCGCGGCGTCGTCGATCAGGTGGTCGAGCCGGCGCTGGACATCGGCCATCTGCGCCTGCGGCCGGCCACCCAGGCCGCGATCGCCACCGACGAAGCTGCCCAGGCCTGAGCGGGTCTCGATCAGCCCGGCCTCGCGCAGGCCGCGATAGACCTGGGCCACCGTCATCGGCGCCACCTTCAGCGTGTCCGCCAATTCGCGCACCGAGGGCAGCCGCTCGCCCGGCGACAGCTCGCCGCAGGCGATGCCGTATTCGATCAGGCCTCGGACCTGGACCCCGAGAGGCACCGGCAATTCGCGATCGATGTGCAGCTTCATGGCGATATGGGATATTCCCTGTTCCAATCGACTAGCACACTCAGCTCAAGACCAGCAATCCCGATCCCCGGATGCGACATTTTTTTGCAATGATTTCCCACTATCGCAACGAGTTGATCGATTGACACCGTCGGCATCCCGGCGCTAGCGTTCTAGAACGCCAGAACACTTGGCGATCCGGGAGGCTTTCACAAAACTGCGGAGGTCGTGATGAGGATGCTGCTGAGAGCGGCAGTGGCGGCGGTGTTGCTGGCTGGCACGAGTGCGGCGGCGCTGGCGGTCGAGCGCGGCGGGGAGATGCGGTACGGGCGCTATGCCGACAGCCTGTTCCTCGACCCGGTGCTGAACGACGCCAATGTCGATATCTGGATCCTGACCAATCTCTACGACACGCTGCTGCAGCCCTCGGCCGACGGGCTCTCGGTGGAACCCGGCCTGGCCACCGCCTGGACGGTGTCCGACGACGGGTTGTCGGTGACGCTGACCCTGCGCGAGGGCACCAAGTTCTCCGACGGCAAGCCGATCACCGCCGAGGATGTGAAGTGGTCGCTGGATCGGGCGCGCAACCCGAAGAACGGCGCCTGGAACAGCTTGGTCGCCTCGATCGGCGAGGTGGTGGTGCAGGACCCGAAGACGGTGGTGCTGAAGCTGCAGCATCCCGACCCGGCGATCACCGCCGCGCTGTCGACCTTCAACACCGGCATCATGCCGAAGGCGGCGTTCGAAGCGACGCCGGGCGCCACCGACGACGAGAAGGCGCATGCCTTCGCCGAACACCCGATCGGATCCGGACCCTTCGCCTTCGACAAGTGGGAGCGCGGGTCGTCGATGCATCTCGTCCGCAACCCCTACTACTGGAAGCAGGGCGAGGACGGGAAGCCCCTGCCCTATCTCGACGGGGTCGATTTCCAGATCATCCCGGACGACGCCACCCGCATCCTGAAGCTGCAGTCGGGTGAGTTGGACGGCGCCGAGTTCATCCCCTATGCCCGCGTCGCCGAGTTGCAGGCCGACCCGGACCTGCAGATGCAGCTCTATCCCTCGACCCGGGTCCAGTACATCGTCACCAATGTCCGGCCGAAGCTGGCCGACGGGTCCGACAACCCGCTGGCGAAGGAGAAGGTGCGGCAGGCGCTGAACTATGCCATCGACAAGGATGCGATCATCCAGATCGTGACCCACGGCATCGGCAAGCCGCAGACCTCCTACATGGCGTCGACCACGCTGTACCACACCGGCGACGCGCCGCTGTATCCGGTCGACGCCGCCAAGGCGAAGCAGCTGCTGACCGAGGCCGGCTATCCCGACGGCTTCTCCACCAGCGTGATGGCGCTGCCGGGCAACCAGGACCAGCTCGGCATCGGCGCCGCGGTGCAGCAGATGTGGGCGGCGGTGGGGGTGAAGCTGGAGATCGACCAGGTCGACAACGCGACCCTGACCGACCGCTACCGCAAGGGCAATTTCTCGATGCGGATGGCGGCCTGGACCGACGACCTGAACGACCCCAGCGAGATCACCTCCTACTTCGCCTATTCGCCGGTCATCGACGCCCTGCATTCGGGCTGGAAGAACGAGGAGGTCGACAAGCTGTTCGAGGCCTCGCAGAAGGAGAGCGATCCCAAGAAGCGGGCCGAGGACTACGCCCAGATCCAGAAGATCTACACCGCGTCCGGCCCGGTCCTGTACCTCTACGAGACGCCCTATCCGGTGGCGCTGCGCAAGAACGTGCAGGGCTTCGTCCAGATCCCGCTCGGCAACAATATCTTCGCCGGCGCCTATCTGACGAAGTGATGCGGGTGCATAGGTTGAGCCGACAAGGCTGTTTCAGGACCGATCCTTCCGGATTTCTGAGTCCCCCCTCCCCTCGCGGGAGGGGGTTAGGGGGAGGGGGTTCTCGCGTCCGGCGCCCTCTGTCCCGACAGGAGCCGGATCTCGACACGCCTCGTTCCTGCAGCATTGCCTCTCTTCGATCGACAGCCCCCTCCCCCTACCCCCCTCCCGCAAGGGGAGGGGGGACACCAAAGGGCGGCACCGAGAGGGAACGGAATTCGTCCCGCCCTGACCGTCGAGACCGGAGGCGCGGCCGGTGCCGAACCTGAACTATGTCGCCAAACGGCTGATCCAGCTGGTGCCGACGCTGGCCCTGGTGCTGCTGGTGATCTTCGTCCTGGTGCGGCTGCTGCCGGGCGACCCGACCAGCGCCATGCTGGGCGACCGCGCCACCGATGCCGACATCGCGCGGCTGAACGCCCAGCTCGGCCTCGACCGGTCGATCCCGATGCAGTTCCTGCTGTTCCTGGAGCGCATCGTGCAGGGCGACCTCGGCACCTCGATCCATCTCAAGGTGCCGGTGATGCAGCTGATCCTGGACCGCATGCCGGTGACCCTGGCGCTGACCGGCTTCGCGGCGCTGCTGGCCGTGTTGATGGCGGTGCCGCTGGCCTTCGTCGCGGCGATGCGGCGCGGCCGCCCGGCCGACACCGCGATCCGCGGCGCCTTCCAGATCGGGCTGTCGATGCCGATCTTCTATCTCGGCCTGGTGCTGCTGACCGTGTTCGCGGCGCAGTTGCGCTGGTTCCCGGTCGGCGGCTACGGCGACAGCTGGGGCGACCGTGCCTGGCACCTGTTCCTGCCGGCCTTGACCCTGGCGCTGAGCCTGTCCGCCGTGCTGATGCGCAACCTGCGCGCCTCGATCATCGAGGTGCTGGGTGCGGAATATGTCGATTTCGCCCGCTCCAAGGGCCTGGCGGCCCGGCTGGTGCTGGGCCGCCATGTGCTGCGCAACGCCCTGATCTCGACCGTCACCCTGTTCGGCCTGTCGGTCGGCACCCTGATCGGCGGCGCGGTGATCACCGAGACGGTGTTCGCCATTCCCGGCGCCGGGCGGCTGATGATCGACAGCATCTACGGCCGCGACTATCCCGTGGTGCAGGGCCTGACCATGGCCATGGCCGTGCTGGTGTCGCTGGTGTTCCTGGCCACCGACCTGGTGCAGGCCGCGCTCGACCCCCGGGTGAAGGCATGACCGCGCTCGGCCTCGCCCCGACCCGGTCCCGCAAGCGGATCTC
Source organism: Inquilinus ginsengisoli (assembly GCF_031453975.1). Taxonomy (NCBI): domain Bacteria; kingdom Pseudomonadati; phylum Pseudomonadota; class Alphaproteobacteria; order Rhodospirillales; family Rhodospirillaceae; genus Inquilinus; species Inquilinus ginsengisoli. The sequence continues at coordinate 427,727 of NZ_JAVDPW010000004.1, forward strand.
GCCGGCGCTGCTGGCCGGGATCGTGATCCTCGGCCTCAGCTTGGCTCTGGCGATCGCGCCCGCCCTGATCGCGCCCTACGACCCCACCGCCTTCGACTACCGCGCCCTGCTGAAGCCGCCGAGCTGGGCCCATCCCTTCGGCACCGACAATTTCGGCCGCGACATCCTGAGCCGGGTGATCTGGGCCTACCGCATCGACATGCAGATCGCGCTGTTCGCCACCCTGTTCCCGGTGGTGTTCGGCACCGCGGCCGGGGCGCTGGTCGGCTATTACGGCGGGATCTGGGAACCGATCTTCGGCCGCATCGTCGACGTGGTCATCACCTTCCCCTTCCTGGTGCTGGTGATCGCCATCGTCGCCGTGCTGGGCCCCGGGCTGCTCAACATGTACATCGCGGTCAGCGCCGTCGGCTGGGTGTTCTACGCCCGGCTGATCGCCGCCGAGATCAAGGTGCAGAACCGGCTGGACTACGCCGCCGCCGGCCGGGTCATGGGCTATGGCGACGCCCGCATCATCCTGCGCCACCTGCTGCCCAACGCGGTCTCGCCGGTGCTGGTCTACTGGATGACCGACATGGCGCTGGCGATCCTGCTCGGCGCCAGCCTGGGCTATCTCGGCCTCGGCGCCCAGCCGCCCGCCGCCGAATGGGGCCTGTTGATCGCTGACGGTAAGAACTTCATGTCCCAGGCTTGGTGGATCACCATCTTCCCCGGCGTCGCCATCGTGATCACCGGCTTCGGCTTCAGCCTGCTGGGCGACGGCGTGGCCGACCTGCTGCGGCCCGAGACATGACCGACACCGTCCTCTCGATCCGCGGCCTGACCGCGAGCTTCCCGACGTCACGGGGCGAGGCCGCGGCCGTGGCCGGCGTCGACCTCGACCTGCGCGCCGGCGAGGTGCTGGGGCTGGTCGGCGAATCCGGGTCGGGCAAGAGCGTCACCCTGCGCGCCATCCTCGGGCTGGTGCGGCCGCCGGTGCGGATCGCCGGCCAGGTGCTGTGGCAGGGCCGCGACCTGCTGACCCTGCCGCCCGCGGCGCTGCGCCGGGTGCGCGGCGGCGAGATCGCGACCATCTTCCAGGAGCCGATGACGGCGCTGAACCCGGTGCTGCCGATCGGGCTGCAGATCGACGAGAGCCTGCGGGCGCACACCCAGCTGGGCCGCCGGGCGCGGCACGACCGGGCGCGCGAACTGCTGGACCTTGTCGGCATTCCCGCCGCCGCCAAGCGCCTCGACGACTACCCCCACCAGTTCTCCGGCGGCATGCGCCAGCGGGCGATGATCGCCATCGCCCTGGCCTCGGAGCCCCAACTGCTGCTGGCGGACGAGCCGACCACGGCGCTGGATGTCACCATCCAGGACCAGATCCTGACCCTGCTGCTGCAGCTGCGCGACCGGCTGGGGATGAGCGTGATCCTGGTGACCCACGACCTCGGCGTGGTGGCGCAGAGCTGCGACCGCATGGCGGTGATGTATGCCGGGCGGGTGGTCGAGACCGGGCCGGTGGCGGATGTGTTCCGGCAGCCCCGCCACGCCTATACGCTGGGCCTGCTGAATTCGGTGCCGCGCGGCGACGGTCCCCGCCAGCCGCTGCAGTCGATCGAGGGATCGCCGCCGTCGCTGACCGACCGGCCGCCCGGCTGCGCCTTCGCCCCGCGCTGCGCCTTCGCCACGCCGTATTGCCGGGCGGAGCTGCCCGTGCTGACCGCAGCGGGCCATGATGCCGCCGTCGCCTGTTTCGAGACCGACCGCGTTTCCGCGGCCCGGGGGGCCGCATGACCGCGCCGCTGCTGGAAGTCTCCGGCCTGACCAAGCGCTTCCGGATGGACCGGACGATCGGCGACACGCTGCGCCGCAAGCCCCACCCGGCGGTGCATGCGCTGAACGGCGTCGACCTGTCGGTGCGGCGGGGCGAGACCCTGGGCATCGTCGGCGAATCCGGCAGCGGCAAATCCACCCTCGCCCGCTGCATCGTCCGGCTGATCGAGGCCGATGAGGGCACGCTGCGCTACGACGGCGTCGACATCCGGACATTGGCCGGAAGCGACCGCCGCGCCTTCAACCGCCGCGTCCAGATGGTGTTCCAGGACCCGCGCGGATCGCTGAACCCGCGCATGACGGTGCGCCAGACCCTGGCCGAGGCGCTGACCGTCCACCGCATGCGCCCGAAGGCCGGGATCCCGGACCGCATCGCCGAGCTGATGGAGCTGGTGCGGCTGCCGCCCGAGGCGGCCGACCGCTATCCCCATGAGTTCTCCGGCGGCCAGCGCCAGCGCATCGGCATCGCCCGCGCCCTGTCGGTCGAGCCGGAATGCCTGATCGCGGACGAGCTGGTCTCGGCCCTCGACGTCTCGGTCCAGGCCCAGGTGGTGAACCTGCTGCTGGAGCTGCAGCAGCGGCTGGGCCTGACCATCCTGTTCGTGGCGCATGACCTGCGGCTGGTCCGCCACCTCTCGCACCGGGTGGCGGTGATGTATCTCGGCAGCATCGTCGAGACGGCGGAGACCGAGGCGCTGTTCGCGGCGCCGCAGCACCCCTACACCCAGGCGCTGCTGGCCGCCGCCCCCGATCTGGATCCCACCCGGCGCCACCGCGTTCCCGCGGCGAAGGGCGAGCTGCCCAGCCCGGTGAACCTGCCCAGCGGCTGCACCTTCCATCCGCGCTGCCCCCACGCCTTCGACCGCTGCCGCAGCGAGGCGCCGCTGCCGCGCCCGACCGCGACCGGCACCGCCGCCTGCCATCTGCTGGACCAGGCGGCGCCGGCCGCGGCGCCGAACCGACAGGAGATCCCCGCCCATGGGCTATGACCGTTTCGTCGCGGAATCCGGCCGGGTGAACGACGTGCTGAACGCCGTCAACCTGCTGACCTGGGACGCCCGCACCCAGATGCCGGCCGGCGGCACCGCCTCGCGCGGCCAGCAGATCGCCACCCTGACCTCGCTGGCCCGGGGGATCGTGACCGGCCCGGCGATGCGCGATGCCCTGGCCGCGGCCTGGGACGAGGTCGCGGCCGAGCCGGAGGACAGCCGGCGCCGCCGCGCCGTGGCGGCGATGCAGGAGGGGCTGGCCGCGCTGGACCGCATCCCCGAGCCGCTGCTGCATGAGGCCGCACTTTTGAAGACCGAGGCGCAGGCCGCCTGGGTGGCGGCGCGGGCCCGGTCCGACTTCCCGGCCTTCCGGCCCTATCTGGAGCGCAGCTTCGCCCTGCAGCGCCGCGTCGCCGACGCGCTGGGCTGGGCCGAGCACCCCTATGACGCGCTGGTGGCGCAGTACGAGCCCGGCATGACGCTGGGCCGGCTGCACCCCCTGTTCGCCGCGCTGCGCAGCCGCCTGGTGCCGCTGATCGCCCGGGCCCAGGCCCGGCCGGCACCGCGGCGCGACTTCCTCGAGCGCGACTATCCCGTCGACCGGCAGAAGGCCTTCGCCCGGACCCTGACCGAGCTGGTCGGCTTCGACTACGGCCGCGGCCGGCTGGACGAGGCGGTGCACCCGTTCGAGATCTCATTCACCCGCGGCGATGTCCGCATCACCTCGCGCTACCGGCCGAACTTCCTGCCCGCCGGGCTGTTCGCCGCGCTGCACGAGGCCGGGCACGGCCTGTACGAGCAGGGCATCGACCCGGAGCTCGGCCGGTCGGTGCTGGCGACCGACATCGTCAACCTCTACGCCGTCGGCGGCGCCAGCTTCGGCCTGCACGAATCCCAGTCGCGGCTGCTGGAGAACCGGGTCGGCCGGTCCCGCCGGTTCTGGGAGCTGCATTTCCCGCTGCTGCGCGACGCCTTCCCGCAGCAGCTGGCCGACGTCTCGGCCGAGGAGTTCTGGCGCGCGGTCAACCTGGTGCGGCCCGGCCTGATCCGGGTCGAGGCCGACGAGCTGACCTACGACCTGCACATCATGCTGCGGGTCGAGCTGGAGGCGGCGGTGATCGCCGGCGACCTCACGGTCGCCGACCTGCCCGCCGCCTGGGCCGGGCGGATGCGCGACGATTTGGGCCTGGAGGTGCCGGACGATGCCCGCGGCGTGCTGCAAGACATCCACTGGTCGACCGGCTATGTCGGGTCGTTCCCGACCTACACCCTGGGCAATGTGATGGCGTCGCAGCTGTTCGCGGTGGCGGAGCGGGATCCCGCGGTCGCGGGCGGGCTGGAGACCGGCGACTACGCCCCGCTCCGGAACTGGCTGAACCAGGCGGTGCACCGCCACGGCCGGTCGCGCCTGCCGGACGAGATCCTGCGGGCCGCCACCGGCGGCGGCCTCGACCCCGCCCCCTACCTCGCCTATCTCGAGGCGAAGCACGGCGGCTGAGGCCGCGGCCGCCCGCGGTCACATCGATGTCACTTGTCAGACTTGTTCCGTGCGACAATTGTATCGCGGTCACGACTCCGGCCATCCCCAGCGGCTGCGCGCCAGCCCATGGCCGGATCACGTCGACCCGAAGTCCAGACCTGTCATATCGTCGAATCCGTCGTTTCCCGGGAGGAATGGGATGAAATATCTGCACACCATGGTCCGCGTCACCGACCTGGAGCAGTCGCTGCACTTCTATCGCGACCTGCTGGGCCTGAAGGAGACCCGCCGCATCGAGAACGAGAAGGGCCGCTTCACCCTGATCTTCCTCGCGCCCCCGGGCCAGGAGGACGCACCGGTCGAGCTGACCTACAACTGGGACCCGGAGACCTACACCGGCGGCCGCAACTTCGGCCACCTGGCCTATGAGGTCGACGACATCTACGAATTCTGCGACCGCGTCCAGAAGGCCGGCGTCACCATCAACCGGCCGCCGCGCGACGGCCATATGGCCTTCATCCGCTCGCCCGACAACATCTCGATCGAGATCCTGCAGAAGGGCGGATCGAAGCCGGCCGCCGAGCCCTGGGCGTCGATGCCGAACACCGGCGTCTGGTAAGGTCAGCTCCGTCCCCTTCTTCCTGTCATTGCCCGGCTTGACCGGGCAATCCAGGGGCCACAAAGAGCCGCTCTGGCCGCCCCTGGATGCCACGGTCAAGCCGTGGCATGACAGACGGAGGGGGATGGCAATGGTCTGGAGGGCTGGAATGACATCGCCGCTGCGCATCGCCGGCCTGACCCTGCTGGCGCTGCTGTCCGGCTGCGCCAGCCAGGCCGCCACGCCCTCCCCGCCCCCGGCCGCCGCGACCGCCGACGCGCCGCTGCGCTGGAAGGCGCTGCTGGTGGCGGGCGACGACGCCGAACCGGTGTTCGACAACGGCGTCGACGCGCTGCAGCGCAAGCTGCGGTCCTTCGGCATCCCTGCCGCCGACATCGCCGTGCTGAAGGCCGACGCCCGGCGGCCCGACGCGGTGATGACCGGGACCAATTTCGAGGCGCAGATGGCCCGGCTGGCCGGCCCGGCCACCACCGGATGCTTCGTCTACATCACCTCGCACGGCGCCCATGGCTACGGGCTGGTCTCGGCCCGCGACGACGCGGTGATCCCGCCCGCCTGGCTCGCCGGCCTGCTGGCGGAATCCTGCGCCGGGCGGCCGACCGTGCTGGTCACCTCCGGCTGCTATTCCGGCCTTTACACCGACACGCCGGCGCTGACCACGCCGGACCGCATCGTGCTGACCGCGGCCAGGGCCGACCGGCCGTCCTTCGGCTGCGGCGCCGGCGACCGCTACACCTATTACGACCAGTGCTTCCTGGCCTCGCTGAAGCGCGGCGCGGCCTGGACCGCGATCGCCGCCAATGTCGCCGGCTGCGTCGCCCGGCGCGAACGGGCGGGCCGTTTCCCCGCCTCGGAACCGCAATCGGCCTTCGGCCGCGACGTCGCCGGCCTGACCGCGTTCTGAGGGCGAGGCTCGATCGGCCCGAGGCCAACCTCTCCTACTGCGCGGTCCAGCCGCCATCGACCGAGATGGCGGTGCCGGTGATCTGGTCGGCTGCCGGCGAGCACAGGAAGGCGACGGTGGCGCCCAGCTGCTCCGGCGTCACGAAGGTCATCGAGGGCTGTTTCTCGCCCAGCAGCTGCCTGGTCGCGTCGTCCTGGCTGATCTTCTTGTCCGCGGCGATCGCGGCGATCTGCTTCTCGACCAGCGGCGTCAGCACCCAGCCGGGGCAGACCGCGTTGCAGGTGATGCCGTTGCCGGCATTCTCCAGCCCCACCACCTTGGTCAGCCCGACCAGCCCGTGCTTGGCCGCGACATAGGCCGCCTTGTGGGTCGAGGCCACCAGGCCATGCGCCGAGGCGATGTTGATGATCCGGCCCCAGCCCTGCCGCTTCATCTCAGGGATCGCCGCGGCGATGCCGTGGAACGCCGCCGACAGGTTGATCGCCAGGATCGCGTCCCACTTCTCGGCCGGGAACTCCTCGACCGGGGCGGTGAACTGGATGCCGGCGTTGTTCACCAGGATGTCGACCCGGCCGAGCTTGGCGACCGTCGCGGCGACCAGGCCGCGCACCGCGTCGCCCTTCGACATGTCGGCGCCGTCATAGACCGCGCGCACGCCATGCTCGCGCTCGATCCCGGCGCGGATCGCCTCGATCTCGCCGGCGTCGCCGAAGCCGTTCAGCACGATGTCCGCGCCCTGGCCGGACAGCACCTTGGCGATGCCCAGGCCGATGCCGCTGGTCGATCCGGTGACGATCGCAACCTTGCCCTTCAACATGAGTGATTTTCCTTGCGTATGGGAGCGAATGAAGGCGGAACCGGCCTATACGCCGCGGTGGACGTCATGGGTGACGACGCCGACCTCGGGCGCGGGGCGGTTCAGCCGGCGGGGGTCGGCCAAAGTGCGGCGGATGTCGTCCAGGCCGCTCTGCCAATGCTCGCGCATCGCGTCCAGCCCGAACTCGTAGTCCTTGGAGTGGCCTTCGAACATCTTGGCCTGATAGATCAGGTGCACGATGTTGTAGACACGGTGGCAGGCCAGATCCGCGACGGCCTGGATCTCCGGATCCTGCTTCGCCGCGTCCGGCAGCTTGTTCATCACCGTCTGCAGCGCCTGGCGCATCTTCTGCATCTGCAGCATGTGGCTGGTGATGGCGCGGGTCCGGCTGGAATACTGGATGTCCTTCTGGCGGCTCGACACCTCCATCAGATCGTCGGGCAGCCGGCCCTTGGCCGACCACAGATCGACCTGGAAGGTCAGGGTGTCGCGCCGCGGCTCGGTCGACAGCACATAGGACAGGGGGGTGTTGGAGACCACGCCGCCGTCCCAATAGTGCTCGCCGTCGATCTCGATAGCGGGGAAGCCGGGCGGCAGGGCGCCCGACGCCATGAAGTGCTCCGGCCCCAGCCGCCGCTCGCTCGTGTCGAAATAGGTGAAGTTGCCGCTGCGGACATTGACCGCGCCGACGCTGACCCGCATCTCGCCGGAGTTCAGCCGGTCGAAATCGATCAGCCGCTCCAGCGTGTCGCGCAGCGGCGCGGTGTCATAGAAGCTGGTGGCGGCGTCGCCGGCGAAGGGCGAGAGGTAGGGCGGCGGGAAGCGCGGTTTGAAGAAGCCGGGCTGGCCCTGGAACAGCGCCCGCATCGCCGCGGCGGCGTTGTGCGCCGGGCGGAGATCCATGGTGAAGGGCAGCGCCGCCTCGGCCAACCCACTGGTCTCGGGCCATTTCACCGGGGTGGCGCAGATGGTTTCCCACAGCTCACGCAGCCGGTCGACACGCTGGGATTCGGGCGACCCGGCGATGACGGCGGTGTTGAGCGCGCCGATCGAGATCCCGGCCAGCCAGGTCGGGCGGATGCCGGCCTCGTGCAGCCCCTCATAGACCCCGGCCTGGTAGGCGCCCAGGGCACCGCCGCCCTGCAGCACCAGGGCCACCACGTCATAGGCCGGTGGTTCGACCCGCCCGGGCGCCCTGTGGACCAACTTGCGGTTGACGCCTCGCATTCAATGCTCTCCCGAAGGCCGCTCGACCCAGGTCGATCGGCTTCATGCCCAGTGGTTGCAGAGGAATTCCGTCGCGGCTCAGGCCAGGTAGTCGTGCACCACGGTGCCGAGGCCGAGGGTCAAATCGGCGACCAGGTGCTTGGCCGACAGCACCTCCAGCACCGGCAGCTCGGCGATCGGCGCCAGCGCGTGCGGGTACAGGTCGAGGGCGCCGGGGCCGGTCCAGGCGCCCTTCACGGTGATGTCCTCGAGATAGTATTTCACCAGCTCGCAGATCCGCGCGGTGCCGTCGACATGCGGGATGATCTTGAGCAGGAAGTTCGGCGCCCCCAGCCCCTTGGTCTCCGCCGCGAGGTCCAGGGTGCGGTGCTTGTAGCCCATGGTGCCGGTGGCGATGCGGATCGACCCGTAGTTCAGGGTGCCGACCAGCGTGTCGGTCTCGACCGCCAGGGTCGGCTGCGCCAGCTTCTTGGGGAAGCCCCACAGCTCGCGCCCGCCGGCGATCGGGGGGTGGTCGTTCAGGAACATCTGGTGGGTGTAGCCGCCGAGCTGGCCCTCGAACCGCACCGGGATCACCTGACCGCTCTCGGTGTAATCGCCGAAGCCGGTCGAATCCGGCATGCGGATGAACTCGTAGTTCACCACCGGCTCGACGATCTCCAGCGGCTCCGGCACCACCCGGCGCAGCGCCTCGGGGTCGGTGCGGTAGCGGATGATGAAGTACTGGCGGTCGACGAAACGGTACGGCCCGGGCGGGAAGGCCGGGCTGGTCAGCGGCATGGCGAAGGCGGTCTTCCGCACGGTCTCACGATCCATCGGCGTCTACTCGGCGAGAACGGCAATCGGATCGCCGCAACCGTGAATTGCGACGTCGTTGCCGGGGAAGGAAGGACCCGCCACTGTCCGCGGGGGCTGGAACAGTGGCGGGCTGCGAACATCAGCGGGGTCTGGGGGGAAGAACCGCTGTGCCGTGAAACCATAGCGGAACGAGCCCGCCCCGCTAATCGGACGCGCGAGTAGTACGGGCGATACCTAGGAATAGGTGGGGCGCGCTCGAACGCTATATTCGGACCAAGGCCGCACGCAGATTGTGTTCCACTGCAATCGGGATGTCTGCAGCGACGTCCGCCGTCGGAACGCCGGCGCCATGGCCGGATTTCCTTGCGATGGATGATGCCGAGACTGCCGAGACGATAGCGCGCTGCCTCTGGTTCGTGCGCAGGCCGTCAGGCGAGTGTGAGATAGATTTCGGCCTCGATCACCCAATCCGCGCCGGACTTGCGCCATTTGGCGGTGTAGCTGCCGGATGCGAGAGGCAGGCCGGTGGCGGTGACGCCTTGCCAGCGACCGTGCTCCAGGGCGATGGGTTCGATGGGCGAGACGAGAATGGTCTCAGGGGTACGGGTGTAGATCGTGCGCAAGGGCGCGGTGAATTCGCGCTCCCACGCCACGAGTTGGGCCTTGCGGCCGGAGATGACTGCGCTGTCCGTGCCGGTGATGAGGATGGCGTTCTGAGCAAGGAGAGGGCCGATGGCGTCGAGGTCCGCCTTGGCCAGGGCGCGATTGAAGGCGTCGCGGCGCTTGCGGATGGCGTGGTCGGGAGCAGCAGTCATTTTGCCTCGATCCCATCCGCCACCGGCCGCCGCATGAACAGGCGCGGCGCAACGTCGACGCCCTTGGTGGCGATCATGTGGCGGATCGCAGCCAGGCCGGGGCCGAGATCCCCGTCCGGGATCGGGACGAAGCCGAGCCTGGCGTAGTAGGGCGCGTTCCACGGCACGTCGCGGAAGGTCGACAGCGTCAGCGCTGGCAGGCCACGGTCGCGGGCAATGGCGTCGATCCGCGCGATCAGCGCCGCGCCCAGGCCGCGGCGGCCATGGTCGGGATCGACGTCCAGCTCCTCGATGTGCAGGGTGCCGTCGACCTCCCCGAACATGGCGAAGGCCACCGGCCGGTCCGCCGCATCGACGGTGACCAGCAACCGGCCGGCGCGCGCCCGCAGCAGCACCTCCCCCACCTCCGACGGGGCGGAGGCCGCGATCTCGGGCAGGCCGACGCTGCGGAACAGCATTCCTGCCGCCATCTCGATGGCACGCACGGCCTCGACCTCGTCCGGCCGCCCGGCGCGGATGCGGTAGGCCCCCTCCTCCGTCATGCGCTCAGCTCCGGCCTGGTCTTGCCGTCCATCGCATCGCCGGCATAGGTGCCCGCCGCCAGCGCCAGGTGGCGGTGCAGCAGCGCCGCCGCCCATTCGGTGTCGCCGGCGTCGAGCGCGGCCAGGATCGCCAGGTGCTCGCGGCAGGACTGCTCGACCCGGCCCTGCGGCAGCTGCACGAAATCGGCGTATTCCTGCATCCGGCGCAGGCTGTTCTGCTGCCGCACCGCCTGCAGGAAGAAGCGGTTGCCGGAGCAGGCGGCCAGCATCTCGTGGAAGGCGGTGTTGACCCGGAACCACTCCTCGGTGCCGACCCCGCCGGCCGCCCGCGCCAGGATGTCCTCATGCGCCCGGCGCAGCTGCTGAAGCCGGTCGCGGTCGAGCCGGAAGCCCGGCTGCCGCAGGGCTGCGCATTCCACCACCATGCGGAACTGGTAGCTCTCGGCCACCGCCTCGTCGGTCTCCAGCGAATCGACGAAGCGCCAGCCATGGCCGCGCTGGCGCTGCACCAGCCCTTCGGCGGCGAAGCGCATCAGCACCTTGCGCACCACGCCGCGCGAGACGCCGTAGCGCGGGATCAGCTCGGCCTCCGAAACCTCCTGCGGCAGGCGGCCATTGGCCCGGTCGGTCATGATCGCGGTGTAGACCGCCTCGCCCTCCGACCGTGGGATCAGCCGCGACATCTCGGCGTCGCCGGGCAGCCGCAGCACCACGAAGCCCCGGCCGGCCCCGGCCTCCAGCACCGCCTGGGCCACCAGCAGGTCGAGCGCGCCGCGGATCGGCGAGCGCGACACGCCCAGCGTCCGGGCCAGCGCCTGCTCCGAAATCCGCATGCCCGGCACCCAGGCCTCGTCGCGCATGCGCTCAACGATCTGCCGCGCCAGTTCCAATTGCAGCGGGCTCGCCCGCTCCGCCGCTTCTGCCGCTGCTGCCACGCTGTGCTCCACCCTGACGTCCCTCTTCATGATAGCGATCGCGCAGCGCGGGGAAAGGGCGTGCGCCGAGCACGCAAAAATCTTTCAACTTTGCATCGCCTGCAAAAAATCTGTTCTTCATGAAACTGAAATGCAATAGCGTGTGAAGCTCCGGAGACAACGGATCCCTGATCATGACGACGCCCTTTCCCTTCGTCGACGTCCACGGCACGCCGCGCGAACGCGGCCGGCAGTATGGCGCGGCGGCCGCCGACCGCACCCGCAAGAGCGTCGAGGTCTATGCCCGGCAGCTGCGCGACCTGGGCTATGACTGGCCGGAGATCCGCGGCTTCGTCACCGATTTCCTGCCCAAGATGGAGGAATTCGCGCCCGAGCTGGTCGAGGAGATGCGCGGCATCGCCGAGGGCGCCACTGTCGATTTCGAGGCGGTGGCCCTGATCAACTGCCGCACCGAGGTGATGCAGCTGGCCCATCGCCGCAAGGGCGTGGTCGAGGACGACCCGGACGGCTGCACCGGGGCCGTGATCATGGGCCCGGCCAGCGCCGACGGCAGCGTCATCCACGGCCAGAACTGGGACTGGCGGGCGGAATGCGCGGACACCGCGATCGTGCTGCGGGTGCGGCGCGAGGACGGCCCCGACGTGCTGACCTTCACCGAGGCCGGCGGCCTGGCCCGCAACGGCATGAACTCGGTCGGCACCGCGATCACCGCCAACTACCTGGAATCCGACCGCGACTACAAGCTGGGGGTCGGCATCCCGCTGCCGCTGATCCGGCGCAAGGCGCTGGAGCTGGAGCATTTCGCCCTGTCGCTGCGGACCATCGCGATCACGCCGAAATCGGCGTCGAACAACATGATCCTGAGCAACGCCGGCGGCTTCGCCATCAACTTCGAATGCGCGCCGGACGAGACCTTCCCGCTGTATCCCGAGGACGGCCTGCTGGTCCACGCCAACCACTGGATCAGTCCGGTGGCGCTGGGCAAGCTGCGCGAGGCCGGCACGCCTAGCACGCCGGAGAGCTTCTACCGCGACTGGCGGGTCAAGCAGATCCTCAAGGCCAAACACGGCAAGCTGACCGCCGAGGACATGAAGGCTGCCTTCTTCGACGATTTCGGCACCCCCTATGCCGTGTGCCGGCCGCCGCGCCCGTCGCAGCACGGCAACCTGTCGGCCACCGTCGCCATGGTGATCATGCGGCCGGCCGAGGGCATCATGGAGGTGGCGCCGCTGCCAGCGCTGAACCGCACCTTCACCACCTATTCGCTCGACCTCTCCAGCCGGACCAAAAACGCGGCCTGAACGCGGTCCGGCTTCCTGCATCGCCTCACACAGGGGGCTTCCATGACCAGACTTTCCGTTCTTGCGTTCGCGGCGGCGCTTGGGCTGGCCGTTCCAGCCCTGGCGGCGGCGCCGTCCGACACCATCCGCGTGGCGCTGAACGGCGACCTGCGCAGCACCGACCCCGGCACCAAGCGCGACGACAACACCGATGCGGTGATCCTGCATGTGGTCGAGGGCCTGGTCGCCTATCGCGAGGACGCCTCGGTTGGGCCGATGCTGGCCGACAAGATCGCCGTCTCCGATGACGGCAAAACCTACACCTTCACGCTGCGCGACGGCGTCAAGTTCCACAACGGCGCGCCGATGACCTCGGCCGAGGTGGTGTGGAGCTGGAAGCGCTGGCTCGACCCCAAGACCGAATGGCGCTGCCTGCCGGAATTCGACGGCCGCGGCCGGATCAAGATCGAGGCGATCGACGCGCCCGACCCGAAGACCGTGGTGTTCCACCTCAACGCCCCCAGCGCGCTGTTCCTGACCACCATGGCCCGGACCGACTGCGCCGAGGGCGCGATCATCCATCCGGATTCGCTGGCCGCCGACGGCAGCTGGAAGGCGCCGATCGGCACCGGCCCGTACCTCTTGGAGAAGTGGGAGCCGGGGCAGTACGTCCAGCTCAAGCGCTTCGCCGACTATGCCTCGCGCGGCGGCGACCGCGACGGCTACACCGGCGGCAAGCAGGCGGTGGCCGAGACCATCCGCTTCAACATCATCGGCGACCCCGCGGCGGCCAAGACCGCCCTCCTGTCCGGCGACATCGACCTGGTGCCGGATGTCGACATCGCCGACAAGCTGGAGCTCGACGGCCAGAAGGGCGTGCGCACCCAGCTGGCGCAGACCCTGTCGATGAGCGCGATCCTGCTGCAGACGCGCGACCCGCTGCTGAAGGACGTCCGCATCCGCAAGGCGCTGGCGCTGGCGATCGACACCAAGCAGATCACCGAGGCGGTGACCCAGGGCACCTCGCCGCCCAACGCCTCGGTGGTGCCGTCGGCCAGCCCCTACTACACCGACGCCGAGCGCCAGGGCTACACCGCCAATGTCGACGAGGCGAAGGCGCTGCTGGCCGAGGCCGGCTACACCGGCCAGCCGATCAAGATGCTGGTCAACCGCAAGTACAAGAGCGTCTACGACACCGCCATCCTGGCCCAGGCGCTGGCGCAGCAGGCCGGCATCAACATCGAGCTGGAGGTGCTGGACTGGGGCGCCCAGCTGGACCGCTACACCAGCGGCCAGTACCAGACCATGTCGTTCAGCTACTCCGCCCGGATGGACCCGGCGCTGAGCTACGAGATGGTGTCGGGCCCGAAGGACACCCAGCCGCGCAAGGTGTGGGAGAACCCGGAGGCGCTGAAGCTGATCCAGGAGGCGATGGTGACCGGCGACCCCAAGCAGCGCCAGGACATCTTCGACAAGCTGCACGCGATGCAGATCGCGGACGTGCCGCTGATCGTGACCTACAATGGCGCGGAGATCGCCGCGATCTCCGACCGGATCGAGGGCTATTCGCCCTGGACCGCGTCGAAGCCGCGGCTGTGGAACGTGACGATCAAGAACTGATCCTGCGGTCGGGAAAGGCTCGCCGATGGTTCGCTTCCTGCTCCAACGCCTGGGCATGGCTGTGCCCACCCTGCTGATCGTGGCCGTCATCGTGTTCGGGATGATCCGCCTGATCCCGGGCGACCCGGTGACGCTGATGCTGGGCGACATGGCCGACCCCTCCAGCGTCGCCGACCTCCGGCGCTCGCTGGGGCTCGACCAGCCGATCCCGCTGCAGTTCGTGTACTGGCTGGGCCAGGCGCTGTCGGGCGATTTCGGCCATTCCATCAGCACCGGCCAGGCGGTGCTGCCGCTGATCCTGGACCGCTTCGCGGTCAGCGCCACCATCGTGCTGGTGGCGGTCGGGCTGGCCAGCCTGGTGGCGGTGCCGGCCGGCATGATCGCGGCCTGGCGGCAGGACAGCGCGCTCGACCTCGCGGTCGTCGCCAGCGCCACCTTCCTGCTGTCGATCCCCAGCTTCTGGCTGGGCCTGCTGATGCTGCTGCTGTTCGGGCTGAAGCTGCAGTGGCTGCCGGTGATCGGGTACACCCCGTTCGGCGAGGATGCCGGCGCGGCGCTCCTGTACATGATCATGCCGGTGGCGACGCTGGTGCTGATCGAGACCGGCGTCGTTGTCCGCATGGCCCGGGCCAGCACCATCGAGGTGATGCGGCTGGAATACATCACCCACGCCCGGGCCAAGGGCCTGTCGGAAAGTGCTGTGCTGTGGCGCCACGCCTTCCGCAACGCCTTCGCCCCGACCTGGACCCTGATCGGCCTGATCCTGGGCAACCTCCTGGGCGGCATCGCCGTGGTCGAGACCGTGTTCACCATCCCCGGCCTCGGGCGGCTGCTGGTCGATTCGATCTACGCCCGCGACTATCCGGTGGTGCAGGGCTGCCTGCTGTTCGTGGCCGGCATCTATGTCCTGGTGAACCTGTTCGTCGACCTCCTCTACCCCCTGTTCGACCCGCGGGTGACGGCATGACGGCACAGGCTGAGACCCCCGCCCCGGCCGCCATCGCCCGGCGGCGCCGGCTGCGCGCCAATGCGACGATCGGCGGGCTGATCATCGGCACCCTGATCACCGTCGCCCTGCTCGGCGCGGTGTGGACGCCGTACGACCCGCTGAAGATCGACATCCTGCAGCGCTTCAAGCCGCCCACGGCGGCGCATTGGCTGGGCACCGACGAGTTCGGCCGCGACGTGCTGAGCCGGGCGATGAGCGGCGCCGCCACCAGCAGCTGGATCAGCCTCCTGACCGTCACCACCGCGGTCACCGGCGGCACCCTGGTCGGGGTGCTGACCGGGTATCTCCGCGGCTGGGCCGACCGGGTCATCATGATGTTCAACGACGCGCTGCTGGCCTTCCCCGGCATCCTGCTGGCGCTGGGCATCATGACCATCCTGGGCGCGAACAAGTACGGCATCATCCTGGCCCTGGGGCTTGCGTACATGCCCTCGGTGGTGCGGGTGGTGCGCGGCACGGTGCTGTCGATCCGCGGCAGAGAATACGTCGAGGCGTCGCAGGTGATGGGCAATTCCGAGCTGTTCACCATGGCCCGGCACGTGCTGCCCAACTGCATCGCGCCGCTGACCGTGCTGGCCACCAGCATGTTCGGCTGGGTGCTGCTGTCGGAGAGCGCGCTGAGCTTCCTGGGCCTCGGCGTGCCGCCGCCGGCCGCCACCTGGGGCAACATGCTGGCCGCCGCCCGGCCGTACATCGCCACCGCGCCGTGGCTGGGCATCTTCCCCGGCCTGTGCATCTCGGTGACGCTGCTGGGCATCAACCTGTTCGGCGACGCCATCCGCGACCGTCTCGACCCGAGGATGCTGCGATGAGCCCCCTGCTCTCGGTCGAGCACCTGACCATCCAGGCCGGCGACGGCGGCCCGCTGGTGGTCGACAACCTCAGCTTCGCCCTGCCGGCCGGCGAGATGCTGGCGCTGGTCGGCGAATCCGGCAGCGGCAAGACCATGGCGGCCCGTGCCGTGCTGGACCTGCTGCCGCCGCCGATGCGGCGGGTCGGAGGCCACATCCGCTTCGACGGCCAGGACCTGGCGGCGCTGCCGCCCAAGGGCCTGCGCCGCATCCGCGGCGCCCGCATCGGCATGGTGTTCCAGGAGCCGATGGTGTCGCTGAACCCGGCGATGCCGATCGGCCGGCAGATGGCCGAGGCGCTGAAGCTGCATCTGCGCCTGGACGATGCCGAGATCCGCCGCCGCAGCCTGGCGATGCTGGAGCGGATCCAGATCGCCGACCCGGAGCGCTGCCTGGCCGCCTACCCGCACGAGTTCTCCGGCGGCATGCGCCAGCGCATCATGCTGGCCTCGGTGATGCTGACCAAGCCGGCGCTGCTGATCGCCGACGAGCCGACCACCGCGCTGGACACGCTGGTGCAGCGCGAGGTGCTGGACCTGATGGTCGAGCTGACCCGCGAGAACGGCACCGCGGTGCTGATGATCAGCCACGATCTGGCGATGGTCGCCCGCTACGCCCGCCACGTCGTGGTGCTGCAGCGCGGCCGCGCCGTCGACGGCGGCCCGACCGAGCAGGTGCTGCTGCACCCGCGCGACGACTACACCCGCCGGCTGCTCGACGCCCTGCCCAAGCGCGGCCCGGCCCGCCCGCCGGTGGACCGGACGGTGCCGCTGCTGGCGGTCGAGAACGTCACCATCGACCATGCCGGGCGGCAGCGCCTGTTCTCGCGCAGCGCGGCCAAGCGGGCGGTGGACGGGGTCAGCCTGGCGATCCATCCCGGCGAGACCCTGGCGCTGGTCGGCGGCAGCGGCAGCGGCAAGACCACGCTGGGCCGCGCCATCATCGGGCTGAAGCAGCCCTCCGGCGGCCGCATCCTGTTCCGCGGCCAGGAGGTCCATGGCGGGCGGGGCCCCGGCGCGCGGGACCACCGGCTGAACTGCCAGATGATCTTCCAGGACCCCTATTCCTCGCTCGACCCGCGGATGAAGATCGGCGCCATCGTGGCCGAGCCGCTGCGGCTGGCGCCGGAGATGAGCGCGAGGCAGAAGGCCGACCGGCTGGCCGAGACCCTGGCCGATTGCGGCCTGTCGCCGGAGCATGCCGGCCGCTACGCGCACCAGCTGTCGGGCGGCCAGCGCCAGCGCGTGGCGATCGCCCGGGCGATCATCCGCCGCCCGGCGCTGGTGATCGCCGACGAGCCGGTCTCGGCGCTGGACATGACGGTGCAGAAGCAGATCCTGGAGCTGTTCCGGTCGCTGCAGGAGCGCTACGGCTTCGCCTGCCTGTTCGTGTCGCACGACCTCGGCGCGGTCGAGCAGGTGGCCGACCGGGTGGCGGTGATGCAGTCGGGCAAGATCGTCGAGACCGGGCCGCGCGACACGGTGTTCGACCACCCGCAGCACGACTACACCCGCGAGCTGCTGGCCGCGGCCCCGTCGCTGCACCGCCTGGACGGCGGCGGCTTCGAGCTGAAGGGCCGGCGCATCGCGGCAGCGTGAGGGCGGGCGACGGGTTGACGACCCTTCGTCACCGCCCATGCCTGTTCGGCAGTTGCTCCTCCCGCCATGTCTGCCATCGGCGGCGCAGTTCACCGGCGCGCAGGCCGATGGGGATATCGGATACGCTGGCCGCGAGCATGCGGTCGGTGCGGAAATGCCGGAAATCCTGCCTGAGCTCGCACCAGGCCACGAGCAGGCGGCTGGTCTCGGCATAGCCGAGGATCACCGGCCATACCGTCCGGTCGGTGATCTCCCCGGCCTCGGTCCGGTATTGCAGCTCGAGCTTGCGGCCTGCACGGATCGCCCATCGGAGATCGGCGATGTCGATGGTTTCGGCCGGCGGCGGCAACACCGGCCTGACGCCCATGCTCGGCTCGACGATGAAGGGCCGCAAAGTCTCTGGAATGACGGAGGCGATCTTCGCGACGACATCCCGCGCCGCATTTGCGATGAGAGCATCGGAATGTCCGGCAACCCATTGCGCGCCCAACATGACGGCCTCGATTTCGTCGGGCGTCAGCATGAGCGGCGGCATGTCGAAATCCGGATCCAACCGGTAGCCGAACCCGGCCTCACCGGAAATCGGAACCCTCTGGCCGATCAGGTCGCCGATATCGCGGTAGACGGTACGCTTCGAAACCTCGAGCTCTTCCGCAATCGCCGCCGCGGTGATCGGCGACCTCGTCCGACGCAGGATCTGGACGATTTGAAAGAGACGATCGGCTCGACGCATGTGCTGACTCCTGCTGCCAGGATGGTGGCAACAAGGCTGTGCGACAAGATCCCGGCGGCCGGCGAGGTCGCTGAAACAAGGGTCTCCCATGAAATTCGCATCGGTCAGGATCATTGCCGCCGACATCGGCTCGATGGTTGCTTTCTACGAGATGGTCACGGGGCTCAGAGCGCAATGGCTTGCGCCGGTTTTTGCCGAGATCGTGATGCCCGGCGCCACCTTGGCCATCGGGGCCGTCGAGACCGTGGCGCTGTGGAAGGAAGGCAGCGCCGCACCGGCAGCCAATCGCAGCCTTTTCATCGAATTGCAGGTCGAGGACATCCAGTCCGAATATTCTCGCCTGGAGGACAATGTCGCCCTTGTGCATGGCCTGAAGACCATGCCGTGGGGCAATACGACGTTTCAGTTCCGAGACCCGGAGGGCAACGCCGTCTCTCTCTACATGCCGACATCCGAGGCTGCGAAACGCCGCTTCGCTTCGCGGTCGGCATAGCGGCGAAACAGGCCTTGCCGCCGGGACGCATTCCCATCCCCGTCCCGATCCCGCATTCTCGCCGCCGCGCGGATGACGCTCGGGGAGGAAGATGTGATCGAAGGAGGGTGCCGCTGCGGCGCCGTACGGTGGCGGCTCGACGCCGACCGTCTGCCCCTGACCTATGCCTGCCACTGCCTGGACTGCCAGACCTGGAGCGGCAGCGCCTTCAGCCAGCAGGCCATCGTGGCGCAGGATCGGTTTGAAGGCACCGGCCCGGTCGGCCAGTTCGACCTGCCCAGCGCCGACGGCCTGCGGATCTCGTACCAGATGGCCTGCCCCATCTGCTTCACCCGGGTCTGGAACACCAACAGTTCGCGCCCCGGCCGGGTCGTGATCCGCGCCGGCAGCTTCGACAACAGCCATCGCCTGACCCTGGCCGCCCATATGTGGACGATCCGCAAGCAGCCGTGGCTGAAGCTCGAGCCGGCGGTCCCCGCCTGGCCGGAGGGTCCACCGCGGGCGGATGAATTCTATCGGCTGATCGGCGCGCCGGTGATGGGGGGTTGAGACAGGAAGCTGGGCAGCTTCTCGGCACCAGCCTTCGCGTTGCGTCTCCCGCCGTCCCCCTTCCCGTCATTGCGAGCGCAGCGAAGCAATCCATCGGGCCGTTCATGCGGGACCATGGATTGCTTCGTCGGCTTCGCCTCCTCGCAATGACGAGGGAGGGGGCGGGAGAGGCGACGCCCCTACCCCGTATCCGGCGCCTCGGCCTGGCGGGCGGGGGTGGCGGGGGGCGCCTCCGGTTCGGGGATGAAGCCTTCCTCCTCCAGCATCTCATCCGCCAGCTCGAGCCATCGATCCGCCTCCGGCGGCAGGCCGAGCTCCCGGCACAGCCGGGCCACCGCCTCCGGCGCCGGGCTGCGCTCGATCATCTCCGCCACCTCCGGCTGCTCCAGCCGCTGGCAGACCCTGGCATGGAGGCGGTCGCTCTCCTCGCTCCCGCTGCCGTCATCGGCCGCCGAGACGACGGCCAGCTTCACCCGCTCGTGGTGCCACGCCCACCGCGGCACCACGGTCGGCCGGGCTTTCGGCATCGGGCAGCGCTCGACCCGCTCCACCACCTCCGGACGCTCCAGCCGCTCGTGCCGTTCCGGCCGCTCGACGGTCTCGGCGCGGAGGCAGCTGGCCGCCTCGCTCTCGGTCCTTTCGACAGCCGCCTCGACAGCCACTGGGGCGACACCCAACGTCGCGTTCTTCTCGTGCCAGTTGGCCATTGGCGATGCCGCAGGCCTGGCTTTCGCCAGTGCCGCCGCACGCTCCTCCGGCGGCCGGGCCATCTCCTCCTCCAGCAGCAGGGTCAACCGCAGTGAGCGGGTGGCGACGGCGATGCGCTGGCAATAGTCGATGCCGGACTGAGGCTTTTGCACCGCCTCGTCGCGGGTCGCCTCCATCACCTCCATCTGGATCTCGGCCGCCCGGGCCAGCAGCCGCAGATGCCGCGCCGCCCGATCCTCCTGGGGAGCGGCCTCCTGCGTCCGGGCGGTCTGCGGCTTGTCCATGGAACATATCATGAACTAGGATCGCGAATTAAAGATAGTGCACATTGTGTGACCCGGCGTGTTCACCCGACCGGCAACCGAAGGGGGCGGTCATGGCAGGCTTTTGCGTGAAACCTCTGGACGAGAGCACCTGGCCGGCCTTCGCCGACCTGGTCGAACGGCACAATGGCGTCTGGGGCGGCTGCTGGTGCCTGAACTTCCACCCGGAGGGCGCCAGGCGGGCGGAGAGCGTCGCGGAGCGGCGGGAGATGAAGCAGCGCCGGGTGCGCGACGGCCGCGCCCACGCCGCCCTGGTGTTCGACGGCCCGGCCTGCGTCGGCTGGTGCCAGTTCGGGTCGGCCGAGGAGCTGACCAACATCAAGCACAAGAAGGCCTATCGCGAGGGCTTCACCGCCCTGCCGGACTGGCGGATCACCTGCTTCTTCGTCGCCAGGACCCATCGCGGCCGGGGGGTCGCGGCCGCGGCGCTGGAGGGCGCGTTGCGGGAGATCGCCCGCCTCGGCGGCGGCACGGTCGAAAGCTATCCGGAGGATGCGGCGGGCCGGTCGGTCTCGTCGTCCTTCCTGCACAATGCGACGCTGTCGCTGTTCGAACGCCAGGGCTTCGAACGGGTGCGCCGCCTGGGCAAGGATCGCTGGCTGGTCACCCGGGTGCTGGCGCCGGCGGCCGCCGGGCCCGCGTGAATTACGACCGTAATCGGAAAGACATCGATCGCAATCATCCGGTCATCGGCGCCGCCATAGATGGGTCTCCCTCTTGCTGGAAGGCGACGCGATGACCGATGACGCGGTGGCGAAGGTCGAGATCGGGAAGTATCTCTACGTCTGGAAAAAGGGAGCGAATTCGCCGGCGGCCCCGACGGCCCTGATCACCGCGCATGGCATGGGCACCCTGATCAACCCGAAGAAGCCGATGAAGCGCAAGGGCGCCGCGACAGTGCCCAACCTCCACTTCTTCGTGCCCCATGGCCATGTCGTGAACGACCTGGGCCTGAGCAGCTTCATCGACCGGACCGTGAACCAGACCCTGACGCCGGAAAACTGCCCGGAATATCTGCTCACCAAATACACGAACACGGATTACGAGAGCAAACTGTCCTTCTGGCGCAAGCACAACGGCAAGAACGAGAACTATCACACGGTCAGCTATTCCCGCGGCCTGGTCGATTACGACATCATCACCATCCGGTCCCGGTTCGACTTCAAGGGCCAGGTCGGCGTCCCGCTGTCCGAGATCCTGGATGAGCTGGAGACGGCGAACCACCAGTACACGGACATCTATTGCGCCTTCTGCCGCGGCAGCAAGCCGGACCCGACGGCGGAGGCGACCGGGACCATCCCCGCCGGGGCTGCCGGCGGCGCCGCCACTCCGTGACGAAGCGGTGCCCTAAGACGGCGCCCGCCGGGCTTTCTTTCCCTTCGCACTCGACTTGGCTGACACAGCGCTCTCCCCCTTTGCCGCAGGCTTGGCAGCGTTCGCGGGCGCCGCCTTGGAGGGACCCGCCTTGGGGGCAGCGGCGGGCTTTGACCCCTTGGCCTTCTGCGCCTTGGCTGGCCGGGGCGCCTCGACATCGACCCATTTGCCGGTTCTGCCCGAAGCAATGATCGCGTCGCAAACGACCGTCGTCTCCAGCGCGTCGCGGAAGGTCGGCGCGGCCGGCTTGCCATCGGCAAGGCCCTGCAGGAAATCGGCGACCTGGTGCACGAAGGAATGCTCGTAGCCGATGATGAGCCCCGGCACCCACCATTTGCCGAGATAGGGGTGCTCGCCGTCCGTGACCAGGATGGAGGTCCAGCCGCGCAGTGCGCCGGGCGTGCGATGATCGAACCATGCGAGACGGTTGAGGTCGTGCAGATCCCAGGCGAAGGAGCCCTTCTCGCCGTTGATTTCCAGCGTATAGGCCGCCTTGTGCCCGCGCGCGTAGCGGGTGGATTCGAAGGTGCCGAGCGAGCCGTTCGAAAAATGGGTCAGCACCGCCGCGGCATCGTCGATGCCGACCTGCCGCACCTTGCCGGTCAGCGCATGCTTGCGCTGCTTGACGAAGGTTTCGGTCATGGCGGTCAGGTTCCTGATCGAACCGTTGATCCAGATCGCCGTATCGATGCAGTGCGCGAGCAGGTCGCCGGTCACGCCCGAACCGGCCGCGTCGACATCGAGCCGCCATGTCCCGGCGCCGCCTTGCGGCACGTCGGGTGAGATGGTCCAGTCCTGCAGGAATTTCGCGCGGTAGTGATAGATCTTGCCGAGCAGGCCCTGGTCGACGATCTGCTTGATCAGGCTCACCGCCGGCACGCGGCGGTAATTGTACCAGACCATATTCGGCACGCCGGCCTTCTCGACCGCCTGCACCATCGGCAGGCCTTCGGCGGCGCTGCGGGCCAGCGGCTTCTCGCAGGTCACCATCTTGCCGGCCTTGGCCGCCGCGATCGCGATCTCGGCATGGCTGTCGTTCGGCGTGCAGATATCGATCACATCGATATCCCTACGCTCGATCAGCTTGCGCCAGTCGCTCTCGACCCCCTCATAGCCCCACATCTGCGCGAAGGCCCTGGCCTTCTCGCCATTGCGGGCCGCGACGGCCTTCAGGACCGGCCGATAGCCGGTGTCGAAGAACTGCGAGACCTTGCCCCAGGCATTGGAATGGGCCCGCGCCATGAAGCCGTAGCCGACCATGCCGACATTGAGTGTCTTGGCCATTTTCGTTTCCCCGCTTTCAGTCTTCGCGCCAGCCATGGGCGTCGCGGACCTTGATCATGGCGCCGAGCACGGCATTCCAGGTCTTCTGGTCCTCCATCACCGCATTCGGGAACATGCAGCCGTCCCAGCAGATATGGCGCATCCGCCTGGTCAGGGTCCCGTCGCCGTCGCGCAGCCAATACCCGGCATGCCTGGTGATATCGAGCTTGCCGTTCGGGTCCGTGACCTGGCAGTGGCGGCCGGTCTTCTCATGGTCGCCCGAGCCGAACACGGTGCCGTCATTCTGCGCGACGTGGAAATCCATCGTCCAGGGCCGGAGCGCATCGGCGACCGTCCGGTAGGCGGCGTCGAGCGTCGCCTGATCGGACCAGTCGAAATCCTTGGGCAGGATGCGATCCTGCTCGGCGTTATAGCCCAGCGTGTAGAGCATCGAATGCGCCATGTCGGCCTGGAAGCCGACCACGCCCGGGCGATCGACGAGCTCGAGCAGCTTCACCATTTCCCGCCAGGAATGCATGCCGCCCCAGCAGATCTCGCCCTCGGCGACGAGGAATTCGCCATGATCTTCGGCGATGTCGGCCGCTTCCGAGAAGGTCCGGGCGATCAACCGGGTATTGCCTTCCGGATCCCGGTCCCAGGCCTCGACGCCCACGGAGGAGTCGATCCGGATTCCGCCGGTGGGGCGGATGCCGAGCTCGCGCATCTGCCGGCCGATGGCGCAGGCTTTCCGGACCTGCTCGACGAAGCGCTTGCGGTCGTCGGCCGAACCCATGGCCGATCCGCCGCCGGCGCCACCCCAGATCGGCGCGACGAAGGAGCCCACTTTCAGCCCATAGCCGGCGATATGGTCGGCCATCCGCTTGACCGCATCCTGATCGCTGTCGATCGACACATGCGGGTCGGTGATGAAGAGGTCGATTCCGTCGAACCTGACGCCGTCGACCTCGGCGTCGGCGGTCAGGCGCAGGAGCGTATCGAGCGGAATGATGGGCTCGGACTCGCCGCCCTTGCCGACGATTCCCGGCCAGGCGGCATTGTGCAGTTTCGGAAAATTGTTGGCCATCGGATCCTCCCAGATCTGAAGTCGTGCAGGCATTCTTTGACTGCCGGTTTGCCCGGTCAGCGTCTCAAACCTCTCCAGGCCGCTTCGGCCGCGCCATCGACGAGCTCGCAGCCAACGGGGCCGACGCAGGGACCATACTCACCACATCAGACGGCGCATGCACCATGTCGGGGATTCTAGAACTGCGAAAATGCCAGCAGGCAGATGGCATAGATCCCGACCATGAGGCCCGCACCCACCGCGTCGCGGCGCCAGCCCGTCCGCTCGCCGGGGGTCAGCCACCAGGCGAGCAGCCGCCCGATCCAAGGCACCAGCCGTGCCAGCAGCAGGACGCTGACGACGTTGCCGATGAACAGCGCGAACCAGAAGGGCAGCCCCTCGTACTGCATCAGGATCGGTGTCTGCACCATGGCGCCGAACAGGAAGACGACCGGGTAGAGCAGCGCGATCACCACCATGTTCTGCTTCCACGCCGACGGCGCCTGACGGGTGCCGTTTCCCGCGAACCAGGAGTCGAAGCCGGTCCGCACGATGCGGGTGTGGAACGTTTCGGTGAAGGCCGTGGACTGGTTGAGCAGCGCATGCCGTTCCGGCGACTCCAGCCAGGCCTGCAGCGAGCCCTCGCTGTCGAAGCGCAGGACGGCCAGCCAGTCGTCCTGCACGCCTGGCACCGGCGGCTCGAACCGATAGCCCTGGAAGCCGGGCGCGCGGGCCTGTGCGGCGGCGATGCGCTGCTCCCAGCGCCGGAACGCCGCCTCCTGCCCCGGCCTCACCCGGGTGGCGATCACGGCGGAGGCCGGGGCGGGCAGCGCCCCGCGGACGCCGTCGCGCACCAGGTGCACGTCGTCCAGCCCGGCCAGCAGGCCCTGGGCCTCGGCCACCAGGGCCTGGCGGCGCTCCGAACGCAGCCAGGCCACTGCGCCCGACTGCGTGCCGAAGCGCTGCAGGATCACCCAATCCGGCTGGGCCGGCGGGTTGGGCGGCATCACCGACTGCTCGAGGAAGCCCGGCTGCTCGGCGACCGCGGCGCTGATGCGGGCCTGCCATCGCCCGAAGGCGTCCTCCTGCCCCGGCCGGGTGCGGGTCTGGACGATGACGGTGACCGGGTCCTCGATCATGGCCGTCATTCTGCGCCGCCGAGCTGGTCGTAGATCCGGTCGGGCGTCAGCGGCAGGTGCGCGAAGCGCACGCCGGTGGCGTCGGCGAGCGCGTTGGCGATGGCCGGCGCCACCGGGTTGATCGCGCATTCGCCCTGGGACTTCGCGCCGAGCGGGCCGATCCGGTCATAGGTGTCGGCGAACATCACCTCGCTCGCCGGAATGTCGGCGAAGGATGGGATGCGGTAGTTGCGCAGGCTGGGGTTGACCACCCGCCCCGCATCGTCATGCACCATGTGCTCGCACAGCGCCCAGCCGATCGCCATGCCGATGGCGCCGTCGATCTGGCCGCGGCACTGCATGGGGTTGATCAGCCGCCCGATGTCGGCCGCATGCACGCTGTGCAGGATGCGCACCTCGCCGGTCGCGCGGTGGACCGCCAATCGGATGCCGTGGACGTTGAAGGCGACGCTGCGCGGCGTGAGGTACGCCTTGCGCCGGGCGACGAAGCGGTGACCGTCGGCGGTGCCCGCCGCGTGCAGCGCGGCGAGCGGGATGCGGTGGTTGCCGCACACCACGGCCTCCGCCTCCAGCCGGCAGGCGGCGCGGTCCGCCCCGGCGTGCCGGCCGGCGTAGTCGAGGATCGAATCGCGCAGCGCCGCCGCAGCGAGGGCCACGGCCTGGCCGGCGACCACCGTGCCGGTGCTGGCGAAGGTGCCGGTGTCGTACGGCGTGCGGTCGGTGTCGGCGATGTCGATGTCGATCTGCCCGGCGCGGCATTGCAGCAGTTCGGCTGCGATCTGCCGGTGGGCGGTGACCGAGCCGTTGCCCATCTCGGTGGAGCCGACGGCCAGGTGGTAGCCGCCATCCGCCGTCAGCCGCATTTCCGCCCCCGACCGGTGCTCCGTCGGCGGCCCGCATTCCAGCATCGCCATCGCGACGCCCGTGCCCTCGGCCCAGAAGGGGCCTTCCGGCCTGGGCGCCCCGCGCCCGCTGGCCAGCGCGTGCTCCACCAGGTCCAGGCACTGGTCGAGGCCGTAGCTGCCGAACGCCACGTCGGAGGCTTCCGACCAGATGGATTCGATCCAGTCGGTCGGGCGGATCATGTTGCGGCGGCGGATCGCGAACGGATCGATGCCGAGGGTCCGCGCCAGGTCGTCGATCGCGGCCTCGACGGCGAAGGTGGTCTGCGAGGCGCCGTAGCCGCGGAACCCGCCGCCCGGCACGATGTTGGTGTAGACCGCGGCGCCGTCCGCCTTCTTGTTGGGGCTGCGATAGGCCGAGATCGGCGTGCCGAGGGACGCCGCCAGCGTCTCGCTGGCATGGCCGCCATAGGCGCCAGTGTTGGAGACGACCCGCAGGTCGATCGCGGTCAGCGTGCCGTCGCGTCGTGCGCCCAGCTTCACCCGCGTGGTCATCTGGTGCCGCGTGGTCGCCGCCGTGAACTGCTCCTCACGCGTGTATTCCCATTTCACCGGCCGCCCGGTCCTCAGCGCGGCGAGCACGCAGAGATCCTCGGTGATCATCTCCTGCTTGCCGCCGAAGCCGCCGCCCACCCGTCCGGTGAACACGTGCAGGTCCTGGACCGGCAGCGCGAAGACGTGGCTCAGCTTCTGCCGCACGATGAACGGCGCCTGCGAGCTGGTGCGCACATGGATCCGCCCTTCGGCGTCCCGCCAGGCGATCGAGCCGTGGGTCTCGAGATGCGCGTGCTGCACGCGTGAGGTGGAATAGGTCGCCTCGTGCACCACCTCGGCCTCCGCGAAGCCGGCGGCGACGCTGCCCACCTCGCCCCGGATCCGCGCGTAGACGTTGCTGCCGCCGGTCACGCCCCGGTCGTGCAGCACCGGTGCGCCGGGTTGCATCGCGACTTCCGGGTCGAACACGGCGGTCAATGGTTCGTACTGCACCACCAGCGCGCGGCAGGCCGCGGCCGCTGCCGCCTCGGTCTCTGCCACCACCGCCGCCACGCGCTGCCCGACGAAGCGCACGACGTCGTCCAGCATATAGGTGTCGTCGGGGTCGACCAGGTGGTCCTCATGCGTCGCCGTGCTGTAGAGCCGGCGCGGCACGTCCTCCCAGGTGAAGATCGCGACCACCCCCGGCATCGCCGCCGCGGCGCTGCGGTCGATGCCGCGGATGCGCGCGTGGGCATGGGGCGAGCGCAGCACCTTGATGTGCAGCAGGCCGGCCATCGCCACGTCCATGGTGTAGGCGGCGCGGCCGGTCACGATGTCCCGGCCGAACGGGTTGCGCAGGCTGGCGCCGCAGGCCTCGCCGGCGACGTCCTCCTGCGCCGCGCCGATGCCGTGGATCGCATCGGCGATGGCCCGGTAGCCGGTGCAGCGGCACAGGTTGTTCTTCAGGGCGCGGGGCAGGTCGCCGCGCTGCGTCTCGTCCAGCGCGGCGGCGGTCATGATCATCCCCGCCGTGCAGAAGCCGCACTGGAATCCGGCGGACTGGATGAAGGCCTGCTGCATCGGGTGCAGGGCATCCCCGTCGCCGAGGCCCTGGATGGTGGTGACCTGCCGGCCGTCGGCGCGGAAGGCGGGCATCAGGCAGGAATGCACCGGCTCGCCGTCCAGCCACACCGTGCAGGCGCCGCAATCCCCGGCGTCGCACCCCTTCTTGACGCCGAAGGAGCCCTGGTCCCGCAGGAAGGTGCGCAGGCACTGGCCCGGCAGCGGCGTGGCATCGATCGGCCGGCCGTCGACGATGCAGCTCATGGCCGGCCCCCGTCGACGAGTTCGCGCCGAACCTCCTCGGCGAGGTGCCGCACGACATGCCGCTTGTAGGGCGCCGAGCCGTGCACGTCCGCGAACCAGCGCGCCTCGGGAACCTGTGCGTCCAGGGCCGCCTGCAGGGCTACGGCGTCGGGCATTGCGGCGAAGCGCAGATGGACCGGGCGGTCGGTCGCGGCGGTGATGCAGAGATGCAGGTCGCCGCCGTCGCCGCTGGTGCCGATGACCAGCGCCGCGGAACGGCCCAGCTTGGTGAGCGACACGGCGCGCATCGCCGCCCGCCGCGACAGCGCCGCCGCCGACAGGTGGATGCTCCGCAGGAGCTCGCCGGGCCCCAGGATATTGGCGTGGTTGCCGGTGACGAAGTCGGTGACCGCCACCTGTCGCGGGGCGCCGCCGCGCGGCCACAGCGTGCAGATGCCGTCCAGCGCCGCGGTCAGGGAGATCATCGGCCCGGCCGGAAGCGACATGCAGAGATTGCCGCCGACGGTCGAGACGTTCCAGATCTTGAACCCGGCCAGGAACGCTTCGCAGCAGGCCCGGAACAAGGGCGCCGCGGCCCAGGCCTCCGGCGCCGCGAAGCGGTAGAGCGTGGCGATGCGGCAGGTGGCGCCGATCGTCAGCCCGTCCGGCCCGGCCTCCAGCTCCGGCCAGCCGAGCCCATGCAGGTCGATCAGCGTGTCGGTGTCCGGCTGGGGCTCGGAGAACAGCCAGGTGCCGCCGGCGAGCCAGGCGTAGGAAGGCCGCCAATTCGCGATGTCCTCGGCGGAATGCGGGCGGCGCACGGTGGTGATGGTCCCGATGTCCATGGCGCGCCTCAGGGCAGGTCGGCGAGGGAGGCGGCGCCCGGGCCGGCGGTGACCAGCATGGGCCATTGGTTCGACCCGAAGGGCACGACGGGGGGCAGCACGGCCTGCATGCCGCGCCGGCCGGTCTCGGCGATGATCGCCTGACGCGCGTCGCCGCCCATCAGCTCGTAGTCCATCAGGTGGTAGTTGCCGAAGAACAGGCTGCCCACCGAACGGTCGGCGATGATGCGCGTCACCGATTCCAGCATGTCCTCCGGCGTCGAGGTGAAGGAGACGGTCTCGATCAGCAGCAGCCGGTCGTTGATCGCCTGCGCCCCGAAGAACTGCGCCAGCACGCTGAACAGGACGTTGTTCTGCCGGGCCACGTAGATCGTGTTGCTGGCGGCGTAGGTCTTGTCCCAGTCGGCGCCCAGTGTCGCCTTCCAGTCGGCGAGCACATCCATCCAATGCGCCACCTGGGTCTGGGCTGCCCAGGCGACGACCTTCTTCAACTCCGGCGCCTGGGTGTGGGCGAAGGCCTGGAGCGCGGCCATCGTCACGGTCCCCTTCGCGATGCAGTCATCCATGAAGCCGATATTGTTGGCCAGGATCGTCCGCACCGTCTCGCGCCAGGCCTGCGGCATGTCCGTGGCGTCCAGCGTGTCGAGCGCGGACTGCATGCGGCTGCGGAAGGCGCGCATCGGCCCGAGCCAGGAGGTGTTGCCGGGATTGTCGACATAGGGCGCGACGATCTGCGTCAGCGCCATCGTGCTGTGCCCGGTGGACTTCATCAACTGGTATACCAGCGGCACCGGGGGCGCGTTCAACGGAGCCATGCCCGGCCGGTAGAGGATCAGCCGGCCGCCCCCGCCCGAGAACATCGCCAGGATGACCGGGTGCTTGGCCAGGATGTTGGCCTGGAAGACGCGGGCGGCATCGCCGTACAGCTCGAACATGGCGGTGTTCAGCGCCAGCACGTTCCGTTCGGCGGTCTCCGCCGGAGTGGTCGCCTGGACGCCTGCGATCGGCCCCATGAAGGACGGCAATTCGTCGGCGCGCCCATGGATGGGTGCCGATGCCCAGAGGAGGGCGACGATCACGCCGGCGCAGCGACACGTAATCTTGGCAACGGACACGGAATGCCCCCTGAATAATATCGTATGAAATACCCGGAGGATATCCGGCAAAGCGTTCGGCTGGTCTAACGAGACCCTGGTGGGATCCAAGGCGAAATAATGACTGATCAGTACCAAGAATTTGCACGTGTCGCACCCGCATTGCTAGGTACGGTTTGCATTCTGACCCATTTGGACCGCCTGGGCGGCGCGTCTTCCCCAGATCCAGAGGTTCTGCGGTTCCGCGTCGCAGAATTCTCCTCGGAGACCGGACCGCGTCGCAATGAACCGGACGGGACACCGGATCGTTGAACGCAAGGGCGAATGCGGTGCCACGACCGAACAGCGCGACCCTGAAGCAGCCTGGCCCGGCCGGTGCCGATCGTCTTTTTCCCGGACGCGGGAATAAAGCGGCATGGCCACTGATCTCGTTGACAGCCACGCCATCGCTTGAGCGCGGCGACACGGATCACTGAGCGCCACCCGCTCACCGGAGAAGACAGATGTTCAACATGACTCGCCGGGGTGTCCTGGCAAGCGCAGGCCTTGCGGCCGCCTGGGGATTGACGAAGCCGCTGGCATTCGTGGGCGAAGCCCGCGCGGAGACCCCGCTGGAGCCGACCGTGGGCTTCTACAAATACAAGGTCGGCTCGATCGAGGTGACGGCGGTCTATGACGGGATCTGGCGCAAGCCGCACGACCCGAGCTTCATCAAGGACGTCTCCGTCGACGAGACCAAGGCCGCGCTCGCCAAGGCGGGGCTGACGACCGAGTTCATGCCGATCCCGCTCACCGTGATCGTGCTGAAGATCGGCGACAACCACATCATGATCGATGCTGGATCCGGCGTCGGGCAGTGGCAGGCCAACGCCACCCACCTGCCCGCCAACATGAAGGCCGCCGGCATCGACCGCAGCCAGATCAAGACCATCCTGATCTCGCATTTCCATCCGGACCATGTCTGGGGCCTGATGGAAAAGGGCACCAACAACGCCGTGTTCCCCGACGCCGAGCTGGTGACCAACAGCGTCGAGTACAAGTTCTGGACCGAGCCCGGCCGGGTCGAGAAGCTGCCGGAGGGCCGGCGCCAGGCCGGCAAGCGCATCGCGGATGTGTTCCCGACCTGGAAGAACTGGAAACTGGTCGAAACCGGCGCCGAGGTCGCGCCCGGGGTCCAGATCCTCGACGCCTACGGCCACACGCCCGGCCATTCGGTCTTCCTGGTGACCTCGGGCAAGGACCAGCTGATGGTCTCGAATGACACGATGTATGTGCCGGCGCTGCTCGCCCCGCACCCGGACTGGCAGGGCGCCTACGACCAGGACGGCCCCTTGGCGATCACCACCCGGCGGCGGATCATCGACCGCGCCATCTCCGACAAGATGGCGATCTGCGGGGCGCACTTCCCCTTCCCCGGGGCCGGCGCCTTCGCCAAGGACGGCAACGCCTACACCTTCTCGCCCGTCATCCAGTCCTGACCCGTTTCCGGGCCTGACCCTTTCCCAATCCTCGACCTTTCAAGGAACACCACCGTGCGCAAGCAGACTTATCTGATCACCCTGGCGGTGCTCAGCAGCCTGTCGCTGGCTCCCGCCCTCTACTCCAACGCGGCCTATGCCGTCGACGACGACACCTCGACCGGCAGCGTCGATCTCACCTCCGTCCGCGCCAAGATCGAGGCCAAGAACTACAAGGCCGCCCTGGAGGAACTGCGGGGTCTCGCCGAGGATACGCAGGAAGCGGATATCTACAATCTGATGGGATACACGCTGCGCAAGACCGGCGACTTCGACACCTCCCTGACCTACTACAACAAGGCCCTGTCCCTTCAGCCCGACTACAAGCCCGCCCGCGAATATCTGGGCGAGCTCTATGTCGAGACCGGCCATATGGACAAGGCACACGAACAGCTCGCCGCCCTCGAGAAGCTGTGCCCGAGCGGCTGCGAGGAACGCGAGGATCTGGAGAAGGCGATCGCCGGCGGCAAGGCAGTGGACTGACTGCCGCTTGGGTGGGCGGCGCCGCCGCCCACCCCGGGGTGGGCTGTCTGCCCACCCCGCCTTCCCACGATTTGCTGCGAGGAACCGATGGTCCGGTCTATCGAGATGATCCGCACCCGGTGCGAGGACGGCCTGCTGCTGCTCGCCCGGCTATTGCTGTCGCTGATCTTCATCCATGAGGCAATCACGCTTTCGACCGGGTTCGCCGCAGCGGCCGCGGCGATGAGCAAGGTCGGGGTGCCGGCCTATGCGATGGCGCTGACCATTGTGCTGCAGCTGGGGGCCGGGTTGCTGCTGGCCCTGGGATGGCACGCGCGGCTGGGCGCGTTGGCCCTCGGCCTGTTCTGCCTCGCCACCGCTTTCGGGTTCCATTCCGATTTCACGACACGGAACGAGCTTCTGCACTTCGAGAAGGATCTCGCGATTGCAGGCGGGATGCTGGTGATCGTGGTCAGGGGAGCGGGCGCATGGTCCCTGGATCGGCTGTGGGGCAGAAGAATGATCCCGGCCGGGCGCCTGACCCTCGAGGATCGGTAGATCGACGGCCGGACTCATCTCCGTCGGTTCGGGCCGATCGGACTGCCGGAAATGTCCGTTCCGGAGGAGACCGGACGGCGATAGCCCCCGCCTAGCTGCCCTCGGCCATGCTGTAGACGTCCTCGCCGTAGCGGATGCCGCCGGTCTTGTCGGGATAGGCCATGTAGTAGGTCATCCGCACCGGGATGCGGTTCACCCGGGCGTAATGGGTGGTGCCCAGGGCAATCTCGCGCTCGACCGCGATGGTGTCGATGCCCAGCACCCAGGCGGCCAGGCCGAGATAGTCCTCGACCCGGATGCAGCCATTCGACACCGCCCGGTTGTCGGTGGCGAACAGCGTGCGGTTGTTGGTGTCGTGCAGATAGATCGCCTGGTCGTTGTCGAGCTCGAACTTCAAGAGGCCCAGCGCGTTGGCGTCGCCCGGCGGCTGCCAGAACTTCCAGCCCATGGTGCCGACCGCATCCGGCGGCACCTGCGCCGGGTCGAAGGTCTGGCCCTCCGGCGTCTTCACCACCACGCCGTGCTTGCGCATCTCGTCATATTTGCCGGCGGCCATCAGGGCCTTGTACTTCTTGGTCAGGCCGGGCGGCACCGTCCAGTCCGGGTTGTACTTCACCGCGATCATGTTGGTCTGGATCATCGGCGTCTGGGTCAGCGGCGACCCGACCACGGCGCGGGTGCGCATCACCTCGACCCCGTTCTCGAAGGCGATGATCTCGGCGGTCGGCACGTTCACCGTGATCGACTTGCCGCGCGCCGGCGGCGGCGCGTAGCGGGCCAGGGTCTGGCGCAGCGCCTGGGCCTCGTCCGCCGGGGTGAAGTTCAGCGCCCGGAAGGTGCGGCGGCCGACCACGCCGTCGTCGCGCAAGCCCCAGCGCGACTGGAACAGCTTCACCCGCTGGGTCAGCTCCTCGTCATAGACCAGGGTGGCCGGTGCCACCGGGCCGATCAGGTCCTCCGACGTCGCCACCGCCTCGGTCGCGCCGGGCTGGGCCTCGCCGGCCTGGGCGCTCTCGGCCGCGGGAATGGCGGCCGGAGACGTGCTGATCTGGACGACGCTCGCGGCTGGGGTCGCCGGCACGGCCGGCATGGACATGGCCGGCGCCGGCAGCGTGATGCCGACGGCGTCCAGGCGTTCGCGCAGCATCGGCACCCGGGGGTCGACCGCGGCGGGCTTCAGCGTGGCGCCGAGCGGGATCGACAGCGGTGCCCGGTCCGCCGCCTCGGCCCGTTCCAGCGCGGCGCGCAGCACCGCATGGACATGGTCCTCGGCCGGAACCGGTGTCGGCCGCGTGCCGGCCACAGCCAGATGCGGCGCCAGCGCCACCGCCAGAACCAGCGCCCAACGAATCATGGTCTTCCCCTTCCGTCTCCGCCCGCGACTCAAGGAGGGCGGACTCCCGATCTTTGCCATGGATTCGACCCTCCCGTCACGGGAACGTCAACCGCCGGGACGCCTGCCGGGCTGTGCATCATCGCCGCAGGTCCGAGGGCCATGATCCGCGATCCCTGCACGCCACCGTTGCGCTCGACCACCGGATTGATGGACATCTGTGGGGAAGCGCCGGTTCGAGCGGCGTGGGACCATGGCGGATGCCGGGGATGGACCAGGCCGACAGGAAGCGCGATCAGGCGGCACGGGCGGCATGGCTGTCCTATGTCTCGGGCCTGACCCAGGACGAGATCGCCCGGCGCCTCAACGTCTCGCGCATGGCGGCGCAGCGGCTGCTGGCCTTCGCGGTACAGGAGGGCATGGTCAAGGTCCGCATCGACCATCCGATCGCGGCCTGCATGGAGTTGGGCGAGCGCATCGCCCGCCGCCACGGCCTGCGCTTCTGCGAGGTGGTGCCGGCCGACCCGATGGCGCCGGGCCAGGCCAACCTGCCGGCGCTGGCGATCGCCGGCGCGACCTGGATCGAGCGGCTGGTCGACACCGAGGCGGCGCTGGTGATCGGCGTCGGCAACGGCCGCAGCGTGCGCGCCGCGGTGGAGGAGATGGCGTCGTCGCCCCGGCCGCAGCACCAGGTGGTCTCGGTCACCGGCAACATCGCCCGCGATTCCTCCTACAACCCGTTCGACGTGGTGATGCGGCTGGGCGACCGGCTGAGCGCCCAGCGCTTCCTGATGCCGGCGCCGCTGATCGCCGAGACCGCCGAAGACCGCCGGGTGCTGGAGGGGCAGAAGCCGTTCCGCGAGATCATGGCGCTGGCGGCGCGGGCGGATGCCATCCTGATCGGCATCGGCCAGCTCGACGGCACCGCGCCGGTGCTGCAGGACAAGGTGATCTCGCGCGACGAGTACGAGGTGCTGCGCCGGGCCGGGGCGATCGGCGAGGTGCTGGGCAACTTCCTCGACGCCGAGGGCCGGATCCTGGATTCGCCACTGCGCGACCGGGTGATCGGCCTGTCGCTGGACGCGGTGGCCAGGCGCCCGGCCGTCGCGATCGCCGGCGGCACGGTCAAGGTGCCGACCATCCATGCCGTGCTGCGGCGCGGCATGCTGCAGGGGCTGATCACCGACGAGACCGCGGCCTCGGCCCTGGTGAAGCTGGGCTGACCGCCCGGGACGCGCCCATGCCGCACCTGCTGCCCCCGATGAACGCGTTGCGGGCCTTCGAGGCCGTCGCCCGCTGCGGCAGCATCCTGAAGGCGGCCGAGGATCTCGGCGTGGTGCGCGGCGCCGTGCGCCAGCAGATCGCGGCGCTGGAGGCGCATTTCGGCACCGCCCTGTTCCGCCGCGACGGCCGGAGCCTGGTGCTGACCGAGCCGGGCCGCGCCTATGCCGAAGCGGTGGCGGAGGCCTTCGCCATCCTGGCCCGGGCCTCGGCCGAGCTCGACGCCGGGCACCGCGGCCGGCTGAAGCTCGGCGTGCCCTCCGCCTTCGCAGTGTGGTGGCTGATGCCGCGGCTGGCCGCGCTGCAGGCGGCGCTGCCCCAGGTCGAGATCGACATCATGCCGATGACCGTGGTCGAGGCGCTGTCGCGGCACCCGGAGCTGGACGCCGTGATCATGGGCGGGGAGTACCGCCCTTCCCCCGACATCACGGCGACGCGCTTCATGGAGGACGAGTTCGGCCCGGTGGCGGCGCCGGAGCTGGCGTCCCGGCTGGGGCTGGCCGCGGGGCCGGCCGGACTGGCGGCGGCGACCGGGCTGACCAGCCGTTCGGCGCCGACGCTGTGGGACGACTGGTTCACCGAAAGCGGCACCCCGCCGGTGCGCTTTGCCCGGATGCAGGCCTTCGAGGATCTGCTGCTGGCGATCGGCGCCGCGCGGTCCGGCCTCGGCGTCGCCGTGGCGCCGCGCACCGCGGTGGAGGACGACATCGCCCGGGGCGGGCTGGCGGCGCCTTGGGGCTTCACCCGCCGCCCCGCCGGCTACAGCCTGTGCCGCCGCGCGGCCGATGCGGCGTCCCCGCCGCTGGCGGCGCTGGCCGGCTGGTTGCTGGCGGCCGGCGCTCAGGGCTGACACGGCAGATTTCCTGCCCTTCCGGGCAGGCTTATGTCCATGGGCGGCACACCGGGCGCGGGCTACACAGCCGCGACGACCGACCGCGAGGAGAGACCGCCATGGCCGAGACCACGCCCGCCGCGCCATCGACCCGCATCGACTGGGTGGGGCGGAGCTGCCGGCTGCTGCGCGCCACCGCGGCCGAGTTCCTGACCACCCGGCCGTTCGAGGGGCTGACCATCGGCACCGGCATCCATCTGGAGCCCAAGACCGTGGCGCTGCTGACCACGCTGGGCCTCGGCGGCGCCCGCCTGGTCTGCACCGGCAACCTGAACAGCACCCAGCCCGAAACGGTCGAGCATCTGCGCGCCCAGGGCGTCACCGTCTTCGCGACGCAGACGACGGACCCCGCCGAGCATGCGGCCAGCCTGGACGCCATCATCGCCGAACAGCCCGACCTGCTGCTGGACAATGGCGGCGACCTGTTCGCCCGGGTCGCCGGCCGCCGCTATCCCGGCCTGCGCGGCGGGACGGAGGAGACCACCTCGGGCCGCACCCGGCTGGTGCCGATGCGCGCCGCGCTGGCGATGCCAGTCCTGGTGATCAACGACAGCCCGATCAAGCAGTTCGCCGAGAACCGCCACGCGGTGGGCCAGAGCCTGTTCGAGAGCTATCTGCGCTTCACCAACCGCTCGACCCAGGGCAAACGCGTCACCGTCTTCGGCTACGGCGCCTGCGGCAAGGGCACCGCCGCCTGCTTCCGCAACGCCTTCGCCGGCGTCAGCGTGGTCGACATCGACCCGGTGACGACGCTGGAGGCGCATCTCGACGGCTTCGCCACCCCGCTGCGCGACCAGGCCATCCGGTCGGCCGACATCCTGGTGACGGTCACCGGCCATCCCGGCATCGTCACCGCCGCCGACCTCGCGCTGCTCAAGGACGGCGCGATCCTGATGAATGGCGGCCATTTCCCCGACGAGATCGATGCCGCCGGCTTGCGGGCCAGTGCCGTCGAGATCGAGCGCTACGAGGCCGAGGGGATCGAGACGTTCCGCCTGGCCGACGGGCGCCGCATCCACCTGCTCGGCGGCGGCCACATGGCCAACCTGGCCGGGCCGCGGCCGCTGGGCAACACGGTGGAATCGATGGATCTCGGCTTCGCGCTGCAGGCCCGCTGCCTGGAACGGGTGGCCCGCGGCGGGGTCGGCGCCGAAGCCTGCGTGGTGCCGGTGCCGGCCGACATCGATGCCGCGGTGGCGACGGCCTATCTCGACCTGGCGCGGTAGGGGCTCAGCGGAACCGCTGCGGCGGCGCCTGGATCACCGGGGCGGCGGCATCGAGGATGGCGCGACGGTCGCCGGTCAGCGGCGGGTAGATGCGCTGGCGGTTGATGATCTGCTTGGTCTGCTTCGCCGCCGCCCCCTGCGCCGCCACCTGCCGGTCCCAGCCCTCGGTGTAGACGGCGCCCCAGGAACCGAGGTCGAGGATGGTGGTGTACCATTCGATCCGCATCGGCAGCAGCGGCTGGCCGAGCAGGTCGGCGACCACGTTGTGGCCGCCGAAGCGGCCCATCGGCCGGCTGTGCTGGCAGGACATCACCGAGGCGCGGCTGTCGTCGACCATCGCCCGCGCCGAATCGCCGACCGCGAACTCGGCCCCGAGGCCGATGATCTTCAGGGTCGGGTCGACCGGCAGCCGGCCCAGCCGGTCGCGCTCCACCGGGAACTGGGCGGTCAACGGGCTGGCCCGCATGCCGGCGCACCAGATCACGGTCGCGGCCGGGATCACCTCGCCGGTCGACAGCGTCGCCCCGCCGGCATCGACCGCCGCGACCGACACGCCCATCCGGGTCTCGACACCCAGCGCGGCCAGGGCGGTCTCGATCACCGGCCGGGCGCTGTCGCCCATGTCGGAGCCGACCTGCGGCGCATGGTCGGCCAGGATCACCCGGCCCGATGGTCCGATCCGGTCCACCATCTCGGTCGCGGCCTCGATCCCGGTCAGGCCGGCGCCGACGACCAGGACGGTGTCGCGCCCCGGCGATGCCGGCTGGCCGTCCAGCCCGGCCAGATGGTCGGCCAGGCGGCGGGCACCGGCGAAGGTGTCGATGTCGAAGCCGTGTTCGGCGAGCCCCGGGATCGCCGGCCGGGCGAGGCCGCTGCCGAGCGCGAAGACCAGGCGGTCATAGGGCAGCGCCGTGTCCGTCCCAGAGACCATGCACCGGACGCTGCGCTGCGCCAGATCGATGCCCGTGACCTCGCCGTCGACCAGGCGCACGCCGATCGGGTCGAGCACGGTGGCCAGGGGCACGCGGATCGCGTCGAGGTCGGCCTCGTAGTTGCGCACCCGGATGCCGTGCCAGGCATCGCGATTGACCAGCGTCACCTCGACCCGGTCGGGCCCGACGCCCAGGGCGTCGAGCGCCCGCGCCGCGCCGGCCGCGGCCCACAGCCCGGCGAACCCCGCGCCCAGGATCAAGATGCGCTGCATGCCCCCGCCCCCGCTGGTCCGGCCTGAACGCTAGGCCCGATCCGGGTGGGAGGCAACGCCGTCCTTCGGCCGAATGCGCCGGCCCGTTTCCGGACGGTCTCTTACTCCCAGGTCAGGGCGCCGCCGTTCTGGTACTCGATCACCCGGGTCTCGAAGAAGTTCTTCTCCTTCTTCAAATCCATCGCCTCGGACATCCAGGGGAACGGGTTCTCAGTCTCGGGGAACACCGGGGCCAGGCCGATCTGGGCGCAGCGGCGGTTGGTGATGACGTGCATGTACTGCTCGCACAGCCCGGCATTCAGGCCGAGGAAGCCGCGGGGCATGGTGTCCCGGCCGTAGGCGACCTCGAGCGCGCAGGCCTCGGCCAGCATCCGCCGCAGTTCCTCCTGGAACGCCGGCGTCCAGAGGTGCGGGTTCTCGATCTTGATCTGGTTGATGACGTCGATGCCGAAGTTCAGGTGAATCGACTCGTCGCGCAGGATGTACTGGTACTGCTCGGCGATGCCGACCATCTTGTTGCGCCGGCCGAGCGACAGGATCTGGGCGAAGCCGGTGTAGAACCACATGCCCTCGAACACGACGTAGAAGGCCACGAGGTCGCGCAGGAACGCCTGGTCCGAGGCCGGCGTCCCGGTGTGGAAGTCCGGGTCCGCCAGGTTCTGGGTGTATTGCAGTGCCCAGGCCGCCTTGTCGGTGATCGACGGCACCTCGCGGTACATGTTGAACAGCTCGCCCTCGTCCAGGCCGAGGCTTTCGACGATGTACTGGAAGGTGTGGGTGTGCACCGCCTCCTCGAAGGCCTGGCGCAGCAGGTACTGGCGGCATTCCGGGTTGGTCAAATGGCGGTAGATCGCCAGCACGATGTTGTTGGCGACCAGCGATTCCGAGGCGGCGAAGAAGCCCAAATTGCGCTTCACCGACCGGCGCTCATCCTCGGTCAGCCCGTCGCGCGACTTCCACAGCGCGATGTCGGCCTGCATCGAGACCTCGGTCGGCATCCAGTGGTTGTTGCAGCCGGACAGGTACTTCTCCCACGCCCAGCGGTACTTCATCGGCAGCAGCTGGTTCACATCGGCGCGGCAGTTGATCATCGCCTTGTCGTCGATGCTGACGCGCCCGCCGCTGCGGTCGATCGAGCCGAGGCCGGTGGCGAGGCCCACGGGCGCGTCGGCGACCGGCGCGGACCGTGCCGGCGCAGCGGTGGTGGAATCGGACCAGTCGAGCATCGTCATGTGCGCTGTCTTCCCGTGCTCAGCTGCATTGCAGAACG
Organism: Inquilinus ginsengisoli; assembly: GCF_031453975.1. NCBI lineage: Bacteria > Pseudomonadati > Pseudomonadota > Alphaproteobacteria > Rhodospirillales > Rhodospirillaceae > Inquilinus > Inquilinus ginsengisoli. Next base: position 467,040 of record NZ_JAVDPW010000004.1, read on the forward strand.
CTCGGCGACGCGGGCCTGGGCCTGGACGTGAGCATCAACGCAGCCTTCGAAACTTGATGGAGTCGGTTCGCTCGGAGCCGTGGATTTTCGACGCCCACACCCCTCGAATCTGAACCCCGGACACTAGGGGAATTTGACGGCGCCCACAAGCAAAGCCGGAGCCAAGAATTACTATAGGTGGTGTGTTCCGGCGCGCGTTGCGCTGGATATGGGGGCCGCGATCAGGGACACAGGGTCACGGCCAGGCCGGGCTAGCCCAGGGTCGCCAGCAGGCGCGCGGCAGCCTGCAGGTCCGCGGTGTCCCAGCCCTCGCCGAAGCGATCGAACACCGGCCGCAGCAGCGCCCGGGCGTCCGCGGGCCGTCCCTGCGCGGCCAGCAGCGCCGCCAGGTCGATCGCGGTGCGCAGCTCCCACGCCAAGGCGGCCTGGCGGCGGCTCAATTCGAGCGACTGCCGGAAGCACGCCTCCGCCGCGTCGGGCATCGGCTGCGGCATCGCGAGCAGCAGGGCGCCCTTCACCCGCAGCAGCTCCGGCATGTAGGAGTGGTCGCCATTCGCCTCGACCAGCCGGGCCGTCTCGTCGAGCAGCGCGATGCCTTCGGCGACCCGGCCGGTCGCCGCCAGCCCCTGGGCGAGCGACAGGTTGAAGGCCGTGGTCAGCAGCTCGTAGCGCGCCGCGTGGAGCTCCTCCAGGCAGCCCCGCACATGCGCGATTCCGCTTTCCGCGTCGCCGCGGCGGATGGCCATCTCGCCCCCGTAGCCGCGCCCGACCGCGAGATAGGGTCCCATGGACTGGGATTCGGCATGGGCGATGAACCGGCCCATATACTCCTCAGCGCTGCGGAGATCGCCGGTCCAGAAGAAGATGGAGATCGCCCAATTCAGCACGACGGACAGGGTGACCGGATGGACCATGCGCTGGGCGTCGCCGGCGGTCCGGCGCAGCCGGTCCACGGCCTGGTCCGGGTGGCCCTGCAGCCACAGGGTCCGGGCCAGGGCGATGCCGGCCCAGCTGTGGTGGTCGAAGCCGAGATAGATCTGGCTGGTGCGGTGGGAGCGCGGCCCGTGCTGCACCGCGGCCTCGAGCTCCGCGCGGGCATCGTCGAGGTCGCCGGTCAAATGGAGCGCGATGCCCAGCAGGGAATGGGCCAGCGCCACGGCGGCGGGATCCTGGGTGGTGGCGGCGACAGCGGCGCTGCGCTGGGCGTAGCGCACGGCGGACCGGAAATCCCCGATGCGCACATGGAACATGTGCAGCGGGCCCAGCAGGTGCAGCTGGTCGAAGGCGTCGCCGCGATCCTCGGCGATGGCGAGGCCACGGTTCAGCGCCGTCCGCGCCTCTTCGGCGCTGCCGCGGGTGAACATCAGCGACATGCCCAACGCCGCCTGGAGATGCATCTCCTCCGTCCCCGCGCGGGTGGCGTCATCGAGCGCCAGGATCGCCCGCTGCGACCAGCGCAGGCATTCGGTCAGCAGGGACATCGCCAGGAAGATCGGCGCGGCGGCGGCGGCAAGCCCGATTCCGGCCCGGACATCGCCATTGGCGCCGAAGCACCATTCCAGGGCCGCGCGCACATTGCCGAGGCCGCTGAGGCGGTACACCCGCTCCGCCGCGTTCGGCAGGGTCGGCCATTCCGCCTCGGCCCGATCGAGCCAGCGCCGGTAGTAGGTGGCGTGGCGCAGGGCCAGATCGGCGAGCTCGGCGTCGTCGACCCGGATGTCGAGGGCGTAGGCGCGCGTCGTCTCCAGCAGCCGGTAACGCATCATGGCGCCGACCGGGCGGGTCGCGACCATCGATTTGGCGACGAGGCTGTCGATGGCGCCGAACACGAGGGCCTGGTCGACGGTCGGGCTGGTCACGATCGCCAGCGCCGCCTCCATCGTGAAGTGCCCGACGAACACGGCCAGCCGGCGCAGCACGACGCGTTCCAGCTCGGACAACAGCCCGTAGCTCCAGTCCAGCGTGGCCTGCAGCGTCTTCTGGCGCGCCGGCGCGGTGCGCTGCCCCGGCCACAGCAGGCTCAGGCGCTGGTCGAGCAGGGTCACGGTCTGCTGCAGGCCATAGGCCCCGACCCGCCCGGCGGCCAGTTCGATCGCCAGCGCCATGCCGTCGAGCCGCCGGCAGAGGCCGGCGACGATCGCGACATCCGCGTCGCCGAGGTCCAGGCGGGCGCCGCTGGCCGTCGCGCGCTCCACGAACAATTGGGTGGCGGGGAATGCCAGGGCCGCCGCCGCCGTCAGCCCCGGATCGTCCGGCGGACAGGCCAGCGGCGCCAGGTGGTGGACCTGCTCGCCCTCGACCCGGAGGGCTTCGCGGCTGGTGGCCAGGATATGGACCTGCGGCGCGGCCGCGAAGAGCCGCTCCGCCAGCGTCGCGGCGGCCTCGATGACATGCTCGCAATTGTCGAGGATCAGCAGGAAATGCCGGTCGCGCAGAAAGGCGATCAGGCTGGGGGCCGGATCGTCGGACCGGATCGGCATTCCCAGCATCGAGGCCACGGAGGCGGCCACCATGGCCGGATCGCTCAGCATCCCGAAATCCACGAACAGCGCGGCCCCGGCGAAGCCCTCCAGCACCTCATGCGCGACCGCCACCGCGACCGTGGTCTTGCCGACCCCGCCGGGGCCTACGACCGTGACGAAGCGCGACGCGGCGAGTTGGGCCGACAGCGTCCGGACCCCCTCCTCCCGCCCGACCATCCGCGCCAGGCGGGCCGGCAGGAAGGTGGCGCCTGGGACCGGGGCGGCGGCGGGCGGCGCCCCCTCGGCCTTGTCGGCCGACCGCGAGACTGGCGCGACGAAGCAATAGCCCCGGCCGGCCAGGGTGGCGATGTATCGCGCCCCGTCCCGGCCGTCGCCCATCGCCTTGCGCAGGCCGGCGATGTGAAACCGCAGGCTGCCCTCCTCCACGATGACGTCGGGCCAGACCTCGGCCATCAGCTCCCGCTTGCCGATGACCTCGTTGGGCCGGGACACCAGGGCGATCAGCGTGTCGAGCGTCCGTGCACCCAGTTCGACCGGGACGCCGTCTTTCATCAGCAGCCGTTCGCTGACGACCAGGCTGAAAGGACCGAAGGAGATCACATCTCTGGCCTGCCTCGACGGCCCTGTCGTCATTCGCCCGCTTCCGTGCCCACCCCAACCCGACCGCATCCTAGCCCGTATTTCTCACGCCCCCTACGCCCTGCGTCACCTTGCGGCGGCCGCCCCGGCAGGTGGCTGCTCACAACCCTTCGCAAGCCATAACAGGTGTTTCCCCCCGGCCTCTGCTTGGATGCGCCCGCAACCTGCCGACGGGAGCATCGATCATGGACCGCACATCGCCAGCCGAGGACCTGCTCGAGGACGTCCGCCGCGCGATGGATTTGAACCCGGAAGCGGCGCATGCCGCGGCCCTGCGGCTGGTCACGCACCTCACCGGGCCGGCGGCCGAACGAGCAGGCGTTCGCGGCGGCCTGGCCCCGTGGCAGCAGCACAAGATCGACCGCTATCTGAGAAAGCACCTGGAGCGCCCGCTGTCCGTCGAGATGCTGGCCGGCCAGATCTCGCTCAGCGTCAGCCATTTCTGCCGGGCCTTCAAGGCCAGCTTCGGGACCACCCCGCACATGCACATCATCCGGCTGAGGCTGGACCTGGCCCGGCATCTGATGCTGACCACGGAGGATCCGCTGAGTCACATCGCACTGGCCTGCGGCCTGGCCAACCAGGCGCATCTGTCGCGGCTGTTCCGGCGCTGGGTGGGAGAACCCCCGAGCGCCTGGCGCCGGCGCAACCTCACCGATGCCCATGCCAAGGCCAGGCGCCGCAGCCCCGCCCCGGCGGCCGACCCCCTCGTTTCCGTCAATCGCTTCTAAGGATCTCGCCATGACCCCGATCGAAACCGTGCTGTACACCGGCAAGACCCACACCACCGGCGGCCGCGACGGCGCGTCCCGCAGCTCCGACGGCCGCCTGGACATCATGCTGTCGTCGCCCGGCACCCCGGGCAGCGGCACCAATCCGGAGCAGCTGTTCGCCGCCGGCTGGTCCGCCTGCTTCATCGGTGCGATGGGGCTGGCCGCCCGCAAGCTGAAGATCGCCCTCCCGGCCGACCTGGCCGTCGACGCCGAAGTCGACCTGGGCACCGCGGATGGCGGCTACCTCCTCCAGGCCCGCCTCAACGTCAGCCTGCCGGGGCTGGAGCCCGACATCGCCCGGGCGCTGGTGGATGCCGCGCACCAGACCTGCCCCTACTCCAAGGCCACCCGGGGCAACATCGGCGTCGAGATCAACCTGGTCTAGGCAGAGATCATGACGACGACCGCGGCGCGCACCGAGAGCTGAGCGCGGGCGGGGAAGGCGCGCCCTCCCCGCCCGCTCCGGCTTACGCCGCCTTCGGCAGCACCCCGTGCGGGTCGAGCACGAACTTCTTGGCGGCGCCCTGGTCGAAGCTCTCGTAGCCCCGGGCGGCGTCTTCCAGCGAGATCACCTGGGCGTTGACGATATCCGCGATCGGCAGCCGGTCGTGCAGGATCGCCTGCATCAGCTGACGGTTGTACTTCAGCACCGGGGTCTGGCCGGTGTGGAAGGACTGCGCCTTGGCCCAGCCGAGGCCGAGGCGCAGCGACAGGCTGCCGACCTTCGCGGCATCGTCGACCGCGCCCGGATCCTCGGTGACGTACAGTCCGGGGATGCCGATCGACCCGGCGGCGCGGGTGATCTCCATCATCTGGTTCAGGACGATGGCCGGCTGTTCGCCGCCGCTGTGGCCGCGCGCTTCGAAACCGACCGCGTCGATCGCGCTGTCGACCTCGTTGCTGCCGGTCACCTGGGCGATCATGTCGCCGAGGCGGTCGCTGGCCGACAGGTCGATCGGCTCGAACCCGACCTTCCTGGCATGGGCCAGCCGTTCCTTGTTGAAGTCGCCGACCATGACCACGGCGGCGCCGAGGATGCGGGCCGAGGCGGCCGCCGCCAGGCCGACCGGGCCGGCGCCGGCGACATAGACGATCGACCCGACGCCGACGCCCGCCTTGACCGCGCCGTGGAAGCCGGTCGGCAGGATGTCGGACAGCATGGTCAGGTCGCGGATCTTGCTCATGGCCCGGTCGCGGTCCGGGAACTTCAGCAGGTTGAAATCGGCATAGGGCACGGTGACGTAGCGCGCCTGCCCGCCGATCCAGCCGCCCATGTCGACATAGCCATAGGCGCCGCCGGCGCGGGCCGGGTTGACCGTGAGGCAGACGCCGGTGTCCTGCGAGCGGCAGGTGCGGCAGCGGCCGCAGGCGACGTTGAACGGCACCGAGACGACATCGCCGACCTCGAGCATCTCGACATCGGCGCCGGTCTCGATCACCTCGCCGGTGATCTCATGGCCGAGCACGAGGCCGGCCGGGGCCGTGGTGCGGCCGCGGACCATATGCTGGTCCGACCCGCAGATGTTGGTCGACAGCACCTTCAGGATGACGGCGTGGCCGATCTTGCGGCCGCTGGGGGCTGCCAGCCTGGCGTCGTCGATGTCCTGGACCTCGACCTTGCCGGGCCCGAGATACACCACGCCTCTGTTCTTGCTCATCTTCGTCTCCTCCCAAGGACTCTGTCGTGATTTGAACCGGGCCCGGGGAGACGCGTCCCCCTGGGTCCGGCTAGAGGGTCGAACTCGCTCGCGGGCCGTCGCCGAGGACGGCCTGGAACAGCAGGCGAAGGTGCTCCGCCTCCGCGGCCAGCGGCATCCGCCGGTCCAGCCGGGCGATCTCGCGCCGCGCCGCCGCCTCGACATCCGCATCGGCCGGAAGCCACATCAGCCAGTCGAGGAACACCTGCTCCGGCGGCGGCAGGGCCGAGACCGCCTCCGCGATCCGTGGACAGGGCCGGCTGACGGGCGCGACGCTTCTGCCGCTCATGGTCAGGCCTCGATCTCGATGGCCGAGAGCGGCTTGGAGCAGCAGGCGAGGATGAAGCCGTCCTCGATCTCGTGGTCGAGGATGCCGCCATTGTGGTTCATCTCGACGGTGCCGGAGAGCTTCTTCACCCGGCAGGTGCCGCACAGGCCGAGTTCGCAGGCCGCGGGGATGCGCACGCCCGAGGCCCGGGCGGTCTGCAGCACGGTCTGGCCCGGCAGGCAGTCGCCGGTCACATCGGACAGGGCGAAGCGGACCGGCGTCGGCGCCACGATCGGCTCACCCGGCACGCCCTCCAGGGGCTCGGTGACGGGCGCGGCCGGGGCCTCGGGCGGCGGCGCGCCGAAGCTCTCCTGGTGGTAATGCGCCATGTCGAAGCCGGCGGCGCCCAGCATCTCGCGCACCGCGCGCATGAACGGGTCCGGCCCGCAGCAGAACACCTCGCGGTCGCGGAAATCCTGGACCAGCAGCGGCATGCGCACCGCGTCGATCCGGCCCATATGGCCGAACCAGCTTTCGCGCGACGACCGCTCCTCGATCAGGAAGCCGAGCGACAGGCCGGGCATGCGGCTGCCCAGCAGCTCCAGCTCCTTGCGGAAGATGATGTCCTCGGGCCGGCGCGCGCAGTTGACGAAGGCGACATCGGTCCACGGCGCGCAGTCGTTCAGCCAGCGCAGCATCGACATCATCGGGGTGATGCCGGACCCGGCCGAGATGAACAGGTACTTGCCGGAGGGGTGGTTGTGATGGGTGAAGTCGCCGGCCGGCCCATAGGCCTTGATGCGGGTGCCCGGCGTCAGATGGTCGAACATCCAGCGCGTGCCGATGCTGCCCGGCTGCGCCTTGACCGTGACGGAAATCGAGAACGGGCGCGACGGGCTGGACGACAGCGTGTAGGTCCGCATCACCAGCTCGTCGCCGACCGGCAGCTCCAGCGTCACGAACTGGCCCGGCTGGTAGCGGAACCAGGTCTGGTTGTCGGAGCGGAAGGTGAAGGTCTTCACCTCCGGCGCCTCGTCGAACACGCCGACGCATTCCAGCACCTGGAGCCGGTCGTTCCACGGCACCATCTGGTCGAGATGGCGGTAGAGCGGGAGATCCCCCGTCACTGCGTTCACGACCGCCTCCCCTTCACGCGACCCGCAGGCGCGGTTTGCTGCCCTCGGCCAGGCGCGGCTCCATGAACCGGGTGTACCAGTCGACGAACTGGATCACCCCGCCCTCATGCATCTCGGAATAGGGGCCGGGCTCGTAGGATGGCGACTGGATGCCGAACGCATTCTCCTCGACGATCCGGCGGTCCTGGTCGTTGGTCTCGGTCCAGACATGGGTCAGCTCGGCCAGGTCGTAGTCGACGCCCTCGACCGCATCCTTGTGGACCAGCCATTTGGTCGTCACCGCCGTCTCGGTGGCGCTGATCGGCAGCACCCGGAAGGTCACGGCGTGGTCGATCAGCACGTGGTTCCAGGTGGTGGGGTAGTGGTACAGCATCAGCGCGCCGATGCGGTCGGCGGTGACCTGGTCGGACAGGCCGCGCTTCACCGCCCGCCTGCCGGTCATGGTGTAGCTGACCGCGTCGCGCAGCAGCGGCGCCCGGGTGGCGCGGAACTGCCCGGCCGGGTCGATGCGGAACTTCGCCTCCAGGCCGGCCGCCTCGCACTTGGCCCAATGCGCCACCATCTCGGGGTCGCTGTCGGCGCCGGCGACGCCGGTGACGTTCGGCGCCTCGGGGAAGGTCTTGCACAGCTCGGGATGGTTGGCCACGCAGTGATAGCACTCGCGGTTGTTCTCCCAGACCAGCTTCCAGTTGCCCTTCTCGATGATGGTGCTCTCGAAGGCGATCTTGGCATCGGCCAGTCGGTGCGGCAGGAAATACGGCTCCATCAGCGCGCGGAACGGCGCGAAATCCGCCGGCTGGTCGGCCAGGCAGATGAAGATGTAGCCGCCGACGCTTTCGCAGGCGACCGGCTTCAGCCCGTACTGGGTCTTGTCGAAGCCATCGGCCATCTGGCGGGCGAACAGCAGGCTGCCGTCGAGGTCGTAGGTCCACTGGTGATAGGGGCAGACCAGCCGGGCCGACGTGCCCTTCTGCGCGGAACAGACGCGGCTGCCGCGATGCCGGCAGGCGTTGTGGAAGGCGCGGATCCGGCCGCCCTGGTCGCGCACCAGCACCACCGGATAGGCGCCGACCTGCACCGTGAAGTACTGGCCCGGCTTCGCCAGCTCGCAATCATGGCCGACGAACAGCCAGTCGCGGTACCAGATCATCTCCATATCGAGCCGGAAGAAATCCGGGTCGGTGTAAAAGGGCTGTTCAAGGCTGAAGCCGTCCCGGTGGCTGCGGAGCAGCCTCAGCATCGTGTCGCGCGCGTCCATCGTCCGTCCCCGGGCCTTCGAAGGACTGGTCGGATGGGCGAGAGGAGGGAATGGTGCGCGCCCGTCAGGTCTTGGGACCGGCCCGCTGCACACTGCCTCTTGACCGCCCACCGCGATCAGTCGAGTTCACCATGCCCAAGGCTGGTTTCCGGGCTTCGGAGCCGTCCTTTCGGACCGTCTCGACACCTTCCCGGGCTTGCGTCGCCCAGTGGTCTCGGTCGAGACGACGTGCTCCGCCACCGTTGCGGGGGCAGCGCCGGCGTTGAACCGGCTTCCCAATTCTCCGCCGGACCTCCCAGGCCAGCGGCACCTTGAACATCCCGATTGAAGCATGCCCCCGGCCGGTCGAGGCTCGTGAAAGCGACATTCCCTTTCCGGCCGGCGACACGGGCGGGGAAGACGAAGCGGTTTTCGGACGCGGAGGCGCGACGGACATAAAAAATGGCGGCCGGCCCTGGTGAGGACCGGCCGCCATGGTGGTGAGTCCAGCGGTTACTGGCAGGCTTCGCAGGTCGGGTCGTCGATCGGGCAGACCATCGGCGCGCCGTCGGCCATCGTCAGGTCGTCGGTGCCGAAGGCGGAGGTGGCCACCACCGGAGCAGGCACCACCACGATCGGCGCCGCGGCGACCGCAGCCGGCGCCGCGGCGACCGGCGCGCTGGCGACGGCGTTCAGCTTGCCGTCGGTGCCCTTCAGCGTCGACTTCTCGACATGGGTCGCGCTCATCGCCCGGAGATAGTAGGTGGTCTTCAGGCCGCGCTTCCACGCCAGCCGGTACAGCGCGTCCAGCTTCTTGCCGTTGGGGTTGGCGATATACAGGTTCAGCGACTGGGCCTGGTCGATCCACTTCTGCCGGCGCGACGCCGCCTCGACCAACCAGCTGGCATCGATCTCGAAGGCGGTGGCGTACAGCGCCTTGAGGTCGTCCGGCACCCGGTCGATGGCGCCGAGGCTGCCGTCGAAATACTTGAGGTCCGAGATCATCACCTCGTCCCACAGGCCGAGCGCCTTGAGATCACGCACCAGGCCGGGATTCACCACCGTGAAATCGCCCGACATGTTGGCCTTGACGTAGAGGTTGCGGAACGCCGGCTCGATCGACTGGGCCACGCCGCAGATGTTGGAGATGGTCGCAGTCGGCGCGATCGCCATGGTGTTGGAGTTGCGCATGCCGGTGCTGCGCACCCGATCGCGCAGCCCGTCCCAGTCCAGCGTCTTGGAGCGGTCCATCTCCAGCACGCCGCCGCGGGCTTCGGCCAGCAGCTCGATCGAGTCGATCGGCAGGATGCCGCGGCTCCACAGCGAGCCCTCGAAGGACGGGTAGCGCCCGCGCTCGGCCGCCAGCTCCACCGATGCGGCGATGGTGTGATAGCTGATCACCTCCATGCTCTCATCGGCGAAGCGCACCGCCTCGTCCGACGCGATCGGCAGCCGCAGCGCCTGCAGCGCGTCCTGGAAGCCCATGATGCCGAGCCCGACCGGGCGGTGCCGCAGGTTGGAGCGGCGGGCTTCCGGGATGGTGTAGAAGTTGATGTCGATGACGTTGTCCAGCATCCGCATCGCGGTGCGGATGGTGCGCTCCAGCCGCGCCCGGTCCAGGCCGCGCTCGCCGACATGGTTGGCGAGGTTGATCGAGCCGAGATTGCAGACCGCGACCTCGTCATCCGAGGTGTTCAGCGTGATCTCGGTGCACAGGTTCGAGGAGTGCACCACGCCGACATGGCCCTGCGGCGAGCGGATGTTGCAGGGGTCCTTGAACGTGACCCAGGGGTGGCCGGTCTCGAACAGCATGGTCAGCATACGGCGCCACAGGTCGAGCGCGCGGACCTGCTTGTGCACGCGGATCTCGCCGCGGGCGGCCTTGGCCTCATAGGCCTCGTAGGCGGTCTTAAACGCCGGGCCGTAGAGGTCGTGCAGGTCGGGCACCTCGTCCGGCGAGAACAGGGTCCAGGCGCCATCGGCCTCGACCCGCTGCAGGAACAGGTCCGGCACCCAGTTGGCGGTGTTCATGTCATGGGTGCGGCGGCGATCGTCGCCGGTGTTCTTGCGCAGGTCGAGGAATTCCTCGATGTCGACGTGCCAGGTCTCGAGATAGGCGCAGACCGCGCCCTTGCGCTTGCCGCCCTGGTTGACCGCGATGGCGGTGTCGTTGGCGACCTTCAGGAACGGCACGACGCCCTGCGACTGGCCGTTGGTGCCGCGGATATGGGCGCCCAGGCCGCGCACCCGGGTCCAGGAATTGCCCAGGCCGCCGGCGTATTTGGACAGCAGCGCGTTGTCCTTCACCGCCTTGAAGATGCCGTCGAGGTCGTCGGCGATCGAGGTCAGGAAGCAGGAGGACAGCTGCGGCCGCGGCGTGCCGGCGTTGAACAGCGTCGGGGTCGAGCACATGAAATCGAAGGAGGAGATCAGGTCGTAGAACTCGATCGCCCGCGCCTCGCGGTCGATCTCCCGCGCGGCCAGCCCCATGGCGACGCGCATGAAGAACACCTGCGGCAGCTCGAAGCGGATGCCCTCGGTCTGCAGGAAGTAGCGGTCGTACAGGGTCTGCAGCCCGAGGAACTGGAACTGCAGGTCGCGCTCCGGTTTCAGCGCCGCGGCGAGCTTCTTCAGGTCGTAGCGCGCCAGCTCCGGGTCCAGCAGGTCGACCGCGATGCCCTTCTTCACATAGGCCGGGAAGTATTCGGCATAGCCCTCGACCATCTCGGCATGGGTGGCGCGGGTCGGCCGGCCATGGACGAAGGACAGCGCCTCGTGCCGCAGCAGGTCGAGCAGCAGCCGGGCGCTGACCTGGCTGTAGTTCGGCTCGGTCTCGATCAGGGTGCGCGCCGCCATGATCGGCGCCAGGGCCAGCTCGGCCTCGCTGATGCCGTCATAGAGGTTGCGGCGGGTCTCGGTCAGCACCGGCTCGGCCGCGACGTCGGCGAGGCCGGCGCAGGCCTCCTCGACCAGCCGCACCAGGCGGGCCTGGTCCAGGGGCGCGCGGCTGCCGTCGGCCGCGGTGACGTTGAGCACCGCCGCCACCGGCGAGGCCTCGACCCGTGCCGCGGCCGCCGCCCGCTCGCGCGCCCGCTCGGCCCGGTACAGGACATAGGCCCGGGCGACCTTGTGGTGCTCGCCGCGCATCAGCGCCAGCTCGACCTGGTCCTGCACCTCCTCGATGTGGAAGGTGCGGCCGTGGTCGGCCCGGCGGGTCAGCGCCGCAGCGATCTGGCCGGTCAGCTCCTCGACGATGTCATGCACCCGGCGCGAGGCCGAGGCGCCCGACCCTTCGACCGCCAGGAACGCCTTGGTCAGCGCCGCCGAGATCTTGGCCGCGTCGAAGGCGGTGACCGCGCCGTTGCGGCGGATCACCTGGTAGGCCGGTTCGGCGGCCTTCTGATTCGAGGCGGCACGGGGCGCGGCGGGGGCGGCAGGTGCGCCAGCGAGCGCGCGGTCGGTTTCCTGGATGGCTGACATCGGCTAACCCCATAGATGTAGAGGGGCTTGGGCCGATGACGCGGAGTCGACAATAGCGTCGGCAAGCCGACGCAATCCGACTGACGCACCATCGAGGCACCCCGCCCGAGGACGTTCTTCACGATCACGGGCCGGTCTCCTGGCTCGCGGTATCGACCCTTCCGTCTCGCCTTCCCGGCAGGTTGCCCCACCAGTGACTCAAGACGACGAAAGAGCCTTGCCGCTTACAGTTGCGGGGGCAGCTCCGGCCTTGCCGACGAATAGCGCACCGGATTCCCTGTAGCGCCCGTGATGTCTAGATATTGACGTCTTTATGGCGGTCTACGTCAATACCTAGTTGGTGAGGTCGCAAAACTCGCAATCCAAGTTCGTTTTTGACGGCCCGGATGCAATCCCGGATTCAACGGTCCGATCCGGCCCCATCGGCGCTTCGGCATGGAGCCCCCGGGCTGCCTGCTGTACACCGAAACGGCATGATCCAGCCCCCCTATCCAGCGCCGCCCTGGCGCCTGCGCGGCACCCTCGATGCGGCGCTGTGGCGGATCCCGCGCAACGCCCTGCCGGGGCCGCTGCCGTCCGGCGCCCGGCCGTTGGGCTGGGGCGGCACGGCGCTGCTGCTGACGGTGCGGGCGGATTGGGACGACCGGGGTGACCTGGCCTATCGCGAGCTGGTGGTCGCGGTGCCGGTGCGGCTGGGCTGGCGGTTCGGCGCCACCGTCACCGCCGCCTGGGTCGACAGCCCGGCCTCGCTGGCCGGCGGCCGGGCGCTGTGGGCGATCCCGAAGCGGCTGGGCCGGTTCGAGACCGCCGCCGGCCGCACCACCCTGGCCGATGCCGACGGCCCGGTCGCGACCACGGACGACCGGGCGGGCCGCACCCTGCCCTTCCGCCTTCCGGTCCGGCTGCTCACGCTGCAGCCGGGGGACGGCCAGGTGGTGGCGACGCGGTCCCGCGCCACCGGCTGCCTGGGCTTGGGCGGCGCCACCTGGGACCTGCCGGCCACCGGGCCGCTGGCGATGCTGGCCGGGTTGCGGCCGCTGCTGACGGTCAGGCTGGCAGACGCCGCGGCGCGGTTCGGGGTGTGACCGGCCGGCGGGCCGGCCCGTCCTCGGCGCAGTCGGGCTGCGGCGGCTCGACCCAGAAGGGCAGATCCGCCAGTTGGCGCGGGGTCATCGCCAGCAGCGTCTCGGCGCCGTCGGGATCACGCCGCTGGGAGCGTCGCCACGAGAAGAGTGTCATGATGGCCTCCTGGACCAGACATTCTCCATAGATAGGGCGGCGCGCGCCCGCCTAGGAGGGACAGCGTCTCTCCATGACTATAGAAAATCTCTATAGTGCGATGTCTGACGCTCCCGGTGTGCGCGGCCGCCGGCGGCATCCGGTCCGAAATATGACCGCTGTCCTGAAACCTTCACCGATCGAATGTGTTTTCACAGAACTGCCGCTTTCGGGTCGCGGCCTCTCGCGCATCACGCGAAACAATCAATCAGCCGCCAAGAGCAAAACGAAACACCATAAATCCCCTGCAAAGGAGATGCCCCATGGTCGGTCCGGTCACGCGTCAGCCGCCCCCTCCCTGGCGCACCCTCAGGCGCGATGCCCCCTCTTTCGAGCAGTCGCTCGCTTTGGCCCGGCAGCAGGCCCCGGCCCAGCCCGCCCAGGCTCCCGCCGCCCCGACCGACGCACCGCCCGCGCTCGGCCCGTTCCCGCCCGGCGCCAAGCCGCTGGGGATCAACGAGCACAAGGTCGGAGAGGCCTGGCCGTTCCGCATCTTCATCCGCGACGAGGGCTTCGACTTCACCGACAACGACGCGCTCCACGCGCAGCTGCCGGCCACGCCCAAGCTCGACCCCCTGCCCTTCGGCAACCGCCCCGCCGCGGCGCCCGGCGCCGACCGCAGGCTGCAGGCGGACGACACCGTCATCGTGCTGGACGAGACCCGGCTCGGCTATCTCGGCCAGCAGCGGCAGCTGCTGGCCAAGGCGTCCGATCCGAAAATCTCGGATTACGAGCGCCAGCTGACCAAGGACGACCTGGCCGCCGTCGTGGCCCAGGAGATCGACTACGCCGCGACCGAGCAGAGCGCGCCGGACTTCGACGCGCTGATCCAGCCGATCGCGGCCCGGGCCCCGGACGATCCGGTGTTCCAGGAGGCGATCCGCACCGCCAAGGCGCAGAAGCTGAACGAGTGGAAGGTCGACGACCGGACGGCGGACGGCGCCGCCGCGGTGCAGAAGCTCGGCGCCGACGGCAAGTACGACGACGTCACCGCCCTGGTCAGACAGCGGGTGATCGCCGCGGCCGACAGCACCGCCAAGGACACCCCGGAGCCGCAGGCCCTGGTGGCGGCGATGACCCATCTCACCGGCGTCTACAAGACCTATGCCGGCGGCGACACCGCGCAGTATCTGGCGGCGGTGCAGAAGGGCTTCAGCGAGGCCCACCAGGAGGTGTTCCTGGAACGGCCGATCCGCGAGATCGAGGCGGCCTGGGGCAAGGGCGGCAAGGACGGGGCCAAGGCCGCCGCGGCGAAGCTGGCCGAGCTGACCGACACGAACCGGACGATGCCGATCCTCGGCGGCCAGGTGATGAGCGACCCGCGGGTCAGCGCCATCGCGCGCGGCTGCGTCGACGAGGTCGCCAAATGGCGCCCGGGGCCCGACCTCAAGGACGCGAAGAAGGTGATCAGCGACCTGGCCCAGGCCAGCCAGAACGTGGTCTGTGGCGATGGTGACGCGCCGGGCCAGGGCAAGGCCGCGGTCGACGCCCTGGCGGGGCATATGGTCGACAAGCTGCGCAGCGAGGAGGTCACGGGCGACCATCTCAACCCGCTCAACATGATGAACCTTCCCGAGCTGCTGGCCCATGCCGGAGAGGAGGGGAACGTCACCCTGTCGCTGGCCATGACCGTCCGGCTGGACCAGCTGGCCGGCCAGGAGAAGAGCCCCAGGATCAGCGACAACAACCCGGCGCCGATGCGCGACGCCATCCTGTGGGCCGCGACCAAAGGCCTCGAGAATTTCAGCGGCACGGTCAAGGCGCATGAGGAGAAGACGCTGAAGGACGGCGACTTCATCGGCGTGCCGCTGCAGACCTGGGGCAGCACCCTGTCGCCCGAGGACCAGGCGGCGGCGATCCAGAAGCTGCTGGCCGATCACCCGGACAAGGCGAACACGCTGGAGCAGGACGGCCAGCGCACCACCTGGCTGAACGAACGCTCCGACAGCATCACCCGGGCGCTCGCCCTCTATGGCGGGACGCTCAAGCACGTCGAAGGTTTCGAGACCGGCAAGATCAAGAACTACACCGTGCCGGGGCCGATGCTGCCGCCGACCGACGCCCAGACCCTGCTGGCCGCCGCGCCGCGCGAACCCAAGCACACCAACCCGACCTGGTTCCTGCGGTCGAACCGGCTGCTGCTGACCTTCGGGCTGCAGGAGCAGCTCAAGCGGTCGATGCCCCCCGGCGACTACAAGAACCTGCTCGCCGGCAAGACCGACCAGCTTTCGGCCCGGGGGCAGCAGCTGCTGAAGGGCTCGAACGTCCTTGGCCGGTTCTCGGCGGCGACCAGCTCGTACCTGTTCGCCCGGAACGCGGCGGAATGCCTGTCCGGCGCGCTCAACAGCACCGCCTTCGTCGACAAGCTGGTCGACGCCGTCTACGTCCCGGTGCATGCCTCCATGTCGCTGTCGGCCGCGGCCAATGCCGGCATATCGCCGGAGCTGCGGAAGCAGATCTTCGGGACGGATGCGACCGGGCGCCCGAACACCCCGCTCAACAAGGCCTACAACGCGGCCGCCGGGCGCATCGACCACATGGCCGCCAGCGCCACCACCAAGGGCCTGCTGAAGGGCATCGCCGGCGCCATCCTGCGGGACACCGGCGACGCCTATTATGTCTTCGCCGACACCGTCAACGTCTTCGGCTACATGGGCAAGCCCAACACCGGCTGGGTGCACAGCGTCGGCTATGCCTTCAGCGTCGCCGGCGACCTCGCCTTCCTCTCGGCGCCCGGCTTCCAGATCGTCGGCGCGGAATCCACGGCGGCCGTGGCCGCCGGCGGCGCCGGGGCCGAAGGCCTGCTCGGCTTCCTGGCGACCCGGGGCGTCGCCTTCTGGACCGGCGTCGGCGCGGCGCTGATGGTGATCGCCTCCGGCATCAACTATTTCGCCAGCCTGGCGGACAAGGCGCATGAGTTCGACGGCGCCGATGCCGACTTCCTGAAGGCGCTGGGGGTCCGCGGCGACGTCGCCGACAAGCTGGGCCTGCACACCCTGGCGACGACGTCGGACCAGGGCAGCGCCGGCCCGATCCTGATGGCCGCGTTCTGGAACCTCGGCTACACCGCCAAGGACATGGCCGCGGTGATGAACAGCTGGACGCCGGACCAAGCCGACAAGATCGCCACCTACATCAAGTACTACAAGCGCCACACGGCGGAGAACGTGACCCAGGCGGTGCTGGACTGGGCGCCGAAGAACGGCATCCCGATGCCCCGCTACGGCGATGCCGATGTCGGCCAGTTCAAGGCGATGGGGGTGCGCGACGAGATCGCGAAGGAGCTGGGCACCACGGCCTGGCCGACCCCCGACCCCAAGCGCGTCACCGCCGGCCAGGTGCTGCAGCAGGGCTTCTCCTATCTCGGCTACTCCCAGGCGGAGATGGCCCAGGTGATGAACTCCTGGTCGCCGGAGCAGGCCGGGCGGGTCGCCGATTTCGCCAAATCCTACCGCACCGATTCCGGGGGCAAGCTGGCCGAAGGCTTCGTCGACTTCGCCAGGCAGAACGGCCTGCCGCTGCCACAATACGACGGTGCCGACGCCCGGCGGCTGACCGCCATGGGCGTCCGCCGCGACATCGCCGGCCTGGTGACCGCCAGCGTGACCCAGGGCGAGTCCGAGGGCGACACCAACCCGGTCACGGCGCTGACCGCGACCTTCACCAAGCTCGGCTATTCCCAGGCGGACATGGCCGCGGTGGTCAATTCCTGGACGCCGGAGCAGGCCGGCGGCGTCGCCGACAGCCTCAACCAGCTCGCGGTGCAGGCCAAGGCCGGCACCCCGCCGAAGGACATACCGGGCGAGCTGGTGCGGTCGCTGCAGTCGCGCATGGTCACGGTGCCGGCCTATGACGACGCCAACATCCGCGCCCTGACCGCGGCCGGGGTGAAGCGCGAGACCGCCCTGCTGGTGGCCCGGGACCCGGCCAACACGCCGAAGCGGGCACCAGGCTCCCCTCCGGCGATCCTCAAGGCGCTCGAGGCCCTCGGCAACAGCCGGGAGCAGGCGATCGCGGTGATGAACGCCTGGACGCCGCGGCAGGCCAACACCGTCGCCACCCTGCTGGACCAGACCTCGATCAACGCGCCGGTGCAGGATATTCCGAAGCAGCAGTTGCTCGACCTCGAGCAGTACGAGCAGGTGCCGCTGCATCCGAAGTAGCGGAGCGGACCGGCGGGGAGTGGTGAATCGTCCCACCCTCCGATAAACAGGCGGGATGGCCTCGCCCTTCCCGATCCCGCTGAACGCGCTGCGCGCCATCGCCGTGGTGGCGCGCGGCGGGTCGCTGTCGGTCGCCGCGGCCGAACTCGGGGTGACGCCCGGTGCGGTCAGCCAACACATCCGGCGGGCCGAGGCGCGGCTGGGCCTGCTGCTATTCGAGCGCACCCCCGCCGGCCTTGTGCCGACCCCCGACCTGCTGCGCATCCGGCCGATGCTGGACGCCGGCTTCCGCATGCTGGCCGATGCCATCGGCGCCCTGGCGGCCGAACGCGCCGGCATCCTGACCGTCACCGCCGGGTCGGCCTTCGCCGCGCGCTGGCTGGTGCCGCGGCTGTCCCGCTTCACCGGCCCCAACCCGGAAATTGAGCTGCGCTTCATCGCCACCGCGGCGGCGATCGACCTGGCCTCGAGCGATGTCGACTGCGCCATCCGCATGGGCCGTGGCGGCTGGCCGGGGGTGATGGCCGAGCGGCTGATCCCCCAGACCGTGTTCCCGGTCTGCGCCCCGTCGCTGGCGGCGCGGCTGCGCAGCCCGGCCGATCTGGGCGACGTGCCGGTGATCCGCGACGAGGGATCGCTGATCTCCTGGGCCGAATGGTTCGCGGCGGCCGGGGTGACGTCGCCGCCGCGCCTGTCGGGCCCGTCCTACACCGACCCGATCCCGGCGATCGAGGCGGCGCTGGCCGGACAGGGCGTGTTCATGGCCTGGCAGCTGATCGCCGCCGACGCCCTGGCCGACGGCCGGCTGGTCCGCCCCTTCCCCACCGCAGCGCCGACCGAGATCGCCTACTGGTTCGTGACCACCGAGGCCAAGGCGCGGCAGCGCAAGGTGCAGCTGTTCCGCGCCTGGCTGGAGGCGGAGCTGACGGTCAAGCGCGCGCGGCCTGTCTCCGGCGTGTGGAGCTAGTCTCGGGCCGGCCAGCGGATCTGGCCGATCGGCAGCGCCGGTTCCCAGCGATGGACGCCGGCCAGCCGGAAGCCGACCGTCCCGGCCAGGCCGAGATGCACCAGGATGAGGCCGATGATCGACAGCCACATCTCGGTCCCCTGCAGGCCGGGCGCCTCGTCGCGGGAGAAGGCGAAGCCCTGCCGCGGCGTGTAGTGCCGGATCGCGGCGCCCAGGAAGTGACGCATGGCATCCGCGATCTCCGCCTCGCGATACGCCGTCTGCCGGGCGCAGAGCATCAGGGGGTGGACGACGTCGAGGACGTTGCAGGCGTTGAAGCCCGCGCGCTCGAACCGCCCGTTGCGGCGGAGATGGGCCAGCACCGCGTCGATCGTCCGCTCGGGATAGGGCAGCGGGATGCCGAACTGGGCGTAGGTCCCCCGCGTCAGGCGGTAGAAGCCGTTCACCGGCTGCAGCCAGTCGTCGCCGGTCGGCCCGCTCCACAGGCCCGTCACCGGGTCGGCCCGGGTGGTCAGCCAGCCGATCAGGGTCGCGAGCTCGCCCGGATCGTCGAAGGACCGGGCGTTGAAGCAGTAGGCGGTGCCCAGCGCGTCGACCCAGGCGCCCGAGGACCAGCCGCGCTCCGCCCAGGGAAGGCCGTCCAGCGCCCGCTGCAGCGTCGCGGGATCGAGACGCGACGCCCAGGCGATCGGGTGCGGGAAGGCGGCGCCGAGGCATTCCAGGGCGTAGCCGACGCACAGGATGTTGTAGAGGTTGTCGCCGCCGGGCTCGGGCGGCGGCTGGCGGCGGACGGAATCGGGCGTGTCCGGATTGAAGCACAGCCCCGACTGCGGATCCTGCAGCGCCGCGAGACGGGCGACCCAGTCCGGGCCTGAGAAGGGCGCCGGCACCGCGCCGAACATCGCCGCGATCTGGATGGCGTCGCAATCGGCGCGGAACGGCGCATTCCCGCGGTTGCGCGGATCATGGTAATGCGACGCCGGTCCGGGCGCCGCCGCGACATGGGCGGCCAGGATCCCGGGCCAATCTTCGAGGATCTGCGCATCGAAGGCCTGGAGGGACGTCGCGGCCGGGTGCTTGCCGGCGGATTTGCGCGGGCTGCGGCGGTCGCGGATCAGCCGGGCGGGATTGCCCCCGACCAGGGCGTAGTCGGGCACATCTCGGGTGACCACCGCGCCGGCGGCGATGATGCAATGGCTGCCGATCCGGACCCCGTCGGTGACCACCGCATTGGCGCCGACCCAGACGTCGTCCCCGATCTCGATGCCCTTGGACGACACGCCCTGGAGGCCGATCGGCGTCTCGGGATCCTCGGAGACATGGTCGAAGCCCGCGAGCACCGCCCCGGCCGCGACCCGCACCCAGGATCCCATCCGCACCGTGCCGATCGCCGACGCGTTGAGGTTCAGCGAGCAATGATCGCCAGCCGCCAGCTCGCCATGCACCCGCACCCCGGCGGCGATGATGCAGCGGTCCCCCAGCGTCAGCCTGTCCGGGTAGATATGCGCCTTGGGCGACAGGAAGCAGGCCTCGCCGACCCGCAGCGCCAGGCGCTGCGCCAGCTCGGCGAGGAAGGCCTCCTGCTCACGGCGCTGCCCGGCCGTCGCGTGACGCTCGAACAGCCAGGGATGCGCGTCGAACTCCGCCGTGGTGTGGCGCATCGTGTCCGGCGGGTCTGAAGCGGCCAAGGCTCGTGTCCTTCTTCGGGCTGCGAGGCGGTCAGAGGATGCCGTTCGCATCCTCGACCAGGCTGGCGGCGCCGTCGGCGATCGAGACGCTGCCGAAGGCCACCGCATCGGCCGCGCGCTTCATCAGCCGGCCGAACTGCTGCGACCCCTTGGGCGGGGGCGGCGGATAGGGGCCGACCTTGTCCGCGATGGCATCGATGTAGTCCACCTGGGCCCGCTCGACCGGCTTCAACGTCGGCAGGATCGCGGCGCGCATCGCCGCGCTCATCGGCACCCCGCGCTCGACCCCGAGGATCTTGCCAGCCTCGGGATCGTTGACGAAGAAGTTGATGAAGCGTGCCGCCGCCTCGGGGTTCTTCGACCGGGTGAAGATCGACCAGCTGGTCGCAGGCCGGTAGAACTGCCCGGGCTTCGCGCCGGGGCCGCCATTCGGGAACATGGTCACGGCCAGCGGCACCTGCGTGGTGGCCTGCATGCCGACGATCTGGTTGGAGAAGGCCAGGCTGGTCGCCGCTTTACCTTGGATCAGGGGCATCAGGTTGATCGTCGAATCCGGGCTGGTGGCGGCGATGTCGGCGGGCACGCAGCCCCCGCGCTGCCGCAGCCGGTCCCAATAGGCGAACCATTCGGCCGCATCGTCCTTGCCGAAGTCCAGCTTCTGGTCGGCGGTGAACAGGTCGCGGCCGCGCTGGCGCAGCCAGACCTGGAAGGCGTAGCTGTAACCGCTGGCATCGCAGGACCCCCAGTACTGGTCGCGGCCCGCCGCCTTGGTCAGCGCGACCATGCGGTCGGCATAGTCGTCCCAGCTGGTCTTGTCGTCGGGCGGAGGCACGTTCGCCTTGGCGAACGCGTCCTTGTCGTACATCAGGCCGAAGGAGTTGAGGGCATGGGGAATGCCCCAGACCTTGCCGTCGACCGAGCAGAGATCGAGCATGCCGCTGCCGAAGCCGCTGGCGTCGATCGGGCTGGGCATCAGGCCGCCGAGGTCGAGCGCGCTGCCGCGCCGGACGAAATCGGCGAAGCTGTTGGGCTCGAGCTGGAAAATGT
The DNA here is from genome assembly GCF_031453975.1 of Inquilinus ginsengisoli. NCBI lineage: Bacteria > Pseudomonadati > Pseudomonadota > Alphaproteobacteria > Rhodospirillales > Rhodospirillaceae > Inquilinus > Inquilinus ginsengisoli. Next base: position 487,896 of record NZ_JAVDPW010000004.1, read on the forward strand.
CGGGGGCGTTGCCGCCGACGATCTGCGTCGCGAGCTTGGTGAAGTATTCCGCATTGCTGACCTCGCCCAGGAGTTCGACCTCGGCGTTGCGCTGCTGGTACAGCTTCATCAGCTCCTGGGTGCGGCGGGCCCGGTCGTCGCCGCCCCACCAGGTGACGCGGAGCCGCGCCGCCTCGGCGCGCGCCATGCCGGCAAAGGGCAGCGCCCCGGCCAATCCCAGGGCAGTTTTCAGCACGGATCGGCGATGCATCGGCGCCTCCCTGTCATCTTTTCTTGAACGGAAATCATCGTCGAGGACGGCGTGCCGTCATCGGCAAGTAACCAGTTGGTTACCGGACGATGCCGTGGGGAGGAGCGGCTGTCAAGGCTGTGTCGGTCTCTTTCGGAATGGTCATCGGGCCGCGGCGTCCGGCCTCCGTCGCGGGGCGTCGAACGGCGGCATCGCGCCGGCCAGGCGTGCCCGGATCGTCCGGTTCAGCGGCTCGGAATAGAATCGGGCGACGACGTCCCCCAGCAGCCCCGACAGCAGCAGCAGGCCGAGGAACCACAGCGGCGCCAGGTCGGCTGCCTGGCCGGTCGCGGCGAACAGGGGCGCCAGCGGGGTCAGCACCAGCATATGGGTCAGATAGACCTCGTAGCTGTTGCGGCCGAACCAGCGGACCGGCGCGGTCAGGAGCCACAACTCCGAGCCGCCGGCGAAGGACCGGCCGCGCAGCGCCACCAGCAGCAGCGCCACGCCGATCCCCAGAAGGGTCACGTTCAGCCCCAGTTCGGTCAGGCCGAGCTGGAAGGTCTGGCGCCGGAACACGAAGACCAGCAGCACCAGCACGAGCCCGCCGGCCAGGCAGGCGCGGGACGCCGCCCTGCCGATGGGAAGCCGGTGCGCGGCATAGGCGGCGAGGCAGCCCAGCGCGATGCCGTCCGCCCCCGAGAGGTAGGATTTGTCGGCCCAGATCTCGTTGGCGGTGAAGGCGGTGCGGGCGAAGGGGCCGAGGATGACGAAGGCCAGCAGGACGGCGGCGACCGCCCAGCCGCGGCGGGCGGCGAGGCAGATCAGCGGAAAGAACAGGTAGAACGCCTCCTCGACCGACAGCGACCACAGCACGTCCCAGGCGCCGGGCAGGTAGCCGGTCGCGGCCTCCAGCCAGTTGAGGTGGAAGGTCGCCGCGGCGAAGACGGCCCGGCCCAGCGACACGGTCTCGATCACGAAGCCGTCGGCCCCGGCCAGGTGCAGCGCCGCCAGCACCGGCAGCAGCAGCGCCAGGCAGGGCACGATGCGGGCGAACCGCAGCCCGTAGAAGGCGCCGGCCGGCACCCGCTCCAGCGCGCCCCAGCGCCGGATCGAAGAGGAGGTGATCAGGAAGCCGGAGATGGTGAAGAAGACGACCACGCCGTAGTAGCCGCTGCGGAACAGCACATTGAACAGCTCGCGCGGCAGCGCGGCGCCGATCGCGGCCTGCTCGAACGGGATGCGCAGCTGGATGTGGAACAGCACCACGAGGATGATCGACATCCCGCGCAGCCCGTCGATGGCGTCGTTCCGGCCGCCGTCGCGCATGTCCCCTCCCGCTCCGGACGAATCCCCCGCACCCATGCTGCAGATCAGGATGGCGGAAAGGTGTCCGCGGCGCGCGGCAGACCCCAGCCCGCCCCCCTTGGCCGCATCGCCGTTCCGAGGCATGGTCGGAAACATGATCCAGACCTCAAAGAGCCGGCGGTGAGCCGGGCCCGCAGCCTGGCGCCGGAGGCCGGCCGCCCGCGCATGACCGACATCGCCCGCATCGCCGGCGTATCGGTGGCGACGGTCAGCCGGGCCTTGGCCGGATCGCCCCGGGTGACCGAGGAGACGCGCGAGCGGGTGGCGGCGGCGGTGCGCGACACCGGCTATGTCGTCAACCGCATGGCCCGCAGCCTGCGCCTGCAGGAGGCGCGGCAGATCCTGGTGCTGGTGCCCAACATCGCCAACCCGTTCCACGCCGCGGTGCTGCTGGGCGCCGAGGAGGCGGCAGTGGCCGCCGGCTTCCATGTGCTGATCGGCAACACCGCCGGCGACCCGGCGCGGGCGGAGGACCACGCGCGCCAGCTGCTGACCGGCGCGGTCGACGGCATGCTGATCCTGGGCGGGGCGCTGCCGGAGACGCTGAAGGCCCCGGCCCTGCGCCGGCGCCTGGTGGCGGTGATCGAGCGCATCGTCACCAGCGGCGTGCCGGTGGTGGAGATCGACAACCAGGCCGGCGGGCGCGAGGCGACGCGCCACCTGATCGGGCTGGGGCACCGCCGCATCGGCCATATAGGCGGCAGCCTGCCGACCACGGCGACGCCGAAGCGGTTCCAGGGCTATGCCGACGCGCTGGCCGAGGCCGGGCTGGCGCTGGAGCCCGAACTGGTGCGCTACGGCACCTTCTCGATCCCGACCGGGACGGAGCAGATGGCGGCGCTGCTGGCCCTGCCGCAGCCGCCGACCGCGGTGTTCTGCGGCAGCGACGAGATCGCCATCGGCGCCATCCGCGCGATCAAGCAGGCGGGCTTGCAGGTACCGGACGACATCTCGATCGTCGGCTTCGACAACATCTACTTCGCCGCCGCCTACGACCCGCCTTTGACCACGATCGACCAGCCGGCGCGGCAGCTGGGCCATGCCGCGATGCGCCTGCTGGCCGACCGCCTGGCCGGCCTGGACGGGCCGAAGCGCGGCGTCACCGTGCCCTACAGCCTGATCATCCGCGGCAGCACCGCCGCGCCGAAGGGGTAGTCCAGGCCCCTAACGCCTTCCCTCCCTCGTCATTGCGAGGAGGCGAAGCCGACGAAGCAATCCATGGTCCCGCACGAGCGGCCCGATGGATTGCTTCGCTGCGCTCGCAATGACGATGAGGGGCAGGCGCGGTGACCCGCAACGCCTGAGCATCTGGAAGCGCTGTTCACTCCCTACCTGTCCGACCACACCGCCAGCTCGTAGCCGTCGGGGTCCTGGAAGTGCAGACGCCGGCCACCGGGGAAGGCATAGATCGGCTTGACGATCCGGGCCCCGGCCTCTTCGAGCCGGCGCTGGGTGTCGGCGAGGTCGGCGGCATAGAGGATCACCAGCGGGCCGCCGGGGCTGATCGGCCCGCCATGGGCGAAGCCGCCGGTCAGCCGGCCGTCGTTGAACTCGCAGTAGTCGGGGCCGTAATCGGTGAAGCGCCAGCCGAAGACGCGGCCGTAGAAGTCGCGCGAGCGCGGGATCTCGGCGACGGCGAACTCGATGTAGTCGATGCGGCGGTCGTTGCCCGGGTCGGCCATGGTGTCCTCCTGCGTGCTGTCGCGAAGACACTGCCATGGCCGCGAAGCGACGTCTTGAACGGAACGGCCAGGCGGGCGGAGACGGTTCAGGCGGCCCGGCGGGCGGCGGTCGGGCCGGCCGAGACGTGGGCCAGGATCATGGCCGGGGTCAGGCCGGACAGGCGCCGCGCCTCGCGCGTCAGGTGGGCCTGGTCGGCGTAGCCCGCCGCCGCGGCCAGGGCGGACAGCCCCTCCCCGCCCCTGGCCAGCGCCAGGAATCGCTGGAAGCGCAGGATGCGGTCGAGCGTCTTGGGGCCGTAGCCGAAGGCCTCGTGGCAGCGCCGCCGCAGGGCACGCTCGCTGATCTCGAGCCGGTCGAGCAGCGCGCCGACGCCGCGGCCCGCCGCTTCGTCGCCCTGCCCGAGCAGGCGGAAGGCCAGCGCCATCTCCGGCGCCGGCGGGCCGACCGCCGGAGCCAAACGGGCCAGCCCGTCCTCCAGCCGCGCCGCCCGCTCCGTCACCGTTGCGGCATCGCCGATCCGGGCGACGAGATCGGCCGCCCAGGGCCGGCGGAGGGCCTGGAGATCGACCTGCTGCCCGACGATCTCGGACATCGGCAGGCCGAGCCAGCGGTGGGCCGCGCCGGGCCGGAAGCGGAGGCCGACCAGGGTTTCGCCGGGGGGCAGCATCGGCATCGCCGCGGTGACGTCCGGCCCCGCCACGATCAACTGGCCATCGGCCCAGATCAGGTCGACGCAGCCGTCGGGAACCACCACCACCGGACCGGCCCGGTCCGGCGCGGCATGGGTCCAGCGGCACAGCACATGGTCGGCCAGCGCCGGTGCGGGCCGGGCCTCGCGATAGGTCCCGGCATGTTTGGCGAGGGCCAGGATGCCATCGTCCTGCGGCACCGGATGCGCCGTGCTAGTGCAGCTTCGCCGCCTTCAGCGCGCGGGCGCGGTCGGCGGAGCGGATGCGGACGTCGAACACGTCGCCTTCGCGGTCCAGCGTCAGCGGCACCTCGACCCCGGCCTCGCCCAGCGCCCAGACGGCGCGGAAGAAGCCGGCGAGGTCGGCGATCTCGACGCCGTCGACGGCCAGCACCGCGTCGCCCTCGCGCAGCTCCGCCCGCCGGGCCGGGCCGTTGCCGGCGAAGCCGACCACCACCACCCGCCCCTCGGCATCGGTCGCGAACAGGCCGAGCCAGGGGCGCGGCGGCTGGTCGGCGCGGCCCAGCGTCATCAGGTCGTCGAAGATCGGTTCCAGCAGGTCGATCGGCACCACCATGTTCAACGGCAGCACCCGGCCGCCCTCGGCCTGGTGCTGGATCTGCAGCGAGCCGATGCCGAGCAGGTCGCCGGCCGGGCCGATCACCGCGGTGCCGCCCCAATGGGGATGGGCCGGGGCGGTGAAGATCGCCTCGTCCAGCAGGTATTCCCAATAGCCGGCGAATTCCTGGCGGGCGACGATCTGCCCGGCCAGCGAACGGCCACGGCCGCCGGCGCCGGCGACCACGATCTCGGTGCCGGGCGGCGCGGCACGGCCATAGCCCGGCCGCAGCGCTGGCACGCCGAGCGGCCCTAACGCCTGGACCAGGCCGAAGCCGGTGGTCTGGTCGTAGCCCAGCACATGGCCGGGCACCGCCCGGCCGCGATTGGTGGTGAGCCAGACCTCCTCGGCCTCGGTAACGAGGTAGCCGATGGTCAGCACGATGCCGTCGTCGCGGATCACCACGCCGTTGCCGGACCGCTCGGTGCCCAGCGTGCCGGCGGTGAAGGCGTCGGGAGGGACGCGTGCGGTCAGGCCGACCACGGCGTCGAGCGCCTGGTCGAGATCGAAGACGTAGTCGTCGGGTTGGGGCTGTGCCCGGACGGGCACCTCCCAGTCGTCCGGTCCGTCGGCCATCCAGGCCTCCATGGTATCGGGCGGGTGTCTCTATGGACAATTGTCGACGCCATGCGGGGCCGGATGCAAGCCCCGCGACGGAATCGGGTGCGGCATGCCGGCGCGGAGGGGCTTGTTTCGCGCCCGCGATCGAGGACAGGCTGTGCCCTCGGAAGGGCGGTCGCGCCCGGTCCGGACGATCGAGGGGATGCATGGCGAAAGGCACGACGGCGGCCGCCAAAGGGGCGGTCGGCGAAAGCGGTGTGCTCGACCGGCGCGGCCGCAACCGGGCCCTGCTGGCCCGGCAAGGGCTGCTGCAGCGCTGGGCCATACCCGCCGCCGAGGCGATCGAGCGGCTGGTCGGGCTGCAGTCGCAGTCGCCCACTGCGCCCTATGTCGGGCTGTGGACGCGGCTGGAGCGGTTCGACACCGAGGATTTGGCCACGCTGATCCGCGACGGCAACGCGGTGCGCATCGCGCTGATGCGCTCGACCATCCACCTGGTCACCGCCGATGACTGCCTGGCGCTGCGACCGGTGCTGCAGGCGGTGCAGGAGCAGGCGTTCCGCACCGGCTCGCCCTATGGCAAGCGCCTGGCCGGGATGGACCTGGACGAGGTGGTGGCGGCCGGCCGCCGGATGCTGGCCAGCAAGCCACGCACGGTGGAGGAGCTGGGCCGGCTGCTGCAGGAGCGCTGGCCCGACCGCGACGCCAAGTCCCTGGGCTATGCCATGCGCAACCTGGCGCCGCTGGTGCAGCTGCCGCCGCGCGGCCTGTGGGGCCTCGGCGGATTGCCGGTCTGCGCCATGGCCGAGAGCTGGCTGCGCCGGTCGTTCAAGACCGACACGGCGCCGGATGCGATGGTCCTGCGTTACCTCGCCGGCTTCGGCCCGGCCAGCGTCCAGGACATGCAGGTGTGGTCGGGGATGCCGCGGCTGCAGGAGGTGGCCGAGCGGCTGCGGCCGCGGCTGCTGAGCTTCCGCGACGAGCAGGGCCGCGAGCTGTTCGACCTGCCCGAGGCACCGCGGCCGCCCGCCGACACGCCGGCGCCGCCGCGCTTCCTGCCCGAGTTCGACAACCTGATCCTGTCCCATGCCGACCGCGACCATGTCATCGCCGCGGCGGACCGGCCGCGCATCATCAGCAACACCGTGCTGCCGACCCTGCTGGTCGACGGCTTCATCCACGGCACCTGGCGGATCGTGCAGCAGCGCGGCCACGCCACGCTGGTGATCGCGCCCTTCGCACCGCTGTCGAAGACGACCGCCGCCGCCGTGGCGCGGGAGGGCGCCCGGCTGCTGGAGTTCGCCGCCGAATCCGCCGCCAGCCGCGAGGTGAAGATCACCCCGCCGGGTTGAGGTCCCGGTCCCAGGGCGGCACCGGGCCGAAGCTCTTCGCCAGGAAGTCGATGAAGGCGCGGACCTTGGCCGGCGGCCGCCGGGTCGCCGGATGCACCGCGAAGATGTCGTGGGTGGCGATCCCCGGATGGTCCAGCGCCAGCGGCACCAGCCCGCCGGAGCGCAGGGCCTCGGCGACCAGGAAGGTCGGCTGGTAGGTGATGCCGTATCCCGCGACCGCGGCGGCCACCAGCGCGTCGCCGTTGTTGGCGCGCAGGGCGCAGGTGACCGGCACCACGACGTCGCCGGCCCGGCCGAAGGCCCAGGCGTCGATCCCCATGGTCCGCGACAGGGTGTAGCCCAGGCAGGGATGGCGCGACAGCTCGGCCACCGTGGCCGGCGCGCCGTGCTGGCGGAGATAGCCGGGGGAGGCGCACACGATCATGCGGCAGGGCCCGAGCTTGCGCGCCACCAGGGTCGAGCTCTGCAGCATGCCGATGCGGATGGCGACGTCCCACCCCTCCTCCACCAGGTCGACCACGCGGTCGTTGAGGCCGAGCTCGACCGTCAGCGACGGGTGCAGCCGCGCGAATTCCGGCATCAGCGACGCGATCTCGCGCATGCCGAGCGAGACCGGCACATTGGCGCGCAGGATGCCGCGGACATCGGCATGGTCGGCGCCGGTCGCGGCCTCGACCTCCTCGACATCGGCGAGGATGCGCTCGGCGCCCTCGAGGTAGCGCTTGCCCGCCTCGGTCAGGGTGACCTTGCGCGTGGTGCGGTACAGCAGCTTGACGCCCAGCCGCTCCTCCAGCGCCGCGACATGCTTGGTCACCAGGGTCGGCGACATCGCCAGCGACCGCGCCGCGGCGGACAGGCCGCCCAGCCCGGCCACCCGGACGAAGACCTGCATCCCCGTGACCCGGTCCAGCATGTGATCTCACCCTCTCAGAGCGAAGTGTCTTTCCAGATGACCAGATTATCATCGGATCAAATGAAGATCATCTTGCGCCTCCACCATTGGAGGTCTCCATGATCGACACGCGCACCGCCCCGTTCGCCGCCCTGCTCCTGCGCGTGGCGCTGGGCGTCTGGTTCCTCGCCCATGCCGGGCTGAAGGTCTTCGTGTTCACCCCGGCCGGCACCGCCCAGTTCTTCGGCAGCCTCGGCCTGCCGCCCGGCCTGGCCTACCTGACCATCCTGGTCGAGGTCGTCGCCGGCATCAGCCTGATCCTCGGCCTGTGGACCCGGCTGGCCGCCCTGATCGGCATCCCGGTCCTGCTCGGCGCCATCGCCACCGTGCACGGCGCCAACGGCTTCTTCTTCGACAATCCGCATGGCGGCTGGGAATTCCCGGCGTTCTGGATCCTGGCGCTGGTGACCCTGTCCCTGACCGGCGACGGCGCCTACGCCCTGCGCCCGACCCCGCTGCCGAGCCAGGACGGCGTCCCCGCCACCCGCTGATCTGCGGCGCGACCGACCGGCGCCTGGGATGCGACCTTTGCCCGCGCCCGGCCCGCGCGACCATGAAAAGGGATCGGCGGCGTCGCCGCGGCCCTCTATGGTCGCCGGACCGGCCGCATCTATGATCGCGACACCAGCCCGCACAGGGTCGCCAGGCGCATCGACGCCGGCGCCCTCCGACGGCCGGGGCGGGCCTTGGGGATTGGCAGATGAGACGAGAGATCCTGATCGATGCCGCGGACGGAGTCGCCAAGGCGATGCTGGTCCGCCCCGACAATGCCGCCGTTCCTGACGGGCAGCTTCGCGGGGTCATCCTCTACATGGACGCCATGGGGCCGCGGGAGTCGCTCTACGGCATGGCGCAGCGCCTGGCCGATGCGGGCCATGTCGTGCTGGTGCCGGACCTGTTCTACCGCTTCGGGGCGTATGGCCCGTTCACTGGAACATCCTTCGGCGACGACACCGCCCGCGCCCAGATCATGAAGATGCTCCAGGGCACCAGCCAGGAGATGACGAAGCGCGACACGGCCGCCTTCCTCGCCGTGTTCGACAAGGAGAAGGTCGCGGGCCCCATCGGCACGGTCGGCTACTGCATGGGCGGCGCCCGCGCGCTGACGGCGGCGGCGGCCTATCCCGACCGCATCGCGGCGGCGGCCAGCTTCCATGGCGGCAATCTCGCCAGCGAAGCCGAGGACAGCCCGCACCGCCTGGCGGACCGGATCAAGGCGCGAATCTATGTCGGCGTCGCCGGGGTCGACAACAGCTTCCCGCCGGAGCAGTCGGCCCGGCTGGCGGAGGCCCTGCGGACCGGGGGCGTCGACCACATCATCGAGAACTATGTCGGCATGGCCCATGGCTGGGCGGTTCCCGACCACAGCGTCTACAATGAGACCGGCGCCGAACGGCACTGGACGCGCCTGCTGACCCTGTTCGACGAGGCGCTGGCGTAACGCTTCCGGCGGCAGGCCGGGCGGGCCGACGCTACAGAAGACCCGCCCGGGCCTGATCCAGGATCTCGTCCGACAGCGCGGGATCGTCGACGGCGCGGGCCAGGATCATGGCGCCGACCATCATCGACACCGTCCGGACCGCCTCCGCCCGGGTGTCGCCCTTGCCGGTCGACAGGAATTTGGACGACAGGGCGCCCAGGATGCCCTTGAGGTGCCGGGTGAACGCCCCCTTGGCCGGCGGGGTGCGGACCACCTCGCTGGCCAGGCCGGCCATGACGCAGCCCACGTCACGGTTGTCCCGGTGCTCCCGGGACAGATAGCCGTCCAAGAACTGCTGCCGGGCCGACGCTGACTCGCCGATCGCCACGATGTCGCGCAGCATCGCCCCCATCGCGTGGTCGATGCTCTCCGCGACCAGCGCATCCTTGGACGCGAAGTGGTTGTAGAAGGGCCCGTGCGTCAGCTGCGCCGCCTTCATGATCTCGGGAACGCTGACCCCGTTGAGGCCACGCTCCCGGAACAGCTTCGAGGCTTCCTGCAGGATCCGCTCATGGCGGGCGGCGGTTTCTGCGGCCGGGTATCTCATGATCTCACCACAAATTCGCTTGACGAGAAGCATGATGGTCATCATGTTTTGCGTCAAGCATGATGGCCATCATGCAATATATGTCATCATCGCCTCCGCACGAGGCCGATCCTTACCGAGATCGCAGCCGGTGCCGGCCAAAAGGAACCTTGCCATGAACATTCGGGGATCGGTCGTTCTCGTCACCGGCGCCAATCGCGGCCTGGGCCTTGCCTTTGCCCGCGAGGCGCTGGCCCGCGGCGCCGCCAAGGTCTATGCCGGCATGCGCGACACCACCGGCTTCGCCGAGCCCGGGCTGATCCCGGTGCGGCTTGATGTCACCGACCCGCAGACGATCGCCGCCGCCGCGGAATCCTGCGGGGACGTCACGGTGGTCGTCAACAACGCCGGCATCGGTGCGCTCACCAACGGCGCGCTCGACCCGGAGCTGGAGGCCCAGTCGCGCCGCCTGTTCGAGACCAACCTCTACGGCATCGTCCGCATTTCGCAGGCCTTCGCCCCGATCCTCGAGCGCAACCGCCCCGGCGCCATCATCGACGTGCTGTCCGACCTGACATGGCTGGTGAACCCGGTCCTGACGGCCTACGCGCTGTCGAAGGCGGCGGCCTGGAGCTACACCAACCACCTGCGTGTCCAGCTGAAGCCCCAGGGCACCCAGGTCCTCTCCCTGCATGTCGGCTTCATCGACACCGACCTGACCAAGGGCCTGGACATCCCGAAGAACGATCCCAGGGATGTCGCGCGCCACACCTACGAGGCGCTGGAGGCCGGGGAGAGCGAGATCATGGCCGACGAAAGCACCCGGGCGCTGAAGCGGTCGCTGTCCACCGCCACCCCCGCCTATATCGACCCGCCGTCGCACGGGTGAGCTGACGGGGGCCGGGACCACGCCGGCAATACCCCCGCCGTCCGCCTTCTGGCATGCTGCTTGCATCGTTCCGGGACAGGAACGGCAACCGGAACCGTGGCCGAACAAGCCGCGGACCGGCCCCTCGGGCCGCCGCAGCCGCGGCGTCCCGCCGGGACGGCCAGGGAGAGCAGGAAAGAGATGGACGGTCTGGATCCCACGGTCTTCGCCATCAGCCGCCCGGCGCTGCACGATTATGCGGCGGTGGCGCGGCCGGATGTCATGGTCGAGTGCTATCGCAGCGACGCCGGGCAGATGGAATCGCGCGGCACGCTGCACCGGCTGTCGCTGAACCGCAGCCGCCACGGCCGCTATGCCTTCCGCATCGGCGACGGGCCGACGCTGCGGGCGGACCGGCCGCGCTGGACCCTGGGCGTCCAGCCGGCCGGGCTGGCGCTGTTCGTCGACGGCGATGGCGCCGACTACATCTCGATCTTCCAGCATCCCGACACCTGGCGCCGGATCGGCCAGGATGTCGGGCCGGCGGATTTCGAGGATGCCGAGATGCTGGTCGCGGCCGACCCGGTGACCATCCATGTCGCCCTGGCCCTGGCCGAGCTGGCCCGCCACCCCGACGCCACCGACCCGCTGCTGGCGGAGCAGCTGGGCATCGCCTTCGCCGCCTGCACCCTGCGCCTGCTGTCGCACCGGCCGGCGCCGCGGCCCGAGCGGCCCGACGCCCTGTCGCCGGAGCGGCTGCGCCGGGTGCTGGACCACATCGAGGCGGCGCTGGAGGATGGCGATCTGAGCCTGGCCGACCTGGCCGCGATCGCCCATCTCAGCCCGTTCCATTTCAGCCGCGCCTTCAAGGCCGCGACCGGCTGCGCGCCGCATCAGTTCGTGCTGGCGCGGCGGGTCGAGCGCGCCAAGGCGATGCTGGAGCGGCGCGAGCTGGCGCTGGCCGAGATCGCCTACCGCGCCGGCTTCGCCAGCCAGGCCCATTTCTCCACCGCCTTCCGCCGCGCCACCGGCACCACCCCGGCGCGGTACCGGGCGGAGGGCTGAGGGCTGAGGCCGGTCGAGGCTGGCCCGCTCTTCCCTCGGCAACTCTCCAGCTGTCATTGCCCGGCTTGACCGGGCAATCCAGGGGCCACCGAGAGCCGCTCTGGCCACCCCTGGATGCCACGGTCAAGCCGTGGCATGACAAAGGAGGGGGACGGTCGGGGCCTGAGCAAGATCGGACAACGGAAGCGCAGGATTTCGAAAGAGCGCCGGCGGCGGGCCGCGCCATGATCCGGGACAGCACCACCCGGAGACCGCGCCGATGCCCTTCGCCCAGGCCCATCCGATCACCGACATCTGCTTCCTGGTCGAGGATGTGGAGCGCGCCATCGCCTTCTATGTCGACAAGCTGGGCTTCCGGCTGCGCCGCCGGGCCCCGGGCTTCGCCGACTTCAAGGGCGCCGGGCTGACCTTGGCGCTGTGGGAGATCGGCCATATCGCCGAGCACACCGGCGTGTCCGACCGCCGCGCCCCGCCGCAGGTGCACAAGGCCTGCGCCGCGGCCGAGCTGCCTTCGCCCGACGCGGTCGACGCCGTCTATGTCGAGCTGAGCACGCTGGGCGTGCCGTTCCAGCGCCCGCCCGAGGACTACGCCTGGAACGCGCGCTGCGCCTATTTCACCGACCCGGACGACAATCTGTGGGAGATCTATGCTTGGCTCGACGGCGGCCCGGTGGGCGACGTCGACACCCCGGCCGCGTGACGGAGGATCGCATGATGAGGACCGCCTTCGACCGCCGCGCCGTCCTGGCCGGCATCGCCGCCTTCGGCGCCGGCATCGCCCTGAAGATCCCAGAGGGCCGGGCCGAGGCCGCCACCGTGGTGGTCAAGTACGACTGGCTGATCAGCAACGGCCAGATCGGCGACGTGGTGGCTCTGAAGCGCGGCCTGTTCGAGGCCGAGGGGCTGGCGGTCGAGTTCTCGCCCGGCGGCCCGAACTCCGCCACCGTGCCGCCCGTCGTCACCGGCCAGGCGGCGCTGGGCCAGTTCTCCGATTCCGCGCAGCTGCTGCTGGCCCGCGCCTCCGGCGTGCCGGTCAAGATCATCGCCTGCGGCTACCGCTCCGGCCCCTTCGCCTTCTATTCCCTGCCCAAGGCGCCGATCCGCACGGTCAAGGACATGATCGGCAAGCGCATCGGCATCCAGCCCACCGCCCGCTTCGTGCTGGACGCCATCCTGGCGCAGAACAAGATCGACCCGTCGCAGCTGGACATCACCAATATCGGCTTCGACATGACGCCGCTGATGACCGGCCAGGTCGACGCCGTCACCGGCTGGATCACCAACACCCAGGCGCTGGCGGTGATCGGGCCCGACCGCATCGACCTGATGATGAAGGACACCGGCCTGCCCTCCTACTCCAACGTCTATTTCGCCACCGACACGGCGCTGGCCCAGAATGCCGAGGTGCTGGCGAAGTTCCTGCGCGCCGTGGCCAAGGGCTGGGCCTGGACCCATGAGCACCCCAAGGAGGCGGTGGACCTGACGGTCGACGCCTATCCCCAGCTGGACCGGGCGACCGAGCAGGCGACCATCGGGCTGGTGCTGTCGCTCAGCTTCGACGCCGGGACCAAGTCCAAGGGCTGGGGCAGCTTCGACCCCGACGCCATCGCCGAGCAGGTGCGGATCTACGATGCCATCGGCCAGTTCCAGGGCAGCACGCCGAAACCCGAGGACTGCTATTCGACCGCGATCCTGGAGATGACCGAAGCCGACCGGCCGAAGCTGGGGTGACGGTGGCACCGGACAGCGGCAACGCGATCAGCGGCAGCGCGATCAGCGCCAGGGGCCTGGCCATCGGCTATTCGCACGGCGCCGGCGCGCTGCCGGTGCTGGACGGCGTCGACCTCGACGTGCCGGCCGGCGGCTTCCTGACCATCCTCGGTCCGTCCGGCTGCGGCAAGTCGACCCTGCTGCGGGTGGTGGCCGACCTGCTGGCGCCGCTGGCCGGGGCCATCACCGTGCTGGGCGGCCCGCCGGCGCAGGCCCGGGCGCGGCGCGACATCGGCTTCGTGTTCCAGGATTCGACCCTGCTGCCCTGGCGCGACGTGCGCGGCAACATCGAGCTGCCGCTGCTGGTCGGCGGCGGCCGGCGCAACCGGCCCGAGCCGATGGCGACCGACGAACTGCTGGCCCTGCTCGGCCTGGCCGGGCTGGCGGAGCGGATGCCGGACCAGCTGTCGGGCGGCCAGCGCCAGCGGGTGGCGATCGCCCGCGCCCTGCTGTCCCGGCCGCGCATCCTCTTGATGGACGAACCCTTCGGCGCGCTGGACGAGATCACCCGCGACCGGCTGAACGACGAAATGCTGGCGCTGTGGCGGCGCACCGGCACCACCATCCTGTTCGTCACCCACAGCATCGCCGAGGCCGCCTATCTCGGCCAGCAGGTGCTGGTGCTGGCGGCCCATCCCGGCCGGGTGCAGGAGATCGTCGACCTCAGGCCCCTGAAGGATTCGGACGGCCGCTGCGACCGCGACGCGCCGGAGATCGTGGCCGTCGCCGCCCATCTGCGCCGGCTGCTGGCGGCGGGGAGTGCGAGATGACGACCTGGCCGGTCCTGGCTGCACGAACCCCCTCCCCCTACCCCCTCCCGCAGGGGGAGGGGGGACTCGGTTTTTCCTGTCGTCGAGGAGCGATCTCAACGGCGCCCCCACCCTGTCCTTCTTCCCCGCCCCCTTCTTGTCCCCCCTCCCCTCGCGGGAGGGGGCCAGGGGGAGGGGGTTCGGGCCGCCGAACAGGCCCCAACCATGATCGACCGCCTCCTCGCGGCACTGTGGCCGGCGCTGGGCGTGCTGTCGATCCTGGTGCTGTGGCAGTTCGGCCTGCCGGCGCTGGGCGTGCCCGCCTACATCCTGCCGACGCCGGCCGCGGTGTTCGGCAAGCTGTGGACCGACCGCCAGCTGCTGCTGGCCAATGCCGGGCCGACGGCGCTGGAGGCCGTGCTGGGGTTCCTGCTGGGCAATGTGGCGGCGGTGCTGCTGGCGATCCTGTTCACCTATTCCCGGCCGGTCCGCGCCGCCTATTTCCCGATCGTGCTGTTCCTCAACACCATCCCGGTGCTGGCCCTGGCGCCGATCTTCATCCTGGTGTTCGGGCTGGGCCTGCTGCCGAAGATCGTGATCGCGGCGGTGATCTGCTTCTTCCCCACCCTGATCGCCATGGTGCGCGGCCTGACCCTGGCCTCGGCCAATGAGCGCGAGCTGATGCGGGTGCTGTCGGCCAGCGGCTGGGAGCAGTTCTGGCGGCTGCGGGCGCCGCGGTCGCTGCCGATGCTGTTCACCGCGCTGCGCATCGCCGCCACCGGCAGCGTGATCGGCGCCATCGTCGGCGAATGGATCGGGTCGAATGCCGGCCTGGGCGCGCTGATCATCCAGGCCACCTTCAACTACCAGGCCGACCGCCTGTTCGCCGCCGTCTTCGTCGCCGCCGCCATGGGGCTGCTGATGTTCGGCCTGGTGGTGCTGGTGGAGCGCACCGGCTTCCGCCGCTGGGTGCGGTAGGGCGGCCGATGGGCGGGCCTCGCTTTTGTCACGGCCGAGGCTTCTTCCCCTCTGTCATTGCCCAGCTTGACCGGGCAATCCAGGGGCCACCAAGAGCCGCTCTGGCCGCCCCTGGATGCCACGGTCAAGCCGTGGCATGACAAGGGAGGGGGCGGCATCGCGCTCCTGCAAGGCCCATCGCTCGCACGAGAAGAATCAAGTGCCACAAGCCCCCTCATATCGCTTGACAGCGGACACAAAACACCCATAACTTAACTTTATGGTTAACAATCAAGATCCCGGCCTGGACCGCACCTTCGCGGCGCTCTCCGATCCCACCCGGCGGGCGCTGATCATGCGGCTCGGTGAGCAGGAGAGCCTGTCGGTCAGCGAGCTGGCCCGGCCCTTCGCCATGTCGCTGCCGGCGGTGATGAAGCATCTCGACGTGCTGTCGGATGCCGGGCTGATCACGCGGACCAAGACCGGCCGCACCGTGGCCTGTGCGCTGACCGCCGCACCGATGGAGCAGGCGATGGACTGGCTGGGCCGCTACCAGCGCTTCTGGTCCGAACAGCTCGACCGACTGGCCGCCTTTGTCGAGGAGGAGTCATGCTCACCAAGCCCAGCCTCAGCATCCGGCGCCGCATCGCCGCCGCCCCCGCCCGGGTCTACGGCGCCTGGACCGAACCGGAAAAAATGATGCGCTGGTGGGGGCCGGCGGGTGCCGAGACCATCAGCGCCGAGGCCGACCCCCGCACCGGCGGCCGCTTCCACGTCGCCTTCCGCACCCCCGACGGCGAACGGCACGATGTCAGCGGCATCTACAAGGAGGTGGTGCCCGACGAGCGGCTGGTGTTCAGCTGGGCCTGGCGCACCATGCCGGAGCGGGAGTCGCAGGTGACCCTGACGCTGCGCCCCGACGGCGACGGCACCGTGCTGATCCTGACCCATGAGCAGTTCTTCGACGAGCCCGCCCGCGACAACCACCGCACCGGCTGGAGCGGCGCGCTCGACCGGCTCGAACAGTCCCTCGCCGAGGCGCGCGCCGCCTGACGCGGCGGAGCGCGCTCAGTTCCAGGCCGGCCGCAGCTGAGCCGCGACCGGCCTGACGCTCAAATTTCCGGTTAACGATCCGGGCATCGCGCCAAGGCGGCCGATGCCGCAGCGGGCCTGCGCCCGGACTCGATGACGGCACCGCACCGGCGGCAACCCCCATTGTCGAAAATGGGCCGGCGCGTTCGACCATCTCGACATCTCTTCACCCGACAACCGGAGGATCCGAGGATGCAACCGCACGCAACCGTCTCCCGCGACGCATGGCTGGCCGCGCGCAAGGCGCTGCTGGCCGAGGAGAAGGCCCTGACCCGCGCCCGGGACGACATCAGCCGCCGTCGCCGCGCCCTGCCCTGGGTCGAGATCGACAAGCCCTATGTCTTCGACGGGCCGCAGGGCCGCGAGACCCTGGCCGACCTGTTCGCCGGCCGCAGCCAGCTGATCGTCTACCACTTCATGCTGGCGCCGGGCTGGGAGCATGGCTGCCCCAGCTGCTCCTTCCTCGCCGACACCCTCGACGGCGTGCTGCCGCATCTGGCGGCGCGCGACGTGACCCTGGTGGTGGTGTCGCGCGCGCCGCTGGCGGAGATCCGGGCGTTCCAGGCCCGCATGGGCTGGCGCTTCAAATGGGTCTCGTCGCATGGCAGCGACTTCAACTACGACTTCGGCGTCTCCTTCACGCCGGAGCAGACCGCCCGCGGCACCATCCCCTACAACTACGCCCAGCTGCCCTTCGCCGCCGAGGAGATGCCCGGCACCAGCGTCTTCGCCCGGGACGAGGCCGGGACGGTGTTCCACACCTACTCGTCTTATGGCCGCGGCGGCGACCTGCAGCTGACCGCCTACAATTATCTCGACCTGGTGCCGAAGGGCCGCGACGAGGACGGCCTTGCCTTCACCATGGCCTGGGTGCGCCACCACGACCGCTACGAGACCGGCCCGGCGCTCGACCGCAGTGCGACCTACCAGCCGCCGCAGCGGCTGGACTCCTGCTGCGGTTCGGCCGAGGCCACGGCGCCGGCCGTCAGCGTCGCCTGGGCCTGACGGCGACGGCGATGCAGGCGCTGTGGCCCTGGCTGGCGGTGGCCGGGATGGGGGCCTGGCACGGCCTCAACCCGGCGACCGGCTGGGCCCTCGCCGCGGCGCTCGGCCTGCGCCACCGCGGCGCGGTGCCGCGCGCGCTGGTCCCGATCGCGATCGGTCATGTCCTGTCGATCGCGGTCGTGGCCGGCGCGGTGGCGACGGCCGGGCTGGTGGTCGACCCGGCCTGGCCGCTCAGCCTCGCCGCTGTCGCCCTGCTGGGCTGGGCCGCGCTCCATCGGATCCGCGGCGTCCGGCAACAGCCTCCACCCGGCCTGGAGGCCGGCCTCGCCGGGCTGACCCTGTGGTCGTTCCTGATGGCGACGGCGCATGGCGCCGGGCTGATGCTGGTGCCGGCGCTGGTGCCGATCTGCCTGTCGGGCAGCGCTATGGGTTCGCTGACCGCCTCCCTCGGCCTGGCCCTGGCCGCCATCGCCCTGCACACCGCGGCGATGCTGGCAGTGACCGGGCTGGTCGCCGCCGGCGTCGCGCGCGGGATCGGCGGACTGCTGGGCCGATGGGTCGGGCGGGCGGCCCGGCCGGCGCGCTGATCGCCGTCGCGGGGCCACGAAACCAACCGGGAAGATGGCGTGTTGTTAAGGTGCGGGCCGGGCGCGCCTGTCGGATAGTCGTGCGCACGCCCCAAGCCGCCGAGGCAGGCCGGTCTCACGGCCGCGCTGGGCCTCGGCGCCGAAGATGGAGATGGATGCCATGGTCAAAGCCATCCTTGCAACGTCCGCCGCCGTCCTGGCCGTCGTGCTGGCCGCAGTGCCGGCCGGAGCCCAGACGGTCGTCATCCCCGCCCCCACGACCAACGCCGTCACCGCCCCGGCCCCCGCCCCGCAGGTGGTCGTGCCCGGGCCATCGGCGACGACGATGCCGGCCACGACGGTCCCGGAGAAGACGATGCCCTATCCGGTGCCGCCCGGCACCGCGGTGGTGGAGCCGCGCCGGTCGCCGGTCGCAGCCGACCCGCGCCACCCACCGGTCTCGGCGGTGGCCGGCGGGCCGGCGCCGGCCGACCCGCGCGAATATGCGACGAACACGCCGATCACCGTGACCGGCGGGATCAGCGGTGTCACCCACCGCAACGACGTGACCTCGTTCCGGCTGCAGACCCCGACCGAGGCTTGGACCGTGGTGGTGCCGCCCGGCCAGGCCGGCAAGTTTGCCAGCGGCCGCCGGGTCACCGTGGTCGGCTATCCCCATGTCGAGATCCGGAATCAGCTGCTGGCCCAGAGCGTCACCGCCAGCCGCTGAGGCGGGCTCCTCGGAACCGATGCCGAGGCGCTGGCCCGCGCGGCCGGCTCAGCCGGCGGCGGCGACCAGCGCCCCGGCGAGGCCGTCCGGCTGCGAGACATAGGGCCCGTGGCTGGCGGCGAAGGTGCGGGTCGCGGTCCGCTCCCCATCGCGGCGGCGACCGCCGCGATCATGAAATCCTGCCCGGCGATCGAGATCGCCCGATCCTCCAGGCAGCGGAAATAGTGCCTGGGCACCCGGCCGAAACGCTCCTTGGTTATCGCCGAGGGGGTGAGGGCCGCCTCGGTCGGCTCGTCGCAATGTACCGGGCCCGCCAGGATCCCGGCGAAGTCGGCCGGGCTGGTGTCGCCGTAGAGGGCACGGCCGGCGCCGGGGGCCGTCCGGATTTTGTGGTTACCGCTGCAATCACGGGCGGCCCCGCCCTCACCTCTCCGCTTGACTCCGGCTGGCCGCTGATTGAACATATGTTCATTGGTTGAGCAGAATCACAAATCTCAACCGATCGACCGTCTGGCGCCGCCGCCCTCATCGGTGGTGGCTTCCCGTCGGAAGACAGCGAGACCGCGAAGATGCGGCGTGCCCGAGGAAACAACCCGAGGAGGCTCCTCATGCCCTGGAAGAAGACGTCCAAAATTCTGGCCGGCGCCGGAATGCTGGCGATGCTGCTGTCGTCGGCCGCGTCGATCGCGGCGGAAAAGCTGACCATCGCCACGGTCAACAACGCCGACATGATCATCATGCAGCGCCTCTCGAAGGACTTCGAGAAGGAGAGCGGCATCACCCTCGACTGGGTGGTGCTGGAAGAGAACGTGCTGCGCCAGCGCGTCACCACCGACATCGCCACCAATGGCGGCCAGTTCGACGTGCTGACCATCGGCACCTACGAGGTCCCGATCTGGGCCGGCCAGGACTGGCTGCTGCCGATGGACAATCTGCCGGCCGACTACGCCCTCGACGATGTGCTGAAGCCGGTGCGCGACGGGCTGTCGCATGACGGCAAGCTGTACGCCCTGCCCTTCTATGCCGAAAGCTCGATGACCTTCTATCGGAAGGACCTGTTCGACAAGGCCGGGCTGAAGATGCCGGAGCAGCCGACCTACGACCAGATCAAGGAGTTCGCGGCCAAGCTGCACGATCCCTCGCACGAGATCTACGGCATGTGCCTGCGCGGCAAGCCGGGCTGGGGCGAGAACATGGCCTTCGTCGGCCCGCTGGTGAACACCTATGGCGGCCGCTGGTTCGACGAGAAGTGGAACCCGACCATCGACACCCCGGCCTGGCACGAGGCCATCACCTTCTATGTCGACCTGCTGAAGAACTACGGCCCCCCGGGCGCGCCGTCGAACGGGCACAACGAGAACCGCGCCTTGTTCGCCAGTGGCAAATGCGCGATGTGGATCGATGCCACCTCGGCCGCCGGCTATCTCTACAACCCGAAGGATTCGACCGTCGCCGACAAGGTCGCCTTTGCCCAGGCGCCGATCGCCAAGTCGCCGAAGGGCAACCACTGGCTGTGGTCCTGGGCCCTGGCCGTGCCGAAGTCGACCAAGTCGCCGGACGCCGCCAAGAAGTTCATCGCCTGGGCCACGTCCAAGCCCTACATCGAGGCGGTGGCCAAGAGCGACGGCTGGACCGTGGTCCCGCCCGGCACCCGCAGCTCGACCTACGCCAACCCGGAGTACCAGAAGGCAGCCCCCTTCGCAGCCTTCGTGCTGAAGGCGATCCAGACCGCCGACCCCAACGACTCGACCGTCGAGAAGGTGCCCTACACCGGGGTGCAGTTCGTCGGCATCCCCGAGTTCCAGGCCATCGGCACCGAGGTCGGGCAGCAGATCGCCGCCGCCCTCGCCGGCTCGGTCACCGTCGACCAGGCGCTGAAGACGGCGCAAGACGCCGCCGACCGCGCCATCACCCAGGGCGGATACAAGTAGGTTCTCCCTCCACCCGGAGACCCCTCGGGGTCTCCGGGCTTCGTGACCCGTCCTCCCACCGTCATTCCCGCGAAAGCGGGAATCTCTCCGGTAAAGCCACAACGAGATCCCCGCTTTCGCGGGGATGACGGGAGAGGATTGGGCCGAGAGTTCCGCCCCCGCGCCTGTCGCGCACAGCCCGGAAAGGATGCACGCCATGGCCGCCATCGCCTCGAGCCGGCGCAAGGCGACGCTGCTCCTCGCCCCTTCGGTCACGATCCTGATGCTGTGGACCTTCGTGCCGCTGGCCGCGACGATCTACTTCTCGACCCTGCGCTGGAACCTGATGAATCCGGCGCGGCGCGGCTTCGCAGGGCTGAACAACTACACCTACCTGCTGACCGACCCCTCGTTCTGGAGCGCGATCCAGAACACGCTGGTCCTGGTCGCCGCCGTGCTGGCCATCACCGTGGTGTTCGGCACGCTGATCGCGATCCTGCTGGACCAGCCCTTCCCCGGCCGCGGCATCGTCCGCGTCCTGATCATCGCGCCGTTCTTCGTGATGCCCACGGTCAGCGCCCTGGTCTGGAAGAACATGATGCTGCACCCGGTCTCCGGCGTGCTGACCTGGGTCGCGCGTTCGGTCGGGCTGGAGCCGATCGACTGGCTGAGCCAGGCGCCGCTGGCCGCCATCATCATCATCGTCGCCTGGCAGTGGCTGCCCTTCGCCGTCTTGATCCTGCTGACCGCGCTGCAGTCGCTGGACCATGAGCAGCGCGAGGCGGCGCGGATCGACGGCGCCGGGCCGATCGCGATGTTCTTCTACATCGTGCTGCCGCACATGCTGCATGCCATCGGTGTGGTGATCATGGTGCAGACCATCTTCCTGCTGTCGATCTTCGCCGAGATCCTGGTCACCACCAATGGCGGGCCGGGCGACGCCAGCACCAACCTGACCTACCTCGTCTACCGGAACGGCCTGCAGCAGTTCAACGTCGGCAACGCCTCCGCCGGCGGCGTGGTCGCCGTGATCCTGGCCAACATCGTCGCCTTCTTCCTGGTGCGCGCTTTGGCCCGCACCCTGCGCAAGGGGGCCTGAGCCATGGCCATGCAGAGAAGTCGAAGCCAGGCGGTCGGCGTCACCATCCTGGGCTGGACCGTCGGCCTGGTCCTGTTCTTCCCGATCGCCTGGATGGTGCTGACCAGCTTCAAGACCGAGGTCGAGGCCTTCGCCACCCCGCCGTCGATCTTCTTCACCCCGACGCTGGAGAACTACGCCGCCGTCGAGTCCCGGATCGACTACTTCAAGTTCGCGCTGAACTCGGTCTACATCTCCTTCGGGTCGACCTTCCTGTGCCTGATCATCGGCGGCATGGCGGCCTATTCCATGGCCTTCTTCCCGACCAAGCGGACCGAAGGCACCCTGTTGTGGATGCTGTCGACCAAGATGATGCCCGCGGTCGGCGTGCTGGTGCCGATGTATCTCGGCTTCCGCGACCTCGGCCTGCTCGACACCGTCACCGGCATGGTCCTGCTGATGACCCTGGTCAACCTGCCGATCGTGGTGTGGATGCTGTACACCTACTTCCGCGACTATCCCCGCGAGATCCTGGAGGCGGCGCGGGTCGACGGCGCCGGGTCGTGGCAGGAGATGCTGTACATCCTCCTGCCCACCACCCTGCCCGGCATCGTCTCGACCTCGCTGCTGACCATCATCCTGGCCTGGAACGAGGCGTTCTGGAGCATCAACCTGACCACGGCGAATGCCGGGCCGTTGACCGCCTTCATCGCCTCCTTCTCCAGCCCGGAAGGGCTGTTCTGGGCCAAGCTCTCCGCCGCCTCGACCCTCGCCATCGCGCCGATCCTGGTGCTGGGCTGGATCTCGCAGCGGCAGCTGGTGCGCGGCCTGACCTTCGGGGCGGTGAAGTGAAGCCAGGCTACGACTTCATCGTCATCGGCGGCGGCAGCGCCGGCTGCGTCGTCGCCAGCCGGCTGGTGACCGAGCGGCGGGCCCGGGTGCTGGTGCTCGAGGCCGGCCGGCGGCGCGGCAGCCGCCTCTTGGACATGCCGGCCGGCTACATGAAGTTCCTGGGCCAGGACACCTACCTGACCCTGAATGAGACGGTGCCCCAGCCGCAGCTGGGCGGCCGCGCGCCGATCATCCCGACCGGCAAGCTGCTGGGCGGCGGCAGCGCGGTCAACGCCATGGTCTACATGCGCGGCCGTCCCGCGGACTACGACAGCTGGGACGCCGAGCTCGGCGGCAATTCCGGCTGGGGCTGGGACGACCTGCTGCCGTCCTTCGTCAAGCAGGAGGGCAACGACCATCTCGGCGCCCCGGCGCATGGCACGGACGGGCCGCTGAAGGTCTCGCATCTCGGCCAGCATTGCGAGATGAGCCGCGCCTTCGTCCAGGCGCTGCAGGCGATGGGCGTGCCCTACCGCCCCGACTTCAACGGCGGCGAACAGGCCGGCGTCGGCTTCATGCAGCACACCATCGACGCCGCCACCCGCAGCCGCTGCAGCGCCGTCGCCGCCTTCCTCGGCCCGGTGCTGCGCGACCCCAAGCTGACGGTCGAGACCGAGGCGGTGGTCACCCGCATCCTGGTCGAGAACGGCCGCGCCACCGGCGTCGACTACGTCAAGGACGGGCAGAGCCGCCGCGCCTTCGCCGGGGTCGAGGTCATCCTGGCCGCCGGCGCCTACGCCTCGCCCAAGCTCTTGATGCTCAGCGGCATCGGCCCGGCCGCTTCGCTGGGACGCCACGGCATCGCGGTCAAGGCCGACCTGCCCGGCGTCGGCGCCAACCTGCAGGACCATCACGAGGTGCCGGTGGTCGCCGCCACCAACGGCGCCTATGGCTATTTCGGCCAGGACCGCGGCCTGCCGATGCTCAAGGCCGGGCTGCAGTACCTGATGTTCAAGACCGGGCCGGTGACCACGACCGGGGTCGAAGCCTGCGCCTTCATCGATCCGGATGGCGACGACCAGAGCGACCCCAAGCTGCAGCTGTACTGCGTGCCGACGGTCTATCTCGACCGCGACGTCACCGGGGTGGCGCCGACCGACGGGGTGACGCTGAACGCCTGCCTGATGCGGCCGAAGGCGCGCGGGTCGGTGACGCTGCGCTCCGCCGACCCGGCCGATGCGCCGCTGATCGACTGCAACTTCTTCGGCGACGACGAGGATCTGCGCCTGTCGGTCGCCGGGCTGCGTTACGCCCGCCGGGTGCTGGCCACCGACCCGGTGCGGCGGATGGTGACATCCGAGATCTTCCCCGGCGACGCCACCACCGGCGACGACGAGCTGGCGGCGCATTGCCGGCGGACGGTCAAGACCAACTACCACCCCGTCGGCACCTGCCGCATGGGGCCGGACGGCGACCCGATGGCGGTGCTGGACCCGATGCTGCGGGTGCGCGGCATCGGCGCCTTACGCGTCATCGACGCCTCGATCATGCCGCGGGTGACCAGCGGCAACACCAACGCCCCGGTGCTGGCGATCGCCGACCGGGCGGTAGACCTGATCCCCAACTGACCTGCCTCGACCCAAGGAGACGACCATGTATCGCGAGAAATTCGACCTTTCCGGCCGCGTGGCGGTGGTGACCGGCGGCGGGCGCGGCATCGGCCGGGCGACCTGCGAGGCCCTGGCCGAGGCCGGGGCCAAGGTGGTGGTGGCCGAGATCCTGGCCGACAACGGCACCGACACCGCCAAGGCGGTGGGCGGCGAATTCGTCAGGCTCGACGTCACCGACCCCGACGCGGTGACCAAGGCGGCCGACGACATCCGGGCCCGGCTGGGCCGGGTCGACATCCTGGTCAACAACGCCGGCATGGCCCGCAACAGCGACGCGCTGGAGACCAGCGACGATGAATGGCGCAAGGTCATGGACCTGAACGTCAACGCGGTGTTCTGGTGCGCCCGCGCCTTCGGCAAGCACATGGTCGCGGCCAAGAGCGGCAGCGTGATCAACATCGGATCGATGTCCGGCATCATCGTCAACAAGCCGCAGGGCCAGGCGCATTACAACGCCAGCAAGGCGGCGGTGCACCTGCTGACCAAGTCGCTGGCCTGCGAATGGGCACCGCACGGCGTGCGGGTGAACGCCATCGCCCCCGGCTACATCGCCACCGACATGACCCTGGCCGGCCGCACCAAGACGGAGTGGTACAACCAGTGGATCGAGATGACGCCGATGGCGCGCTGCGGCGAGCCGTGGGAGATCGCGGCCACCGCCCTGTTCCTGGCGGCCGACGCCTCCGGCTTCTTCACCGGCGCGATCCTGGGCCCTGACGGCGGCTACACCGCCTGGTGACGGTTGCGGCGCAGGGATGATGCGAGGCTGGGGCCCGCGGAGAAGCGGAACCTCCAGCGCGGAGCATCAGCCTCTCCCTCTACCGTCATTGCGAGCGCAGCGAAGCAATCCATCGGGCAGCCCGTACGGTGCCATGGATTGCTTCGTCGGCTGCGCCTCCTCGCAATGACGAAGAGGGGCGCGTGAGCCGATGTGCCGCTTCCGATTCGAGTCGCGTTTGTTCCTGATATGTTCTAATCTGCCGGCATGGCCGACACCCTGCCCGCCACCGCCTTCCTGACCCTGCTCGACGCCCGGCTGGCCGCCGCCCTGGGGCCGCCGCCGCGCTGGCTGTATCCGGACCCGGTCGACATCCTGGTGCTGGCGCTGCTGTCGGCGCGGACCGAGGACGAGGCGGCGCTGGCCGCCATCCGCGTGCTGCGCGTGCGCTTCCCGCATTGGGACGCGCTGGCCGACGCCGACCCCGCCGTCATCGAACGCCTGGTCGGCCGCACCACCTGGCCGGACCGGAAGACGCTGCATCTGCAGGAATCGCTGCGCGCCCTGAGGGCGGAGCGCGGCCGGCTGGAGCTCGACTTCCTGGCCGGGCTGCCGGTCCCCGCCGCCTCCGCCTGGCTGCAACGGCTGCCGGGGGTCGGACCGAAGACCGCGGCCTCGGTGCTGCTGTTCAGCCGGCTGCACATGCGCGCCCTGCCGGTCAGCACCGGCCACCACCGGGTGGTGAAGCGGCTGCGGCTGATCTCACGCCGGGCGACCGCCGAGGCCGCCCACGACCCGCTGCTGGCGATCCTGCCGGAGGCGTGGGACGCCGCCCGGATCGAGCGGCACCACTGGCTGGTCAAGCGGCTGGGCAAGGATTGCTGCACCGACCGCCAGCCGCGCTGCTGGCGCTGCCCGGTGCGCGACCTGTGCCCCAGCCGGGGCCGCATCCGCCCGTCGCCGCCGCACCGCATCCGGCAACTGGACCTGCCGCTGCTCGGCCCGCTCCGGCCGGACCCCGCCATGGGCGCCGGGACCGGGGCAGCGGGAACCCTTGCCGGCCGACGCCACCGTGCTGTCGCCGAGCCCTCCCCTCAGCACGTCGTTCTGGGTTGACCCGAGAAGGTTCGCCATCCTGGTCGGATCGGCATGTAATCGATCGATGGTGCCAGATGGAGCCGGATGCTCGCCACGGATGGGTCCAGATTGCGTCGCGCGTCGAAATAAGATCATATGCAACCGGGGGTCGCGGACGCGGGAGAAATGCTTGGCTGCCGACGACATTCTGTGGCGGCAGCTGGTCAAGCTGACGCAGCGGCCGGACCTGACGCTGCAGGTTCAGCTGCGCGGCGCCATCGCCCAGGCGGTGCTGGACCGGCGACTGCCGCCGGAGACCCCGCTGCCGTCGTCGCGCCGGCTGGCCGAGATCCTGGGCATCAGCCGCAACACCGTGACCATGGCCTACAACCTGCTGACCGAGGAAGGCTTCATCTCGGCGCGCAGCCGGTCGCGGCACATGGTCGACCCCGCCGCGCTGGAGAACGCCCGGGCGACCGGGGTGCGGGCCGACCCGCCGGTGCGGCGGCCGGACTGGGCCGGGCGGCTGGCGAGCCGGCCGTCGCGCCACCGCTACGTCACCACCAAGCCGGCCGACTGGCACAGCTACCGCTATCCCTTCGTCTTCGGCCAGCCCGATGCGACCCTGTTCCCGACCGCGGAATGGCGCGAGGTGGCGCAGATGGCGCTGCGCTCGGTCGCCATCCGCGACTGGGCCGGCGACCATGTCGACAGCGACGACCCGCTGCTGATCGAGCAGCTGCAGAAACGGGTGCTGCCGCGCCGCGGCATCTGGGTGTCGCCCGACCAGATCCTGGTCACGGTCGGGGCGCAGAACGCCATGTATCTGGCCGCCGCCCTGCTGCTGAACCGCGACAGGACCGCCGGGCTGGAACAGCCCTGCTATCCCGACCTGCGCAACCTTTGCCGCCAGCACGGCGCGCGCATCGCCAACCTGCCGATGGACCGGCAGGGGCTGCGGCCCTCCGGCATCTTCGCCGATTGCGACGTCATCTTCGTCCAGCCCAGCAACCAGAACCCGACCGACGCGACCATGCCGCTGGAGCGCCGGCACGAGCTGCTGCAGGCGGCGGCGGTGCACGACCTGCTGATCGTCGAGGACGACTACGACAGCGAGCTGACCTATGTCGGCGAGGCGACACCGGCGCTGCGGGCGCTCGACCGCGACGACCGGGTGATCTATGTCGGCAGCGTGTCGAAGACCCTCGCCCCAGGGCTGCGGCTCGGCTACATCGTCGCGGCGCCGGAATTCATCGCCGAGGCGCGGGCGATGCGGCGGCTGACGGTGCGCCACCCGCCGGCCAACAACCAGCGCGCCGTCGCCCTGTTCCTGCAGCTCGGCCACCACGACGCGTCGATCAAGCGACTGATCGCGGCCTATCGCGATCGAGCCGCCGCCATCGCCGAGGGCCTGCGGACCTATCTGCCCGAGGTCGACTTCCGGGTGCCGACCGGCGGGTCCGCCCTGTGGGTCGAAGGGCCCGCGGGCGTGTCGATGGATGCGGTGGCCGCCGCGGCGGCGCCGCAAGGCCTGCTGTTCGATCCCGGGAGCGTCTTCTTCGACCATCCGGTACCGCCGGAGAACTTCCTGCGCCTGGGCTATTCCGCGATCCCGCTCGACCGCATCGATCCCGGCGTCAAGCTGCTGGCGCGGCTGATCCGCGAGGAGCAGCACAGCCCGCGCCGCCACGCCGGCGTCGGCTGACCGGGCCCGCCGGCCGCCCGGGGCGGCAGGCAGGCCCGGCCCCCCGGTCAGAGCACGAAGTCGGCCGCCGTCAGCGGGTGATCGGCGTAGACGTTGATGCCAAGATCGGCGATGCGGTCGCCATTGGTGTCGACATAGACCACCTGGACCGCCCCCGCCGTCACCACCAGCAGCTCCCCCGCATGGCCGGTGAAATTGGTGGTGATGAAGCTGAAGGCGGTGTCGCCGTTGCCGCTGTTGCCGTCCGCGTCGATCGCCGACAGGTCGATATGGTCGCCGGTCGAGAAGTCGAGGATCACATCCTTGCCCGCCGCCGCCACCGTGCTGTCGCCGATGCTGGTGTAGGCGAAGCTGTCGTTGCCGGCGCCGCCCTTCAGCAGATCGCGGCCGCCACCCCCCGTCAGCACGTCGTCACCGGCGCCGCCCGACAGCGAGTTGTCATTCTCGTTGCCGGTCAGGACATCGTTCTGGGCCGACCCGCTCAGGTTCTCGATCCCGGTCAGGGTGTCGCCCTGGGCGTCGCCGCCCAGCCCGGTGCCGCTGGCCAGGCTGACCGTCACCCCGGCGACCGAGGTGGCGTAGCTGGCGGTGTCGATCCCGGCGCCGCCGGTCAGCGCATCGGCGCCGGCCCCTCCCTCGAGGATGTCGTTGCCGGCGCCGCCATCCAGCTGGTCGTCGCCGGCGCCGCCAAAGATGTCGTCGTTGCCGTCGTCGCCGAAAACCGTGTCGTTGTCGGCGCCGGCATCGATCGAGTCGTTGCCGGTGCCGCCATGGATGGTGTCGGCGCCGACGCCGCCGACGAGCCGGTCGTTGCCGTCGCCGCCATCGAGGATGTCGTTGCCGTTCTCGCCGTTCAGGGCGTCGTCGCCGCCATTTCCGGCCAGAGTGTCGGCGCCGTTCTCGCCGCCGATGAGGTTGCGGTTGTTGTCGCCGCTGAGATGGTCGTCGAAGCTGGAGCCGTAGAGGTTCTCGATGTTGGTCAGCACATCGCCCTGGGCGTCGCCGCCCGAGTTGGTGTGGGCGAGCAGGTCGACCGTCACCGCCGAGGCCGAGCCCTGGTAGTTGGCGAAGTCCGAGCCGCTGCCGCCGTCCAGCGTGTCGCCCCCGGCGCCGCCGCGAAGGGTGTCGTCCCCTTCGCCGCCGAGCAGGACATTGGCATTGCCGTCGCCGAACAGCTTGTCGGCCAGGGCGGAGCCGGTGACGTTCTCGATGCCGGTCAGCGTGTCGCCCTGGGCGTCGCCGCCGAGGCCGGTGCCCAGGATCAGGTCGACCGTCACCCCGGCCGACGACCCGACATAGTCCACCGTGTCGATGCCGGCCCCGCCACTGAGCTGGTCGGCGCCCAGGCCCCCATGCAGGGAGTCGTCGCCGAACCCGCCCAGGAGGATGTCGTTGCCGGCCAGGCCGTCGATGGTGTCGTTGCCGTCCGACCCGAGCATCCGGTCGTTGCCCGCATCGGCCCACAGCGAGACCCGGAACACGTCGAAACCGGTGCCGTTGCCCTCGGCGCCGACTCCGGTGTTGGTCGCCTGGGTCTGGAAGGTGACGTAGTGCCCGTCGGCCGAGATCTGGGGCGTGTTCGAGAGGTCGTTCAGCTGCGACCCGTCGGCGGCGACGGACAGGCGCGTCACATTCCCAGTCACCATGTCCTTCAGGAAGATGTCGCGGAGCCCGTTGGTGTCGTCCTGCACCAGGTTGCTGGCGAGGCTGAAGAACACGACGTAGTGCCCGTCGGCGGAGATCACCGCCTGGCCCGAGAGGTCGTTGCTCTGGCCGCCGTCGCCGGCGGCGGAGGCGCGGATGGTGGTGTTGGTCTGCAGGTCGCGAACGAAGATGTCGGTGGCGCCGTTGGTGTCGCCGGCGACCAGGTTGGTCGCGTCGCTCTGGAACACGACGTAGCGGCCGTTGCCGGAGATCGAGGCGCCGGAGGACCCGGCATCGCCCGACCCGCCGCCGGTGGAGGCCGAGACCAGGGTGGTGGTGCCGGCGGCGATGTCGCGGACGAAGACGTCGGTGACGGCGCCGTTGCTGTCGGTCGCCACCAGGTTGCTGGCGGTGCTGACGAAGGAGACGCGGTTGCCGTCGTCGGACAGGCGGGCGACCAGGGAGTTGCCGTTGGCCTGCGACTCGTCATCCGCCACCGAGATGCGGGTGACGGCGCCGGACGACAGGTTCTTGACGAAGACGTCGCTGAAGCCGTTGCTGTCGCCGCCGACCAGGTTGGTCGCGGTGCTCTGGAAGCCGATGAAGGCGCCGTCGCCGGTGACGTCAACATTCTGCGACGCGCCGTTGGCCTGGCTGCCGTCGGACAGGGTCGAGACCCGGGTGGTGACGCCGGTCAGGGTGTCCCGCATGAAGACATCCAGGGCAGCGTTGCTGTCGCCGCCGACCAGATTGGTCGCGGTGCTGTTGAAGAACACGAAGCGGCCGTCATCGGTGACCGCAGCCACGCTGGAGACGTTGTTGCCCTGCGTCCCGCCGGTCGCGGTCGAGAGCAGCGTGGTGGTGCCGGTCAGCGTGTCGCGCAGGAACACGTCGAAGAAGCCGTTGACGTCGCCGCCGACCAGGTTGGTCGCGGTGCTCTGGAACACGACATAGCGGCCATCGGCCGACATGACGCCGCCGGTGGCGATGTTGTTGGCGCTGGTACCGCCGCTGTCGACCGAAATCCGGGTGAGCGAGCTGGCATTGACGGTCATGACGGAAGACCTCCCCATCGAATCTGTTGCCGATGACGGGCCCCAACGGGGAAGCGCCACCGGAAAATCAAAATTAAAACAAAATGATGCGAACAAGAATTATATGAAAAATGGACGTGGGTTCACACGCCGGACCCACAGCGTTCTACACGCCCCGACCGGTCCCGGCAATCGCCCGGCGTTTGTCTCAAACGCGCCGCACCGGCGGCCGGCCGGAGCCCCGGCGGATCCGCGGGCGGCGGGATCAGAGCACGAAATCAGCCGCGGCCAGGGCGTGGTCGGACAGGACGACGATGATGGAGTCGGGGCTCTTGTCGCCGTTGATGTCGAGATAGACGCCCTGGTAGCCGTTGGCGAGGGCCACCACCGCCACCTCGCCCGCCTGGCCGGTGAGGCCGCCGGCGGCGAAGGTGAAGCTGCTGTTGCCGTTGGCCGGCTTGCCGTCCGCGTCGATCGCCGACAGGTCGATCCTGTCGCCGGTGCTGAAGTCGGTGATCGTGTCCCGCCCCGCGCCCGCCACGGTGCTGTCGGTCACGCTGACATAGGCGAAGGTGTCGTTGCCGCCACCGCCCTTCAGCAGATCGGCCGCGCCCCCGCCGGTGAGCACATCGTCCCCGGCGCCGCCCCACAGGGTGTTGGCGTTGGCGTCGCCGGTCAGCGCGTCGCCGAGCGCCGAGCCCAGCACCTGCTCGATGCTGCTGAAGGTGTCGCCCTGGGCGTCGCCACCCGAGGTCGCACCGGTGGCCAGGTTCACCGTCACCCCGGCGGCCGAGCCGGCGTAATTCGCCGTGTCGATGCCGGCGCCGCCCTTGAGCGCGTCGGCCCCGCCGCCGCCGGCGAGCACGTCGTCCCCGGCCCCGCCGACCAGCGCGTTGGCGTTGGCGTCGCCGGTCAGAGTGTCGGCCACGGCCGATCCGACCAGATTCTCGATGAGATGCAGGGTGTCGCCCTGGGCGTCGCCGCCCGAGGCCACGCCGGTCGCCAGGTTGACGGTCACCCCGGCGGCGGAGCTGGCATAGCTGGCTATGTCGATGCCGTCATCGCCGTTCAGCGCGTCGGCCCCGGCCGCCCCTTCCAGCACGTCGTTCTCGCCGCCGCCGTCGAGCTGATCGTCGCCGGCGCCGCCGTAGAGCACATCATTCCCGTTGTTGCCGAAGACGATGTCGTTGTCGCTGCCGGCATCGATTGAATCGATGTCCTTGCCGCCGTTGATCGTGTCGGCGCCGGCGCCGCCGGTGAGACGGTTGTTGCCATCGCCGCCGTTGATATTGTCGTTGCCGTCTTCCCCGGCCATGACATCATCGCCGTCAAAGCCGATAAGCGTGTCGTTGCCGGCCCCACCGCCGATGATGTTGCGGCCGTTGTCGCCGCCCAGCCTGTCGTCGAAGCTCGATCCGTACAGGTTCTCGATGTTGATGAGCGTGTCGCCCGCGGCGTCGCCGCCCGAGGTCTCGCCGGCCAGCAGGCTGACCTGGACCGCCGCAGCCGAGCCCTGGTAGTTGGCGATGTCCGAGCCGTCGCCGCCGTCGAGGGTGTCGCCCCCGGCCCCGCCGCGCAGCGTGTCGTCGCCCGCCATCCCGTTGAGCGTGTCATTGCCGTCGCCGCCGAACAGCCGGTCCGCCCCGTCCCCTCCGATCAGCGTATCATTGCCCAGCCCTCCGGCGATGATGTCGTCGCCCGCCAGCCCGTCGATCGTGTCGTTGCCGTCGGAGCCGATCAGCTGATCGGCCCTGGGCGTGGCGAAGAGCGAGACCCGGAACTCGTCATTGGCATTATTCGTGTCGGGGCCGACGTCGAGATTGGTCGCGCTCGAACGGAACACGACGGTGCTGCCGTCGGACGAGATCCTCGCTTCGAAGGAGTCGCCATTGGACTCCGTGCCGTCGGGCGCCACGGAGAGACGCGTCACCGTGCCGGTTACCATGTCCTTGACGAAGACGTCGTATTTTCCCGCGATGTCGCCCGCCACCAGGTTGGACGCCTGGCTCGAGAACACGACGTAGCGGCCGTCGCTCGAGATCTCGGCGCCGTTCGACGCCGCATCGGCCTCGGCCCCGGTGCCGGAGACGGAGACGCGGACCGTGGTGTCGGCCTGCAGGTCGCGCAGGAAGATGTCGCGGACCGCGTTGGTGTCGCCCGTCACCAGGTTGGTGGCGGCGCTCTCGAACACGACATAGCGCCCGTTGCCGGAGATCGCGGCATTGTCCGAATAGTCGTTCGCCTGGGTCCCGTCGGTGGCGACCGAGACACGCTCGGTGGTCCCGGCCGCGAGGTCGCGGACGAAGATGTCGTCTTTCGAGTTGGTGTCGCCCGCGACGAGATTGTTGGCGCTGCTGACGAAGGCGACGCGCTGGCCGTCATCGGAGACCCGGCCGTTCAGCGACTGGTTGTTGCCTTGCGCCTCATCGTCGCCGACCGAGACACGGGTCGTGGTCCCCGTCTGCAGGTCGCGGATGAAGATGTCGTTCACGGCGTTGGTGTCGTCGGCGACCATGTTGGTCGCGCTGCTGTTGAACACGACATAGCGCGCGTCGGCCGAGAGATCGGCATTGCCGGAATGCGAATCGCCCAACCCGCCCCCGGCGGGGACCGAGACGAGGAGTGTGGTGCCGGTCTGGACATCCCGCAGGAAGACGTCCGAGGCACTGTTGGTGTCGCCGGCGACGATGTCGCTCGCCGTGCTGTGGAAGATGATGTAGCGCCCGTCGTCCGAGATCCTCGAAAACAGCGCCTGGCTGTTGGCGTCGCCGCCGCCGGCGTCCACCGAGATCCGCGTCGTCGTGCCGGTCAGCGTGTCGCGCAGGAAGACATCCTGCAAGCCGTTGCCGTCGCCGGCGACCATGTTGCTCGCATAGCTGTCGAAGGTCACATAGCGGCCGTCCCCCGAGACCGACGCGCCCTGGGCCCTCTGGTTGCCCTCGATATTGCCGGTGCCGACCGAAATTCGCGTCATGACTACCCCCCCGATGAAATCAATGGCGAACATGGCCCGGCTTTCCGAATCTTCTCCACATTCGGAAATAAAAGAACAAAGAAATACTGTTCCCCAAGCCCTCGTGCTTTGTACACGGGCCCGCGAAACGCAGCAATCCATTGCACTTTCGTGTCGACCTTATGGCCGCGGTGTATGCGCCCCGGCGCTACCGCACCAGGATGGCGCGGAAGTCGTTCACGTTGGTCAGGGTCGGGCCGGTCACCACCAGCCGGTCGAGCGCCGCGAAATAGCTGTAGGCGTCGTTGCCGGCGAGGTAGTCGGCCGCCGCCAGCCCCTTCTCCCGCCCCTGGCCCAGCGTCGCCGCATCGATCCAGGCGCCGGCATTGTCCTCCGACCCGTCGATGCCGTCGGTGTCGCAGGCGATGGCGGCGATGCCGGGGTGGCCCTGCAGCTGCACCGCCAGGGCCAGCAGGAACTCGGCGTTGCGGCCGCCGCGGCCGTGGCCCCGCACCGTCACCGTGGTCTCGCCGCCCGACAGCAGCACGCAGGGCCGCGCCGCCGGCTGGTCGTGCCGGGCCGCCTGCTCGGCGATGCCGGCCAGCACCCGGCCGACCTCGCGCGCCTCGCCCTCCAGCGCATCGCCCAGGATCAGCGGCGTCAGCCCGAATTCCCGCGCCTTGGCCGCCGCGGCCTCCAGCGCCATCTGCGGCGTCGCCAGCATGTGCAGCGCCGCGGGCGGCAGCATCGCCGGGGCGGCATTGGCGCGGATCGCCCGCTCGACCGCGTCGGGGACCGGGATGTCGTAGCGCCGCAGGATCGCCAGTGCGGTCGCCGGATCGGCGCCGCCGGCCACGGTGGGGCCGGAGCCGATCACGCCGGGATCGTCGCCCGGCACGTCGGAGATCAAATAGGTGACCAGCCGCGCCGGCGCGGCCGCGGCGGCCAGGCGCCCGCCCTTGATCGCGGACAGCGCCTTGCGCACCGCGTTCATCTCCTGGATCGGCGCGCCGGAGCGCAGCAGCGCCTTGTTGACCGCCTGCTTGTCCGCCAGGGTCAACCCCGCCGCCGGCAGCGACAGCAGCGCCGAGGCGCCGCCCGAGATCAGGCACACCACCAGGTCGTCGGGCCCCGCTGTTCCCGCGAGGTCGAGGATGCGCCGCGCCGCGGCGAGGCCGGCGGCGTCGGGCACCGGATGCGCCGCCTCGACCACCTCGATCCGCCGCGTCGGCATGCCGTGGCCGTAGCGGGTGACGACCAAGCCCTCGCAGGGGTGCGGCCACAGCGTCTCGAAGGCATGGGCCATCCGCGCCGCGCCCTTGCCGGCGCCGAGCACGATGGTGCGGCCCTTCGGCGGCTGGGGCAGCAGATGCGCCATCCGCGTCTCCGGATAGGCGGCGCTGAGCGCGGCCTGGAACAGGGCCTCGAGGAGGACGCGATCGGACAGATCCGCGGGCATGGACACACTTCCCTACGACATCGGCCGGTGGCCGGGCCCGGCCATCGAAGGCGAGGACACGGCGCCGTTCAAGCCTGAATCGCAGGCAAGGGCCGAAAGCCTTTCCACCCTGCGAGAAAGAGGAAGGCGTAGGTTGGGTTCGCAATCGCGAACCCAACATCGGACAGATCGAGCCAGCGTTGGGTTCGCCAGCGCGAACCCAACCTACAATTCAAGCCCGATGCGGTCCGCCTCGAACGGCACGGCCAGGGTCGGGCCGCCGGCGATGCGGAGGTCCAGCCCGGCGGCGCTGCGGGTGATGGCCTCGACCCGGTCCCAGCCCGGCTCGGCCGGGATCGCGCCGAAGGCGTAGGCGATCTCGACCCGGCCTTCGGACGCGAGCGCGATCACGGTCGGGTAGCCCTCTGCATTCAGCAGGTTCGGCTCCATCGAGGCGCGGTGGCCGAGATGCAGGTACATGCAGCCCTCCTCGATCCCCAGCACGTGGCGGTGCCGGCTGGAGAAGGGCGGGTAGTCGCGGCCGCCATTGCTCATCCACAGCATGGTGAAGGGCAACTGCCGCGGATCCTTCAGCCCGAAGAACAGGAACCCGTCCGTGGCGGCCAGCGCCGCCGACCAGCCCAGCGCCGTGCCCGGCGCCTCGGCCAGCAGCACGATGTCCTCATGGTTCTCGGCGAAGGGATAGCGCGCGGCGTCGGCCGTGCCGCCATCCGCGAGCCGCACCTGGTCCAGCCCGGCGAAGCGCTGGGGATAGGCCAGGACCGAGCGGCCGCGCGCCGGGTCGGGTTCGACCGGGCCGGGCGGCGCGATGCCGAAGGCTTTGTCGGAGAAGCTGAGCGCCGCCCCGCCGGGCACCCGGACCATGGCGTGATGCGCCATCGGCAGCGCGCCGCTGCCGCCCTCGAAGACATGGCGCTGATAAACGATCGGCTGGCCGCGGCGCAGCGTCACCGCCTTGCGCACGGTGGCGCCGAACACGGTCTCCTGCAGGGTGAAGCGGGCGGTGACGCCGGCCGCCTCCTCGTCGATGCCGTCGAGGTTCCAATGCCCGTTGGCGGTCCAGCCATGGCCGGGCGCGCCGTCGATGTCGCTGTCGGCGAAGGGCGCGCAGAAGAAGTCCCCGGCGAGGTTTCGCAGGCCCAGCGGCACGTCGTCCGGCAGCGCCTCGCCGCTGTCGACCCAGGGGGCGCGGTGCAGCGGCCGGATCTCCCGCCCGTTCCAGCGGATCGCGACGTCGTGCAGATGCCCGCCCTCCGGGTTGAACACCACCCCGACCGTATCCACCGCGAACTCGATCATCGTCCCGTCGCCTTCCTGCAGCGCCTCGCCGGCCAGGACGGTTTCGTAGCATCAATCCAGCGGGTCGGGCGAGCCTGTGTAAACGTCACCATCAAATGCCCTGCGCAGCCGGTCCTTGCCCTGGCCGCCGGATGCGCGTTTCATGATTCACAGCCGCTGCATTGAAGAATCCATGGCCGACCGCCCGAGGGCATCTTCTGTGAACGTTTTCCCGGCCCGCCGATCGACCATCCGCGACGTGGCGGCGCGGGCGGGGGTGTCGATCGGCACCGTGTCGCGCGTCGCCGGCGGCAGCGCCCGGGTGGCGGAGGCGACGCGGGCCCGGGTGCTGGCGGCGATGGCGGAGACCGGCTACCAGCCCAACGCCGCCGCCCGCACCATGCGCACCAGCCGCACCCGGACCATCGGCTTCCTGATCCCCGACATGGCCAACCAGGTGTTCTCCCGCGTCGCCATCGGGGCCGAGGCGGTGCTGTCCGCCGGCGGCTACATGCTGTTCGCCTTCTCCTCCAACCGCTCGCCGGTCCGCGAGCTCGCCTTCCTCGAAGCGGCGCAGCAGCGCCAGATGGACGGGCTGATCATCACCCTGGCGGACGAGACCCACGGGCCGGTGATCGACCGGCTGAACCGGATCGGCGTGCCGCTGGTGATCCTGGACCGCGACGTGCCGGTGGCGGCGGACGTGGTCTACAGCGACCATGCCCGGCCGATCGAGACCCTGGTGCGGCAGATGGCGGCGCAGGGCCACAGGCGGATCGCGCTGATCACCGCGTCGGAGAAGATCCGGCCGGGCCGGGCCCGGGCCGACGCCTTCCGCAAGGCGGCGGCCAAGGCCGGGCTGACCGTCGACGAGGGCCTGATCCGGTCGCGCGCCCAGACCGCGGAGTATGGTGCGGCCGAGGCGCATGACCTGCTGACCGGGCCGAAACCGCCGACCGCGCTGATCGCCGGCGGCAACGAGATCTTCCAGGGCGTGCTGCGCGCCGTCCGGCTGCTCGGCCTGGCCATCCCGGGCGACCTGTCGCTGGCCGGCGCCGACGACCGCATGCTGGCCGAGCTGGTCGACCCGCCGATCACGGTGATCGACCGCGACATGGCGGAGGTCGGCGCCACCGCGGCCCGGCTGCTGCTGGAGCGCCTCGACGGCCTCGACGTCCCGCCGCGCCGGGTGCTGCTGGGCAGCAGCGTGGTGCTGCACGGGTCGATCGGCCGACCGAGGGGGAAGCGGTAGCCTGCCGAACCCCCTGAGGCGCAGGCCTCAACTTTTACTGTCATTGCCCGGCTTGACCGGGCAATCCAGGGGCCACCAAGAGCCGCTCTGACCGCCCCTGGATGCCACGGTCAAGCCGTGGCATAACAAGAAAGGGGTGCATTCGAAATGCATGCCATCCCCAGGCACCCATCGATCAAGCCCGGGAATGGCAATCCAAAACAACGGGGATCCCTCTCGCCTCAGAAGTTGAACTGGCCGATGTTGCTCTTGTCGAAGGTGGTCGGCTGCGACTGGGTCAGGATCTGGTTGTTCTCGCCGATCTTGATGGTGCCGAGCTTCGGCACGTCGAAGCTGCCGCCGGACTTCAGCTCGATCTTGCCGCCCATCACGCCGACCGCGAGATGCGAGGCCAGCCAGCCTTCATTGTAAGGGCTCCACAGCTGGAACGCCGTGACCGTGCCGTTCTCAATGAAGCGGCGCATCTGGTTCGGGGTGCCCAGGCCGGTGACATGGACCTTGGCGGCCTTGCCCGCCGTCTCCACCACCTGGGCCGCGGCGGCGACGCCGACCGTGGTCGGGGAGATGATGCCGGCGAGGTTCGGGTAGTTGGCCAGCAGCGCCTCGGTCTCGGTGGTGCTCTTCTGCGGGTCGTCATCGCCATAGGCGGTGGTGACCAGCTTCATGTCCTTGTACTTGGCGTTGGTCTCCAGCGTCTTCTTCATGTCGGCGATCCAGACATTCTGGTCCGGCGCGTCGGTGGTGGCCGACAGGATCGCGACCTCGCCCTTGTAGCCGATCATCGACCCCATCAGCTCGACCTGGGCCGACCCGGTCTGGCTGAAGTCGACCGGCAGGATGGCGGCGTCGCGATGCGCCTCGTTGCCCGGCACGTCGGAGTTGACGACGATGATCTTGACCCCGCGCGACCGCGCCCGGTCGAAGATCTGGTTCAGCGCGTCCGGGCTGTTCGGCGAGATCGCGATGACGTTGACGCCGCGCTGGATCTGGGCGGTGACGAAGGGGATCTGCGAGGTGGCTTCCGGCGTGGCCGGCGCCACCGTGGTGAACTCGCAGCCAAGCTCTTTGCAGCCGTCCTCGAAGCCCTTGATGATGCTGTCGAAATAGGGGTTCCCGGTGTTCTTGGGGATGTAGACGATCTTCACCGGGTCGGCGGCCAGGGCGGTGCCGGCGAACAGGCCGGCGGCGACGGCCAGGGCGGTGAGCAATGTCTTCCGGGGCATGGTGTTCCTCCTCGTTTGATGATTTGGGTTTGACGTTTCATTGAGGGTCAGCGCCGCCGCACCGCGGTGATGGCGTTGGAGGCGATGATCGACAGGATCAGGAGCAGGCCGAGCACGGTCAGCTGCGCCTCGATCGCGATGTTGGCCACGGTCATGCCGGTCTGGATGATCACCAGCAGCCACAGCGCCAGGAAGGTGCCGGCGATGGTGCCGCGGCCGCCGAAGATCGAGGTGCCGCCCAGCATCACGATCAGCACCATCTGCAGCTCGCCGCCCGAGGCCAGGTCGTAGCGCACCGAGCCGAGGCGCGACGCCATCATCTGCCCGGCCAGGGCCGAGACCACGCCGGAGGCGACGAACAGGATGGTCTTCAGCCGGTCGACCCGGATGCCGGCATGGCGCGCCGCCATCTCGCTGGTGCCGGTCTGGTAGATCTGGCGGCCGAACACGGTGCGGCCCAGCAGCAGGCCCAGCAGCAGCGCCAGCACCACGAAGATGATCACCGGCACCGGCACGATGCCGACCGCGGCGAAGTCGATGCCGACGAACCAGTCGGGGAAGCCGCCGATCGAGCGGTCGCCGGCGAAGATCTGGGCGATGCCGCGATAGAGGGTCATGGTGCCGATGGTGACGATGATCGACGGCAGCCGCAGCCAGGTGACCAGCAGAGCGTTGAACCCGCCCATGGCGGCGCCGGCCACGGCCCCGACCACCATCGCCGCCGGCAGCGGCAGCCCGGCCTTGACGGTCAGCGCGAACAGGCAGGTGGACAGCGCCATCATCGCCCCGACCGACAGGTCGATCTCGCCCGAGATCACGATCATGGTCAGGACCAGGGCGACGATGCCGAATTCGATGGTGTAGGTCGAACTCTCCAGCACGAAGCCGAGATCGGCAAAGAAGGGCGACAGCTGGGTGCCCACGATGGCGGCGATCACCAGCAGCAGGAAGGTCATCACCTCCGGCCGCAGCAGCGCGCGGCGCCAGGAGAAAGCGGGTCGTTGGTCCATCGGCAGCACCGTCATGCCCGCCCCCGGCGCCGGAGATGGCCGATCCCGCCTTCGCGCACCGACCGGTCGATCACCAGCGCCAGCAGGATGATGGCGCCGTAGATCGCGTTCTGCCAGAAGCCGGAGACGCCGAGGATCGGCAGCGCGACGGTGACCGAGCCGAGCAGCAGCACCCCAAGCGCCGTGCCCAGCACGCTGCCGGCGCCGCCATTGATGCTGACCCCGCCGATCACCACGGCGGCGATCACCGTCAGTTCGAAGCCGACGCCGGTGATGCCGGGGTTCACGTAGCCGAAGCGGGCGGCGTAGAGCAGCCCGGCCAGCCCGGCGCAGGCGCCGGACAGGGCGAACACCGCCAGCGTCACCGGCACCACCCGGATGCCGCGCAGCCGCGCCGCAGGCGGGTTCGAGCCGATGGCATAGATCTCGCGCCCGAAGCGCAGGTGGCGCAGCGCCAGATGGGTGGCGACGGCCACGGCCAGGGCGATCAGCACGATCCACGGGATCTCGATCGGCGAGGTCTGGGCCATGCGGATCAGGGCCGGCGGGATGTGGTTGGGGTCGACCTGGCGGCCGCCGGACAGGATGAACACCAGCCCGCGGAACAGGCTCATGGTGCCGAGGGTGACGATGATCGACGGCAGTCCGAAGCCGGTGACGATAGCGCCATTGACCAGGCCGAGCCCGGCGCCGATCGCCATCGCCAGCAGGAAGCCGATCCAGATCGGCACATCAGGATGGTCGCGGAACACCATGCCGACGGCGATGGCGGCGAAACCCAGGATCGAGCCGATCGACAGGTCGACATGGCGGGCGACGATCACCATCATCTGGCCCATCGCCGCCACCAGGATCAGCGGGATGGCCAGCAGGACGATGCGGAAGGTCTCCCAGGTCAGGAAGCGCGGCTCGACGGTTCCGACCACGGCGTAGAACAGCACCAGCATCACCACGATGCCGGCCTCCCGCGCCAGGAGCAGGCGGGTGAGAGTCGTCATGCCCCCGCCCCCACCCGCCGGCGGGGCACGGCGGCTTCCATGATCGCCTCCTGGGTCGCCTCGGCCCGGTCGAATTCCGCGGTCAGCCGGCCCTCGGACATCACCAGGATGCGGTCGCTCAGGGTCAGCAGCTCCGGCAGCTCGGACGAGATCAGCAGGATCGCCCGCCCGTCCGCCGCCAGGGCGTTGATCATGTCGTAGAACTCCGCCTTCACGCCGATGTCGATGCCTCGCGTCGGCTCGTCCAGGATCAGGATCTCCGGGTCGGTCATCAGCCAGCGCGCCAGGATCGCCTTCTGCTGGTTGCCGCCGGAGAGCTCGCCGATCGGCTGGCGCGGCGAGGCCAGCCGGATGCTGAGCTTCTCGATCGCCCGCCGTGCCGCGGTGCGTTCCATCGCCGGGTGGATCACGCCGTACCGCGCGATCTTGCCCGGCGCCGCGGCGGTGATGTTCTGGTCGACCGGCAGCGCCCGGAAGATGCCCGCGGCCGCCCGGTCCTCCGGCACATAGGCGAGGCCGAGGCCGATCGCCTGGGCGGGATCGGCGATCGCCACCTCGCGCCCCTTGACCCGGATGCGGCCGCGATCGGCCGGGGCGATGCCGAACAGCGCCCGCGCGACATCGGTGCGGCCGGCGCCGACCAGCCCGGCCATGCCCAGCACCTCGCCGCGGCGCAGGGTGAAGCCGATGTCGGAGAAGCGGCCGGCGCGGCCCAGCCGCT
Organism: Inquilinus ginsengisoli; assembly: GCF_031453975.1. Classification (NCBI taxonomy): domain Bacteria; kingdom Pseudomonadati; phylum Pseudomonadota; class Alphaproteobacteria; order Rhodospirillales; family Rhodospirillaceae; genus Inquilinus; species Inquilinus ginsengisoli. Next base: position 528,717 of record NZ_JAVDPW010000004.1, read on the forward strand.
CGACCTCCAGCGCAACCGCGCCGATCGTCGCCTTCTCCTTGTGCAGAAAGGCCTTCAGCGGCCGGCCGATCATCAGCCGGATGATCTCGGCATCCGGCAGGTCGGCGGCGGCGGCGGTCGCGACATGCTCGCCGTCGCGGAAGATGGTGACCCGGTCGCACAGCGCCCGAACCTCCTCCAGCCGGTGGCTGATGAAGACCACGGCCCGGCCCTCGCTGCGCAGCCGGCGGACGATGGCGAACAGGGTCTCGACCTCGCGCGGGGTCAAGGGCGCGGTCGGCTCGTCCATCAGGATCAGCCGGCTGTCGGCGGCCAGCGCCCGGGCGATCTCGACCATCTGCTGGTCGGCGATCGACAGGCCGCCGGTCGGCCGCGTCACGTCGATGGCGACACCCAGCCCGTCCATCAGCCGGCGTGCCTCGGCCGCCATGTCGCGCCAGCGCACCCGGCCGAACGGCCCACCCGAGCCGCCGCCGATGAACAGGTTCTCCGCCACGGACAGATGCGGGAAGGAGATCGGCTCCTGGTGGATCAGGGTGATGCCCAGCCGCTGCGCCTCGAGCGGCGAGCCGATCTCGACCGGCTTGCCCCGCAGCAGCAGGCGGCCGGCGCTGGGCCGGTGCACCCCGGCCAGGATGCGGGCGAAGGTGGATTTGCCGGCGCCGTTCTCGCCCAGCAGAGCGTGGATCTCGCCGCCGGCCAAGGCCAGGTCGATGCTGCGCAGCACCTCGACCCCGGCAAAGGACTTGCCGATGCCTTCGGCGGCGATCACCGGCATGGCGGCGCTCGGCACTGCTGCGAACCGATCCGACGAAGCCTGCGGCAGCGTGCTCACATCCCTCCCCTCGGCGCTCTTCACCATGGGATCGCCCCATGGGCAGCGGCGCCTATTCATCAGACTGTTGCCGCATCCTTGGATGAATCCATGTAAACGTCAACATCTGGCGTGGCGCTTGGCCTAGCATTGTGGAATGGCACGGCGCCCACCGGCTTCCCTGCGCAACTGTTAAAACGTTTTCAGAGCCAGGGGCCGCGGCGGCGCATGCCAGACCTTCCGGCTTTCACCACCCGTTTCCGGCCGGGAGGCGTATGTCTGACATACGGGCGGAGGGTCGAATGATTCCCCGCTTCGGGGGATCGAAACCACCATGCGACTCCAGCGGCGCGGCGACGATGAGCCGATGGCCCCTGCACCCGAGCCGGTCGCTGCCGCCGCGCCGGGCATCGAAACGCCGTTGCTCGGCATCCTGTGCTCGCTGGTCGCCAACGTCATGTTCGCCTCCAGCGACGCGCTGGTGAAGGGCCTGACCGCGAGCTATTCGATCTTCCAGATCATCCCGATGCAGGTCGCCTTCGCCTGCATCCCGATCCTGATCATGCTGCGGCGCGACGGCGGCTTCCGGCGGATGCGCGCCGCCCATCCCCGGCTGATCGTGCTGCGCGGCTTCCTGGCCGGCATCGGCACCATCTTCGGCTTCTACGCCTTCTCCGCCCTGCCGCTGGCCGATGTCTACGCCATCGCCTTCTGCACCCCGATGGTGGTGACCATCCTGTCGATCCCGATCCTGGGCGAGCAGGTGCGCATCCACCGCTGGGCCGCGGTGGTGGTCGGCTTCCTCGGCATCCTGGTGATGGTCCGGCCGGGCTTCGAGGCGCTGACGCTGGGCCATCTCTCGGCCCTCGGCTCGGTCTTCACCGGCGCCGGGGTGGTGCTGATCATGCGCAAGATCAGCCGCGACGAGCAGCGCGCCGTGCTGGTGACGGCGGTGATGCTGGGGCTGCTGGCCACCAGCCTGCCGATCGCCCTGTTCGTGTTCAAGCTGCCGGCCTGGTTCGACGTGCTGCGCGTCGGCGCCGCCGGCCTGTTCATGGGGTCGGCCCAGTTCCTGGTGGTGCGGGCCCTGTCGCTGGCGCCGGCCAGCACCATCGCGCCGATGCAGTACACCATGATCATCTGGGCGCTGGCCTATGGCAGCCTGTTCTTCGGCAACGCCATCGACCCCTTCGTGGTGGTCGGCGCCGGGATCGTGATCTCCTCCAGCCTCTACATCATGCACCGCGAGCGCCGCCGCGGCCGGACGCTGCGCGCCCATGTGAAGTAGTTTCCCCGCAATTGCGTTCGTGATATATTCAACCCGTTGTTTATATTCAATTTTATTATTTATCGAGGATTTGATTATGATAGTATTCCGAGCTGCCGATCTTCGGCACGCGAGCGGCTGCGTGCACCCCTCGATCCCGGGGGTAACGCCATGACCGACCTCCTGACCCCGAAGGCCACGACCTCCGCCACCGCCGATGCCGCCAGCATCAGCCTGCTGCAGCTGTGCCAGATCTCCTATCTCGCCCCTTCGTCGATCCCGGGCGCCTTCCCGCTGGCCTGGCCCCTGCTGGGCGGCGGCGACTGGTCGCTGGCCTGGGGCCCGGCCCAGGATCCGGCCGAAGCCAATCTGGTCTATGTCGCCACACGCAACGCGCCCGGGCCGAACGGCCTGACCTGCCTGTCACTGGCGGTCGTCGTCCGCGGCACCGATGTGAACGTGTCGCTGCAGGGTCTGTGGGACCAGATCGTCGAGGATCTCGGCGCCGACAGCCAGCAGGCGCCGCCTTGGACCGCCCCGAGCGACGTCCTGATCTCGTCCGGCACCGCCGCGGCGCTGACCCAGATCGGCGGCATGAGCTCGGGCGGGCAGTCGCTGGTCGATTTCCTCGCCGGCTTCTACGACACGGCGGCCAACAAGCAGGTGCCGATGCAGGTGACCGGCCACAGCCTGGGCGGCTGCGTCACCACCGTGGTGGCGCCCTGGCTGCAGGCGATGCTGGGGCAGCAGGGGCTGTCGCCCACCATCGTGCCCTACACCTATGCCGGGCCGACCGCCGGCAACCAGGCCTTCGCCGACGCGTTCCACAGCGCCTATCCCACCGCGCGCTGCTACCAGAACACGCTCGACGTGGTGCCGATGGCGATGGCCCGGCTGGCCGAGATCCCGGGGATCTACGAGGATGTCGGGCCCGGCCTGCTGGCGCCGGTCAGCTTCGCCGCCGCCATCTTCGGCTACGCCTGGTGGCTGATCGACTGCGGCGTCTCCTATGCCGACATCCCCGACAGCATCCAGCTGCCCGGCACCTGGCTGGCGCCCGACGGCAACGACTGGCTCGGTCCCTGGGCCGACGAGGCGATGCAGCAGCACCACACCCAGACCTACATGGCCCTGCTCGGCGGCACCTCGGTCACCGCGGTCGTGGCCGAACAGCTGCCGCAGGCCACGCTGGGCCGCCGGCCGCGGGTCAACCGCACGGTGGCGAGCGACCCGCGCTACGACGCAAGGCTGGGCGCGGCGGCGGCGAAGCTGCGCCGGGCCACCGCCGCCTGACCCCTGACGAAAAGGCGCCCGGCCGGATCGGGGCCGGCCGGGCGCAGTCAGGCGAACACGGATCGGGGCGGCGCAGCCGTCCCGACCCTCAATCCCCGCGAGGGACGGGGATCCCCGTGCGGAGATCCCCGCTCGCGCGGGGATCCCGTGGGGAGGCCGCGCAGGCGGCCTCCGTCATCGTCAGGCTCAGGCGGTATCCGGCCGCGGATCGTAGGTCGGGTGGCCGGTGTCCTGGTCGGCCGCCTCCAGCGTCTTCAGGATCCGGATGATGCGTTCGTCGCGCCAGCGCTCGATCTTCTTGATCGGCCAGCCGCCGGCCTGTTCCTGGGTGCCTTCGACCATGCGGTCGATCAGGGTGTCGGTCAGCTTCGGCGCCACCAGCTTGGTCCAGGGCAGTTCCAGCGCCGGGCCGAACTGCTCCAGCATATGCCGCATGCCGCCCTCGCCGCCGGCAAGGTGATAGGTCAGGTTGGTGCCCATGAAGGCCCAGCGGATGCCGGCGCCGAAGCACACCGCCTCGTCGATCTCCTTGGTGGTGGCGATGCCGTCGGCGACCAGGTGCAGCGCCTCGCGCCACAGCGCCTCCAGCAGCCGGTCGGCGATGTAGCCGTCGATCTCGTTGCGCACATGCAGCGGCTTCATGCCGAGCGAGGCGTAGAAGGCCGAGGCCGCCTTGATCGTCTCCGGCGCCGTCTGCCTGCCGCCGACCACCTCGACCAGCGGCAGCAGGTAGACCGGGTTGAAGGGGTGGCCGATGACGATGCGCTCGGGGTGGCGCGCGCCCTCCTGGATCTCGCTCGGCAGCAGGCCCGAGGAGGAGGAGCCGAGGATGACATCGGCCGGCGCCGCGCCGGCCATGGCATGGTGCAGCTGGCGCTTCAGCTCGATCCGCTCCGGCGCGCTCTCCTGCACGAAATCGGATGCGGCGGCCACCGCCTCGGCCGAGCCGAGCACCCGCAGCCGGTCCGGGTCCGCGCCCGCGGCCAAGCCCATCCGGGTCAGGGCCGGCCAGGCATTGGCGACGGCGTCGCGCAGGGCTTTCTCGCCGTTCGGCGACGGGTCCCAGGCGACCACGTCGAGGCCGCGGGCCAACGCCCGGGCCGCCCAGCCGCTGCCGATGACGCCGCCACCGACAACGCCGAAGGTCCTGATCTCACGCGGCATGGGCCTGGCCCCTTGTCTTCAGTCCGAGATGGGTGCGGGCTTCGGCCGGGGTCATCACCGCCGACCCCATCGCCTCGATGATCGTGCGCGCCCGTTCGACCAGGCTGCCGTTGGAGGCGAAGACGCCCTTGCCGAGATAGAGGTTGTCCTCCAGACCGACCCGGACATGGCCGCCCAGCAGCACCGCCTGGGCGACGAAGGGCAGCTGCAGCCGGCCGATGGCGAAGCCGGCCCAGACCGCGCCGTCCGGCAGCATGTCGCGCATCGCCAGCATCATCCGCGGGTCGGGCGGCACGCCCCAGGGAATGCCGAGGCAGAGCTGGAACAGCGGCGGCGCGTCGAGCAGCCCCTCCTCCACCATCCGGCGGGCGAACCACAGGTTGCCGGTGTCGAAGATCTCGAGCTCGGGCTTCACCCCCAGCTCCTGGATCCGCTTGGCCTGCTTGCGCAGGATGTCGGGGGTCGAGACATAGACCAGCGAGCCGTCGCCGAAATTCAGCGAGCCGCAATCCAGGGTGCAGATCTCCGGCAGCAGCTGTTCGACATGCGGCAGCCGGTCGATGCCGCCGATCAGGTCGGTGTCGGCGCCGAACTTCGTCGGGTTGTCCTGCGGCCCGATCACCAGGTCGCCGCCCATGCCGGCGGTCAGGTTGATGATGATGTCGACGCCGCTGGAACGGATGCGGTCGACCACCTCGCGATACAGCGCCGGGTCGCGGCTGGGCTTGCCGGTCTCGGGGTTGCGGACGTGGATATGGGCCACGGTGGCCCCGGCCTTGGCCGCTTCCAGCGCGGCGTCGGCAATCTGCTGCGGCGTCACCGGAATGGCGGGGTGCTTGTCCACCGTGTCGCCGGCGCCGGTGACGGCGCAGGTGATGATGACGCGCCGGTTGATCTCAGTCTGCAAGGCCATCGCCGGCCATCCCTCCGTATCGCCGGCGGACCGGCTCCCGAGGCAAGCCTAAGCTCGGAAGACCCGTCCGCCATTGATGGAGAGCGACACCGGCTTGATGCTTTCCGCTATGCCGCCGACGCCCGGCGGTCGCGGCTGGGCGGCACCGAGAACTCGCGGCGGTAGGAGCGGCAGAAATGCTCATAGCTGCCGAAGCCGCAGGCGATCGCCACCTCCAGCAGCGGATCGTCGGAATACTGCACCATCGACCGCGCCCGCTGCAGCCGCAGCGACTGGTAGAAGCCCTGCGGCCCCTTGCCGAGATGCTGGGCGAACAGCCGTTCGACCTGGCGCGGCGACATGTCGACGGTGCGGGCCAGGGCGGTGACCGCGACCGGGCTGGCCACGTTGCGCTCCATGATCTCGACCATCCGCGCCAGCCTGGCATCGCGGATGTCGAGCTGCTTCGGGATCGACAGGCGCTGCCGGTCCTCGGCATGGCGCAGGGTGTTGTAGATGAACTGCTCCGACACCGCCGCGGCCAGCCCGGGCCCATGGTCCATGCGGATGATCTGCAGCATCAGGTCCAGCGCCGCGGTGCCGCCGGCGCAGGTCAGGCGGCGGCGGTCGGTCTCGAACAGGCAGGCGCGGGCTTCGACCCGCGGAAACTTCTCGGCGAAGCCGTCCAGCGCCTCCCAATGCGCGGTGGCGCGATAGCCGTCGAGCAGCCCCGCCGCGGCGAGCGCGAAGCTGCCGGTGTCGATGCCGCCGAGCACGGCGCCGCCGCGGTCGAGCCGGCGGAACCAGCGGGTCAGCGCCGGGGTGACGGCGGCCAGCGGCTCGAACGCCGCGCAGACGATCAGCATCGGCAGGTCGTCGGCGCTGCCGGCCACGGCATCGGCCGGCAGCGGCAGGCCGTTCGAGGCCGGCACCGGTGTGCCGTCGGCGGAGAAGATGGTCCAGCGATAGACTTGGCGCCGCGACAGCCGGTTGGCGACCCGCAGCGGCTCCAGCGCCGAGGCGAAGGCCATCATCGAGAACTGCGGCAGCAGCAGGAAGCCGATATGGCGGGCGGCGTCGGTCATGGCGGACCCGATCGATGACTGTGTCGTGTTTCATCAAGCGATCGGCCCTCGACGTCAAGATCCTTGCAGGCTCGCCACCGGACCGCTCTCAGCCAGACATCGTTCGGCCATCTTCCGGCGCTTCAATCCGACCACGGCCCGGGCGGAGGCGGCGGGGCGGTTCGGGAGGTCGGGCGATGCCTGCGGAACAGAGGGTGCCGTCGCGCTGGGGTGCGTTGGCCTTCACGGCCAAGGCCTCGATCCTGCGCGCCTGCCGGACGCTGCGCGAGATGCGGGGCGGCCGGCCGCTGCGCCATTCCCGGGCGGCGGCGCTGCGCGATGCCCCTGTCGTGGCCGAGAGCCGGTCGCCGCTGTGGGGCGGCCCCGGCGGGGCACAGGAGACCCTGCTGACCGCCGGCAAGATCCAGAACCTGCGCCTGGCGGTCCGCGCCATCGACGGCATCGAGGTGCCGGCCGGCACGGTGTTCAGCTTCTGGCGGCAGATCGGCCGGGCCTCGCGCCGGCGCGGCTTCGTCGCCGGGCGCGAGCTGCGCGAGGGCTGCCTGATCGCCAACACCGGCGGCGGGCTGTGCCAGCTGTCCAACGCCCTGTACGAGGCGGCTCTGGCGGCCGGCTTCGAGATCGTCGAACGCCATGCCCACAGCCGGCTGATCCCGGGATCGCGCGCCGCCGCCGGGCGCGACGCCACCGTGTTCTGGAACTATGTCGACCTGCGCATCCGCAGCCCCCAGGCCTTCCGGGTCGAGGCCCGGCTGACCGCCGAGGCGCTGGAGATCCGGTTCCGCGGCGCGGACGGCACCGCGGACCGCGGCGTCGTGGTCGCCTTCCCGGGATCGCGCGACAAGGCCCATGACTGCGTCGGCTGCGCCCAGGAGGAGTGCATCCGCCACCTGCCCGCAGGGGAGGCCCGGACCAAACGCCCGACCGCCTGGCTGGTCGATGCATGCTGGCCGGAATTCGCCGCACTGCTGCGCGAGCAGGCGGGGCCGGAGGATGCGCTGTTCCTGCCGATGCGCTGGCCGTCCCGCGCCCGCTACGCCTGGCCGGCGCTCGCGGGAGGAGAGACCCGCGCCACCCTGGTCGCGCTGTCGCGGGCCCGGGCCCTGCGCCGCCTGCCGGCTGCAGGGGGCGCGCTGCCGCGGGCGATGCTGGCCTATGACCAGCAGCTGGCCGCCGCCTATGTCAGGCGCCTGTCCTATCGCCACACCCATCTGGTGGTGAGCCAGAGCCTGCTGCCGCATCTGTGGCGCGACGGCTGCCTGCAGGGCCGCAGCTTCGACGTGCTGATGGAGCGCTGGCCGCTGGCGTCGCTGCAAGCCCGGCTGGACCGCGCCCTGTCCCGCCATCCCGAGAGCCCGACCCTGGGCGATTTCCGGGCGCCGGCCGAGATCGTCACGGCGGAGGCCGAGGCGCTGGCGGCGGCGGCCCGGCTGTACACCCCGCATGCCGGCATCGCCGCCCGCTTCGCCGACCGCGCGGTCCATCTCGATTGGGCGCTGCCCGACGTCTCCCGCGCGCCGCGGCCCGCGATCGGCGGACGCACGATCCTGTTCCCGGCTTCGGCCCTGGGCCGCAAGGGGGCCTATGCCCTGCGCGACGCGGTCGCAGGGCTGGAGGTCGACCTGGTGGTCAGCGGCCGGGCGCGGGAGAACAACGCCCCGTTCTGGCGCAGCGTCGCGGTGCGGCCGATGCCGGCCGGCGGCTGGCCGGGCCGGATCGCGGCCGTGGTCCTGCCGGCGGTGGTCGAGCACCAGCCCCGCGCCCTGCTGCGCGCCCTGGCGCTGGGCATCCCGGTGATCGCCACCGCCGCCTGCGGCCTGGACGAAGGCCCCGGCGTCACCCTGGTGCCGGAGGACGACGCCGCGGCGCTGCACGAGGCGCTGCGCCGGGCGCTGGGCGACGCGGCGCCGCTGCTTCAGGCCTCCTCGAGGAACTCCGCATAGGTGCCCGAAATCGCCTCCACCGCGGCGTCGTAGAACTGCTTGCCGTGCTCCGGTGTCGCCAGGCCGGGGTTGGAGCCGATGCGGCCGTCGGGGAAGCGGCGGCGGTAATCCGCGGCATCGTAGAAGCGGCCGGTGGGCGCGATCGGCGGGTCCAGCTCCGCCGTCTTGATGTGGTCGGGGAACAGATGCTGGGTCACCGCCACCTCGCTGGCCGTGGCGTGGCTGCCCTCGGCCACGCCGTACAGCTGCTTCGACAGGCTGTTGACGCCGGCATTGTCCCACCAGTTGACCAGGCGGCAGCGGATCGGCGGCAGGCCGAGCGTCCGCATGTCGGAATAGATCTCGTAGAAGGCGGCCTGGATGGTGGCGATGTTGCCGCCATGGCCATTGACGAACAGGAAGCGCTCGAAGCCGTGCTCGGCCAGGGCCGTCACGTAGTCGCGGATCACCAGCACCAGCGTCGACGGCTTCAGCGTCATGCTGCCCGGGAAGGTCATGTGGTGATGCGCCATGCCGACGCCGATGGTCGGTCCGACCACGGCCCCGGTCCTGTCGCCGACGCCGCGGGCGATGCCTTCGGCGCACAGCGCGTCGGTGCCGATCAGGCCGTTCGGGCCATGCTGTTCGGTCGACCCGATCGGCATGATCACGCCGCGCGAGGCCTTCAGATAGGCCTCGATCTCCGGCCAGGTGCTGAGCTGTAGCTGCACGTTTGGGTTCCTTCCGGTACTGGTCTGGCGTCTTGGCAGCGCACAATTCTCGATGTCATGCCACGGCTTGACCGTGGCATCCAGGGGCGGCCAGAACGGCTCTTGGTGGCCCCTGGATTGCCCGGTCGAGCCGGGCAATGACAGCAACAGGAAAAGCCGGTCCTAAATCCCGAGCGCGCAGCCGTCCTTGCGCGGGTCGGAGCCGGCGATCAGCACGCCGCGGTCATGGTCGATCAGGATCGCCTGGCCGCCGCCCAGGGGTTCCGCCCGCCGGTCGACGGCATGGCCGCGGCCGGCGAGGTCGGCGGCCACGGCCTCGCCGATCCGGGGCTCGAGCTGCAGCGTGCCGTCGAAGGCGAAACTGCGCGGCAGGTCCAAGGCCGCCTGCGGGTCGAGGCCGCGGTCGAACACGGCGGAGACGAACTGCGCCTGCCCGGCCGCCTGGTAGTGCCCGCCCATCACCCCGAACACGCCGGCGGTGCGGCCCTGGCGGCGCAGCAGGCCGGGGATGATGGTGTGCATCGGCCGCTTGCCCGGGCCGATCGCGTTGGGATGGCCGGCCTCGACCCGGAACGACGCGCCGCGGCTGTGCAGCAGCACGCCGGTCTCGGGGTCGAGCAGCCCGCTGCCGAAGGCATCGAAGATCGAGTTGATGAAGGAGACCGCGTTGCCGTCGCGGTCGACGACGCAGAGATAGACCGTGTCGCGATGTTCCGGCTCGGTCCACAGCGCCGGTGCGCCCGCCCGGCGCGGGTCGATCCGCCGGCGCAGCGTGTCGAGCACGGCGGGGGACAGCAGCGTCTTCGGGTCGTGCGGCAGGTGGTCGGGGTCGCCGATCAGCGCGTCGCGGTGGTGGTAGGCGATCTTGGTCGCCTCGGCCAGCAGGTGGATGCGGTCGGCCTCCGGCATCTCGGCCGACAGGTCGGTGCCGGAGAGCAGGCCGAGGATCATCAGCGCCGCCAGCCCCTGGCCGTTCGGCGGGCACTCCACCACCTCGGTGCCGTGATAGTCGAGCCGGATGGGATCGACCCAGTTCGCCCCGTCGCGGCCGGCGGCGAAATCGTCGAGCGTGTGCAGCCCGCCCCGGGCCTTGAGGAAGCGGACCAGCGACTCCGCCACCGCCCCCTCGTAGAAGGCCCCTGCCCCCTTGGCCGCGATGTCGCGCAGCCGGGCGCCGAGCAGCGGCTGGGCGTACCGGTCGCCGACGCTGGGGATCCGGCCGCCGGGCAGGAAGACGCTGCGGCAGCCGGCGTCGCCGGCCAGGAAGTCCGCCTCCTGCGCCCAGTCCCAACCGACGCGCGGGGTCACGGGATAGCCCTGTTCGGCGTAGAGGATGGCCCGGGCGAACAGCCGGTCGAGCGGCAGCGACCCATGGTCGGTGTGCAGCCGGCACCAGGCCGAGATCGCGCCCGGCACCGTCACCGCATGCGGGCTGCGCTGCGGGATGGCGGACAGGCCTTCCGCCTGCAGCGCCTCGACCGACGCCGCCCGCGGCGCCCGGCCGCTGCCGTTCAGCGCCAGCGCATCCCGCCCGGCGGGGGCGTACAGCACGAAGCAGTCGCCGCCGATGCCGGTCATATGCGCCTCGACCACGCATTGCACCGCGACCGCGGCCAGCGCCGCATCGACCGCGTTGCCGCCATCCATCAGCACCTCGAGCCCGGCGGCGGAGGCCAACGGATGCGAGGTGGCGATCGCCGCTTCGCCCGCGATCAGCGCCGAGCGTCCCGGCTGGCCAAAATCCCGTTGCATGCCCACTGCCCTTTCGGTTTCGCGTCCGTGGTTGATATCGACAGCTGGGAGGGTTTGGCAACCCGGCCTTGGGCAAGTCGATCGAAACTGCCCGATCGGCATGCCGGAGCGATGGCGAACCCCGGCGGCCCGATCACAGAGCAGGCTCCGATCTCGGCACGACATAGCAAGCCAAAATCCAACCTCTCATGTATTATTATACATACATTCTCGAATGTTGATAATATCTCTGAGTCTAACCTCGGCCTTTATTTCATGAACTCAGAGAAACGGAGAAATTGAGATAACATCTCGATTGCTTTTGCCTGGAACCCCTCATAAATTCGGCCGGCATCCGCTGGGGGTTGGTTGATGCCGTCGTGAAGACATGACGATCATATCCGCTAGAACGGGGGGACGAGCTATGCGGAGGATTTTACTGCTCGGGGTGTGCCTGGCGGCCACCACGGCAGGCATTGGCGCGGCCCAGGCCGAGATCGCCGTCAAGATCAATGGCTGGGTCGGCTTCCTGGGCGGCGTATTCGTCACGCGCACCGACACCGGCACCCTTGATCGCGACTATGACTTCGTGTCCGGGGCGCGGCTGCAGTTCGACATCAAGAACGTGACCGACGGGGGCCTGGAATACGGCGCCCGCATCCGTTTCAACAATGCCGACCGCAAGAACAACGTCACCGTCGACCGCACCTATGTCTACGTGAAGGGCGGCTTCGGCACGATCACCTTCGGCGACGCACCATACGCGTCGGGGGACATCGGCTATGTCTACGCCCACGACACGCTGAACTCGAAGCTTGGGCTCGGCGCCGGCTGGGGCGACGGTCTCGACGGCAAGTTCAACCTGTTCGGCGGTTCCGACGTCTTCTACGCCTTCGATCCGACCTACGGCATCGGCGGCCTGAACGGCAAGGACACCAAGATCAAGTACACCTCGCCGAGCTTCTCGGGCTTCTCCTTCGCCTTCGACTTCACCCCGGTGGCGGGCGGCAACGGCCATGCCGGGCCGGGCGGCGTCAACGACCTGACCAACGACGCCACGACCCGGTACGAGAACATCGTCACCGGCGGCCTGAACTACGCCAACACCTTCGACGGCACCTCGGTGCGCGTCGCCGGTTCGGCCAGCACGGGCAACGGCGTCAGCGGCAATAACGACTTCGAGGCCTACAGCTTCGGCGGCCAGATCGGTCTCGCCAGCGGCTTTGCCGCCAGCGTGAACTGGGTGCACTTCTCCAGCACCTTCCGCGCCAAGAAGTCCATCGACTCGATCACCGGCGACCTGTCCTACGCGACCGGCCCGTTCGTGGCTTCGATCGGCTACGCCTACACCACCGCGGAGAAGGGCAACGGGCTGAAGTCGTCCTTCACCGACGGCACGGACCTTCAGGCCAACCACAGCGTCGTCCTGTCGTTCCTCTACAACGTGGCGCCGGGCCTCAACACCTTCACCGAGCTGAGCTACGAGCGGAACGAGTTCCGCGCCGGCCGCGACTACGAGGCGAGCACGCTGACCTCCGGAATGGCGCTCTCCTTCTGAGACAACGACAAGAGCCTATCGCCAACAGACTAGAGGGCGGCGCCAGGGGCCGCCCTCCTTCCTGCCCGGCTCCGGCGCATCTCGCCGCTCCGGACGGCCGATAGCCCGGGACCCTCAGGTCAGGGCCTTACCCCCGGGAGGGGTCATCACCCGACGCCACTGCAACGGCATCGGACCCGTTACTATTTTGTGAAATTTGTAGACATTGCGTCCTTTTGGACGGCCAGCGGTTGATTTTAAAACTCCCGGCTTCGTATAAGCCGCCTCGCAAACTGTATTGGGGGGCCGGCGCTTCGTCTCGGGCGGCGCTGAGCCCGACATGCGAGGGGAAGTAAAATGCGGAAGTTTTTGTTGCTCGGGGTGTGCCTGGCGGCCACCACGGCGGGGATCGGTGCTGCCCAGGCCGAACTCAGCGTCAAGGTGAACGGCTGGGTCGGCTTCCTGGCCGGCCTCTCGATTTCCCGCACCGATTCTGAGAATCTCGACCGCGACTATGACTTCGTGTCCGGCGCGCGGTTGCAGTTCGACATCAAGAACGTGACCGATTCGGGCCTGGAATACGGCGCCCGCATCCGCATGAACAATGTCGACCGCAAGAACGGCGTCACCGTCGACCGCACCTATGTCTACGTCAAGGGCGGCTTCGGCACCCTGACCTTCGGCGACGCGCCGTATGTCGGCGCGGACATCGGCTACGTCTACGCCCATGACACGCTGAATTCGAAGCTGGGCCTCGGCGCCAGCTGGGGCGACGGCCTCGACGGCAAGTTCAACCTGTTCGGCGGGTCCGACACCTTCTACGCCGTCGACCCGACCTACGGCATCGGCGGGCTGAACGGCAAGGACACCAAGGTCAAGTATTCCTCGCCGAGCTTCTCGGGCTTCTCCTTCGCCATCGACTTCACCCCGGTCGCCGGCGGCAAGAACGCGGCGGCGTCCGGCCATGGCACGGGCGGCGGCACCAGCGACCATGCCGGTCCGGGCGGCATCAACGACCTGACCAACGACGCCACGACCCGCTACGAGAATGTCGTCACTGCCGGCATCAACTATGCCAACAGCTTCGACGGCACCTCGGTGCGCCTGGCCGCCTCGGCCGGCAACGGCAACGGCGTCAGCGGCAACCATGACTACGAAGCCTACACCGTGGGCGGCCAGGTCGGCTTCGCCAACGGCATCGCCGCCAGCGTGAACTGGGTGCATTTCGCCAGCACCTTCCGCGCCGACAAGGCGATCGACTCGATCACCGGCGACATCTCCTACGGCACCGGCCCGTTCGTGGTCTCGGTCGGCTACGCCTACACCACCGCCGAGAAGGGCAACGGCCTGTCGTCGTCCTTCACCAACGGCACCGACCTGCAGACCAACCACAGCGTGATCGGCTCGTTCCTCTACAACGTCGCGCCGGGCCTCAACAGCTTCACCGAGCTGGCCTACGAGCGGAACGAGTTCCGCGTCGGCCGCGACTTCGAGCAGACCTCGCTCACCACCGGCGTCGTCCTCGCCTTCTGAGGCGACGACAGGACTGTACCGAGCAGACTTCGAGGGCGGCGCCAGGGGCCGCCCTCTTTTCTTTTGAGAGTTCGCCGTCGCAAAGACGACGGCACCATCCCCGCGGCCGCGGCGTTCCCTTTCGGGAGGATCGCGATGACCAGGCCGGGACGGGTGCGGATCGGGATTTCGGGCTGGACCTACCGGCCCTGGCGCGGGGTGTTCTACCCCAAGGGCCTGCCGCAGAAGCGGGAGCTGGCCTTCGCCGCCGAAGCCTTTCCGTCGATCGAGATCAACGGTACCTTCTACGGCAGCCAGCGGCCGGAGAGCTACGCCCGCTGGGCCGAGGAAACGCCCGAAGGCTTCGTCTTCGCGGTCAAGGGCCCGCGCTACATCACCCACACCCGCCGGCTGCGCGACGCCGGGACGCCGCTGGCCAACTTCCTCGCCTCCGGCCTGCTGCGGCTGGGGCCGAAGCTGGGCCCGATCCTGTGGCAGCTGCCGCCCAGCTTCCGCTTCGACGCGGCGCGGATCGAGGCCTTCCTGGCCCTGCTGCCGCACGACACCGAGGCCGCGGCCGCGATGGCGCGCCGGCACGATGACCGCTTTGCCGGCCGGGCCTGGACCAGGACCGACCGGCGCCGGCCGCTGCGCCACGCCATCGAGATCCGGCATGACAGCTTCCTCGACCCCGCCTTCGTCCGGCTGCTACGGCGCCACAAGGTGGCACTGGTCTGCGCCGACACGGTCGACTGGCCGCGGCGCATGGACCTGACCGCCGACTTCATCTATTGCCGCCTGCATGGCTCGGAGGAGCTGTATGTCAGCGGCTATGACGACGCGTCGCTGGACCGCTGGGCCGACCGCGTCGCCGCCTGGGCCACCGGCCGCGAGCCCGACGACGCCGAACGGGTGATCGACCGGCCCGGGCCGAAGCGGGCCCGGCGCGACGTCTTCGTCTATTTCGACAATGACGCCAAGGTGCGCGCGCCGGAGGACGCCCGGGGCCTGATTCGCCGCGTCGAGTCCCGTCTCGGCAGCTGAACCGCGCCGGGACCCTGCCCCGTCCCTTCGGGTTGCCCCGACCGTCTCCCGTCGTGATAGACCATGCCCGGTCCTGCCGTCCGGAGGATGGCGCGGCCCGAGTTTGCGGAGGGGTGATGACGGTCCAAATCGACATCGGAACGCTGTCCAACGGGACATCGGCCATGATCGATCTCGAGGAGCTGCTGGCGACTCGGCTGCTGGTGCAGGGCAATTCCGGCTCCGGCAAGTCGCATCTGCTGCGCCGGCTGCTGGAGCAGAGCGCCCCCTGGGTGCAGCAGGTGGTGATCGACCCCGAGGGCGACTTCATCAGCCTGGCCGACCGCTTCGGCCACATCGTGGTCGATGGCGACCGGTCGGATGCCGACCTGCACCGCATCGCCGGCCGCATCCGGCAGCATCGCACCTCCGCCGTGCTCAACCTCGAAAGCTGCGACGCCGACGCCCAGATGCGCGGCGCCGCCGCCTTCCTCAACGGGCTGTTCGATGCCGAGCGCGACCTGTGGTACCCCGTGCTGGTGGTTGTGGACGAGGCCCAGCTGTTCGCCCCCGCCGCCGCCGGCGATGTGTCGGAGGAGGCGCGCAAGGCGACGCTGGGCGCCATGGCCAACCTGATGAGCCGCGGTCGCAAGCGCGGCCTGGCCGGCGTCATCGCCACCCAGCGCTTGGCCAAGCTGGCCAAGAACGTCGCGGCCGAGGCCTCGAACTTCCTGATGGGCCGCACCTTCCTCGACATCGACATGGCGCGCGCCGCCGACCTGCTGGGCCTGGAACGGCGCCAGGCCGAGATGTTCCGCGACCTCGGGCGCGGCCAGTTCGTGGCGCTGGGCCCGGCCCTGTCGCGGCGGCCGCTGGAGGTCAAGATCGGCGCGGTCGAGACCGGCGCGCGGTCGACCAGCCCGAAGTTGATGCCGATGCCGGAGGCGCCAGCCGAGGACCTGCACGAGCTGATCCTGAAGCCGGCCGAGGTCGAGCCGCCGGTGCCGCGGCTGCCGCGCCAGCCGGCGCCGCAGCCGACCGCCGAGCTGCTGGCCCAGTTGATCCGCAGCCGCCCCGACCCAGCGGCCGCCGCGGCCGAGGAGGAGACGGATCCGATGACCCAGGCGGAGCGCGACGCCGCGATCGACGCGGTGCTGCGCGACCTGGTGGCGGAGGAGGATTCGGCATTTCGCCCGGTCGCGGTGCTGTACCAGGACTTCCTGGTGCGCTGCCGGATCCGCAAGCTCGCCGGCCCCCGGGGCGGCGGCGGGCCGCTCGACCTCGCCGGCTTCCGCGGCCGGCTGGCGGTGGCCCGCGCCGGGGTCGACACCGAGACGGCGGAGAGCCCGGCCTGGCAGCGCGCCACCAGTCTGGCGAAGGACCTGCCGGAGGACATGCAGGGCATCTTCCTGCTGCTGGTCAAGGCGGGGCTGGCGACGGCGCCCTGCCCGTCCGACGCCACCATCGGACGGGCCTACGGCACCCAGTCGGTCGGCCGCACCCGGCGGCTGCTGACCTATATGGAGCAGCGCGGCTTCATCGTCTGCCGCGCCGCCGGCCGCGGCGGCAACCGGATCATGGCCTTCCCGGACCTCGGCTGCGAGACCGGCCCCGGCGACCCGAACGGGCCGGAAGCCGTGGCCGTGATCGAGATCGAGGACACGACGCCGGCTGGCGCGGACCTGCCGGTCGAGGATGAGGCGGAAGCGAGAGTCGAGTGACGGGGCGGGCCTTGATCCCGGCCTGCCCCTGGCACCCCGTCCGCCGGCATTTCCACAACATTCCGAAATAAACATTTGATAATTTCTGCGCGACCGGCCGCGGGCCGCAATGCTGAGCAGATCAAGATTGCATAGCGTGGGCTAAAAGGCTGAAGCTCGGCGAATAGTTGAGAGTTTTATCTTCCTGTGGCAAATGGCCCAGCACCCTCATACGGTTGCGTGCCATACACCAGAGCGAAGCGGCAACACGTCCCCCGATTCCATGACCAGACACAGTCTCCTGACCCTCGGCATCCTCGGCTTCGCCATCCTGCTGGTGATCGGCGTCGCGTCGATCTGGCTGGTGCAGCAGTCGCGCGAGGACCAGGAATGGGTCGCCCATTCGCTCGAGCTGGAAGGCCGGATCACCCAGCTGCAGTTCCTGGTACAGACGGTGGAGGGCGCCCAGCGCAGCTACCTCCTGACCGAGGACAAGCAATACGCCGACTCCTTCGAGACGGCGCTGGCGCAGATCCCGGCCGTGATCGACGAGATCCAGGGCCGGACCAGCGACAATCCCTCGCAGCAGCAGGCGATCGGAACCCTGCGGCCGCTGCTGGACCGGCTGCCCAACTTCCGCAACGCCGTTCGCCAGTACGATGGCGGCGACCGCATCGGCGCGCTGACCCTGGTGCGGACCGGGCGCGGACGTGAGCTGATCGCGCAGATCGACGGCATCCTGACGGGCATGAAGACGGAGGAGGCGCGGCTGCTGACCGACCGGTCCGCCACCTCGCGCAATACCCAGTTCTGGCTGGTGGCGATCACCCTGGCCGGCCTGCTGACCATCGTCGCGGTCGCCGCCGTCGCCGTCATCCTGTTCCGGCGGTCGACCCGGGCGCTGCAGGCCATCCAGCAGGAGCTCGCCCACGCCAATGAGGGGCTGGAGGCGGTGGTGGCGGAGCGGACGGCCGACCTGCAGGAGGCCAATGAGGAGATCCAGCGCTACGCCTACATCGTCAGCCACGACCTGCGGTCGCCTTTGGTCAACATCATGGGCTTCACCAGCGAGCTGGAGCATGTGCGCGACGGCATCTTCGACCGGATCGCGGCCCTGCGCGGCCAGCTGCCGGCACCGGCCGACGAAAGCGAGGACGAGGCGCTGAAGGCGGATTTCGGCGAGGCGGTGGGCTTCATCAAGACCTCGATCGCCAAGATGGACCGGCTGATCAACGCCATCCTGACCCTGGCCCGGCAGGGCCGGCGGGAGTTCAAGCGCGAGCGGATCGACGCCACCGCGCTGCTGCAGGGCATCGCCGGCAGCCTGGCCCACCAGGCCCAGGAGCGGAACGCCGAGATCCGGATCGGCGCCCTGCCGGCCCTGGCCAGCGACCGGCTGGCGCTGGAGCAGATCTTCTCGAACCTGCTGGACAACGCCCTGAAGTATCTGCGCGACGGCGTGCCGGGCGAGGTCGAGGTCAGCGGCCGGGCGACGGCAGCCGGCCTGGTCTACGAGGTCCGCGACAACGGCCGCGGCGTCGACCCGCAGGACAGGGGCCGGATCTTCGAGCTGTTCCGCCGCTCCGGCCCGCAGGACCGGCCGGGCGAGGGCATCGGCCTGGCCCATGTCCGCGCGCTGGTCCGCCGGCTGGGCGGCAGCATCGCGATGGATTCCACCCCGGGGCACGGCAGCGTGTTCCGGGTCACCCTTCCCAAGACATGGATCGAACCCAACCGGAGGGCAGCGAGATGAGCCAGGACAGCCGCGCGGTCAGCATCGTGATGATCGAGGACGATGAGGGCCATGCCCGCCTGATCGAGAAGAACCTGCGCCGGGCCGGGGTGCACAACGAACTGATGTCGTTCCGCGACGGCACCAGCGGCCTGGCCCATCTGTTCGGCCCGGACGGATCCGGCGAGGTGAACAAAGGCAGGGCGCTGCTGATCCTGCTGGACCTCAACTTGCCCGACATCTCCGGCACCGAGATCCTGCGGCGGGTCAAGGAGAACGACCATCTGAAGCTGTCGCCGGTCGTGGTCCTGACCACCACCGACGACAAGGTCGAGATCCAGCGCTGCTACGACCTCGGCTGCAACGTCTACATCACCAAGCCGGTGAACTACGAGAACTTCGCCAACGCGATCCGGCAGCTGGGCCTGTTCTTCTCCGTCATCCAGGTGCCCGAGACTCCATGATGGCTGCTGCCGGCATCCGCATCCTCTACATCGACGACGATCCGGGATTGGCCCGGCTGGCGCAAAGGACGCTGGGCCGCGCCGGCTATGTCGTCGAGATCGCGACCGATGGCGGATTGGGGCTGGCCCGCATCGACCAGGGCGGCATCGACGCCGTGGTGCTGGACCATGCCATGCCCGGCCAGGACGGGCTGGCGACGCTGGAGGAGATCCGCCGGCGGCCCGACCCGCCCCCGGTGATCTACGCCACCGGCAACCAGGACAGCCGGGTGGCGGTGGCGGCGCTGAAGATCGGCGCCGCCGACTATGTGATCAAATCGGCCGAGGGCGAGTTCTTCGCCCTGCTGCAGGCGGCGATCGACGGCGCGCTGGAGGCCGCCCGGCTGCGGCGCGAGAACGAAATCCACCAGGCCGAGATCCGGGCCGCCCGCGACCGTTTCGAGGCGCTGGCCGAGGAGCGCGCCATGCTGATGCGCGAGATCAACCACCGCGTCAGCAACAGCCTGCAGCTGATCGCCTCGTTGCTGCGGCTGCAGGCCAATGCGTCGGGTGCGCCCGACATCAAGGGCGCGCTGGCCGAGGCGGAGAACCGGGTGATGGCGGTCGCCCAGGCGCATCGCCGCCTCTACACCTCCGACTCCGTCAGCGCCATCGAGCTCGACCGCTATCTGCAGGAACTGGCGGAAAGCCTGCGCGGATCGACCGAAGGCCAGGGCACCCGGTCGGTGCTGGACCTGCGGACCGAGCCGGTCGAGATTCACCCCGACCGGGCCATCGCGCTGGGCGTCATCGTCACCGAGCTGGTGCTGAACGCGCTGAAATACGCCTATCCCGCCGCGGGCGGCGGGCCGGTCCGGGTGGTGCAGCGCGCTTTGCCCGATGCCCGGATCGAGATCACGGTCGAGGATGACGGCGTCGGCATCGGCCCGGCGCCGGCGGGATCGACCGGGCTGGGGCAGCGGATCATCAAGGCGATGGCGACCAAGCTGGAAGCGACCCTGCTGCACGACCCCAGCCACGCCGGGACCCGGGTGGTGCTGACCTTCGCGGCGTGAGTCGTCAGGCCGCAGGCGGCCCGAACACCGAGGCCACCTCGGCCGGGTCCAGCAGCCGCCACTTCCCCTCGGCCAGATCCCCCAGCGCCAGGCCGCCGACGGTCGCGCGGTGCAGCGTCTCGACCCGGTTGCCGGCCGCGGCGAACATCCGCCGGACCTGGTGGTAGCGGCCCTCGGTCAGGGTCAGCCGGGCCCGCCGCGGCCCCAGCACCTCCAGCGCCGCCGGCTCCAGCGGCGTCTTCTCCGACCGCAGCATCAGGGTGCCGGCGGCGAACAGCTCCGCCTCGTTCCCCGCGAGGTCCTGCGCCAGCGTCGCCTCATAGACCTTGGGGATGCGGGCCTTGGGCGAGATGATCCGGTGCAGCAGCACGCCATCATCGGTCAGCAGCAGCAGGCCGGTGGTGTCGCGGTCGAGCCGCCCGACCGGCGCGACGATCGGGTTGCGCTGGCGGAACCGGGGCGGCAGCAGCTCGTAGACCACCCGGCCGGGGTCGGCGGTGGCGCAGGTGTAGCCGGTGGGCTTGTGCAGCATCAGCACCGCGCCGGGCGGGGGGTCGAGCGGCTCGCCATCGACCCGGATCGCCTCGTGCTCCGGCTGCGCCTCGGGGTTGAACGGCACGTCGGCGGCGTTGGTGACGCGGCCGTCGCGCAGCATCGCCTCGACCTGCTTGCGGCTGCCGTAACCGAGATTGGCGAGGCGGCGGACCAGCTTCATCGCACGCCCTTTGCGGCCTCGATCACCTTATAGGGACCGTCCTCGACCACGCTGCGGACCATGGTGAAGGCCTTTTCCAGCGTCGCCTCATAGGGCAGGTGCCGGTTCGCCACCAGCCACAGCCGCCCCTTCGGCTTCAGCCCCGCCGCCGCGGCGGCGATGAAGGCGCGGCCGAGGTCGTGCCGGTCGGCCCGGCCGCCGTCATGGAAGGGCGGGTTGGTGACGATGAAATGGTAGCGCCGGCCCGGCGCCAGCCC
Organism: Inquilinus ginsengisoli; assembly: GCF_031453975.1. Classification (NCBI taxonomy): domain Bacteria; kingdom Pseudomonadati; phylum Pseudomonadota; class Alphaproteobacteria; order Rhodospirillales; family Rhodospirillaceae; genus Inquilinus; species Inquilinus ginsengisoli. Next base: position 549,611 of record NZ_JAVDPW010000004.1, read on the forward strand.
GCCGGCGACGTCATGCCAGAGGAAGTCGAGCGCGGTCTGCCCGGCCAGGGGTGCCAGGTTGCGGCGGGCGAGGTCCAGCGCCCGCGCCTCGGCGTCGTAGAGGTCCAGCGCCGTGACATCGGGGCAGCGCTCCAGGATCGCGGCCGAGAGCGTGCCGAAACCCGAGCCGAGATCGGCGCCATGGCCCTTGAGGTCCGCCGGCAGATGGGCGGCGAGCAGGGCCGAGCCGGGATCGATGCGGTCCCAGGCGAACAGGCCGGGGCGGCTGAGGAAGCGGCCCTCCGCCACCGGGCGCGGCGCATCCAGCAGCGCCCATTCGGCGCGCAGCGCAAGGTCGCCGGCGCCGTCCTGCGGGCGGACCCAGAACACGCGGCAGCGGTTCTTCGACAGGCTTTCGACCGGCCCGGCCAGGCGGACCAGATCCTCCTCGATCGAGCGGGCACCGTCGGTGTTGGCCAGGCTGACCACCACGGCGGCGCCTGATACCGCCTGGTCCAGCGCGCGGGCCAGCAGGGTGCGCGCCGCCTCGCGCTGCCGCGGCGGCAGCACCAGCACCAGCGGGAAGCGGCCTTCGACCGCGGGCGAGACGGTCAGCCCCGCCTGCTCCAGCGCCGTGGCGTGCTGCCGGACGCTCTGCTCGCAGGCCAGGGCAGGGGATGCGTATCCGGCCAGCGCCGCGCCGGCGCGGGCGCCGAGGAACAGGGCGCGGCCATCCGCCGGCCAGGCCAGGGCCTCGGTGTCGAAGGGCAGGAACAGGGTGTCGAGGGCGGGATCATCGGTCATGCCGGCCTCCGTGGCACATCGCGGCCGAAAACGAAAGCCTCACGCCGTGGCGAAGGTCTCGCGCAGCCGCTGCGTCGCCGCCAGCGAACAGGCCACCGCGGCCTCGTAGAGCCTGGCCCCGGCCTCCGCGGTGGCGTCGGCGGGGCGGCCGATCACCCCGGTCGGGTTGATCTCCTCGAAGCCGCGCCAGACCGTGATCGGGCTGGACGCATAGAGATGCGGGTCGGGCCAGCAGGACGGCGTACCGCCGGCCGGGATCGCCTCGGCCCGGGCCGATCCCGGGAACAGGTGCAGCATCAGCGAGGTCTCCAGCGCGCAGGCATGGCCGCAGCCCTGGTCGGCATCGGGCAGGATCGCCGCCGCATCCTCGCGGATCAGGTCGAAATAGGAGAAGGCGGCGCTGCGGATGCCGTCGGCGCCGAGTTCGGACACCGCGACCTGCAGCGCGCCGCGGTTGCCGCCATGGCCGTTCAGCAGGATCGGGAAGAAGCCGTCGCGCGCCAGCGAACGGCAGACATCGACCACGATGGCGATAAAGGTCGACGGCCGCAGGCTGATGGTGCCGGGGAAGGCCACGTGATGCGCCGAGGAGCCGTAGGAGATCGGCTCGGCCACCCGGATCGACGGGTCCCGCCCGGCGACGCCCAGCGCCACCGCCATTGCCAGCCAGATGTCGACGCCGGTCGCCAGATGCGGCCCGTGCTGCTCGACCGCGCCGGTCGGGACCAGCACCGCGCCGTGGGCCTTGCCCAGCGCGCCGAGCTCCGGCGACGGGCTCCAGGCCAGGCGGGCAGGACCGGGGGCGAAGGGCGGAAGGGACATCGGAGGGATCCTCGGATCGTGGGGACTACACTCTATCTGTCATTGCCCGGCTTGACCGGGCAATCCAGGGGCCACGAAGAACCGCTCTGGCCGCCCTGGATGCCACGGTCAAGCCGTGGCATGACAAAAAAAGAACGGTCCCTCACCCGCCCATGGCGGCGCTGCCCAGCATCTGGGCCGGGCGGCGCAGGGCCGGGTCGAAGGGGTTGATCCGCGGCCCGATCGCGTCGGCCTCGCGCTTCAGGATCTCGATCACCGTCGGCAGCCGGTCCTCGCCCAGCCGTTCGGAGATGGTGCCGATGCTGAGCGCCGCCACCGCCCGGCCGTCGCGATCGAGGATCGGCACCGCGGCGCCGCCCATGCCGGGCAGGATGAAGTCCCGCCGCGTGGCGTAGCCGGCCGCGCGCACCTTCGCCATTTCGCTGCGCAGGTAGACCTCGTCCATGACGCCCTGGCCGACCAGGCGCGGGACGTTGAAGCGCACCACCTCCTCGCGCTCCGCCTCCGGCAGGAAGGCCAGGATCACCAGCGCCCCCTGCCCGACCCCGAGCGGCACCCGGCCGCCGATGTCGCCGGTGTGGGAGCGGATCGGGAACAGGCCTTCGCTGCGGTCGAGGCACAGCGCGTCGAAGCCGGTGCGCACCAGCAGGAACACGGTGTCGCCGAGCATGGCGGACAGGCGCTGCAGCACCGGCCGGCACAGGTCGCGCAGGCTGCTGGGGTTGCCCGCCCGCGCCGCCAGAGCGAAGAAATCGATGCCCAGCCGGTAGATCCGGCTGCGCTCGTCCTGCTCGACCATGCCTTCCGCTGCCAGCGCCTTCAGCAGCCGGTGCACCGTCGCCTGGGTCAGGTCGGTGGCTTCGGCGATGCGGATCAGCTTCGCCCCCTCGCCGCCCGCCTCGGCCAGTGCGCGCAGGATGGCGAAGCCGCGCTGCAGGCTTTTGCCCGGAGACAGAGGTTCATCGGCCTTCACCATTTCCGGAATTCCTGCATAGCCACAACCATCATTGATTCCGATATATGGAATCTGAATCAGAATACTCCCAATAAAATGGAATGTCTCCTTGACTCGATCGGGCGAAAGAGTCTTCTGGAAAGGCGTGTCGGCGCCTTCCGTTCAACGGACCCAAGATCGACCGCGCAGGTGTGCCAGGGAGACAGCGATGACCTTCCTCCGTCTCGAACGGATCTCGAAGCTGTATGGCGACGTCGCGGCGGTCGCGGATCTCGACCTGACGGTGGAGCGCGGCGAGTTCGTGTCGCTGCTCGGCCCCTCCGGCTGCGGCAAGACCACGACGCTGCAGATGATCGCGGGCTTCGTGCCGGCGACCACGGGCCGGATCCTGCTGGACGGCCAGGACCTGACCACGGTGAAGCCCAACCGCCGCGGCCTGGGCGTGGTGTTCCAGAGCTACGCCCTGTTCCCGCACATGACCGTGGCCGACAACGTCGCCTTCGGGCTGGAGATGCGCGGCGTCGCCAAGGCCGAACGGGCGAAGCGGGTGGCCGAGGCGCTGGCGCTGGTCCATCTCGACCACCTCGCCGACCGCTATCCCCGGGCCCTGTCGGGCGGCCAGCGCCAGCGCGTGGCCCTGGCCCGCGCCTTGGTGATCGAACCGCCGGTGCTGCTGCTGGACGAGCCGCTGTCCAACCTCGACGCCAAGCTGCGCGAGGCGATGCAGTTCGAGCTGCGCCAGATCCAGCGCCGCACCGGCACCACCACGATCATGGTCACCCACGACCAGTCCGAGGCGCTGTCGATCAGCGACCGGGTGGTGGTGATGGAGCAGGGCCGCATCACCCAGATCGACCAGCCCTACCGGATGTACGAGCATCCGCGCAGCCGCTTCATCTCCGACTTCGTCGGCAAGGCCAACCTGCTGGACGGCGTGGTGGCCCAGGCCGGCGCCACCGCCCGGGTGGCGGTCGGCGCGGTCACGCTGGAGGTTCCCGGCGACGGGCTGCCGGCCGGCGCCCACGTGCTGCTGTGCCTGCGGCCGGAGAAGCTGGCGTTGGGCGCCGCCGGCAGCGGCCGCCTGCCCGGCACGGTGTCGCGCCGCTACTTCCTGGGCAGCCAGTGGCTGTACCACCTCGACACCTCGGTCGGGGAACTGCTGGTCGCGACCCCGAACCTGGGCGAAGAGCCGCTGGCCGAGGGCGCCAAGGCCGGCATCGACTGGGCGCCCGGCATGATCCGGGTGCTGCGCGACGCCGAGGCCGCCGGGGCCCTGCAATGAGCGCCGCGACGGGAGCCGCCACCCCGCGCCTGGCGGTCACCGCGATGGCGGCGCCGGCGACGCTGCTGTTCGCGGCGCTGGTGATCACGCCCCTTGTCCTGACCCTGATCCTGTCCTTCCACGTCTACGACCACACCACCGGCGTGCAGGATGCCTGGACCATCGGCCAGTACCTGACCGTGCTGACCGACCCCTACTACTACGGCATCTTCCTGCGCACCTTCCGGCTGGCGGCGCTGACCACGCTGATCTGCGCCGTGCTGGGCGCGCCCGAGGCCTATGTGCTGAGCCGGATGCGAAAGCCCTGGCGGTCGATCTTCCTGCTGGTGGTGCTGGCGCCGCTGCTGGTCTCGGTCGTGGTCCGTGCCTTCGGCTGGAGCATGCTGCTAGGCCCCACCGGCCTGGTGAACGACGCGCTGCAGGCGCTCGGCCTCGGCCGCGTCCGGCTGCTCTACACCGAGACGGCGGTGGTGGTGGCGCTGGTCCACGTCATGCTGCCCTTCATGGTGATCCCGGTCTGGACCTCGCTGCAGAAGCTGGATCCGGCCACCGAGCAGGCGGCGCTGTCGCTCGGCGCGTCGCACAGCACGGTGCTGCGCCGGGTGGTGCTGCCGCAGGTGCTGCCCGGTCTGCTGTCCGGCAGCCTGATCGTGTTCGGCCTCGCCGCCAGCTCCTTCGCCATCCCCAGCCTGCTCGGCGGACGGCGGCTGAAGATGGTCGCGACCGTGGTCTATGACGAATACCTGAACTCGCTGAACTGGCCGCTGGGCGCCGCCATCGCGGTGATCCTGCTGCTGGCCAATCTGGTGATCATGCTCAGCTACAACCGGATCGTCGAAGGACGGTACCGGAAGAGCCTCGGGTGAGGTGGCGCCGATGACCCGCAACGGCCCCTTCGCCCTCACCTTCCACGCCCTGGTCGCGGCGTTCATGCTGGCGCCGCTGGTGATCGTCTGCCTGGTCGCCTTCACGCCGGAGAACACGCTGAGCCTGCCGACCACGGGCGTCTCGCTGCGCTGGTTCCAGGCGGTGTTCGACCATTCGGACTTCCTGCAATCCTTCTGGAACAGCCTGTGGCTGGCGACCATGGCGGCGACGCTGTCGACCGCGATCGCGGTGCCGGCCGGCATCGCCACCACCCGCTACCAGTTCCCCGGCCGCGACGGGCTGAACGCCCTGTTCCTGTCGCCGCTCCTGATCCCGCACCTGGTGCTGGGCGTGGCGCTGCTGCAGCTGTTCTCCGAGCTCGGCGCCGCCGGCAGCTTCTTCTGGCTGGTGCTGGCGCACAGCGTGGTGATCACGCCCTATGCGTTGCGGCTGGTGATCGCCGCGCTGATCGGCTTCGACCGGTCGACCGAGCAGGCGGCGGCGTCGCTGGGGGCCGGCGCCTTCACCGTGTTCCGCCGCATCACCCTGCCGATCATCCTGCCCGGCGTGGCCGGCGGCTGGCTGCTGGCCTTCATCAACAGCTTCGACGAGCTGACGATGTCGATCTTCGTCACCTCGCCCGCCACCGTCACCCTGCCGGTGCGGATGTACATGTATGCGACGGAATCGATCGACCCGATGATGGCCGCGGTCTCGGCCCTGATGGTCGCCGTCACCGCCGTCGCCATGGTCGTGCTCGACCGCATCTACGGCCTCGACCGCATCCTGGTCGGCCGCCAGTGACCGGATCCCCGCGATGCCCATCCTGACCCGCCTGGCCGAGACCGGCCGGCCCGAGATCCGCTTCCGCCTGGACGGCCGCCCGGCCACGGCGCTGGCCGGCGACACCGTGCTGACCGCGATCCTGACCAGCGCCGACCGGCTGCGGCGGTCAGAATTCTCAGGGCACCCCCGCGCCGGCTTCTGCCTGATGGGCGCCTGCCAGGATTGCTGGGTGGCCACCGAGGACGGACGCCGCTTCCGCGCCTGCTCCACCGCCATCGCCGAGGGCATGCGGCTGGTGACCGGAGAGCCGGCATGAGCGGCGAGATCCGTCCGGTGATCGTCGGCGCCGGCCCGGCCGGCATCCGCGCCGTGGAGGCCCTGGCCGCGGCCGGGCTGCGGCCGGTGCTGGTGGACGAGGCCAGGAAGGGCGGCGGCCAGATCTATCGCCGCCAGCCCGACGGCTTCACCCGTGACGCCAGGACGCTGTACGGCACCGAGGCGGCGAAGGCCGAGGCGCTGCACCGGACCATCGACAGCCTGGCGCCGGCGATCGACCACCGGGCTGAGACGCTGGTCTGGAACATCGAGGCCGGGGCGCTGGACCTGCTGCGGGACGGGCGCAGCAGCCGCCTGCCCTACAGCCACCTGATCCTGACCACCGGCGCCACCGACCGCATCCTGCCGATGCCGGGCTGGACCCTGCCCGGCGCCTACAGCCTGGGTGCGGCCCAGTTGGCGCTGAAGTATCAGGGCTGCGGCATCGGCCGGCGCGTCGCCTTCATCGGCACCGGCCCGCTGCTGCCGCTGGTGGCGTCGCAATATCTCAAGGCGGGGGCCGAGGTCGCCGCGGTGCTGGACACTGCCCGCTTTGCCGACAAGGTCGCCGCCCTGCCCGGGCTGCTGCGCGGCCCGGCCGTGCTGGCCAAGGGGTTGAAGCTGATGGCGGCGCTGAAGGCCGGCGGCGTGGCGGCGCGGCACGGCGCCCGGCCGCTGCGCATCCTCGGCACCGACAGGGTCGAAGGGCTGGTCTGGCACGACGGCACCCGCGAGCATCGCATCGATTGCGACGCCGTCGCCTTCGGCTATGGTCTGCGGTCGGAGACCCAGCTGGCCGACCTGGCCGGCTGCCACTTCCGCTTCGACGCCCTGAACCGCGCCTGGCTGCCGGAGCGCGACGCCGCCGGGCGCAGCAGCGTCGCCGGCGTCTACCTGGCCGGCGATGGTGCCGGGATCGCCGGCGCCGATGCCGCCGAGCTGGCGGGCGAGCGCGCCGCCCTGGCCCTGCTACAGGATCTCGGCCGGCCGGTCGACCTAACCCGCGCTGCCCGGATCGAGGCGAAGCTGGCCGCGATCGGCCGGTTCCGCCAGGGGCTGGAGCGCGCCTTCCCGTTGCCGGCCGGCTGGGCCGCATCGGCGCCGGACGATCTGGTGGTGTGCCGCTGCGAGGAGGTGACGGCCGGCACCCTGCGCGCCACCGCCGCCGGCTGGGGGCCGCCCGAGCTGAACCGGCTGAAGGCGCTGTGCCGCGTCGGCATGGGCCGCTGTCAGGGCCGGATGTGCGGAGCAGCAGCCGCCGAGATCCTGGCCGCCCATCGCGGCGTGCCGGTCGAAGCCGTCGGCCGCCTGCGCGGCCAGGCCCCGGTCAAGCCGATCCCCCTCACGATCGAGGACGAGCCGGAGGGCGCGGCATGACCGCCACCGAACGCCTGACCACCGATGTCGCCATCATCGGCGGCGGCATTGCCGGGGCGGCGGCGGCGCTGGCGCTGCGGCGGATGGGGATGTCGGTGCTGCTGCTGGAGCGCGGCTTCTGCGGCGCCCAGGCCAGCGGCGTGAACTATGGCGGCGTCCGCCGCCAGGGCCGGCCGCCGGAACAGATCCCGCTGTCCCAGCGCGCCCACGCCATCTGGCAGCGCCTGCCGCAGACCATCGGCATCGACGGCGAATACATCCGCTCCGGCCACCTGAAATTGGCGCGCAGCGAGGCCGATCTGGCGTCGCTGGAGGCCTATCGCGACCGGGTGCGGGATTTCGGCCTCGACCTCGAACTGATCACCGGCAACGCCTTCCGCGACCGCTATCCCTGGCTGGGCGACCGCGCCATTGCGGGGTCGCTGTGCCCGGCGGACGGCCATGCCAATCCACGGCTGGTGTCGCCCGGCTTCGCCCGGGCCGCACGGCAGGCCGGTGCCGACATCCGCGAGCAGACGCCGGTGCGCGAGGCGGCCCGCGACGGCGAGGGCTTCCGCCTGCTGGCCGGCGACGGGCTGGAGGTGCGGTCCCGCCTGCTGCTGAACTGCGCCGGCGCCTGGGCCGGAAGCTTCGCCGCATCCTTCGGCGAGCCGGTGCCGCTGGTGTCGAGCCACCCGAACATGGCGGTGACCGAGCCCCTGCCCCGGCTGATGGACGTCAACATCGGGGTCGAGGGCGGCGGCATCTATGGCCGCCAGGTCGAGCGCGGCAACTGCGTCATCGGCGGCGGCCGCGGCCATGCGCTGGACGCCGACCGGGCCCGGCCCGGCCGGTCCGCCATCGCGTCACTGCTGCAGCAGGCGGCCGAGCTGTTTCCGGCCCTGCGCGGCGCCCAGATCATCCGGTTCTGGAGCGGGGTCGAGGGCGACACCCCCGACCGCAACCCGGTGCTGGGCCTGAGCCGCACCACGCCGGGGCTGATCCACGGCTTCGGCTTTTCCGGCGCCGGCTTCCAGATCGGGCCGGCGGTCGGCGAGGTGCTGGCCGAGCTGGCGCGGGACGGGCGCAGCACCACCCCGATCGAGGCCTTCGGCATCGGCCGCTTTGCAGCGGCGGCGGCAACCCCCGCCGCGTGACCATCAACCACATCAAGCAGGAGAGAGCACCATGAATGCACGAATGAAGACGGCCCTGCTGGCGAGCGCCGCGCTGCTGGCCTCGGGCGCCGCATCGGCCGAGACCAAGACGCTGTACATCGGCATGAATGGCGGCGACATGGAGAAGGCGTTCACCGAACACGTCTTCCCCGATTTCGAGAAGGCCAACGACGTCAAGGTCGTGGTGGTGCCCGGCACCTCCTCCGAGATCCTGGCCAAGGCGACGGCGGCCAAGGACAACCCGCAGATGCACCTGATCTTCCTCGACGACGGGGTGATGGTGCGGGCGATCGGCATGGGGCTGTGCCAGAAGACCGAGCCCGACCCGGTGCTGGAGCAGCTGTACCCCGCCGCCCGGATCAAGGACGACATGGCGTCGGGCGTGACCCTGGGGCTGACCGGCCTGGGCTACAACACCAAGATGTTCACCGAGCAGGGCTGGCCGGCCCCGACCTCCTGGATGGACCTGGCCGACCCGAAATTCGAGGGCAAGGTGGTGTTCCAGTCGCTGTCGAGCAGCACCTACGGGCTGCACGGCTTCCTGATGGTCAACCGCATCCAGGGCGGCAGCGAGGCGGATGTCGAGCCGGGCTTCAGCAAATGGGCCGACACCATCGGCCCCAACGTGCTGGAGTACATCCCGAGCTCGGCCAAGCTGTCGGAGATGGTGCAGACCGGCGAGGCCGCGATCTTCCCGCTGACGCCGACCGCCATCGCCGGCATGCAGAACAAGGGCATCCCGGTGGCCTACGCCCAGCCCAAGGAGGGCGGCGTGCTGCTGATGGTGACGCAGTGCGTCGTCGCCGGGAACACTGAGCCGGCGCTGGCGCAGAAGCTGGCGCATTACCTGCTGAGCGTCCAGGCCCAGGACCCGGCGCTGCAATATGGCGGCCAGATCCCGTCCAACAGCAAGGTCGCGGGCGCGACGCCGGAGGCCGCCAAGATGCTGACCGAGTTCCGCGGCTATCTCGATCACGCCATCGTGCTGGACTGGGACCAGATCAACGCCCACCGGCCCGACTGGAACGACCGCTGGAACCGGACGGTCGAGAAGTAGGAGCTTACCCTACGTCCTTGCCACCCACCCCGTCATTGCGAGCGCAGCGAAGCAATCCATCGGGCCGCTCGTGCGGGCCCATGGATTGCTTCGTCGGCTTCGCCTCCTCGCAATTGTCTGTTGGATAGAAGGTAGAAAGGAGTGTCCCGCGAGAGTGGGACTCTCGCCACGACCTCAAGGAGAGTGGGAGGACCGGATGCTCCTCCAGACGGACAAGACGGCCCGCCCGCGCCGATGCAACGGCGCGGTTCCTGCCGGAGGCCAGGGAACATAGCAGCGCCGCAAAACCCGAGGTGCCGGAACAAATCGGCCGCCCGTGTCTTGTGTGAGGATAATGCCGACGACGGACCCAATGATGAGCGACGGCCGGAGCCTTGCACAGACATTGCACTTCTGGCTCCGCATCCAGCGCCAGAACTGGGAGGACGGCTTTCCGCCGAACCCCCAGGAGACGCGCTGGATCCGATCGGCGATGGAAGCGGCGCGGGAGGGCGGCAGCCTGGGCCGCATGCAGGAATGCATCCTGCACGCAATCCTGCATGACCGCACCCCGCCCTCGGGGGTCTCCGACTACAACCTCGACAGCTTCCGGCGCGACCTCGGGGTGTTCCAGTCGAGATATATCGACGGCCCTTAAAACCCTGCAGAATCCGGGGATGGATCCTTCGCTGATCGTCCAGTACCGGTCGACCGACCCGGCGGCCGCGCCGGTGCGGCAGGAGCGCGTCCGGGCCGCGAGCCGCCTGGCGCTCTGACACCCCTTTCGCACCATCCCGTCTCGGCCATTGCCACGCCGGCCGCGCTCCGCGACCATGCCGCCGCCGGTTTGAGGAGCGGGACATGGCGCGGGTTGCGGTCGGTGATCTGGAATTCGCGGTCGAGCGGTTCGGCGATCCCGGCCGGCCGCCGATCCTGCTGGTGCAGGGCCTGGCGCAGCAGCTGATCGACTGGCCCTGGGCGCTGATCGAGGCGCTGGCGGCCATCCATCACGTCGTCGTCTTCGACAACCGCGACACCGGCCTGTCCGCCAAGTTCGGTCCCTGCCGGTCCGACCAGGAGGGGACAGACACGCCCTACACCCTGTTCGACATGGCGGCGGACACGGCCGGGCTGATCGACGCGCTGGGCCTCGGCCGGGTCCACCTGCTGGGCTATTCCATGGGCGGGCGGATCGCCCAGATCGTGGCCGCCCGCCACCCCGACCGCGTGCGGTCCCTCACCTGCCTGATGTCCTCCGGTGGGCAGGCCGGGGTCCTGGCCGCGCCGCATATCCGCGAGGCGCTGGGCGCGGCGCGGCCGCCGGAACTGCTGCGGGCCCCCGACATCGACCTGTTCACCCGCCAGGCGGCGCTGTTCGAGGGCGATGCCTGGGTGACGCCGGAGGCGGAGCTGCGCGCCCGCATCGCCGCGGCGGTGGCGCGAGGCTATTGCCCGCTCGGCTCCGCCCGCCAGATCCGGGCGATCGGCGCCGCCGGCGACCGCAGCAACCTGCTGCGCCGCATCACCGCGCCGACGCTGTTCATCCACGGCTCCGCCGATCCGGTGGTGCCGGTCGAGGCCGCGCGGGCCGGGGCGGCGCTGATCCCAGGCGCTCGGATCGAGGTGATCGCGGGGCTGGGCCACAACCTCTCGAGCACCGCCGCGGCCGCCGCAATCCCGCCGCTTCTGGGTTTCCTGGGTGGTCTCGAAGCGACCGCAGTCTGAATATACATATGTATTTAGTTATAAAATTCATATTGACTAACTGAAATGACATTTTCTAGGCTATCCACATGCCGATCTGCATCGGCACCATTGCCGTCGGCCGGATTCGCCTGATGACCGCTCTCGCCAGCCTCCACGACGTACCCCTGGCCGCCCCCACGGGCCCGGCCCGGTGGTGTCGCGGCCCCTGTCGCCGGGCGACCTGACCCGCCTCCCGCGTGCCGGCGGCATCGCCGCCCACCCTTCCCCACCGGAACCGGAAGCGCCCTTCGCCTCCCCTCGGAGCGCCGGGGCTCCGTGCCTTCCCTCACCTTCCAGGAGCACCCCATGTCCTTCCGCCCGCTGCACGACCGCGTCCTGATCCGGCGCATCGACCAGGACGAGAAAACCAAGGGCGGGATCATCATCCCCGACACCGCCAAGGAGAAGCCGCAGGAGGGCGAGGTGATCGCCGTCGGCCCTGGCCTCCGCGACGAGGCCGGCAAGCTGCAGCCGCTGGACGTCAAGGCCGGCGACCGCGTGCTGTTCGGCAAATGGTCGGGCACCGAGATCAAGCTCGACGGCAGCGACCTCGTGGTCCTGAAGGAAACCGACATCATCGGCGTGTTCGAGGCCGCCAAGCGCGCCTCGAAGAAGGCCGCCTGACCCCGCCCCCGACACCAAGGACACCATCATGGCAGCCAAAGACGTCAAGTTCAGCGCCGACGCCCGCGACCGCATCCTGCGCGGCGTCGACATCCTGGCCAACGCGGTCAAGGTCACGCTCGGGCCCAAGGGCCGCAATGTGGTCATCGACAAGTCGTTCGGCGCGCCGCGCATCACCAAGGACGGCGTGACCGTCGCCAAGGAGATCGAGCTTTCCGACAAGTTCGAGAATCTCGGCGCCCAGCTGGTGCGCGAGGTCGCGTCCAAGACCAACGACCTCGCGGGCGACGGCACCACCACCGCCACGGTCCTGGCCCAGGCGATCGTGCGCGAGGGTGCCAAGGCGGTGGCCGCCGGCCTCAACCCGCTCGACCTCAAGCGCGGCATCGATAAGGCGGTCGAGGCCGTGGTCAAGGCGGTCGAAGGCCGGGCCAAGAAGATCTCGACCAATGACGAGATCGCCCAGGTCGGCACCATCTCCGCCAATGGCGAGGTCGAGATCGGCCGCATCATCGCCCAGGCGGTGAAGAAGGTCGGCAACGAGGGCGTGATCACGGTCGAGGAGGCCAAGAGCCTGGAGACCGAGCTGGACGTGGTCGAGGGCCTGCAGTTCGACCACGGCTACCTCTCCCCCTACTTCATCACCAATGCCGAGAAGCTGATCGCCGAGCTCGACAACCCCTACATCCTGATCCACGAGAAGAAGCTGACGGCGCTGCAGCCGCTGCTGCCGCTGCTGGAAGCGGTGGTGCAGAGCGGCCGGCCGCTGCTGATTATTGCCGAGGATGTCGAGGGCGAGGCCCTGGCCACGCTGGTGGTCAACAAGCTGCGCGGCGGGCTGAAGATCGCGGCGGTCAAGGCGCCCGGCTTCGGCGACCGGCGCAAGGCGATCCTGGAGGACATCGCGGTCCTGACCAAGGGCCAGGTGATCTCCGAGGATGTCGGCATCAAGCTGGAGAACGTGACCCTCGACTTCCTCGGCACCGCCAAGCGCGTTCGCATCGCCAAGGAGGAGACCACGATCGTGGACGGCGCCGGCACCCGCAAGGAGATCGACGGCCGGATCGGCCAGATCCGCGCCCAGATCGAGGAGACCACCTCGGACTACGACCGCGAGAAGCTGCAGGAGCGGCTGGCCAAGCTGACCGGCGGCGTCGCGGTGATCCGGGTCGGCGGCGCCACCGAGGTCGAGGTCAAGGAGCGCAAGGACCGCGTCGACGATGCGGTGCACGCGACCCGCGCCGCGATCGCCGAGGGCGTGGTGCCGGGCGGCGGCGTCACCCTGCTCTATGCCGCCAAGGCGCTGGAGAAGCTGAAGCCGGCGAATGACGAGGAGCGGGTCGGCATCGACATTGTCCGCCGCGCCCTGCAGGCGCCGGTGCGGCAGATCGTCGAGAACGCCGGCGGCGACGGGTCGATCGTGGTCGGCAAGCTGCTGGACGGCAACGACATCAACCGCGGCTACGACGCCCAGAAGGGCGAGTTCGCCGACCTGTTGAAGGCCGGCATCATCGACCCGGCCAAGGTGGTGCGCATCGCGCTGCAGGACGCGGCCTCGGTCGCCGGCCTGCTGATCACCACCGAGGCGCTGATCGTCGAGAAGGTCGAGAAGAAGCCGGCAGCCCCCGCCGCCCCGGGCGGCGGCGACTACGACTTCTAAGGCGAGGGTCCCGTTGGGTTCACCGGTGGTGAACCCAACACCGATGACGGCCACTCTCTTACTGCAGGCAGCACTTTTTGTACTTCTTGCCGCTGCCGCACGGACAAGGGTCGTTGCGGCCGACATGCCGCAGCGGATCGGTCACCGGCTCACTGTGGAGCGGGACCTGCAGTCTGTCCGACAGCAGAAGGTCGTCCAGATCGCCGTCCTCGTCGTCCTCCTCCAGTCCGCTATCCAGTTCCGCCTGGTCGTCCTCCGAAAAATCGGACCAGGTGGACAAGGTGCCGACCGCATCCACGAACGGGCCGATGTGGTTGTCGATGAAGCCGGCCATCCGCTCGGGGTCGTCCAACGTCCGACGCAGTTCGTCATGGAAATCCTCGACCTCCATGAATCCCGGCGGAACCAGGAAATCGTCGATAAGCCGTTCCGCCCGTGGCGCCAAGCCCTCGTAGCCGAGGCAAAAAACCGCCGTGACCCAGCCAAGCCACACGACATTTTCATCCCGCGGCTGCATGTGCTCGTAGAGGTGAAGCAGGTAGGCCTTCATCTCTTCATCGGAGATGGCGCCCATGCGGCAGTGCCAGGCCAGGGCGTCCAGTGCCGCGTCACGCATGTAGTCGCCGGCACCCGCATCCTCGATCACCGCCTTCAGGGGCGCCGGATCACCGTCGAAGGTGTTGATCAGGATCCCGCCGAGCGTTTCGGTGTCGGCATCGCCGAGGATGTGCTCCGCCTCGGGGCCCCGGATCATGCGGCAGAGATGCGGGAAGGCGCGGGTCTCCCGCATCTCGCCCGCCAGATGGATAATGAAGAAGAGAGCGTCTTCGACGCCCTTGGAGCCTTGTGCGCCCCCGGCGTGGCGTTCCAGGAATTCGACACACCGGGGCCCGGCATCATCCCAATGCTCCAGGGCCCAGTTCATGGCGTCGGCAGGCAGGACACCGTTCGCGGCGGCGAGATCCCGGATCATCTCGTCCACAGTCATGATGCACCTTTCCTCCCGCCGGCCTCCGACGTCGCGCGGCAGCCGATGTCAGCGGCCCCAAGTGCGCTCCAGGACACCGTACCAGTTCTCCGTGCCGATCTTGCGCAGCAGCGCGTCGTCGTAGCCATGGGCGCGCAGCGCCTCGAACAGGTGCGGCAGGCCGGCGACGTCCTTGATGCGGGCCGGCATGGTCGCGCCGTCATAGTCGGAGCCGAGGCCGACCCCGTCCTCGCCCACCCGCTCGATCAGGGCATCGAGGTGCCGCACCATGACCTCGAGGTCGGTGTCGGCGTTCATCGACCCGTCCGGACGCAGGAAGGCGGTGGCGAAGTTCAGCCCGACCATGCCGCGGCTCTCGCGGATCGCGTCGAGCTGCCGGTCGGTCAGGTTGCGCGCATGCGGGCAGACCGAATGGGCGTTGGAATGGGTCGCGACCAGCGGCGCCGAGGACAGCTCGGCCACGTCCCAGAATCCCTTCTCGTTGAGATGCGACAGGTCGATCAGGATGCGGCGGTCGTTGCATTCGCGGACCAGGGCGCGGCCGGCATCGGTCAGGCCCGGCCCGGTGTCCGGGGTGCTGGGGAACACGAACGGCACGCCATGGCCGAAGGCGTTCGGCCGGCTCCACACGATGCCGAGCGAGCGCAGGCCTGCGGCGTAGAGCAGGTCGAGCATGCGGAAATCGGTGTCGATCGCCTCGCAGCCCTCGATGTGGAACACCGCGGCCAGCGACTGCTTGGCCACCGCGGCCCGGATCTCGGCCACGCTCCGGCAGACGGTCAGACCCCCTGCCCGCTCCAGCCGCAGCAGGATCGAGGCCATCGCGGTGGTCGAGGCCTGGGCGTCGGCCAGCCCCAGCTCCGCCGGCAGCTGCACGGCGTAGCTGCCGCCCTGCATCCGGTCCATCCCGCTGGACGACTTCAGCGGTGGCGGGAACATCGCGAACATGCCGCCGACGAAGCCGCCCTTGCGCGCCCGCGGCAGGTCGAGATGGCCGGTCTCCGTGCCCTCGATGAAGGCGGTTTCGGCCGTGCCGGCATGCGCCTTCAGCAGGCGCAGCAGGACGTCGTTGTGCCCGTCGAAGACGGGGATGGGCGCGGGCTCGGTCATCAAGGATCCGTCGTGGTCGGCCCCGGCCGCGGATCGGCCGGGCGGGGAAAGGAGTTGAGCAGCCCCCGCCCCGGCTGGCAAGGCGGCGCCGGGCGAAACCGTCACATCGCCGCCCCGCGCCGGGTCAGGGCGTGCCCAGCCCCGCCGCCGCGACGCGCAGCTCCGCGCCGAGGAAGTCGAGGAAGGCACGGGTCTTGGGGGCGAGGTGGCGGGCGGAGGGGAAGACCGCCTGTAGCGGCGACGCCGGCGACTCGTAGTCTTCGAGGATCCGGACCAGCCGCCCGGCGGCCAAATCCTCCGCCACGTGCCAGATCGACTTCAGCACGACGCCGGCGCCGGCCAGCGCCGCGGCATGCGCGACCTCGCCGTCATTGCTCATGATCGCGCCGGACACGATGGTGCCCACGGCGGCTTCGCCCCGGCGCGCGAACTGCCACACCGTCATCGGCGGGTCGCCATAGGTGATGCAGGGGTGGTCGGCCAGATCCTGCGGCGTCGCCGGGCGGCCACGCCGGGCGATGTAGTCGGGCGACGCGCAGAGCACCCGCCAGTTGCGCCCCAGCTCCCGCGCCATCAGCGTGCTGTCCGGCAGGGCCGCCTGGCGGATGGCGATATCGATGCCGTCCCGCACCAGATCGACCACCGCGTCGATGGCGATCACATGCACCCGGATTTCGGGATAGCGCTCGTGAAAGCGTCCGAGGCAGGGCGCGATCAGCCGGCGGGCGAAGGCCGCGGTCGTCGTCACCCGCAGCAGGCCGCGCGGCCGGCCGTCGCCGCCGATCGCGTCCTGCGCCGCCTCCAGCTCGGCCAGGATGCGCAGCGCTCGCTCGTGGAAGGCGGCGCCGTCCTCGGTCAGGCTCAGGCGGCGGGTGGTGCGCTGGACCAGGCGCACGCCCAGCGCCGCCTCCAGCCGCGCCAGCCGCTTCGACACCACCGCCAGCGACAGGCCGAGGTCCCGCGCCGCGGCGGACAGGCTGCCCGCCGCGGCGATGCGGACGAAGGCGGTGATGTCGGTCAGGTTTTCGATCGGCCGCATTGTCAACGATCCGGAAAGAGTGGCTTCGCGATCCCGAGTATTATTTCCGCGACGCCGAAGGTCCAGATCTTCAAACGTGACGGGTCGGACGGCCGGCACGGCTGGAAGCAGGAGAGCGGAATGAGTGATTTGACGGGCAAGCGGGTGCTGGTGGTCGGCGGCAGCTCGGGGATCGGGCTGGCGACGGCGCAGGCCGCGGCGAAGCTGGGCGCCGGCGTGGTGGTGGCGTCGCGGTCTCAGGACAAGCTCGACGCCGCGGTGGCCGCGATCGGCCCGGGCAGCCAGGGCCGGGTGCTCGACACCACCTCGGATGCCGCGGTCGAGGCGTTCTTCGCCGACGGCGCGGCCTATGACCATGTCGTGATCTCGGCGGCGCAGACCAAGGTCGCGGCGGTGCGCGAGCTGCCGCTGGCCGACGCCCAGGCCTCGATGGACTCGAAATTCTGGGGCGCCTACCGCATCGCCCGCGCCGCGCCCATCCGCGACGGCGGGTCGCTGACCTTCGTCACCGGGGTGCTGGCGATCCGGCCGCGGAAGGGCGCCGCGATCCAGGGCGCGATCAATGCCGGGCTGGAGGCGCTGGCCCAGGGCCTGGCCCTCGAGCTCGCGCCGGTGCGGGTCAACACCGTGTCGCCCGGACTGGTCGAGACCCCGCTCTACGACCGCATGGCCGCGGAGGCGCGGCAGGCGATGTACGAGCGCGCCGCCGCCACCCTGCCCGCAGGCTTGGTCGGCCAGCCGGAGCACATCGCCGCCCAGATCCTCGCTTTGATTACCAACCCCTACGCCACCGGCAGCATCGTCTATATTCACGGCGGCAGCGCCCTGGTCTGACGGTTGCAGCCGCCACACCGACACCACGGAGAGTCCACATGAAGATCGACCTGTCGGGCAAGACCGCCCTCGTCACCGGTTCCACCACCGGTATCGGCTTCGCCATCGCCAAGGGCCTGGCCGGGGCCGGGGCCGAGGTGGTGGTCAACGGCCGCAAGCCCGCCGCCGTGGACGCGGCGGTGGCCGAGCTGCAGCGCGCCGTGCCGGGCGCCGTCCTGCGCGGCGCCGCGGCCGACGTGTCGACGGCGGCGGGCTGCGCCGCGCTGGTGGCGGCGGTGCCGGAGGTCGACATCCTGGTCAACAATGTCGGCATCTTCGAGCTGAAGGACTTCTTCGACATTCCGGACGAGGACTGGACCCGGTTCTTCGAGGTCAACGTCATGTCCGGCGTGCGCCTGTCGCGCGCCTACCTCAAGGGCATGCTGGCGCGCAACTGGGGCCGGGTGGTGTTCATCTCCTCGGAATCCGGCGTCAACATCCCGGTGGAGATGGTGCATTACGGCTTCAGCAAGACGGCGCAGCTGTCGGTGTCGCGCGGCCTGGCCAAGCTGACCCGCGGCACCAACGTCACGGTCAATTCGGTGCTGCCCGGCCCGACCATGTCGGAGGGGGTGAAGGGGTTCATGAAGGAGGTGGCGGAGAAGACCGGCAAGTCCGTCGAGGCCGCCGCGGCCGAATTCGTGCAGACGCACCGGCCGACCTCGATCATCGCCCGGATCGCGACGCCGGAGGAGACCGCGAACATGGTGGTCTATGTTGCCTCGCCCCTGGCCTCGGCCACCAACGGCGCCGCGCTGCGGGTCGATGGCGGCGTGGTCGATACGATTGTCTGAAGCTGGGCCGCCTGAGGCCGGGCGTCGCCGCCGCGCCGGAAGGCACGCGGCGACAGGCCGGTCTCCTTGGCGAACAGCCGCGAGAAATAGGCCGGGTCGGTGAAGCCGAGGGCATAGCCGGCATCGGCCACCGAGATGTTGGAGTAGAGCAGCAGCCGCTTGGCCTCGAGCAGCAGCCGGTCCTGGATCAGCCGGGCCGGGGGTGCGCCCGCCACCCGGCGGCAGGCGGCCCAGAGCCGCTTCGGGCTGACCGC
Source organism: Inquilinus ginsengisoli (assembly GCF_031453975.1). Lineage (NCBI taxonomy): Bacteria > Pseudomonadati > Pseudomonadota > Alphaproteobacteria > Rhodospirillales > Rhodospirillaceae > Inquilinus > Inquilinus ginsengisoli. The sequence goes on from NZ_JAVDPW010000004.1 coordinate 568,079, forward strand.
CAGCGCCCGGGCATAGTCCTCGACCTCGTCATGGCTGCGGTAGCGCTCCTCGATCCGCTCGCGGAACCGGGCCACCAGCAGCGCCTGGGGCCCCGGCGCCGCCGTCTCCCCTCCCCCCGCCTGCGCCAGGCGCAGCACCTCGACCAGGATGCCGACCAGCAGCGCCTCCACCGCCGCGGCGCGGCCGGGCGCCAGCCACGCCAGCTCGCGCGACAGCCGGCCCAGGCTGGCCAGGATGAAGCCCTGGTCGACGACCGGGATCACGGCCGGGGCGGCGAAGAGCGGCCGGAACTCCGGCTCGCGCCGCAGCAGCTCGCGCAGCGTGGTGTCCGACACCGTCAGCACCGAACCCACCGTCTCCGGCTCGAAGTCGAAGCCATGCACCACCCCGGCCGGCATCAGCAGCAGGCACGGCGCCGGCAGCCGGATCGACTGCCCCTCGGCCCGCACCACGCCGCCGCCGCGGGTGAAGTGGAAGATGTGGTTCAGGTTGGCATGGGCATGCGCCCGGATGGTCCAGTCGCTGGGACGGCTGCGATCCTCCAGTGCCTCCAAATGCAGGAAGCGGTCATCGACCGTCCTGGGCGCCTCGCCATAGAGGAAGAAGTTCGGGATCACAGGGGCTTGCATGACGGTCCTGCCTTCTACCGCCGATCTTCGGGCGCGGCGTGAGGGAAGAAATGTCCAATTTATCTGCCGCCGCGTCCATTGCTTTCGCCACCCCCGCGCTTAGCCTTTCCCCGAGATCGCGGCCCCTGATGCCGCGCCGTCGGACGGACTCCGGGAGGGCCTTGGAATGCGCACCCAGATCGCCATCATCGGCGCCGGGCCGGCCGGGCTGGTCCTGGCCCATCTGCTGCACCGCGCCGGCATCGACGCCGTGGTGGTCGAGCGCCGCAGCCGCGACTATGTCGAGGGCCGGGTCCGCGCCGGGGTGCTGGAGCAGGGCACCGTCGAACTGCTGGACCGGCTGGGCGTCGGCGCCCGCATGCGGCGCGAGGGGCTGCCCCACGCCGGCACCAACCTGGCGGTGGACGGCGAGATGTTCCGCATCGACATGCAGGCGCTGACCGGGTCCGGCATCATGGTCTACGGCCAGCAAGAGGTGATGCGCGACCTGTTCGACGCGGCGGAGGAGCGCGGCCTGCCGATCGTGTTCGAGGCCGAGGAGGTGCAGCCGCACGACATCGGGACCGACCGGCCCCATGTCACCTGGCGCCGGGACGGCGCCGAGCACCGGCTGGACTGCGACTTCGTCGCCGGCTGCGACGGCTTCCACGGGGTCAGCCGCGGCTGCATCCCCGACGGTGTGCGCCAGGAGTTCGAACGGGTCTATCCCTTCGGCTGGCTGGGGATCCTGGCCGAGGTGCCGCCAGCCGCGCATGAGCTGATCTACGCCAACCACGAGCGCGGCTTCGCCCTGGCCAGCATGCGGTCGGCCGGCCGCAGCCGCTACTACGTGCAATGCCCGCTGGACGACCGGATCGAGGACTGGCCGGACGACCGCTTCTGGGACGAGCTCTGCCTGCGGCTGGGCCCCCAGGCGGCGGCGGGGGTGACCCGCGGCCGGTCCTTCGAGAAGAGCATCGCGCCGCTGCGCAGCTTCGTCACCGAGCCGATGCGCCACGGCAGGCTGTTCCTGGCCGGCGATGCCGCCCACATCGTGCCGCCGACCGGGGCCAAGGGCATGAACCTGGCGGTGTCGGACGTGGTGATGCTGGCCGAGGCCCTGGCCGAGTTCTACCAGGACAAGTCGGCCGCCGGAATCGACGGCTATTCCGCCCGCGCCCTTGCCCGGGTGTGGAAGGCGGAACGGTTCTCCTGGTGGTTCACCGGCCTGACCCACCGCTTCCCCGGGACCGGGCCGCTGGAGCGCCGGCTGCAGCAGGCGGAACTGGCCTACATCAAGGGCTCCCGTGCCGCCCAGACGACGCTGGCCGAGAACTATGTCGGGCTGCCGCTGGTCTAGCGACCTCGGCGACGGCCGGCACGAGATTCCGCTAGATACGTTCCTTGTTTGTTCTTATCATGGAGGGATAGTCGGCCTGGAGCTTCGCCATGCAGCTCTCCTTCCCGCTCGACGACGATCCGCTTCTGCCGAAGGTCCGCGCCCGGCTGCGCGCCGGCGCCGGTCCCTGCCGCGACGAGCCGCGACGCGATCCGGTCAGCCAGCTCGTCAGGAGCATGCTCGGCTCCAAGACGCGGGACGAGGTGTCGATCCGGGCCTTCGAGCAGCTGCACGGCCGGTATCCGTCCTGGGACGCTCTGCGGCAGGCGGCGCCGCAGCGGATCGAACGCGCCATCTGGATGGTGAACCACGCCGCGCGCAAGGCCGAGCAGCTGCCCCAGGCGCTGCGCATGATCGTGGCCCGCAGCGGCGGCCTCGCCCTCGACTTCCTGGCGGATCTGGAGGAGGAGGCGGCGATGCGATGGCTGGGCGACCTGCCGGGGGTCGGCCCCAAGATCGCCGCTTCGGTCCTGAACTTCAGCACGCTGCGCAAGCGCGAACTGGTGGTCGACACCCATCTGCTGCGGGTCGGCGAAAGGCTGGGGCTGCTGCCGGCCAAGCCCGACTATGAGGCCGGGCATAACGGGCTGATGCGGCTGGTCCCGGAAGGCTGGACCGCCGACGAGCTGTACGAGCTTCACCGGCTGATCAAGTCGCTGGGCCAGACGGTCTGCACCGTCCGGGCACCGGCCTGCGACCGCTGCCCGCTGCAGGATCTCTGCCCCCGCCGCGGATGCTGACCCGGCGGCAGGACGGGGATGCCCCATCCCGCCGCCGTGCGGTCAGTGGGCTGCGTCCTTCGCCCCGGCCTTCAGCAGGTCGCCATGCACCTTCTTCAGCTTCTCCACCTTCGGGGTGGACACCGCGCGGATATAGGGCTGGTTCGGGTTCCGGGCGGCGTAGTCGTGGTGGTATTCCTCGGCCTCGTAGAAGGCCTCCAGCGGCACCACCTCGGTCGCCACCGGGTCATCGAACAGGCCGGCCTTGTCGATCTGGGCGATATAGGCCTCGGCCACCCGCTTCTGCTCACCATCGGCGGTGAAGATCGCCGAGCGGTACTGGCGGCCGACATCGGCGCCCTGGCGGTCCTTCTGCGTCGGGTCGTGCGCGATCGAGAAGAACAGCTTGAGGATCTGCCCCAACCCGATCTTGCCGGCGTCGTAGACGACCTCGATCACCTCGGCATGGTTGGTGCGGCCGGTGCTGACGGTGCGGTAGTCCGCCGTGTCCTTGCTGTCGCCGGCATAGCCGGGCCGCACCGAGAGCACGCCGTCGAGCTGGGAGTAGACCGCCTCGGTGCACCAGAAGCAGCCGCCGCCCAGCACGATCGAGCGGCGGCCCTGCTCGGTGGCGGCCAGCTCGGGATCGGGGAAGGACCAGGGGTCGATCTTCAAGCCCATGACGAAACCTCCAGGGTGCCGGGCGGGAACGCCGGTCTGCGGTGACGGTTCGCGTCAGCAAAGGATGTGGTTGCAGACCCGCCCGGACAAGCCCCGGAGTGAAAGCGCCCGATCAGCAGGGCGCGGCCTCACGGCCCCTCCCCTGCATGAAGCGGCACCGTGGAGACAACACTTGACTCCGTCCACAGTGGATGATCACAATGATTTTCGCCATTTCGAAGAACCGGACGACGCTCGGGCCGGCCTTCCTTGGCAGAGTGCGACTGTCTGCTCTTTCATCATTCGATGCCGATAAAGAAGGCATGAATACCCTGCCCTGTGCAGGAAGCCTTTTCTTTCGGTGATTTGTGTCAGTTCTTCCGCCACGGGGAGAAGATGATACAGCACACGCCCCTTGAGCCGTCGCTGTGGTTCGCCACGGCGGCCGCCGCGCCGGAGACCGCGCCGCTGGACGGCACCATCGACGCGCCGGTCTGCGTGATCGGGGCCGGCTACACCGGCCTGTCCACCGCGCTGCATCTCGGCGAGCGCGGCGTCGAGGCGGTGGTGCTGGAGGCCGAGCAGATCGGCCATGGCGGGTCGGGCCGCAACGCCGGCCACTGCACCCCGACCTTCCATGTCCATGAGATTCCGGCGATCCGACGGATGCTGGGCGAACCCTTCGCGTCGCGCCTGATCGAGCGCCAGACCAACGCGGCCAACCTGGCCTTCGACATCATCCGCCGCCACGGCATCGACTGCGAGGCGGTGCAGACCGGCTACATCCAGGCGGCGCATGCCAGCGGCGCCATGGCGAAGCTGGAGCGGCGATGCCGCCAATATGCCGAGATCGGCAAGGCGACGCGGCTGCTCGACCGCGACGAGGCCCAGCGCCTCACCGGGTCGCCGCGCTTCTGCGGCGGCTGGTTCCACCCCGAGGGCGGGCACCTCAACCCGCTGGGCTACGCCCGGGGCCTGGCGCGGGCCGCCATGGCCCAGGGCGCGCAGGTCTTCACCCGGTCCCGCGTCACCGGCATCAAGGCCCAGGGCGGGCGCTGGCGGGTCGAGACCCCGTCCGGCGCCGTCGTCGCCGATAAGGTGGTCTGCGGCACCGGCGCCTACACCACCGGCTTCTGGCCGGGGCTGGAGCAGAGCTTCACACGGCTCGGCGTCGCCGTGCTGGCGACCCAGCCGCTGAGCGACAACCTGCGCAAGACCATCGCGCCGGAGAACAACACCGTCGTCGACAGCCGCCGCGACACTTCAATCTACAAATACGACAAGGACGGCCGGCTGGTGACCTCGGTCTTCGTCGAAGGCCGCCGCGGCGGGGACGCCGCCTACACCAAGGCGCTGATGCGCGGGAAGCTGCAATGGCTGCTGCCGCAGCTGACCGAGGTCGACTTCCAGTACTACTGGTCCGGCGCGCTGGACATGCAGCCGCGGACGATCCCGCGGCTGTTCGAGCTGGCGCCGGGCATGGTCGCCTCGCTCGGCTATTCCGGCCGCGGCGTGCCGACCGGCACGATGATGGGCGCGGTGCTGGCCGATTGGGCCACGGGGACGCCGCCCGGCGACCTCGCCTTGCCGGTCGAGAGGCTGCAGCGCGCCCCGATCTACATGAACTTCATGCCGCGCGTGATGCTGGCCTGGTCGCGGCTGCGCGACCAGCGGCTGGCCCGGCGCGACGGCCTGGACCCACCACCGTTCTGAACCTGCTTTCGCCCCCGCTTCACCGCCTCCCGCTTCACCGGTTGTCAGATCCATGTGGAACTGTCATTTGGCCATGAACCGCACAACCAAGGACGATGGCGCCCGCCATGACCAATGGCCGCAACGATGGACGCGCCCGCCCGCGCAGCAACCCGCAGATCCCGAAGACGATCGACTTCTCGGACATCGACTTCGACATCTTCACCGATCTCCTCAGCTTCTACGTCCGCACGGTCAACCTGCTGGTCAGCCGGGACCTGGACGAGCAGACCGAGACGCTGTCGCTGGCCGGCGGCACCGGCAAGATCTCGACCCTGCTGCTGGTCGGCAGCAACCCGGGCATCCGCCCGTCGGTGCTGGCCCATTTCATCCTCAAGGACCGCTCGGCGATGGCGCGGCTGCTGGAGCAGATGCAGCAGGCCGGGCTGATCGAGCAGAAGGTCTCGCCGACCGAGCGTCGGGCCCGGGAGCTGTACTTGACCGACACGGGCCGGCGCGTCGCGGAGGACGTCCGTGCCGTCGCCCGCCGACAGTCCGCCGATTTCTTCTCGGTGCTGACGGAAGGGGAGCAGGGCGACCTGCTGCGCATCCTACGCAAGCTCTACGAGAACTACGTCGAGCAGGCGCCGACGGTGGACTAGCCTCTCCGGCTTCATTCCTTTTTAGTCCCCCCTCCCCTTGCGGGAGGGGGCTAGGGGGAGGGGTCTGCGCGCGTCCGCGCGTGAATGCGTATGGACCCTGCCCCGCCATTCAGTCCGGCCCAATACGGCCTAGATCGGTTCACTCGGAGAGAACCCCCTCCCCCTACCCCCCTCCCGCAAGGGGAGGGGGGACTCGTGGGGTTTCGGCTGGGGAATGGGAGTCTCTGACGGCAGGCGTTGACGGAGGCCACCATGACTGACGCCCGCGTGGCAATGATCTCCGGCGCCAGCCGCGGCATCGGGTCCGAGATCGCCGCGGCCCTGGCCCGCGCCGGCTGGCGGCTCAGCCTCGGCGCCCGCAACCCGGCGCAGCTGACCCCGCCGCCCGGCGCCGACGCCCTGGCGCACTGCTTCGACGCCCGCGATCCAGCCTCGGAAAAGCTGTGGGTCGCAGCGACCGCCGAGCGCTTCGGCCGGATCGACGCGGTCATCGCCAATGCCGGCATCATGATCCCGAAGACGGTGATCGCGGCCGACGACGCCGACCTCGACGACCTGATTCAGGTCAACGTCAAATCGCCGCTGCGCCTGGTGCGGGCCGCCTGGCCGCATCTCGTCGCCTCGGGCCATGGCCGGGTGGTCACCATCGCCTCGCTGTCGGGCAAGCGGGTCAAATCGGCGGGCTCGGGCCTCTATGCCGTCAGCAAATTCGCCGCCCTGGCCATGACCCACGCCATCCGCCATGCCGGCTGGGACGAGGGCGTGCGCGCCACCGCGATCTGCCCCGGCTTCGTCGCCACCGATATGGCCGCCGCTGCCACCAGCCGGCCGCCCGAAGGCATGACCCAGCCGCAGGACGTGGCGCGCATCGTCGCCTTCGTGCTCGACCTGCCCGGCACGGCGAGCATCGCCGAGGTCCCGATCAATTCGACCCTGGAGGACAGCTGGTGAGCCCGATGCCTGCCATGGATAAACGGGGAGGCCGCTGATGGGGCTGCAGGTCGACAGCGTCGAGCCGGATGCCGCCCTGCCCGCCCGGGCCGATGTGGTGATCGTCGGCGGCGGCATCATCGGCACCAGCGCCGCGCTGGCCCTGGCCCGGCGCGGCGTCTTGGTGGCGCTGTGCGAGAAGGGCCACATCGCCGGCGAACAGTCGAGCCGCAACTGGGGTTGGTGCCGCAAGACCCGGCGCGATCCGCGCGAGATCCCGCTGATCATCGAGAGCATGCGGCTGTGGGAGGACATGAACCGGAGCGTGGAGGCCGAGACCGGCTTCCGCCAGACCGGCATCCTGTTCGCGGTCGAGACCGACCAGGAGATCGCGGAATACGAGGCGTGGCTGGAGCATGCCCGCCCCTACCAGCTCGACGCCCGGCTGATCTCCAGCGCCGAATTCGACCGGCTGATGCCCGGTGCCGGCGGGCGCTGGAAGGCCGCGCTCTACTCCGCCTCCGACGGCAGGGCCGAGCCGCAGCGCGCCGCCCCCGCCATCGCCCGCGCGGCGCGCCAGGCCGGCGCCACCATACTGACCGATTGCGCCGTCCGCGGCATCGACCGCGCCGGCGGCCGCATCGCCGCCGTGGTCACCGAACGCGGCCGCATCCCCTGCGACAGCGTGATCGTGGCGGGCGGCGCCTGGTCGCGCCGCTTCCTCAGCGATCTCGGCCTGCGGTTGCCGCAGCTGAAGGTGCGGTCCAGCGCGATGCGGACGGCGCCGCTGGAGGGCGGGCCTGAGACGGCGATGTGGTCGAAGCAGTTCGCCTTCCGCAAGCGCCATGACGGCGGCTACACCATCGCCAACGGCAACGCCAATGTCTCGCCGATCGTGCCCGACAGCTTCCGCTTCTTCGGTGACTTCCTGCCGGCGCTGCGCATGGAATGGTCGGCGCTGAAGCTGCGGGTCGACGGCCGCTTCGTGCAGGAGTGGCGGGAGGCGGCGCCAGTGCCGCTGGACCAGCCGTCGCCCTATGAGCAGGTCCGGGTGCTCGATCCCGCGCCGGACCGGCGCTACACGCGGCAGGCGATGGCCGACCTGGCCAGGCAGTTCCCGGCCTTCGCCGGGGCCAAGGTGGTTCAGGAATGGGCCGGGCTGATCGACGTGACGCCCGACGCGGTGCCGGTGATCTCGACCGTCGACACGGTGCCGGGGCTGGTGGTGGCGACCGGCTTTTCCGGCCACGGCTTCGGCATCGGCCCCGCCGCCGGGCACCTGGCCGCCGACCTCGCGACCGGCGCCCGGCCGATCGTCGACCCGACGGCGTTCCGCTTCTCGCGCTTCACCGACGGATCAAGGCCCAGGCCGATGGCCGGGGTGTGACAGGCGGCCGGTGGGGAGACGGGCGAAGACCTGCCCCCACCGGCCTGGCGACACAACGAATATGGGAGAGCTTCACCATGACCAGAGAGACCAGGGACCATCGGTTTTCGCACCCGACCCGCCGCAGCGTGCTGGCCGCGGGGCTTGCCGCCGGCACGGCGGTCTGGCTCGGCCCCGGCCGGGGCTGGGTCAAGGCCGCCCGAGCTGCCGGGCCGCCGGCCAAACCCACCGGCCAGGCCGTGATCGGCCTGTCGCAGGAGCCGACGGTGTTCAACCCGCTGATGCTGCACATCGAGGTCGATGAGGGCGTCTATTTCAACCTGTTCAGCCCGCTGTGGCAGGTCGACCCGCAAGGCAATTTCATCCCCGACCTGGCGGCCGAGGTGCCGACCCTGGAGAATGGCGGCGTCTCGGCCGATGGCCTGACCTGGCGGATCAAGCTGCGCGACAACGTCAAATGGCATGACGGCACGCCGTTCACCGCGGACGACGTCAAGTTCTCGATCGAGCTGATCAACAACCCGAAGTTCCGTGCCGCCCGCCGCGCCGGGCACGAGCTGGTGCGCGACCTGACGGTGGTCAGCCCGACCGAGCTGACCTGGAAGCTGGAGAAGCCCTACGCGCCCTATCCGTCGATCCTGTCCTGGACCTTCATCGTGCCGAAGCACCTGCTGGAGACCGAGGCCGACCCGAACGCGTCCGTCTTCGCCACCAAGCCGGTCGGCACCGGGCCGTTCAAATGGGTCGAGCGGGTGCCGGGCGACCACATCACCCTGGCCGCGCATGAGGGCTATCACCTGGACGGGCCGTATCTCGAGCGGCTGGTGATCAAGTACATCCCCGACCTGACCGTGCTGTTCACCCAGTTCACCACCGGCGACATCGACTATATCGGCCTGCAGGGCATCACCGCCGACCATTACGAGGAGGCCAAGGGCCTGGCCGACCGCGAGGTCACGCCGGTGCCGCAGGCCTTCATCGAGAACATCGCGCTGAACCGCGGACTGCCGATCTTCCAGGACCCGGCGGTGCGCGAAGCCCTCTACACCGCGATGGACAAGCAAAGCATCATCGACAGCATCTATTACGGCCTGCCGACCCCGTCCGAATCCTTCCTGCCGAAGCAGTCCTGGGCGTTCAACCCGGACCTGCCGAAGCAGGCCTACGACCCCGACAAGGCCAAGCAGATCCTGGACGACGCCGGCTGGGTTCCGGGCGGCGACGGCATCCGCGAGAAGAACGGCGTGCGCCTCGAATTCGTCAATTCGACCACCGCCGGCAACCATGTGCGCGAGCAGGCGCAGCAGCTGCTGCAGCAGAACTGGCTCGACATCGGCGTCAAGATGACCATCAACAACCTGCCCCCGGCGGTGATGTGGGGCGACTACTGGATGCAGTCGAAGTTCGAGACCGCGATGGTCGGCATCTACTTCATGGTCGGGCCTGACCCGGATGCGACCGACTATTTCGGCAGCCGCTCGATCGGCGCCAAGGGCGGCGGCGGCCAGAACACCACGCAGTATGAGAGCGCGGATGTCGACAAGCTGCTGGCGGAGGGTGCGTCGACGGTCGACCCGGCCAAGCGCAAGGCGGCCTACTTCAAGATGCAGGAGTTCACGCGCAAGGACCTGCCCTACCTGCCGATCTTCCAATACGCCATGGTCCAGGGCGTGAAGAAGGGCCTGACCGGCTTCACCCCCAACGTCAACGTCCAGGAGAATTGCTGGAACGCCCGCACCTGGTACTGGGCCAGTTGAGGCGGCGGCCGCCCGGGGACGGAGGACGCCATGGCGCATTTCCTGTTCGGCCGCGCGCTTCAGAGCCTGCTGCTGCTCTGGCTCGTGTCGATGATCGGCTTCGCGATCCTGCACCTGACCCCGGGCGGCCCGCTGTCGCAATTCGCCCTGGTTCCGGGCATGACCCAGGCGCGGCTGGCCGAGATCGCCCATGACATGGGCCTCGACCGCTCGCTGCCGGTGCAATACTGGGAATGGGCCAGCCGGCTGCTGACCGGCGACTGGGGGCGGTCCTACCGCGACCAGGCGCCGGTGCTTTCGGTCATCGGCTCGCATCTCTTCGCCACGGTCGAGCTGATGGCGACGGCGGTGCTGATCGCGGTGCTGCTCGGCGCCTGGATCGGCGTGATGGGGGCGGTGCGGCGCTATTCGGTCGCCGACATGCTGGCGACGGTCGGCGCCATGGTCGCGCTGTCGATCCCGACCTTCTGGTTCGGCCTCGTCGTGATCTACGTGTTCTCGGTGCGGCTGCAATGGCTGCCGGCCGGCAGCATGTACACGGTCGGCGACGAATCCCTGCTCGACTTCCTGCACCACCTGATCGCGCCGGCCCTGGTGCTGGCGCTGGTCGAGGTGGCGGTGTGGAGCCGCTACATGCGCGCCTCGATGATCGACGTGATCGGCCAGGACTACATCCGCACCGCCCGGGCCAAGGGACTGCCGGAGAGGCGGGTGCTGATCCGCCACGCGCTGCGCAACGCGCTCTTGCCGATGATCACTTTGGCCGGGCTGGAGCTGCCGACGCTGCTGGGCGGCGCGCTGGTGACCGAGACGGTGTTCACCTGGCCGGGCATGGGCCGGCTGTTCCTCGATTCCCTCGGCTATCGCGACTATCCGGTGGTGATGGGGATCCTGATGGTCTCGGCCCTGCTGGTGCTGCTCGGCAACCTGCTGGCCGACATCCTCTGCGCGGTCGCCGACCCGCGCATCCGGCTGGATTGAGGAGACGGGACGATGACCGCGACCGTCGCCGAACCGAACGCCGCCGAGACCGCCCGCCGCACCGGCAACCGCGGCTGGCGCCGCTTCCGCCGGCACCGGCTGGCGATGATCGGCGTCGCCTGCATCCTGCTGCTGGTGCTGGCCTGTGTCGCCGGGCCCTGGCTGCTGCCCTTCGACGATCTGCGCATCGACATGCGCGCGCGTTTTGCGCCACCGCTGACGGGATGGCACCTGTTCGGCACCGACCCGCTCGGCCGCGACCTCTGCGCCCGGCTCTTGATGGCCGGGCGGATCTCGCTGTCCGTCGCCTTCGCCGCGATGGTGATCAGCACCCTGGTCGGCTCCGCCATCGGGGTCGTGGCGGGCTATTACGGCCGGGCGGTCGGCGCCGTGCTGATGCGGCTGGTCGACGCCATGCTGTGCTTCCCCGCCGTGTTTCTGCTGCTGACCCTGGCAGCGCTGCTGAAGCCCGACCCGATCACCATCACCCTGATCATCGCCGCGACCAGCTGGATGGAGGTGGCGCGCGTGGTCGAAAGCCAGATCCGCACCCTGCGCGAGCGCGACTTCACCCTGGCAGCGGAGATGATGGGTGCCTCGGATGCCCGCATCATGGTCGACGAGCTGCTGCGCAACGCTGTCGGCCCGATCGTCGTCGCCGCCACCCTGACCGTCGCCCGCGCCATCCTGATGGAGGCCTATATCAGCTTCCTCGGCTACGGCATCCAGCCGCCCACGGCGAGCTGGGGCAACATGCTGAACAACGCCCAGCAATACCTGACCTCGGCCCCCTGGCTGGCCCTGGTCCCGGGCATCGCCATCACCCTGGCGGTGGCCAGCTTCAACTTCATCGGCGACGGGCTGCGCGACGCGCTCGACGCCCGGCTGGACTCGTGATGACGGACGCCCCGATCCTCGAGGTCCGCGACCTCGCCGTGACCTTCCGCGGCGAGGGCGGCGCGCTGACCGTGGTCAACGACGTCTCCTTCACGGTGCGCCGCGGCGAGACGCTGGCCCTGGTCGGCGAATCCGGATCGGGCAAGAGCGTCACCAGCCTCGCCATCCTGCGGCTGCTGCCGCCGGCGCCGCGCTGCACGGTCTCGGGATCGGTCCGCTTCATCGGGCGCGACGGCCGGGCCCGCAGCCTGCTCGACCTCGATGCCGGGGCGATGCAGGCGGTGCGCGGGGACGAGATTTCGATGATCTTCCAGGAGCCGATGACCTCGCTGAATCCGGTGCACCGGATCGGCGACCAGATCGCCGAGGCGGTGACCTTCCACCGCGGCGTCGGCCGCAAGGCGGCGCTGGCCCGGGCGGAGGAGCTGCTGGAGCTGGTCGGCATCCCGGAGCCGCGGCGGCGGCTGGCCGCCTATCCCCACCACCTCTCAGGCGGCATGCGCCAGCGGGTGATGATCGCCATGGCCCTGGCCTGCGACCCCAGCCTGCTGATCGCCGACGAGCCGACCACGGCGCTGGATGTCACGGTGCAGGCCGGGATCATCGACCTCTTGAAGGCGCTGCAGGCGAAGACCGGCATGGCCATCATCTTCGTCACCCACAATCTCGGCGTGGTGGCGGAGATCGCCGACAGCGTGATGGTGATGTATGCCGGCCGCATCGTCGAACGCGGCGACGCCGTCGGGCTGCTGCAGCACCCGCGCATACCCTACACCCAAGGGCTGCTCAGCGCCGTGCCGCGGATCGACCGGCTGGATTTCGGCGGCGGCGCGCTGCCGACCATTCCCGGCAACGTCCCCGATCCCGGCCGCCTGCCGCCCGGCTGCTCCTTCCATCCGCGCTGCGCCCATGCCCGGCCGGGCGCCTGCGACGCCACGGTCCCGGCGCTGGAGGAGGCCGGCGCCGGCCGGGTGGTGCGCTGCCATCTCTGGCGCGAGATCGAAGCGGTGGGGGCGTGAGATGACGGACCAACCCTCCCCGCCGATCCTTGATGTGCAGGACCTCAGGAAGTCCTTCCCGGTCGGCGGCACGCTGTTCGGCCGCAGCCTGCTGGCGGTCCATGCCGTCGACGGCGTGTCCTTCGCCATGGCCCAGGGCGAGGTGCTGGGGCTGGTCGGCGAATCCGGTTCGGGCAAGAGCACGCTGGGCCGCACCCTGCTGCGGCTGATGCGCCCCACCGGCGGCCGTGTCCTGTTCGAAGGCACCGACATCACCACGCTGAGCCGCCGCCAGCTCAAGCCGATCCGCCCGCGCCTGCAGTTCGTGTTCCAGGACCCCGCCGCCTCGCTCAACCCGCGCATGACGGTCGGCCGCATCGTCGCCATGCCGCTCACGGTGCAGAAGGGCGCGCCCCCGGCGGCGGAGCGCGCGGCGAAGGTCGGGGCGGCGCTGGAGACGGTCGGGCTGTCGGCCCATCACGCCGACCGCTTCCCGCATGAATTCTCCGGCGGGCAGCGCCAGCGCATCGGCATCGCCCGCGCCCTGGTCACCGCCCCCCGGCTGCTGGTCGCCGACGAGCCGGTCTCGGCGCTCGACGTCTCGATCCAGGCGCAGATCGTCAACCTGCTGATGGAGGTGAAGCGGCGGCTGGACCTGACCCTGCTGTTCATCAGCCACGACCTCGCCGTGGTCGGCCACATCTGCGACCGGGTGGCGGTGATGTATCTCGGCCGGATCGTGGAGATCGCGCCGACCCGGGCGCTGTTCGAGACGCCGCGCCATCCCTACACCGAGGCGCTGCTGTCGGCCGCCCCGATCCCCGACCCGACCCTGCGCCGCCCACGCATCCTGCTGAAGGGCGAGTTGCCGAGCCCGCTGGCGCCGCCGTCGGGCTGCCCGTTCCGCACCCGCTGCCGCTACGTCCTGCCGGTTTGCGCCGAGATCGTCCCGCCGCTGCGCGCGACCGGCGACGGCCATTTCGCCGCCTGCCTGCGGGACGACCTGTCGCTGGCCTCGCCGCTCACAGCGACGTGACGGCGATCGATTGGCCCGAGGCGATGGAATTGCGACCGAGGTCGCCCGGCGGGCCCCGGCCTCATTCGGCCCGGGACGGGATCGTCAGGGTCGTTTCGAAGCCTTGCGAGCGCCGCCCTTCGGAGCGGCCGTGCTCGCTCGCAGGAGATGGCGGCACGGCAGAACCGTCTTGACCGGCGGCTCGGCGGCATCACGATCCAGCAGCGCCAGCAGGATCTCCGCGGCCTTCGCGCCGAGGCTCGCCGTCGGCTGCTGCAGCGTGGTCAGAGGCGGCTGGCAGAACGCGCCGACCGGGGCGCCGTCGAATCCGATCACCGACAGGCCGCCGGGCACCGCCACGCGCTGTGACCGGACCGTGCCCATGAAGGCGATCGCGGCATCGTCCCAGCAGCTGACGGCCGCCGTCGGGCGCCGCTTCAGCGCAAGATACACCCGGGCGGCTTCGATGCCGGTCTGGAAGCCGTTCTGGAACGAACGGGCACCTTCGTGACGGATGATCGCCCGATCGGAAAGGCCGGTCGCCGACACTGCCTCGGCGAGGCCGGCGAACCGCTCGATCTCGTGATAGTTGCCGGCCGGCCCGGCGATGTAGAAGAACGACCGATGCCCCAGGCCGATCAGGTGCAGCACGGCTTCGCGCATGGCCTCGCGGTCGTTGGCGACCACGCTCGGGATGCCGGCGGCGCTGCGGTCCTCCAGCAGCGATACGATCGGGATGCCCGCACCGGCGAGCGACCGCCGCCCATAGGACGGCAATTCCGTGGATCCCAGGACGATCGCGCCGCGGACGATGCCGCCGATCGCCAGGTCGGGAATGTGCTTCTCCGTCGCCGCCGAACGGCCACGGCTGGCGATGACGAGATTGAAGCCGCTGTCCGCGAGGGTCGAGGCAACGCTCTGCAGCACTTCGGGAATGATCTGCGAGGCGTCGTTGGCGACCGCCGGTTGCGACAGCACGGCCATGACGATGTCGGATGTGCCGACACGCAGGTTCCGGGCGGCGGCGTTGGGGACGTAGCCGAGCTGCTCGACCGCCGCGATGATCCGGCAGCGCGTCTTCTCGTTGACCCGGCCGGGATTGGCGAGAGCGCGGCTGACCGTCGAGGTCGCAACGTCGGCCAGTTTCGCAACATCGCGCATGAGGGGACTGAAGGTCTCATGGTCTATCGGGCGCCTGCCCATAATCCTGCGTATGCGTCCTCTTCTCGCCGCCTTGCATGCTTTCGGACGGTGATACGCCATCGCGGGCAAAGACCATCGGCCAATGCCATGGATCGGTGGAGCACCGGAACGCCTCGCCTGGATAATAGCCACGAAGCAGGTCCAACAATCCAGGAACTTCATCTCGCATCGGCTCTGCCGCCGCCGGCGCTTCCGGCTGACCGGCGTCGATCTCGGGAACCGTCTCTCCCGACGCCTCAGATCTGAGGCTTGTTCCGCGGATCATGGGCCCGCTGCCTGACGCTCTCGGCGAAATTGCCGCGGAACATATGCTGCCCGAGATGCCCCAGATCGGATTGGAGATCGGCATGGACCTTGCCGCCGATGTCCCGCCAGCGGCGGCAGAAGGCGTAGTCCTCGGAGAGGTAGCGGTTGGTGTCGGGATCCACCATGCAGTCGAAGAACAGCCAATAGAACGGCGCCTCCGGATTGTTCGGCGGCCCGTCGGGGACGTAGTTGAGCCGCGGGTAGTGCTGCATCAGCCGGCTGAACACATGCCGCTTGATCACCATGAACCCGGTCGGCGCCTCGGCCACCTCGACGAAGCCCTCCTCGCCGACGAATTTGGCCAGCGGTTCCGAGCCGAGGCCGACCGGGTTGAACGGGTAGTCGGTGTAGAGTGCCTCGAAGGCGTCCTTCGTCATGCCGGCGGGCAGGCCCTGCTGCGGCCAGTTGAAGCGCTTGATCGGGTAGATCCCGGCGGCGACGTCGTGGTCCGAGAGCAGGAGGCGGATCGCGGCCGCGGGCTGGAACACGATGTCGGAGTCGATCCAGAACAGATGCGTGTACTGCTCGTTCATCAGGAAGAACTTGACGATCTCGTTCCGGCCGCGGGGGACGAGACTCTCCGAGCGCATGTGCAGGGAGGAGCGCAGCCCGAGCCGGATCGCCTCATGCGTGAACTCGAACAGGCTCGTCACATAGTTCATGGAGACCGCCGAGATGTAGCAGGGCGTCGCCAGAAGCACGTTCATCGACTGCAGGGCGGAAACTGGGAGCATCGGAAGCCTCGGCTGTCCTGTCTTGATCCGGGATGGGGCGTGTCTTCGAGCTGTCGCGCCGGATGTGCCCGGCGCTCCGTCCGGGCTCGTCCCAAGGCTTCACCCAGCCCGAACGCAGAAAGGGCCATGATCCGCTGGGGAGTTCGGATCATGGCCCCGACCACCGCGGATCCGCGGCGGCACCGCCGCGGCCCTCGGCTCTCTTCGCTTCAGGAGCGATGTCGCCTGGAACGCCTAGGTGCAGACCCATTCGGGGATCCGGCATTCATGGGCATCGCCGCCGCAGATCGCGGTCGCCTTCTCCTCGGCCTCCCGTCGGGTCTCCGCCGAGGCCGCGCCCCAGAATGCCGGCCGGCCGGCAGCAGGAGGCTTTCCGACGGACAGAGCGGCGCAATGCTCGTAAGGGAAGCCGCTCTTGTCGTCGTCGGTCCAGTGACGGTGATTGCGGAACAGCGAGACGACCTGGCAGTCCTTGCCGCCCCGGTGCACGCAGTGCCGAAGCGCGATCTCCTTCGCCTCATCGGCCTTGTCGGCGCCCCAGAAGAAGCCGCGCTTCTGGTCTGGCGCCGAATAGGCGATGGCGCCCCAGATCCCCTTCATCCCGGGGTTCTGCCCGGCCGCCGACCCGGTCGGTGACAGGACGATCTCGACGCGACGGTTCTGCGGCTCGCGGACGCCGTCGGCGGTCGGGACGAGCGGATCGGACTCGCCGACGCCCTTGACCGCGATCAGGCTGTCGGCAACGCCGTCAGCAACCAGTTCGCGACGGACCGACTCGCCACGACGAACCGAGAGGGCCTGATTGTACTGGATCGAGCCCGAACGGTCGGTGTGCCCAGTGACGTCGATGCGAGTGGTCTCGCCCTGCAGCGCGCTAGCCGCAGCCGAGGCCACGACCTGTTTGGCTTCCGGGGTCAGACTCGAACTGTCGAAGTCGAAGAACACCAGGTAGCTGCGGTTGGTATCGATCGTCTCAACCACGGCCGGCGCCGGCGCCAGAGGCGGATCGGCCGCCGCGGCCACGACGGCGAGACAGGCCCAGGAAGTGAGAACCAGAATGATCGTTCGAAGCATCTTCATCTCCCTGATCCCGGCCGCCGCTGCCGCGGGCGGCGATCCATCAGCCCGCTGCCCGCAGGCTCGTCACCGCGACGCAGTTATCGTCGAGCGGAACCAGCATGACCTGTGCCCCGTTGGGCATGGTCACCAGCGGCAGCTCGCCGATGGCACCGGTCTGGCCCTTCTGGTTGACGAGTTCGGTCCCCACCGCCTGACAGCTGGCCTTGACCGGCGTCACCCGCACGAGAGTGCCTTCACAGGAACGACCGACCGGCGACGCGAAGACCACGCCGGCCGCGGGCAAGCCCTGGGTCGACGGGCTGCCGTTGAGGGCCACGATCGCCTCGATCGAGTGCGCGTCGGCGGCGCTGGTGTTCCATTGGCTCTGCGCGCTGTAGCTCGCATCGGCGGCGACGCCGCGGCCGAGCGCGGCAAATACGTTGCCGCAGGCGCCGATCTTGGCCTGCTTGGCATGGTCTTCGAACACGGTGAGGGCAGCCGCCGGCGCCGCGGATCCCTGCTTGTTCTGGGCCGCCTGCTCCTGCGCCTTCGGCGCTGCCGCCGCCGCGGAGGAGGACTTGCTCGCATCAGCCACCTGGACCGGCGGCTGGGCGTAGCCGATCACATCGGCCCCGGCGATCACGCCGACAATGATCGCGACCGAAGCAGCCCCGAGAAGAATCGTCTTGGTCAGTCGCATCGTATTCATCCTTTTCAAGAAACCGAACGGAAGGCAGTCACGTCCGCGTCATTTCATGGCCGAAAGTGCGAGGAACAGCCCGTCGAGAGGAGCTTCGAACGAGACCTCCCCCTCCGGCAGTTGGTAGGAGACGGTGCAGTCGGTCCCGGCCTGGATGTGCCGCCGCAGCATCCGGCCGATGGCGATCGTGGCGGTGCAGAACGTGCCGTCGCACCGGTCGGTCTGGGCGACGATCCGGTCCGGCTTGTCGCCCAGCGCCAGCCCGATCTGCTGCCCCACCCCGACCGCGGCGGGCACCCGCATCACCACCAGGGGCTGGCCGTCCGCCGTGGCCACGAAGGACCAGTTGAAGACGGCCGACCCATCCTGGTTGACGATCGACTGGGTCAGGTTGCAGACCCGGCGCTTCGACGTCAGGCTCTCGTCGCAGATCAGGATCCAGTTCTTGAACGGCTGGACCACCCGCCGGTACTTGCCAAGCTCCTCCCCGTCGGGGATGGCGACATCGGACGGCTTCACGGCATAGGTGTTGAACCGTATCCACCCCACCGCGAAGGCCGAGCCGGACGTCGCCATCAGCATCAGCACTATCGCCAGGCATCCCGCCAGCCTCATCGGCCACCCACCCTCAGTTGAGGGTGAAGGAGACGCCGATGCCGGCGCCCCAGTCACCATCGCTCTCGACGGCCCGGGCGTTCACGCGGACCCAACCGGTCTCGGCGGTGTAGCCGAGGCCCAGGGCAAGGGCGCCCTGGTCGTGCCACATGCCGCCGCCCATCGCGGCGCTGAGCTTGCCCGGACGAGTGTCGAACTGCAGCGACGATGCCGCGATACCGATCGCCGCCCCCTGCCAGGCCTCCCGCCGCGCCTGCTTGATCTTGCCGTTGAGCGAGTCGAAGGCGCCGTTCAGCTGATTGACGTTCACCGCATCGGTGCCGTTCACGCCCGGCGCGACATTGCCGATCGTGACCGGTGCATTCGAGTTCCCGCCCTGCAGCGTGATCCGGTTGGTGAGGTTGCCGGAGCCGTCGGTGTCGTACCTCACCGAGGCCGTCGACAGCGCCTGCAGCTGGCTCACATTCACCGCATCGGTCGCGGCTGAGCCCGCGGCGACATTGGTGACCCGCCGTTCCGACCCCGAGGAGCCGACCGAGACCTCGCCCGTGGCCACACCGGCGGTCTTCGTCCCGACCACCGGCGTGTAGGCCGCGTCGCTCAGATTGGCCGTCGTCGTCGAGTTGGCGCCGAGGGCCAGCGAGTTGGCCTTGGTCGCCTGCGCCCCGGCGCCGATCGCGATCGCGTTGTTGGCGGATGCTGACGCGCCGTTGCCCATCGAGATCGCGTTGGTGGCGCTGGCGGTCGAGGCCGGGCCGACGGCGGTGCTGTTGGTGCCGGTGGCGGAGGAGTCCGCCAGGGTCGAGTTGGCGTGGAAGTACTTGATGCCCGCCCCGCCGCTGATCGAGTTGTCGACCACGGTCGCCAGCGAATACAGCTGCGAGCCGTTGACCGCGTCGGTCGAGGTCGCCGTGATCCGCCCCGCCGCCACATTGGTGATGGTGCGCTCGGCGCCGACATCGCCGACGCTCACTGTGCTGGTGGGGTTGGCCCCGGCGAAGTTCGAGAGGTTGAAGTTGTTGAACGAGGCGCTGGAGGTGCCGACCGCGGTGGCGGTCTTCGAACCCGCGCCCAGCGCCACGTCGCCGGCATTCGCGTTCGCCGTCGCCCCGTTGCCCATCGCCACGCTGTTGGCGGTCGACGCCACGGCCGCCGGCCCGACGGCCACACTGTCGGTCCCGAGCGCCTGGCTGTCGGCCAGGGTCGAGTTGGCGTGGAAGTACTTGATGCCGCCGCCGCCGTTGATGCTGTCGAGCTGGTTGTTGATGGTCGTCAGGTTGCCGTCCACCGCGCCGAAGGCGTCATAAACCGTCTTGTAGTTGTTGCCCTGGACGATGAAGGTCGGCCCGGTGATGGTGCCGTCCGGGTTCACCGTCGAGGTGCCGCCGAGCACGTTGGTGATGCTCTGCGCCGTGCCGTGGAGCTGCGAGCCGTTGATGGCGTCGGTCGAGGTCGAGGACACCACGCCCTTGTCCACATTGTGCAGCTTGACCGGCCCGAAGCCCGCACCCACCAGCGTCAGGTCCTGGGATGGCTTGCCGCCGTTCGGGGTCGTTGGCGTGGCGGCGTCGCTGTACTGGACCGGCCCGATGCCGCCGTTGTTGATCTGGGTGCCCAGGATGTTGACCGCCGAGTTGGTGGCGAACAGCTGGCTGCCGTTGATCGCGTCGGTGGAGTCGGCCGAGAGGCGGCCAGCGGCGACATTGGTGATGGTCCGCTCCGCCCCCGGCACGCCGACGCTGACGGTGCTCGTCGGGGTCGCCCCGGCGAAGCTGTAGGCCTTGCCGGCGATCGTGGTGCCCGCGGTGGCCACCACCGCCGCAGTGGCACTGCCAGCGCCGAGGGCCACGTCGCCGGCATTCGCCCCGGCCGCCGCGCCGTGGCCGATGGCGATGCCGTCCTGCACCGAGGCCACGGCCGTCGGCCCGACCGCCACGCTGTCCGTACCGACCGCCTGGCTGTCCGCCAGGGTCGAGTTGGCGTGGAAGTATTTGATGCCGCCGCCGTTGGTGATGTTGGTCAGCTGGTTGTTGATCGTGGTCAGGTTGCCGTCCACCGCATCGAAGGCGTCGGTGACCGTGGTGTAGTCGTTGCCCTGGATGTTGTAGGTCGGCCCGGTGACGGTGCCGTCCGGGTTGACGATCGAGGTGCCGCCGAGATGGGTGGCGATGCTCTGCGACACGCCGTAAAGCTGCGAGCCGTTGATGCCCTCGGTCGAGGTCGAATTCACCGCGCCGGGCGCCAGCCCGGTGATGCCGGTGCCGTTCATGTTCAGGCCGGTGGCATCGAACACCTGCCCGCTGGTCAGGGTCAGGCTGTCCGCCGTGAGCGCCGGCGTGGTCGCCACGGTGATGTTCGTGCCGTTCCGGGTGACAGCGATGTTCTGGCCGTTCAGGAACTGCACCGTGCCGCCCGGCGCCACCTTGGTCGCCGCGTCGCCGTTGGCCTGCAGGTTCCAGCCGGCATTGGCGACATCGCCGATCGCATTGAGCTGGTTGACGTTCACCGCGTCGGTGCCGCCCGTTCCCGGCGCCACGTTGATGATCTTGGTGCTGCCGGCGTCGATCCCCGCCGTGGTCACGCTCGGGCCGCCGGTGATGGTCAGCCCGGCGCCGGTGATCGAGGTCGTGCCGCCCACCGTCACCGAGGTGAAGGACGGCGTGTCCACCACCCCGTAGGTGATCGTCGATCCGCTACGGGTCACCGTGGTGTTGCTGCCCGCCGCGAAGCTCGCCGTCCCGCCCGGCGCGATGTTCTGGCTGGTCGCCCCGCCATCCGCGCTCAGGTTCCAGCCGGCATTGGCCGTCGTCGCCAGGCCGTCGACCGCCTGGTTGGTGGCGAAGAGCTGCGACCCGTTCACCGCATCGGTCGAGGTGGCAGCGAGCCGCCCTGCCGCCACATTGGTGATGGTCCGCTCGGCGCCGACCGCGCCGACGCTGACCGTGCTGGTCGGCGTGGTGCCGGCGAAGCTGTAGCTCGTGCCGGCGATGGTCGCGCCGGCCGTGCCGACTGCCGCCGCGGTCACCGAGCCGGAGCCCAGCGCCACGTCGCCGGCGTTGCCGGCCGTCGCCGCGTCGCCGAAGGCGAGCGAGCCAGCCCCGGCCGCGCTGCTGGCGTTGCCGAGAGCCACCGAGCCCTGGCCCGTCGCGGTGTTGGCGCTGCCGAGGGCGAGCGCGCCGGTGCCGCTGGCGGTGTTGTTGGCGCCGACCGCCACGGCACCGGTGCCGATGGCCGAGTTCGGGTCGCCGATCGCCACGGCGCCGTCGCCGTTCGCGGTCTGGCCTTCGCCCAGCGCCACCGCGCCGGTGCCGCCCAGCACCTGCGAATTGTGGCCGCCGGCGATCGAGCCGGTGCCGGCTGCCGCGGCGACGGTGTTGGCATCGCCGAGCGCCACGGTGGAGGCGGCGAGCGCCTGCGAACCGTTGCCGAGCGCGGTGGCGTTCGCCGCCGTCGCCGAGGCCCCGACGCCGGCCGCCACCGAATTGGTGCCGGTGGCGCCGGCGTTGTCGTAGTTCGCCCCCGGGGTGCCGCCGTCATTGACGCTGTAGTAGTGCGTCAGCTTGCCGTTCACATTCGTGATCCGGCTGGCGACATTGTCGATCGCCTGGTTGGAGGCGAAGAGCTGGCTGCCGTTCACCGCGTCGGTGGAGGTGGCCGAGAGCCGGCCCGCCGCGACGTTGGTGATGGTCCGCTCGTTGCCCGCACTGCCGACGCTGACCGTGCTGGTCGGCGTGGTTCCGGCGAAGGCGTAGCTGGTGCCGGCGATCGTCGCGCCGGCGGTGCCGACCGCGGCCGCCGTGGCCGAGCCGGCCCCCAGCGCGACATCACCCGCATTGCTGGCCGAGGCGTTGGCACCGAGCGCGGTCGCGTTCGCCGCCGTGGCGCCGGCGCCGACACCGGCCGCCACCGAATTGGTGCCGGTGGCGCCGTCATTGTCGTAGTTGGCGCCCTGGGTGCCGCCGTCGTTGACGCTGTAGTAGTGCGTCAGCTTGCCGGTGATGGTCGTGACCTCGCTGGCGACGCTGCCCACCGCCGTGTTGGTGGCGAAGAGCTGCGAGCCGTTCACCGCGTCGGTCGAGGTCGCCGCAATCCGCCCCGCCGCGACATTGGTGATGGTCCGCTCGGCGCCGACCGCGCCGACGCTGACCGTGCTGGTCGGCGTGGCGCCGGCGAAGGCGTAGGTCGTGCCGGCGATCGACGTGCTCGGCGTGGCCACCACCGCCGCGGTGGTGCTGCCGGAGCCGAGAGCGACGTCGCCGACATTGGCACCGGCGGTCGCGCCATGGCCGACCGCGACGCCGTCCTGCACCGAGGCCACCGCCACAGGTCCGGCAGCCACGCTGTCGGTGCCCGAGGCCTGGCTGTCGGCCAGGGTCGAGGTGGCATGGAAGTACTTGATGCCGCCGCCGTTGCTGATGTTGTCGACCTTGGTGTTCACCGTGTCGACCGAGGTGTTGGTGGCGAACAGCTGGCTGCCGTTCACCGCATCGGTCGAGGTCGCCGCAATCCGCCCGGCCGCCACATTGGTGATGGTCCGCTCGGCGCCGACCGCGCCGACGCTGACCGTGCTGGTCGGCGTGGCGCCGGCGAAGGCGTAGCTCGCGCCGGCGATCGTCGTGCTCGCCGTGCCGACCGCCGCAGCCGTGGTCGAGCCGGAGCCCAGCGCCACATCGCCGGCATTCGCGCCTGCCGTCGCGCCGTGGCCGACCGCCACCCCGTCCGTCACCGAGGCCACGGCCTCGGGCCCGGCGGCGGTGCTGTCCGTCCCCGTCGCCTGGCTATCGGCCAGGGTCGAGGTGGCGTGGAAGTACTTGATACCGCCGCCGTTGCTGATGTTGTCGACCTTGGTGTTCACCGCGTCGACCGAGGTGTTGGTGGCGAAGAGCTGGCTGCCGTTCACCGCATCAGTCGATGTCGCCGCAATCCGCCCCGCGGCGACATTGGTGATGGTCCGCTCCGCACCCGCCGCGCCGACGCTGACCGTGCTGGTCGGCGCCGTGCCGGCGAAGGCGTAGGTCGTGCCGGCGATCGTTGTGCTCGGCGTGGCCACCACCGCCGCGGTGGTGCTACCGGAGCCGAGAGCGACGTCGCCGACATTGACACCGGCGGTCGCGCCATGGCCGACCGCGACGCCGTCCTGCACCGAGGCCACCGCCTCGGGCCCGGCGGCGGTGCTGTCGGTCCCCGTCGCCTGGCTGTCCGCCAGGGTCGAGGTGGCGTGGAAGTACTTGATGCCGCCGCCGTTGCTGATGTTGTCGACCTTGGTGTTCACCGTGTCGACCGAGGTGTTGGTGGAGAACAGCTGGCTGCCGTTCACTGCATCGGTCGAGGTGGCGGAGATCCGCCCTGCCGCCACATTGGTGATGGTCCGCTCGGCGCCGACCGCGCCGACGCTGACCGTGCTGGTCGGGGTCGTGCCGGCGAAGTTGTAGGTCGTGCCGGCAATCGTGGTGCTGGCCGTGCCGACCGCCGTTGCGGTGGTGCTGCCGGAGCCGAGCGCGACATCGCCCGCATTCGCGGCCGCGGTGGCGCCGTGGCCGAACGCGATCGCATCGGCAGTCCCGGCGCTCGCCGTGTCGCCCAGGGCGATGGCGGACGGAGCGTTGGCGACCTTCGCCCCCCAGCCGATCGCAACGCCGTTGGTCGATGCCGCGTCGACGGCCAGCCCGGTGTTCGCCCCGATCGCGATGCTGCCGTCGGCCGCGGCCGTGACCTGGTTGCCGAGTGCGGTCGCGTTGACACCCGACGCCTGGCTCAGATAGCCCAGCGCCGTGCTCTCCAGGCCGCTCGCATTGGACTGGTAGCCGACCGCGACGCTCTGATTGCCGCCCGCGCTGGCCTCTGTGCCGGTCGCAACCGAGCTCGCCCCCGCCGCCGCAGCCCCGATGCCGGCGGCCATCGCATTGGCGCCGGTGGCGCCGTCGTTGATGTAGTTCGCCCCGTGCGTGCCGCCGTCGTTCACGCTGTAGTAGTGCGTCGGCGTGCTGGCGGCGATGGCCTCGACCGCCTGGTTGGTGGCGAAGAGCTGGCTGCCATTGATGGCGTCGGTCGAGTCGATCGCGATCCGACCGGCCGCGACATTGGTGATGGTGCGCTCGTTGCCGGCGCTGCCGACGCTGACCGTGCTGGTCGGGGTCGTGCCGGCGAAGGCATAGGTCGTACCGCCGATGGTGGTGCTGGCGGTGCCGACCGCCGCGGCGGTCACCGAGCCCGTGCCCAGCGCCACCGCGCCGGCATCGCCGGCCGTGGCGCCATTGCCCAGGGCGACCGCGTCCGCAGCCGAGGCGTTGGCGAGGACGCCGACCGCCGTGGCGTGGTCCGCCGTGGCGCTGGAGGCCAGGCCGAGGGCCGTGGACCAGGTCCCGGTCGCGTTGGTGTTGCCGCCGACCGCAGTGCTGCCGGCCCCCGTGGCGGTCGAGGAACCGCCGATCGCAGTCGCTTCGAAGGAGGTGAACCCGCCCGGAAGCAGCGTGCCCGCGGCCCCGCTGGCATTCGCACCCGGGCCGATGGCGATCGGCGAGCCGTCGCCGGCCGTCACGATGGCCTTGGCGCCGGTGCCCAGGGCCATGCCCGCGCCGCTGCCGCCGCCGGTGGCCGTCGCCCCGCTGCCGAGAGCGACCGTGGTCCCGCCTGTCGCGGCGGCGTTATTGCCGACCGCCGTCGACGGGCCGCCCGACGCCACGGCCCCGATGCCGGCCGCCAGGGCACCCGCACTGGTCGCGCCGTCATTGTTGAAGTTCCCGCCCGCCGTGCCGCCATCGTTGACGCTGTAGTAGTGCGTCAGCTTGCCGTTCACATTCGTGATCTGGCTGGCGACGTCGTCGACCGCCGTGTTGGTGGCGAAGAGCTGCGAGCCGTTCACCGCGTCGGTCGAGGTCGCCGCGATCCGGCCCGCCGCGACATTGGTGATGGTCCGCTCGGCGCCCGCCGCGCCGACGCTGACCGTGCTGGTCGGGGTCGTGCCGGCGAAGGCATAGGTCGTGCCGGCGATGGTGGTGCTGGCCGTGCCGACCGCCGCCGCCGTCACCGAGCCCGTGCCCAGCGCCACGGCGCCGGCATCGCCGGCCGTGGCGCCGTTGCCCAGGGCGACCGCGTCCGCCGCCGAGGCGTTGGCGAGGACGCCGACCGCCGTGGCGTGGTCCGCCGTAGCGCTGGAGGCCAGGCCGAGGGCCGTGGACCAGGTCCCGGTCGCGTTGGTGTTGCCGCCGACCGCAGTGCTGCCGGCCCCCGTCGCGGTCGAGGAACCGCCGATCGCGGTCGCCTCGAAGGAGGTGAACCCGCCCGGAAGCACCGTGCCCGCGGCCCCGCTGGCATTCGCGCCCGGGCCGATGGCGATCGGCGAGCCGTCGCCGGCCGTCACGATGGCCTTGGCGCCGGTGCCCAGGGCCATGCCCGCGCCGCTGCCGCCGCCGGTGGCCGTCGCCCCGCTGCCGAGGGCGACCGTGGTCCCGCCCGTCGCGGCGGCGTTATTGCCGACCGCCGTCGACGGGCCGCCCGACGCCACGGCCCCGATGCCGGCCGCCAGGGCACCCGCACTGGTCGCGCCGTCATTGTTGAAGTTCCCGCCCGCCGTGCCGCCATCGTTGACGCTGTAGTAGTGCGTCAGCTTGCCGTTCACGTTCGTGATCTGGCTGGCGACGTCGTCCACCGCCGTGTTGGTGGCGAAGAGCTGCGAGCCGTTCACCGCGTCGGTCGAGGTCGCCGAGAGCCGGCCCGCCGCGACATTGGTGATGGTCCGCTCGGCGCCTGCCGCACCGACGCTGACCGTGCTGGCCGGCGCCGTGCCGGCGAAGTTGTAGGTCGTGCCGGCAATCGTGGTGCTGGCCGTGCCGACCGCCGCCGCCGTCACCGAGCCCGTGCCCAGCGCCACGTCCTTGGCGTTGGTCGCCGAGGCCGCGTCGCCGAAGGCGAGCGAGCCGGCGCCCGTAGCGCTGCTGGCGTTGCCCAGCGCGACCGAGCCCTGGCCCGTCGCGGTGTTGCCGCTGCCCAACGCCAGCGCGCCGGTGCCGTTGACGGTGTTGTTGGCGCCCATGCCGACGGCGCCGGTGCCGGTCACCGAGTTCGGGTCGCCGATCGCGACCGCCCCGTCGCCGTTGACCACCTGGCCCTGGCCGATCGCCACCGCCCCGGCGCCGCCCAGCACCTGCGAGTTGGTGCCGATCGCGACAGAACCCTGGCCGGCCGTGGCCGCCACCATGCTGGACGTGCCCAGGACCGTGCTCGTGGCGGCGAGAGCCTGGGTGTTGGTGCCGATCGAGATGGCGCCCTGGTCGCTCGCGACCGCATTGGTGCCGATCGCGGTCGCCCATTCGCTGGAGGCATTGGAGCCGACACCCAGGGCGATCGCGGCACTCGCGGTCGCGCTGGCGGCATTGCCCATGGCGATGGCGCTGTCTGCCGACGCATTGGCCAAGGCGCCGATCGCCACCGACAAAGCGCCGGAACCGGTGCTCGCATTGCCCAAGGCAATGGCCGAGTCGGCGCTTGCGTTGGTCCCGACGCCCATGGCCACGGCGTTGAGGCCGCTCGCCTGGCTGATCCGGCCGACCGCAATGCTGCTGCCGCCGGTCGCCAGCGAGCCGTCGCCGATGGCCGTGGCACTCGCGGCGGTGGCGTTGGCGCCGGGGCCGACAGCCGTGGCGAGCTCGGCGGACGCGTTGGCGAACTCGCCGACCGCCAGGCTGTTGCTGGCGCTGGCGCTGGAGTTGGCGCCCACCGCCGTGGAGCCGCTGACCCCCGAGGCCACGGCATTGGCACCAACCGCGATGCCGCTGGAGGCCGAAGCGTTGGTGTTGGTGCCGAGCGCAACGGCATCGCCGCCCGAGGCGTTCGCCTGATAGCCCTGCGCCACGGCCTGAGTGCCCGACGCCGTGGCGGCGATGCCGGCCGCCATCGCATTGGCGCCGGTCGCGCCGTCGTTGATGTAGTTCGCCCCGTGCGTGCCGCCGTCGTTCACGCTGTAGTAGTGGACGGGGTTGCTGGCGGCGATCGCCTCGACCGCCTGGTTGGTGGCGAAGAGCTGGCTGCCGTTGATCGCGTCGGTCGAGTCGATCGCGATCCGTCCGGCCGCGACATTGCTGATGGTGCGCTCATTGCCGGCGCTGCCGACGCTGACCGTGCTGGTCGGGGTGGCGCCGGCGAAGGCGTAGGTGGTGCCGCCGATCACCGTGCTGGCGGTGCCGACCGGAGCCGCCGTCACCGAGCCCGTGCCCAGCGCCACCGCGCCGGCATCGCCGGCCGTGGCGCCATTGCCCAGGGCGAGCGCGTTGTCGGCGCTCGCCGCCGCGAAGCCGCCCAGCGCGATCGACTTCGCTCCGGTTGCCCCCGCGCCATGGCCCAGTGCGATGGCCTGTTCCGCCGAGGCGACCGCCGAATTGCCGGCCGCCAGGGTGAAGTCGCCGCTGGCTTGCGTATTGTTGCCGACCGCGACCGCCAGGCTGCCGGCGGACCGGGAGAGGAACCCGACCGACACCGACTGCGCGCCGGCGGCATTGGCCTGGGCGCCCAGCGCCGAAGCCCGGTCACCGGAAGCGATCGCGGAGACGCCGACCGCGGTGGTGTCCACCCCCGTCGCCGAGGCCGCGATGCCCGCCGCCAGCGCATTGGCGCCGGTGGCGCCGTCGTTGTTGAAGTTCGCGCCCGCTGTGCCGCCGTCATTGACGCTGTAGTAGTGCGTCAGCTTGCCGTTCACGTTCGTGATCTGGCTGGCGACGTCGTCCACCGCCGTGTTGGTGGCGAAGAGCTGCGAGCCGTTCACCGCGTCGGTCGAGGTCGCCGAGAGCCGGCCGGCCGCGACATTGGTGATGGTCCGCTCGGCGCCTGCCGCACCGACGCTGACCGTGCTGGCCGGCGCCGTGCCGGCGAAGTTGTAGGTCGTGCCGGCGATGGTGGTGCTGGCCGTGCCGACCGCAGCCGCGGTCACCGAGCCGGAGCCCAGCGCCACGTCCTTGGCGTTGACCGCCGAAGCCGCGTCGCCGAAGGCGAGCGAGCCGGCGCCGGCCGCACTGCTGGCGTTGCCCAGCGCGACCGAGCCCTGGCCCGTCGCGGTGTTGCCGCTGCCGAGCCCGATCGCGCCGGTGCCGTTGACGGTGTTGTTGGCGCCCATGCCGACGGCGCCGGTGCCGGTCACCGAGTTCGGGTCGCCGATCGCGACCGCCCCGTCGCCGCTGACGACCTGGCCTTCGCCGATCGCCACGGCGCCGGTGCCGCCGTTCACCGTCGAATTGTGGCCGATCGCCACCGAGCCGGGGCCGGCCGCCGCCGCCACCGTGTTGGTGTCGCCCAGCGCCACGGTCGAGGCGGCCAGCGCCTGCGAAGCGTTGCCGATAGCCGTGGCATTGGTGGCTGAAGCGGTGGCCGCGTTGCCGACCGCGATAGAGTTCTCCGCCGAGGCGTTGGCGTGCAGGCCGACCGCCGTCGACGCCACTCCCGTCGCGATGGATTGGAAGCCGGCCGCGGTCGCGAAATTGGCGGCGGCGAGACTGCCGGCGCCGAGGGCCGTGGCCTGCTGGGCACCCGCATTGGCATTCTGGCCGAAGGCCGTCGCCCAATCGCCATTGGCCTGCGCGGCCGCGCCGACCGCGGTCGTGAAGGATCCGGTCGCGTTGGCATTCGGGCCGACCGCGATCGCGCCGCCCGACGGCCCCGTGGCAACGGCGCTGGTCCCGACGGCGATGCTGTCCGCTGCCGATGCGGTGGCCGCGTTGCCCACCGCGATCGCGTTCTGGGCCGAGGCGTTGGCGTGCAGGCCGGTCGCCGTGGACGCCACCCCCGTCGCGATGGCCTGGAAGCCGGTCGCGGTCGCGAATTGGGCGTTGGCGAGACTGCCGGCGCCGAGGGCGGTGGCCTGCTGGACTGCCGCATTGGCGTTCTGGCCGAGGGCCGTCGCCCAGTCTCCGGTCGCCAGCGCAGTCGTGCCGATCGCGGTCGAGTAGGCTCCGGTTGCCGAAGCCCCGGGGCCGGCCGCGATGGAATCGAGCCCGGTCGCGCCGTTGTTGGTGTAGTTCGGCTTCTGAACCCCGCCGTCGTTCACACTGTAATAGTGCAGTGGTGTGCTGGCGGCGATGGCCGAGATCGCCTGGTTGGTGGCGAAGAGCTGGCTGCCGTTGATGGCGTCGGTCGAGTCGATCGCGATCCGCCCCGCCGCGACATTGGTGATGGTCCGCTCCGCACCCGCCGCACCGACGCTGACCGTGCTGGTCGGGGCCGCCCCGGCGAAGTTGTAGGTGGTGCCACCGATCACCGTGCTGGCCGTGCCGACCGCCACCGCGGTCACCGAGCCCGAACCCAGCGCCACGTCCTTGGCATTCACCGCCGAAGCCGCGTCGCCGAGGGCGAGCGAGCCGGCGCCCGCCGCGCCGCTGGCGTTGCCCAGCGCGACCGAGCCTTGGCCCGTCGCGGTGTTGCCGTTGCCGATCCCGACCGCGCCGGTGCCGTTGACGGTGTTGTTGGCGCCCATGCCGACCGCGCCGGTGCCGCTGACGGTGTTCGGGTCGCCGATCGCGACCGCGCCGTTGCCGGTGACGGTCTGGCCCTCGCCGATCGCCACCGCGCCCGTGCCGCCGTTCACCGCCGAGTTGTGGCCGATCGCCACCGAGCCGGGGCCGGCCGCCGCCGCCACCGTGTTGGTGTCGCCCAGCGCCACCGTCGAGGCGGCCAGCGCCTGCGAGGCGTTGCCGATCGCAGTGGCGTTGGTCGCCGTGGCGTTGGCCGTCGTGCCCAGGGCAATGGCGCCGTCTGCCGACGCATTGGCCACTGCGCCGATTGCCACCGAGCCGGCGCCGGAACCGGCGCTTGCATTGCCCAGGGCGATGGCGGAGTCGGCGCTTGCGCTGGCCGTTGTGCCGATGGCGGTGGAATTCAGGCCTGAGGCGTTGGCCGAAACTCCCCCGGCGAACGCGTTGGTTGCCACCGTCGTGGCGCCGACACCGATCGCCGTGGAATTCGGTCCCACGGCATTGGCGAAGGAGCCCACGCCGATGGAGCCGAGTCCGGTGGCTCTGGCCGAAGTGCCGACCGCGACCGCATTGACGTCGCTTGCGACCGTGAGGGAGCCTAGCGCCGTCGAGTTCATGCCCGACGCCGTGGCCGCCACACCGGCCGCCATGGCGTTGGCGCCGCTTGCGCCGTCGTTTAGATAGTTCGCCTGCTGGGTGGCGCTGTTGACGCTGTAGTAGTGGAGCGGCGTGCTGGCGGCGATGGCCGAGATCGACTGGTTGGTGGCGAAGAGCTGGCTGCCGTTGATCGCGTCGGTCGAGGTCGCGGAGATCCGCCCCGCCGCCACATTGGTGATGGTCCGCTCCGCCCCCGCCGCACCGACACTGACCGTGCTGGTCGGGGCCGCCCCGGCGAAGTTGTAGGTGGTGCCACCGATCACGGTGCTGGGCGTGGCGACCGCCGCCGCCGTCACCGAGCCCGAACCCAGCGCCACGTCCTTGGCATTCACCGCCGAAGCCGCGTCGCCGAGGGCGAGCGAGCCGGCGCCCGCCGCGCCGCTGGCGTTGCCCAGCGCGACCGAGCCTTGGCCCGTCGCGGTGTTGCCGTTGCCGATCCCGACCGCGCCGGTGCCGTTGACGGTGTTGTTGGCGCCCATGCCGACCGCGCCGGTGCCGCTGACGGTGTTCGGGTCGCCGATCGCGACCGCGCCGTTGCCGGTGACGGTCTGGCCCTCGCCGATCGCCACCGCGCCCGTGCCGCCGTTCACCGCCGAGTTGTGGCCGATCGCCACCGAGCCGGGGCCGGCCGCCGCCGCCACCGTGTTGGTGTCGCCCAGCGCCACGCTCGAGGCCGCCAGCGCCTGCGAGCCGTTGCCGACCGCGCTGGCGTTCGCGGCCGTCGCATCAGTGCCAAATCCCAACGCGACGGCGCGGGTGGCGCTCGCTGTCGAGGCGTTGCCGAGAGCCACAGCGGCGTCGGCCGTGGCTTGGGCACCCGAGCCCGCCGCGACCGAGCCGATTCCGCTCGACACGGCCGCGTTGCCCACGCCGATCGAGAAGGCGCCTGTCGCGTTGACGAGCGGGCCGATCGCGATGGCGGCCGTAGCCGCGGCATTGGCGCTCACGCCGATGGCGATCGTACGAACGTCGGTCGCCTTCGAGGTGCGGCCCATGGCGAGCGAATCCTGGGCAGAGGCCGTCACATCGGTGCCGATGCCGATGGCGCTCTCCGCCGTGGCGCCCGATCCCGCGGCGGTGCGCGCGCCGAGATAGATCGAGTTCACGGCGGAAGAGATCGACTGCCAGCCGATCGCGATCGAGCTGTTGTTGCTCGAATTGGCCGACAGGCCCATGGCCACCGAGAAGAGGCCGCTGGCCTTGGTCAAAGACCCGACCGCAACGGAATTCTGGGCGGTCGCTTGCGCCGCATTTCCCAGCGCCGTCGCCTGAATGGCGTTGGCGAGGGCGCCCGGGCCGAAGGCCGACGCGCTGCCGGCGCTGGCCGTGGCGCTGGCGCCAGCGGCGATCGAATTGCCGCCGCTGGCGACCGAAGCGATGCCCAACGCCGTCGCATTCCCGCCGCTTGCGGTGGAGGTATTTCCGAAGGCGGCTGCGCCGCCGGCGCTTGCCGTGGAGTTGACACCGATCGCCGTCGCCCCGTCCGCGAAGGCGTGGGCTGCCCCGCCGAGGGCGAGGGCGTTGGTGCCGACCGCGTTCGAGAAGACGCCGATGGCGATCGCGTTGAGGCCGTTGGTGCTGTTGGTATAGCCGATCGAGATCGAACCATCGCCGGTGGCGGTGGTGCTGGTGCCCAACGCTATGGAGTGGCCGCCAACCGCCGTGGCGGTGTTGCCCACGGCGGTCGAGCCGGCGGGGGCGGTGCTGCCGGGGCCCAGGATGGCCTGCGCGAAGGCCTGGGTCGGCAGCTGCGCCACCAGCGTCGCCAGCGAAATGGCGGCATAGAGCCCCCTGGCCCGGCGTAGGACGGCCAGCATGCTGCCCGGCGCCGCCGCAGTGCCGGATGCGGCGATGCTAGCGGAGCCGACCGCGCCGCCGGTGCCGAGGGCACCGAGGCCCAGCCGGTCGCGCTTCATGCCCAGCATGCGGTGCGCCTGACGCAGCGCCGCCATCAGCCGGCGGCGGAGGGAGCGGCCGCCCCCGGCGGCACCCGCGACCCAGTTGTTGGCGAATCGGGCGGTGTGATGCCGGACGGTCTTCCGGGCCGAGTAATCGTTGCCGTTCATGATGTCATCCCCCGCCGAAATGCCTGCCTGAAAAGAGCTCGCCGCCGCGGCGGATCCGGACGATGCCGTCCCGCCGCCCTGTGGAATCGAGAGTTGGATGTCCGGCCCGTCCGATGACGTGCCAGCACTGGGCCTGGCCGGGCCCGGTGTTGCCGTTTCCACATCCAGGGACCGATCATTCGATCGCGTCATCCCACTCCCTCCCCCGCAAGAAGAACCGCCAACCGCCGAGCGCGACGCCGGTCCACGCCACCCGTCCAAACGGGGCCCGGACCGCCACCCTTACCTTCGCCGCACCAGAACAGATCGAAGTAGAAACGCGCCTGTTTCCGCCAATCGGCATCCCCAGGACGGCCTTGTTTCTTCGATCTTTTCCGGCATCTGGCTTTTTGAAGAATTCATCAGGACTCTGCTGTCGTCACTCCGCTGAGCGTCCCAATAATTGGCATGGCGTCCCATTTCGGTGCGGGAAGGCCGCACCGTGGCGCGGCCGCCACAAGTCACTGCAATTTGAGGAAAATTCCCATCGGTCGGGCAGGCGCGGCATCCGCGGGCAAGGGCAGCTCAGGACGCCAGTCCCATGGATTGCTTTGTCGATACATGTTCTATAGACGCCGCCGCCGGACCGGATCTCGGCGTCCAGGTCTATCGCCGCAGTCTCGCGCTGCCGCAGATCGCTATGCTCTCGCAAGAGTGAGCGAGCAGCGGCGGCGTCGCCTCACTCTGCCGGCACGACGGCCGGGACCAGATCCGAATCGGCGGTGACCGCGGGAAGCCGCGGCATCGGTTCCGCATGTGTCCGCCTGATATCCCGGGCCCCGCGCGGGCTGTAGCCGAACTCCCGCTTGAACGCCCGCGTGAAATCCGATGCCAGCTTGAACCCGCAGCCATAGGCGATGTCCTGGATCCGCCGTCCGCTCTCGTTGCTCAAGGCGGCGTGGGCGGCGAACAGGCGGCACTGCTGGATATAGCGCGACACCCCGCCGGCCTGCTCGAACACCCGATAGAGGTTCGAGCGCGAGACGCGGAGGTCCTGCGCCACGCGCTCCGGCGTCAGCTCGGGGTTGCCGAAATGCGCCTGGATGTAGGAACGGGCGCGGTCGAACAGGACCGAGGCGACCGCTTTTTGCGCCTCTTCCAACGGGTCGCGGGATGGCCGGATGCAGGCCGCCAGCATCTCGGCCGTCGCCCGCCCCGCCTGCATCAGGTCGTCCGGCGTCATGCCGACCAGCCTCACCTCGAGGCTGCGCAGGTAGTCGACCAGAAGCGCCGCGAGGGGGCCGGTCAGGACGGCCCCAGAGGCCCTGTCGAAGCCGGCGGCAGCGGCGACGAACGCGTCCCGCGGCAGGGTGAGGCACAGCCCGGCCTGACGGGTCGCCCGACCCCGGAACGCCGCGTCCAGGGACAGCAGGAACAGGTCGCCGGGCCGGACATGGGCGTGACGGTCGGAGCTGTCGACCCACATCTCCCCTTCCGTCATCAGCATGAGGCGCCAGCAGCCGATCGGCGCCCGGCGCGGCCCAGGCGCCGAAGGACCCGGGGCATGGCTGAAGGAGAAGGCGTCCGCACGCCCGGAAGCCACCCCGATGCCGCCCAGGCTGCAGATCATGAATTCGGCGAGGAAGCCGTCCGCAGGCGTCGTCCCGGTCGGGAGCCCGACATCCATGAACGGGGCGACATGGGAGCGCCAGGCCTCGAATTGCTCCTCCGGCGCATAGGCCGCCGTGGAGATCCCGCGCGGGGCCGCCGGCCTCCGATCGCCGAAGCCCGCCGGCGCCGTCGGCAGCGGCTGCCACGGCATGAGATCGCGATAGGGGTGGAGCTGAATTCGTTCCTGCCACTCTTGCGACACGGAAGATCCCCCGAGAACCGAGCAATTCATGGAAACGCAGGAATCCTGCTGTGGACTTCGACGGCCGCTCAGGCGACCGCTTCGGCCAGATCGGCGGCGGGCACCGGCGGCGACACCGCCGGCTCTCCCTCGCGCTGCAGCAGGTTGTGGAACCGCTGCAGCGAGAACAGCTGCAGGGTGATACGGGCGAGATGGCCGCTGCGGTGCAGGGCCAGGACCGTCTCGGCGTCGAGCTCCGCCAGCCGCGTCTCGTTCACCCGCCACATGCCGGTCAGCGAGAACGGCTCTGCCCCCGCCCGCGTCACATTGGCGGTGAAGGTCTCGAGCAGGTCCAGCTCCACCAGCCGCGCGGTGAAGGCGCGGGCGGCAGCCAGATCCGCCTCATAGGCCGCGAGGAAGCCTTCGATCGCGGTCCAGCGCGGCGTCGGCTGGCCGTCATCGAGGAACAGCCGAACCGCGCCCTCCGCCGGCCCTTCCGAGACGTGGTCGGCGTCAACGCAGACCAGCAGGTCGGGGTCCGGCTTGTCGTCCCGCACCACCGACGCCATGCAGAAGGGATAGCGCCGGACATAGGCGGGAGGGTACGCCGCCGGGTCCCATCCGCCGTCGCCGCCGAAGCTGTTGCGGTTCCGGGACAGGCCCATCACGGCGACCACATTGTACTGGTCGGCCGCCGGATCGTGCACGAAGACGATCGGATAGTGCCAGGCGGCCGACACGATCTCGTCATAGGCCAGCGGCACGATCTGCGACTGGCTCACGAAGGGCGGCAATTGCCCCGGCCCGAGCAGGCGGACATGGTCGGACCGATCCAGGAGCTTCAGGGCGCCGTAGCCGAACGGCGGGCTGATTTCGGGCATCGGGACTTCCTCATTCCCTAAGGGGTGGCGACAAGGGATGACGTGCGGCGGACGGGACGTCAGCCCTGGGGAGCACGGCGCTCCTTCAGGGCTTTGCCCGGGACTTCAGGACATCGGACGCAGGCCGATGCCTCGGGGTGACGCCGGCACGACCATCGGATGGTGTCGATCGAAGCCCTCGCCGCGGCGGGCCCTCCCTCTCTCCTCAAATGCCCGGCGGAAGGGCGGAAGAACCCGCGGCCCCGTGCTTTTCGACATTGCGCTACGCCTCTCCCAAACGCCGCGCCGCACGGCCTGGCAATGGAACGCTGAATGGGATTTCATGCCTGACATACTGGGTCATGTGGCAAGATTCCGCCTCCCGCCCTGTGCGGCTCTTTTCCCAATTCAAGCAATTCACCTCGCGACCAGCGCAACTCCGCGCGCCTTCTGGGGCTGCAAGCCCTTGGCCGATGTCCGGCCCTTGCCGAATGCGGCTGATGCGGCATGTGGCTCGACCGCGGACACCAGGCGGCCGGCAGGGCTGCGACCGAGCCATCGCCATCAGCAATTATACTACAATTTTATATGAATAGATTTTGCCATAACTGCACGATTTGAGACATGGAATAGCAGGCGACGCCGGGGATAAAACAGAAATGGCAACAGGCGAAATGCTATCAGCACTCCTATCGGCCCCAAGTTTCTGGAATTCTTGGCAGCGCCGCGTTCGCTGTCACGCGGCACTAGGAGGCCGGCACCCGAGTCGACGGGGCCCACCCGCGGCCGGAGGCCGGCCTTCTCTTTCCACGCCACATCGCCGCGGCGGACAGTTGATCCTGGAGACCTTCCCTACCGCGA
Source organism: Inquilinus ginsengisoli (assembly GCF_031453975.1). Classification (NCBI taxonomy): domain Bacteria; kingdom Pseudomonadati; phylum Pseudomonadota; class Alphaproteobacteria; order Rhodospirillales; family Rhodospirillaceae; genus Inquilinus; species Inquilinus ginsengisoli. The sequence goes on from NZ_JAVDPW010000004.1 coordinate 604,133, forward strand.
GCGGGGGACGGTGCCGAAGCGGCGCTTGTAGTTGCGATAGAAGGTAGACGAGTTCGAGAAGCCGTAGTCGACGATCACGCTCGCCACCTTCTGTCTGCCGGTCTCGAGTTCCCGCCGCGCCGCCTCCAGCCGTGCCGTCATGATCGTCTCATGCAGCGAGGCGGCATTGTCGTAGAAGATGCTGTAGAGCTTGCGCTTCGAGATGCCGAACTCGCGCGCGAGCATATCGGCGCCAAGCGACGGATTCTTCACGGTCTGGACGATGAAGGCCCTGATACTCCGATACAGCCCGCGGTCACCGGCGGGGCCCTCGGTTTCGATCTGCGCCATATAGTCCCGGATCGCGGCGGCGATGTAGTCGAAGATCGGGATATCGCGCTGGCACGGCCCGATGTCGCCCCCTGCCGGCTCGACAAGCCTGGCCTGGCCGACGATGTACTCCGCCAACGGGAGGCTCGTCATCACGGCATAGCCCGGCGCCTTTGCCAAGGCTGGCGGCTTGGTCTTGCCCAGCTGGAGCCAGTCCACCACGCACCCGCCGGCGTCTTCCTGCGACAATGCCAAGCTGAATGCGAGATCGCCGTCGATGACGACGACGGATTTCGGCGGCAGCAGCCGCTTCTCCTCTCCTGTCGCCAGAATGGCGGGGCCATGGAGGACGATGACCAGGAAGTGCCCTCCCATGCTCGCGGACAGGCCGCCGGGGCGCGTGAGCACGCCTGGACTGATCCGCAGGTGCACGGCGCCGCTGCAGTCGATGAGACTGAACCGGGCCGCGGCATGGAACCCCCTGCCGTCCGGCTGGAAGCCAGCGCCCAGGACGGGCTCGCAGACCTGCTGGGCGAAGGCTCCCGCATCCGCATAGAAGATCGAGCCGGAGATGGAGCTGTCTTGCTTGGTGACGATGGGGGATGCGGGCTGGCGCATCGGTCTGTTCCATCCGGGTCGTTGAAGAGGGGCGCGCCCAGGCCGGCACTGTCGCCTACACACCCGGACGTCTGTTGGCCTGCAGCGGCTGGCAGAGGGAACGATACCACCCACGTGCGGCAATCGATTGCCAGAGAATAGCGGACGTCGATCGGGTAGCAAGCTTAATCTTCGGACATATTGATCGCGGATTTCTGCTGAATTGCGTCGTTCTGGATCGGTGACGCATTGTTGCGAGAGACAGGACAATCAGGCCCGGGTGAGCATGGATGGATAAGCATGCGCAGGCGGCGGACAAGGCATGGCATTCCAGTCCGCGCATGACTGATGTCGCAAAACTGGCCGGCGTCGCGACATCGACGGTCAGCCGCGCCCTCGCCAATCCCGGCAGGGTCAACGAGGAAACGCGCCGTCGGATTGCAGCCGCGGCCGAGCAGCTGGGCTACATCCCCAACACCGCCGCCCGAAACCTGCGGGTGGGCAGGTCCACCATTGTCCTGGCTGCCCTGCCGGGGCCCAGCATGATCTTCGGCGCGTCCCAGATCATCCCTGCGGTGCTGCAGGGGCTTGCCTCGACCGTGGCGGAAGGCGGATTCGACCTCATATTCTCCAATCGCAACTCCCCGGCCGCCGCGAGGCATGTTGTCGACCTGGCCTTCGGCGGGACGGTCCGCGGCGTGGTCGTCCTGGGCGCCGCGGACCTGCCGGCATATGGGAGCCGGTCTCTCGCCGACGCGGGCATCCCGGTGGTCTCGCTGCTCACGGACCGCAGCGCGGCCGGCATACCGAGCGTGGTCACCAATGATCGGGCAGCCATGCGCGAAGGTGTTCTCCACCTGATCGCGCTCGACCATCGATCCTTCTTCTACATCGCTGGCGAGTCGGGCAATTACCACGAGGTCGAGCGCTTCTCCGGCCTCCTGGACGCCCTGGCGGTGGTCGGACTGTCCGACCGGGCCGTCATTCGCCATGGCGGGCATCTCGGGTTCAACGAAGGCTTTCAGAACGGCGTCGAAGCCGCGCACGCCTATCTGGCGCTGGCGCTGGCACGCCGCCCGACTGCAGCCGTCTGCTGCGCGGACGATGCCGCGATCTCCTTCATCGGGACGGTCCGATCGAACGGCGTGGCCGTACCGGAGGATGTATCCATCATCGGCTTCGACGGAGCCGCGGTCGGAGCGTTCTGCGTTCCGCCCCTGACCACGCTGGAGCAGCCGGCGGAAGACCTCGGCGCCCAGGCCGCGCGGATCATGCTTGATCTTCTCGGCGGCGCCGCTATGCCAGCCCCCAAGACCACCGTGCCGAGCCGGCTTCTTCTCCGCGCCAGCACCGCCACGCCCAGCGGGCGCAGCGAGAGATAGATCACAGCGCCCGTTGCCGCTATCCCGACCGCGGCGTCCGGCCGAATTGCCGCTTGTAGTTGCGGTAGAAGGTCGAGGCGTTGGAAAAGCCGTGATCCAGGATCACGCTGGTGACCTTCTCCCCTCCGGCCTCGATTGCCCGATGTGCGGCCTCCAGCCGTTCGGTCATGATCATTTCGTGCAGCGAGGCACCGTTGCTGCTGATGACGCTGTATAGCTTCCGCTTCGAAATCCCGAACCGGCGGGCGATCAGATCCGCCCCCAGCGACGGGTGCTTCACATTGTCCGCTATGAACGGCCGTATCCTGCGGAACAGCTCCAGCCTGTCATTTCCGCCGAGACCCTCCCGGGCAATGTAATCCTCGAGCGCTCGTCCGATGTAGTCGAAGACCGGGATCCTCTCGGCGAGCGGGTCATCCGGGCTCAGGCCCTTGACGGCAAGCCTCGCGTGATTGGACACGTACTGCGCCAGCATGCTGCTGCCGAGGACAACGCAGCCCGCCGCCCCGCGCAGCCGTGATGGGCCCGGGGCCGCGATGTGCAGCCAGTCCACGACATGCCTCTCCTCCGTCGCCTCGCCCAACAGCAACTCGAATCCGAGATTGCCGTCGATGGCGACGACCGTGCCGGCGGTGAGGGCCCATTGCCGCTCGCCTGCGACCAGAAGTCCCGCGCTCCAAGCCACGAGCACGAGATAGTGGTCTCCATAGCGGGCACAGAGACCAGCCGGACGGCGGATTGCGCTCGGCCCGGAGCGGATGTGAATGGCCCGGTTGGCGCCGGCAAAGACGAAGCGAAGGATGGCGGGGGCAAATTCCCCCGACAGGGACTCGAGCCGGGAGTCGAGGAGCGGCTGACACAGACGCTGATAGTGCTCATCCGCGCCGGCACAGAGGATGGATCCACGGACAGAGCTATCTCGCATCTCTCACATTGCGGGGTGTTGCTCGCGGGAGGGTATGGTCGCCCTGCCCCCGTGCCGGGATTGGACCTCAGGATCGAGATGCATCCGTCCCCATGCCGGGCGGCAGTGCGTGCCCGAACCAGAGATGGGCTGGATTGCGTGGCTGGATCTCGGGCCGGCGATGCATTCGTCGTCGCCCGCACTCCATAGAAGGACGCCGTTGCCCCCTGAGTTGCCGCTGTCGCCCCGGAGTTACTTTCCTGCCACCAAACAGCTGCCTCACAACCCCACTCTATCCCCCAACCGGGTGAATAACTAATCGGAGTTCATTTAAATCACAAACTATTTTTCGACAGGCATTTGCGAGAATTAATGCCGATATTTTAGGCGATGAAAGAGCACAAATGTATAGCGTAGAGCGCTACAGCGCTTCCATCACGTCGAGCGCTAAGCCTTTATGAGTTCGCCTGCCTTGGCTTTGCGGAACGGACGACCGCGGAACCGTGCCTGACCCCCAGGGGGCCGAAGAGACGTCCTCTCGCGACACAAAACACACGACCCCGCGGCTCCGGCCATGCCGAATCTCATGCCAAAGGATGAGCGACTCGCATCGCCGCGGGAGCGGGACGGAGCGAGGTGCCTCCGGGCCACGGACCACCGGATGGGCCGCCCAAAGGGCGTGGATGCAGATCCTCCGATGCAGGTCCCTCCCTGCTCTGCACGAGACGGCAATGCCCTGCATAATATGGCAATACATCTGCGCGAGACGCGACCCCGAGGCCCGCGAAGGCCGCAAGCAACCCCAGTATACGGATGGTGGCGCTGGTCTCGGCCCTTCCTTCTCCTCTTCCGCCGCCCTGAACTGTCGCGACCACCGGGGGTGACACTTGCCATGCGGGCGCCCTCGGCTCTCCCGCCATCCTGGTGACGAAAGAAGATGCTCATGCCTGATCGCGGCGGCGGACGCGTCACCACATCCGGTTCGATGCTGTACGAAGGTGGGGTCGACTACTTCCGGTCGCAGTTCTGCAAGCCCCTGCTGCATGCGGATTTCGTGCCGACGACCGATGCGCCATTCAAGATGACGGCCAAGCTCGGCATCGTCGATGACGACTACCGCTCGCTCCGGCTGCAGTGCACACCCGGCATTCTCCGACGCCGCAACGGATCGCGCCCGGCGCCGCCCCACTGTCTCATCATCACTGCCGAGAGCAATTGCGCGCTCCTCATCCAAGAACAGAGCATCCGGTTGAAGCCGGGCACCGCCGTCGTCATCGACGGCAGCTGCGAGTTCGATCTGATCCTGGAGAGAGATTCCGAGCAGCGCTGCCTGGTGGATTGGCTCCATATCGCCCAGGGCACCTCGACCCTCTTTCCTCAGATCGAAGCCAGCGCGATGGTCAATAGCGAAGCCATCACGACCTATATCAGGTTTCACAACGATCTGACGATCAACGGCCACGGCCCAGATCTCGCCGGCATCTCGCAGCCTCCATCCTTCGATCATCTGATCGAAATCATCCGCGAATACCTGCTTCGGACGGCTCTGCCGATGCAGCACGACAGCGACAGCCAGTTCTATGAGCAGATCAAGCTGTACATCAACGAGCAGCTGCGCAGCCGAGAGCTCTCACCGCACTTCATCGCGCAGCATTTCGACATCTCGGTCCGCAAGCTGTACGCCCTCTTCGAGCGCATGGGCATCTCCCTGCGCGAAACCATCACCGGCCTGCGGCTGGAGGCAGCCCGTCGCGACCTCGAATCCGGCACGAAGAAGGTGGCGACGATCCTCCTCGAACATGGCTTCGGCAATCCGTCGACGTTCTACAGGCTCTACAAGAAACACTTCGGCCAGGCGCCGCGGTCCGGGCGCGCGAAAGCCGCGAAAGGAAGCGAACGCTAGGCATCGACGGGGCGCCTCGATCCGCTGTGTTCCGGCGTCGTCGCCCAGCTCCGCGAGCGACAAGCTCACCGGATCAGCTCGACGAGATGGTCTCCGCCAACGGGTGACGGCCGCTATAGGGAACGATGGTCTCCTGTCGAGGGATCACGCTGTTCGCGACGGCGGCGCGGCAGGCTCGATTGAAACCGTTCGGCCTCATCCCGACGCATTCGGTCCCGCCTAAGCCCAGAGCAGGGCAACCGTCACGAACAGCGGCAGCCAGAAGAAGCTGGCCAAGCATAACGCCGTCAGAATCGGCCCCCAGCTCATGACCCGATCAGGCGGGAGGCCATCCTGGTCGGCATCCTGCCGCTCGCCGAGCGATCGGCGAATGAGGGCGATCTCGTCCGCAGCATCCAGCGGCCAATGGGCATCGGTCTCGGCCAGGAACAACTCCGCCACCGTGGTGATGTCCGTCCCGCCGATCCACCACCTGGCCTGCCGGATGCTGCCGTCCCTTGCCCACTCGACAACGGCAGGGCCATTGGTACGGTGCCGCTGGTGGTCCCGATACCAGTGCTCCTGGCGGCTGCCGTCCCGGCGATAGCGGACATATGCGGGACCATCGACCCTGTGGGCTTTATCTCCGTTGAACCACAGCTCCGACTTCATCGTGCCGTCAGGATGATAGAATGCGAGGCTGGCCTGGCCACTCAGCCCGAAGTCGGATCGGGTGTGCGGCCTGAAATCTTCCTGCTGCTGAAGCGCCACAGTCGACATCGCACTCAAGCGCGGGAAGCGAACGACATTGTCGCCTGCGATCGCCTCACTCGGCCGATCCAGAATGTTCTCGCATTCTTTTTCCATGATCTTCCCGCGATCCAGAAAGGCTGAAGGACAATTCTGTTCATTCAGAACCTGCGGGGGCAAAGGGGACGACGTCCGAAATTCTGCAGATTGTCTCATACTCCGTGCATCGGAATGCTTGCCGGCATCGTCGCTGCGGATTCGTCAGGACGCGGCAAGAGATCCCGCTCAACCCGCCTGGCACTCGGGAGGAGCGCAGAGACCATGGCGCCTGCCCGAGGAAGGTGGATGGCGCGCGGGAGAAAGGCGCAATCTTGGGCATCGCGCCACCGCAGATCCGGGCGTTTACGCCGCCCGTGCGGGATCGCCCGGCATCGGTCATTCACGATGAGGTTTCCCGGCCCGGCGATGACAGCCACGGCCACCTGGACGAGGCATCGGCAATCTCGCCCAAATTTACTTTTAATTCCCTTGGCGTGACTGCCGCAATAATAGGCAGGAAACAGTTGCGATGATAATAGCATTGATTTCGATAAAACTCCAAATCCCGCCTTCTCTTTTATCTTATTATGATAAAATTGGATGCACTTTTTGAGATAAGTATTATTTTTACTCTTAAAACTCCGATCACTTAAATAATACCAGACAAGAAAAACGGATAACTCTGCTCACACGGATCAATTTCCAATAACTATAGAATGTTTCTTATGACAATCAGGAATTTATCTATAATTCCACTATGTATTTTAGACCTAACATGAATCGATTGAAGAAATATGCGTTCTATGAATCAGACCCGGAAACCACTGGAAAAATAGATCACGACCTGAATGGGGACCCGATCATGGCGACAGCTTCAATTCACAGGCCGTTGACGATCTTTGATACGAGCTTGCGCGACGGCGAGCAGGCTCCCGGAAACGCCATGTCGCTACAGCAGAAGCTGCGCATCGCGCACGAACTGGAAGCGCTGGGGGTGAACACGATCGAGGCAGGCTTCCCGGCGGCTTCGGACCATGACTTCGCCGCCGTGCGCGCCGTCGCGGATGAAGTGCAGCAGACGAAGATTTGCGCCTTCGCCCGCGCCAGCCATTCCGATATCGAGCGTGCGGCCAAGGCCCTGGAGAATGCAAAGGCGGCGCAGATCGAAATCCTCGGCGTCGCGTCCGAGATACACCTCCTCCACAAGCGCCAGATCACGTACCAGCAGGCGCTCGATGAGATCGCGAGCGCCGTACAGTTCGCCCGGCGAATCGGCTTCGACGACATCTGCGTCGCCCCCGAGGATGCGACCCGGGCGGATCCGGGCTTTCTCGGCTCGATGTGCGAGGTCGCCACCCAGGCCGGCGCGACGATGATCCTGATTCCCGACACCGTCGGCTGCCTCCTGCCCGGCCGGGTGCCGGCCCTGATCGACACCGTGCGGGCGCATGTGCCGCCGGAGGTCAGGCTGGCCATGCATGCCCATGACGATCTCGGCCTGGCCGTCGCCAACACCCTCGCGGCCATCGAAGCGGGGATCGACGAGATCCAGGTGACCCTCTGCGGCATCGGCGAGCGCGCCGGGAATTGCGCCCTGGAAGAGGTCGTCGCCGCCTTGACGGCCCATCCGACGCATTTCAACCGATCGACGACCATCGACGCCCGCCGGCTCTATGCCGCCTGCCGGCTTCTGATCGAGAGCCTCGACCTGCCGATGGGGCGCGGCAAAGCCATCATCGGCGAGAACGCTTTCGCCACCGCCGCGGGAATTCATCAGGCCGCCATCATCCGGAACCCCCAGACCTATGAGTTCCTGGAGCCGGACATGTTCGGCGCCGAGCGCCGGATGGTGATCAGCCGCCACTCCGGCCGGCATGCGCTCAAGGCGAAGATCGAGGCGTTCGGCCTGTCGCCGACGCCCGGCCTCATCGAATCGATCTATCGGGAGCTGACGGCGTCGGAAGAGCCGGTGTGCAGCGACAGCAAGCTGCGCTCCCTGGTCTTGCAGAACACGACGGAATCGGCGCTGCCGGCCTGAACAGAGGCCCTTATTCGTCGCATCACAATTCCGTGAATACGAGGCGTTCGCATGGATATTCATCTGACGGAAACCGTAACCGGCTACGAGTCCCTGGTGGCAACGCTAGAGTCCTGGGGCATCGAGGTCTGTGCCGGCGTCACCGGCGGCGGCGCGATCCGCTTCCTTGAGAAGCTCCCCCCGCTTCACGCAGGCGAGGATACGGCCGACCACAACGAGCCCGCCGGGATGCGCTTCCTGTCGCTCGGCGAATATGCCTCCGGCTTCGTGCCGCTCGGCAGCTATCTGGCGTCCGGCCGCATCGGCGCCTGCATCGCGACGACGGGCGCCGCGACCAAGCTGCTGGGCTGCGGGCTCAGCGACGCCAAGCTGCACGACATCCCGGCGGTCTACATCGTCCCGGTCTCGCCGGACTCGACCGAAGGGCAGTGCCCGCTGCAGGACACCAGCCGCCACGGCAGCCACATGCTGGCGCAGCTGCGCGCGGAGCTGCCGGATGGCGTCTTCGTGCTGGACGACGCCGCGACCATGGAAAGGCAGCTTCAGCAGGCCCATGCCCAGCTGAAGCGCTGCAAGCCGGTCGTCCTCGTCCTGGACCATGGGGCGCTCAAGACCAGGATGGCGGCGGCCCCGCATCGCGCGCCCCCGCAGCCGGATCCGGCGCTCGCATCGGCCGAAGCGGATGCGTTCGCGGATGCGTTCTGCCGGCGCATCCGCGGCCGGCGCGTCGTCATCCTCGCCGGCGAGGAGCTGGCCCGCTACCCGGACGCGCCGCAGCTGACCTCTCGCCTGTGCGAGGCCCTGGGAGCCCCCATCGTCTGGAGCATCAACGGCGCCAACGGGGTCGAGCGCGGCAATCGTCGCGGCTACGGCTACATCTCCTTCGGCGGGAACGACGCGGCCATCCGACTCTGGCAGGACATCGGCGCGGACGACGTCCTGCTGGTGCTCGGGGCCTGCCCGGACGAGTACACGGTCAACCTGGCCCCCTATGCGGCCGGCGACACCTTCGTCCTCACCGGCCTCCCGGACGGCTACGGCCAGGTCGAGGGCGGGTTCGGGCACCGCGCCGGCGGCGCCTGTCGGCAGCTCGTCGCCCCCCTGGACGCGGCGCTCCGGTCCCTGCTCGGCCGGCTCGAATGGCAGCCGCCGGAGACCCTTCGGGCCGGGCCGGCGCCGGATGACCTGAACACGCGCCGGCCCGGGGGCCCGAGACCCGGCCATGCCGACATGGCCTCGCTGTTCCGGGCACTGGATGCGCGCTGGCGGCCGAACACCATCGGCTTCGACGACGTGTGCCTGGCCTACAAGGACCGCCAATACGTCGTCCAGCGCCCCCATCCGCATGCGCGCTTCTTTTCCCTCTATCGCGGCTCGGCCATGGGCAACGTGCTCGGCCTGGCCATCGGCGCCAAGCTCGCCGCGCCCGAGAGCCATGTCGTCGGTTTCACCGGCGACGGCTGCTTCCGGTTGTTCGCGGGATATCTGGCGGAAGCCCGCGATCTCGGGATCCTGCTGTTCCTGCTCGACAATGCCAGCTACGGCATCGTCGAGCAGGGCCTGCACACGATCATCCCGGACGCGCCGCCGTCGCACCGCCACATCCGCCTGGCCCGGATGGATTTTGCCGCCATGGCCGGCGCCTGCGGCTGGCGTTCGGCCTCGCTTCGTCCCGACCTCGCCAATCTGGACGACATCCTCGATGCCCATCACCGCGGCGCCGTGGGCTCCACCCTGGTCACGGTACCGGTCGATCCCGGGCACATCCTCGGCATCAACCCCCGTGCCGACAACCTGTGACGACACCGCCCCGACCCGTGTCCCGGAGCAGGTCCCGTGAGCTTAGCCCTCGATCCCGACTTCCTCCGCCTCCTGGCCGGCAGCCATGCCCGGCTGATCGGTGCACCGCTGGTGCCGGAGGGCACCGGCTGCGACGCCGCCGAGCAGGCGCGCTGGCTGTATGGCGACGCACCCTTCTGCGTGCTGGCGCACGACACCGCCACCGATCCTTGCTTCGTCTACACTTTGAACGGCACGTTTCGGTCGTGACCGGTGCGAGAATGCCGGGCTGGTGCGTTTCGACGGTGGTCGCCTCGCGCAGATCACCCGATCTCGACCAGGGCCTTGACGAGCCCGCTCTTCTGGCCGGCCCAGCGCGGGAGATCGGCGAGCGCTCCGGCAAGGCTGGTCCGGTGGGTGAGGAGATGGTCCAGCGGGACGCGACCGGTTTCGATCGCGGCGACGACTCGCTCGAAATCCGCCCGCAGGGCATTTCGGCTGCCGAGGACCGTCATTTCCCGTTTGTGGAACTCGGGGTCCGAGAAGGCGATGGTCTCGGCCACCACGCTGACCAGCACGAGCGTGCCGCCATGGGCGACATGGCCGAAGGCGCTCTCCATCGAGGCCCGGCTTCCGGTCGCATCGAAGACCACGTCGAAGCCGTCGCCCTCGGTCGCCTGGCGGAGCAGCTCCGCCGACCCGTCGCCGACGCCGATGCCCCGTGCCGCGATCCGGCTCTTCAGCGCGAAGGCGAGCCGGTCGGCCTCGCGGTCCATGATCGAGACATCACCCCCCGCCAGACCGGCGAACAGCGCCGTGCCGAGCCCGATCGGCCCCGCGCCGATCACCAGAGTGCGGGCGCCACCCCCAAGACCGGAACGGGCGACCGCGTGCGCACCGATCGCCAGGAACTCGATGCACGCCGCCTGATCGAGCGTGAGGCTGCCCGCCGGGTACAGGTTGCGCTCCGGCACGGCGATCGTCTCGCACATGCCGCCGTCGCGATGCACGCCGAGCACCGCGATCTGGACGCAGCAATTGGGCTTACCAGCGCGGCAGGCGATGCAGGTGCCGCAGGAGACATACGGATTGACGATAACGGTGTCGCCCGGCGCCAGCGGGCTGCCTCCGGGTGCCTCCAGCACCTCGCCGGACAGCTCGTGTCCCATGATCCGGGGGTACTGGAGGTACGGGTGGCTGCCCTCGTAGATGTGGAAGTCCGTGCCGCAGATCCCCATGCGGCGCACCCGGACCAGCACCTCGCCCTCGCCCCGCTCGGGCTCCGGCCGCTCTTCGAGCGCCAATTCCCCGGGCGCCCGGCATATCACTGCCCGCATGGCTTCGTCCGTTCCTGAGGGAGAGCACCGGAGGCCTGGGACTCAGGCCCCGGCCTGCCGTCGCTTCTGCAGGTTGTCGAGATAGACCACGAGCGCGATCAGGAGGCCTTCCAGCACCATCTCCCAGAACGGGTCGATGCCGAGCAGGACCGCCGCATTGCTCATGGTGGTGAAGAGGATGGCGCCGACCACCGTGCCGAGCACGCTGCCCCTGCCCCCGAACAGGCTGGCGCCGCCGACCACCGCCGCGGCGATCGCCTGCAGCTCATAGGCGTTGGCCATGGACGGGGACGCGATGCTGAGGCGCGAGACCAGCAGGATGCCGGCGAGGGCCGCGAGTCCCGAGCTCAGCACATAGGCGATCAGCGTGATGCGGAAGACAGCGATGCCTTGCCGGCGCGCGGCCTCGGCATTCGAGCCCATCGCATACATGTAACGCCCGGTCCGGGTGAAGCGGAGCAGGTAGTGGACCACGACCCCGACCGCCACCATCGCCCAGAACAGATTGGGCAGGCCGGTGGTGCCGCGGGCGAACTCCTTCACCTCGGGCGGCAGGCCGCCGATCGTCATGCCGCCGGCCAGCAGCAATGCCAGGCCGCGATAGACCTGCAAACCGGCCAGCGTCACGATGAAGGGAGGGATGCCCAGGCGGCCGATCGCGGCGGCGTTGACCACCCCGACCCCGGCCCCCGCCGCCAGGGTCAGCAGCGTGGCGGGCACGAGGCCGAGGCCATGCCCGCACATCTGGGCGAAAGCCACGCCGCAGAACGCGACCACCGACCCCACCGACAGGTCGATGCCGGCGATGACGATCGTGCACATGACGCCGATCGCGACGATCGCCGCGATCGGCGTCTGCCGCATCAGGTTGTTGATGTTGCCTTCGGTCAGGAAGTTGGGCGTGGTCAGCGACAGCGCGACCCACAATGCGACCGTGAAGGCGATGACATAGGTCTCGATCGGCAGGCGCCGGAGCAGCGCCTGAAGGGATCTGCCCGGCGTGCCGCTGCGAAGGCGCGGCCCGGGGCGGATTTGCGGGAGGGGCTGATCCGTCATCGGACCTCCGTGATGAAGGCGGGCGGGGATTGCTGCGGCAATCCCCGCCCGCGGCAGATCAGTTGCCCAGGAACGAGCCGAGCTTGCGCTTCGAGACGTCGAGCAGGCCGGCCAGCTTCGGGTCGTCCATGGTCGCCTTCGTCACCGTGCCGACGCCGGTGTCGACGTTCTTCGGCAGGCGCACGCCGTGCGCGGCGGCGTAGCCGTACCAGACCCCGGCGAAGCCCATCATGTACGGATCCTGGATGACCAGGGCGTAGACCGAGCCGTCCTTGAGATGCTCCAGCTCCCCGGCATCGGAGTCGAAGGCGACCAGGCAGAGCTTCGAACCGAGCTTCTGCTCGGCAACCGCGGCGCCGGCACCGGTGCCCATCTGCGCGTTGTCCGCGAAGAGGCCGACGAGGTCCGGGTCCTTCGTCAGCATGTCGGCGGTCAGGGTCATGCCTTCCGCTTCCTCGTTGTTGGCGACCCGGTTGCCGACCAGGGTGATGTCGGGATAGGCCTTCAAGCCCTCGACGAAGCCTCGGTCACGCGAATCCAACGATTCGTGACCGGCCATGGCGGTGAGATAGCCGACCTTGCCCGCCGCCTTCCCGGTCCGCTCCTTGAGGCACGCCGCCACGGCCTCAGCCGCAGCCTTGCCGCCGGCCTCGTTGTTGGTCGTGAGGAAGGCGGCGAATTTGTCCGTCTTCGCCCCGGAGTCGATGACGACGACGGGTATCCCGGTATCGGTCACCGCGGCGATCGGGTCGCCGAGGGCCTCGAAGATTGTCGGCGAGATCACGATCGCGGCGGGCTTCGTCCCCGCTGCACTCTCGAGGACGGCGATCTGGCCGGCGGCGTCGTCCTTGGGCGTGCCCAGCTTGTCGACCTTGACGCCGAGCTGCCTGCCGGCCTCCTCGGCTCCCTTGAACACCCACTGCCAGTATTCCGAGGTGGTCGCCTTCACGATCACCGCGACCGTTTCCTCGGCACTCGCCGGCGTCACGCCCGCGAGTGCAAAGATCGCCGCCGAAGCAGCCAGCAACATCTTGCGCATCATGGTTCCTCCCCGTTTTGTGCAGCACTCAGGCTGCCTTCTTCGATTCGCTGTAGCCGGTCATGTATTTGATGAGCGTCTCCTGGTCCGTCTCTGCCGCCGGCGTGACGTGGACGACCTGGCCGCGGAACATCACGGCGATGCGGTCCGCAACCTTCAGGATTTCGACCAGGTTGTGGCCGATATAGATGACCCCGACGCCATGGGCGGCGAGGTCGCGGGTATGATGGATCACGCGCTCGCGCTCCATGACCGCGAGCGCCGCGGTCGGTTCGTCGAGCAGCACCACCTTGGCTTTCCAATAGATCGCCCGCGCGATCGCGACGGCCTGCCGCTGCCCGCCCGAAAGCCGCGCCACGGTCCGGGCCTCGGGCGGAATCTCGCTGCGGATCCGCTTCAGCAGATCCGCGGTCTCGCGCCGGATCGTCCGCTCGTCCACGACTGGCAGAAAGCCGAACAGACGTCGCATCGGCTCGCGGCCGAGGAAGATGTTGGCGCCGATCGAGAGGTCGTCGGCGAGCGCCAGATCCTGATAGACGGTCTCGACGCCCCGTTGCCGCGCCTCGCGTGGCGAGGACAGGTCAAGCGGCGTTCCGGCCAACAGCATCCGGCCGGCATCGGGCCGGTAGACCCCGGAGATATGCTTGATCAGAGTCGACTTGCCGGCGCCATTGTCGCCCACCACGGCCAGGACTTCCCCGGCGTCGAGATGCAGGTCGACCCCGCGCAGCGCCTCGACGGGCCCGAAGCTCTTGCGCAACCCGGCGACTTCGAGGATTGGGCTCACGCGCTCACCGAAACCAGCCGAAATTTGGCGCCGACCATATCTTTTTCCTCCCCAGGATATGGCTATTTGTTCCTTATACAGAAAAACCAATTATAGTTGCGGTCAAATTGTTTTTTATGGATTAAAGGACAGATCGACAAGGACGGGAGAACATCGGGCATGAAGACGGACACGGTATTCAAGCGCGCGTTCAACGACGCCCTGGACCTGCTCGCGGCGCTCGAAGACGAGGAGGCGCTTCCTTCGGAAACCATGCTCAGCGCGCAGCTCGGAGTCAGCCGCACAACGGTGCGCAAGGTGCTCTCGGCGCTGGCCGAGCAAGGAACCGTGGCCGGAACCGGGCGCCGGCGGACCATCCGCTCGGGTGGTGCAGCGATGCAGCCGTTTCCGGCAGCGGAAACCATCCCGATGGCCGAGCAGATCGAGAAGCGCTTCATGGAATGGATGCTGCGGGGCGATGCCCACGCGGGGACGGCGATCAACGAGCTGGAACTGGCCCGCCAGTTCGGCGTCGCCACCACCGGGATCCGCGAGTTTCTCAACCGTTTCCAGCGCTTCGGCCTTATCGAGAAGCGGCCGAATGCAGGCTGGGTGTTCCAGGGCTTCACGCCGAGTTTCGCGCTCGACCTGTTCGAGATCCGCGAGATGTTCGAGTTGCGGTCGGCGATGACGTTCGCGGCGTTGCCGGAAAGCTCACCGCTGTGGCGAAAGATCAGCGCCCTGCGCGAGGAACATGTCTCCCTGCTTCGCGAGATCGACGGCCGATACCATGACTTCTCCGATCTCGACAGTCGCTTTCATCGGCTGATCAACATGGCCGGACCCAATCGCTTCATCGACGGCTTCTACGACGTCATCACCCTGATCTTCCATTACCATTATCAGTGGCGAAAGCATGACGAGCGGCAGCGCAACGAGGTCGCGATCCGCGAGCATCTCGCCTACATCGAGGCCCTGTTCAGCCGCGACACCTCCAGGGTCGAGGTCGCATGCCGCGTCCATCTGACTTCGGCGAAGGAAACCCTGATCCGCTCGACCGCCGGTTGACGGCCGATGCCGATCAGGCGGCGGCGACCGGGATTGAGGAATCCAGGAATTCCCGCCTGTTCATCTCGTCGCCGAGCATGGCGACGAAGGCGGTGACCTTCGATGGACGGAAGCGGGCGTGCATGGGACCACCCATACGGCAATTTGGCGGCAAAAACGACTTAGCCCCGCACGAAGGCGGGGCTAAGTCGTTGAAAGCGTTGGCGTCCCCTACGGGATTCGAACCCGTGTTACCGCCGTGAGAGGGCGGTGTCCTGGGCCTCTAGACGAAGGGGACTGAGGCGCGGGCCCGGATATAGGGGAGCCTGCGCGCCGACGCAAGGTGTTTTCGTAACTTTTCGTGACGCCCTACCCCGCGGCCGCGACGGCATCCGGTGCGACACAGCTTCGCGCCCGCTGCAGCACGGTCTCGATCGTCTCGGCCGTGGTGTCGAAGGCCCCGACGAAGCGCCAGACCTCGCCCTCCCAATGGGCCGCGATCACGCCTTCCCGCTGCAGTCCGGCGGCCAGCGCGGCGGGCAGGCGCACGAACACCTCATTGGCCTCGACCGGATGCTCCAGCGCCACCCCGGGCAGCGCCTGCAGCCCCTCGGCCAGCTGCCGCGCCCGGGCGTTGGCGTTGGCCGCCAGGCCCAGCCACAAATCGTCGGCGAGGTAAGCCTCGAGTTGGGCCGAGACGAAGCGCATCTTCGACAGCAGGTGGCCGGCGCGCTTGCGCCGCAGGGCAAAATCCGCCGCCTTGACCGGGTCGAAGAACACCACCGCCTCGGCCATCACGCAGCCGTTCTTGGTGCCGCCGAAGGACAGCACGTCGATCCCGGCCTTCCAGGTCAGCTCGGCCGGAGAACACCCCTGCCCTGCCCCCATCTGCCCTGCCAACGCGTTGGCGAAGCGTGACCCGTCCATATGCACCGCCAGCCCGTGGTGCCGCGCCGCGTCGGTCAGCGCCGCGACCTCGGCCGGGGTGTAGACGGTGCCGGATTCGGTCGCCTGCGACAGGCTGAGCATCGCCGGCTGGCTGCGATGCACGTCGCCGCGCCAGCCTTCCGGGAAGGCCGCCTCCAGCGTCGCCGGCGTCAGCTTGCCGTGGTCGCCTTCGGCCAGGATCAGCTTGGCGCCATGGGTGTAGAATTCCGGCGCGCCGCATTCGTCGACCGCGATATGCGCCTCGCGATGGCACAGCACCGCGCCGTAGGGTGGGGTGAAGGTCGCCAGCGCCAGTGCGTTGGCGGCCGTGCCGGTGGCCACCGGGAAGGCGGCGACGCGGCGCTCGAACACCTCGGACAGCCGTGCCTCGATCCGGCGGGTGACGTCGTCATGGCCATAGGAGCGGGCGCGGCCGTCGCCGGCGCGGGCGATCGCCGCCAGGATCTGGGGCGCGGCGCCGGCGACGTTGTCGCTGGCGAGGTTGATCACATCGGTCATGCCGGAATCCTCGGGACGGTCGAGCGGATCTAGGGGGTGGTGGTCAGCAGGGTGGCAGCGGCGCCGGTCCTGGGGTCGAGGCTGCGCAGCTCCTGCCCGCCGCCGGGCAGTGTGATCAGCATCACTGCGCGGTCGCCGACAGGGATGATAGTCGTAATCTTGCTGCCGGAGGGCAGTGCGGACGGGGCGGCCGATGCCGCGGCGGGTGTGGCCGGCGGCGCCTTGGCCGGGCCCGCGGAGAAGAGCTGGAGACCGAGTTTCCCCACAACCACGGCGGCGAGCAGGATGATCACCACAAGCATCGCCCAAACGGTTATCTTCACCGCACGCAACGAACCAGCTTCCAGACGCACCCGCACACCTCTTTCCTTGGACGAGCCCATTCCCGTCACAGCCATTCCCGTAACGATCGGCCCGGACGCCGCCGGCGAGCGGCTGGACCGTGCCCTGGCCGTCGCCGTGCCGGACCTGTCGCGGTCGCGGCTGCAGGCGCTGATCGCCGCAGGCTGCGTCTGGGAAGGCGAGCGGACAGTAGAAGACGCCTCGGTCAAGGTCAAACCCGGCCAGGCCTTCGAGATACGGGTGCCGCCGCCGGTCGCGGCCGAGCCCGCGGCCCAGGCAATCCACCTTGAAATCGTGTACGAAGACCCCCATCTCATCGTCATCGACAAGCCGGCCGGACTGGTGGTCCACCCCGCGGCAGGCAATCCCGATGGCACCCTGGTCAACGCGCTTCTCGCCCATTGCGGCGGGGAGCTCTCCGGCATTGGCGGCGTCGCCCGGCCGGGCATCGTCCACCGGCTGGACAAGGAGACCAGCGGGCTGATGGTCGCGGCCAAGACCGATGCCGCGCACAAGGCACTGTCGGCCCAGTTCGCCGACCGGACGCTGTCGCGCACCTACCTCGCATTGGTCTGGGGCCGGCCGAACCCGTCGGCCGGCGCGATCGAGGGCGCCATCGGCCGCGACCCGCGCGACCGCAAGCGCATGGCGATCGTCAAGGCCGGCGGCAAGGCGGCGCGCACCCACTACAAGGTGCTGCGCCCGGCGGGGCTGGAGGCCAGCCTGGTCGCCTGCAGGCTTGACACCGGGCGGACCCACCAGATCCGCGTCCACATGACCTCGATCGGCCACCCGCTGATCGGCGACCAGGTCTATGGCCGACGGCCGCGCTCGGCCATCGGCAGCGATGTGGCCCGCAGCTTCCCGCGGCAGGCGCTGCATGCGGCAAAGTTACGCTTCCGCCACCCGGCGGATCAAAATGAACTCGAATTCACAAGGCCCCTTCCGGGAGACATGCGAGATTTGCTCGTCTCCCTCGCAGGGGAAGACCGTATACCCGACTACTGAGGTCGGGTATTATGAGCGTGTCCGGACTCTGATCCGGCGGGCGCCCGCCCCTCCCAGGGACCGGGCGCCGGAGAGGGAGCAAGATTTATGGCACAAGCATCGCGTCTGCCCATGCTGGGCGCTGAATCCAACCTGAGCCGCTACCTGCAGGAAATCCGTCAGTTTCCGATGCTGGAGCCGCAGGAGGAGTTCATGCTCGCCAAGGCGTGGCGAGAGCATGGCGACACGGAATCGGCGCATCGCCTCGTGACCAGCCATTTGCGGCTGGTGGCGAAGATCGCGATGGGTTATCGCGGCTACGGCCTGCCGATCTCGGAGCTGATCTCCGAGGGCAATGTCGGCATGATGCAGGCGGTGAAGCGGTTCGATCCGGACCGTGGCTTCCGCCTGGCGACCTATGCCATGTGGTGGATCCGCGCCGCCATCCAGGAATACATCCTGCACAGCTGGTCGCTGGTGAAGATGGGCACCACCGCGGCGCAGAAGAAGCTGTTCTTCAACCTGCGCAAGCTCAAGGGCCAGCTGCAGGCGATCGAGGACGGCGACCTGAAGCCGGAGACGGTGACCAAGATCGCCACCGAGCTGTCGGTGCCCGAGCAGGACGTGATCTCGATGAACCGCCGCCTCGCGGCGCCGGATCATTCGCTGAACGCGCCGCTGCGGGTCGATGGCGAGGGCGAGTGGCAGGACTGGCTGGTCGACGAGCGCGACAGCCAGGAGGTGATGCTGGCCGACAAGCAGGAGCTGGGCAAGCGCCAGCAGCTGCTGAAGGACGCCATGGGTCACCTGAACGACCGTGAGCGCCGCATCCTGAGCGAGCGCCGCCTGCGCGACGAGCCAACCACCCTGGAGGATCTGAGCCAGGAATACGGCATCAGCCGCGAGCGGGTGCGCCAGATCGAGGTGCGCGCCTTCGAGAAGCTGCAGAAGGCGATCCGCAACGCCGCGGTCGAGGCCAAGCTGGCCCACTGAGCGACGGATCGGATTGAGGCTGAGACGGCCGAGGCATCGCCCCGGCCGTTTTCGTTTGTGCCGGCCGCGACTTAGTCGAGATCGATCCGCGCCAATTCCGACACCCCGGTCTTCACCGGCCCGGTGTAGGTGTCCGGCGTGTAGCGGGTGGCCATCAGGCTGCGCGAATCCGCGCTCCACACCAGGTCCCGCCACTGCGACCGGGTCGGCATCCGGCGCAGCAGCCTTCCGTCCGCCACATCCCAGATGAACAGAGCCGCCGTCTCCCGCCCCCAGACACCGGGGTCGTCGAAGCTGGCGGCCAGGGACCGTCCGTCCGGGCTGAAGGCGAGCAGCGGGATGAGGTGCGAGCCATTGTCCCGCCAGGTCGACAGCGCGCCGACCAGAAGCCGACCCGACAGGCTGCGGCGGGCATTGTCGGCCAGGCGTATGGTGACCACGCCGCTGTCGCCGCGGGTCTCGACATGCTCCGCCGCCAGGGTGCCGTCGGGCGAGACGGCGGAAGACACGCCGGTGGCACGCAGCGATCCCGGGACGGGCACGGTCCCCGCGACCTCGCTGCCGTCGGCGGTCGACAGCACCGCCGTTTCGCCCGGGCCCTCCCAGAAGCTGCCCCAGCCCATGTCGATCATGATCCGGTCGTCGGCGACGAAGGCCAGCCCGGTCGCGCCGCGCCGGATGCTGGAGAGGGTGGCGCCGGTCCGGCTGTCGATGATCTGGATCGGCCCCTCGAAGAACCCGCCGGCGACAAGGCCGCCCGAGGGCGAGACCGCAAGGCCCAGCCAGCTCGCATCCTTTGGCACATCCGGCAGCGGAATGCGGGATCGCACCATCCCGGTCGCGGGATCGATCCGCAGCAGCTCCTGTGGGCGCGTGGCCTCCCGGCCCAGCCCCGGCTGCCGCACCACCCCCAGCAGCGTGCCATCGGGCGCCGGGCTCAGCACGCCGAGATCCTGGTCGTCCAGCACCGCGACGACGCGACAGGCGCTGGCCTGCACCAGGCGATCCATCGGCCCGCAGGGCCAGAACGCCCCCTCTCCCCAGGCGTAAACGCCGCCGACCACTGCCGCGACCGCAAGCGCCACCACCGTGACGCGCTTCCAGACCCGCATGATGCCCCCCCCAAGCTCGCCCGGGACGATCCTGCCGATGATTCTGGGCGTTTTCGTGAATCCGGGAGGCAGGCCTCTCTATCCGGCCGCTTTCATCTCCAGCACGGCATTCGCAGCCGCGTCGATCGGCCCTAGTTGTTCGGCGGCACAGCCGGTCTGTCCCGAAAGCAGACGACAGCGCCTCCGCCCGGAAGTGGGGGGCAGTTCCAGCCGGGGCCGAAGCCCGCGGCGGCCACTTGCACATCCGAATAGCGCGTCGCCGCCCAGACCGCGAAGCCGGTCGCGATGAGCAAGCACACGCAAGCGAGGGACCGGGCCCAACCCGGTGGCCGGCGAAACCACCGAATCTGGTCGACCACGCCCAGCAGAATCGCCCCGGTAATGAGAGCCAGGGCCGCCGCGCAGCCCCACAGCCCCGGACCGACCGTATGCACGGATACCTCCTGCATCTACCCGTCCAAGCATAGCATATTGCCGGCATAGCCCCAGGGCAGGCCTATCCGGCCTTGGGCTGCAGCAGGTCCCACAGGTTGCCGTAGAGGTCCTCGAACACCGCGACGGTGGCATAGCTTTCCTCGCGCGGGGTCTCGCGGAACACCACGCCACGCGCGGTCATCGCCCGGTGGTCGCGCCAGAAGTCGTCGGTATGCAGGAACAAAGCCACCCGGCCGCCGGTCTGGTCGCCGATCCGGCTCTCCTGCTCCGGGGTCGCGGCCTGGGCCAGCAGCAGCGACGGCCCCTGCCCGCCCGGCGGCGCCACCAGCAGCCAGCGCTTGCCGTCGCCGAGCGGCGTGTCGGCCACCGGCTCGAAGCCCAGCACCCCGGTGTACCAGGCCTTGGCCTCGTCATAGTCGCGGACCACCAGGGTGATCGCGCCGATGTGCTGGCGGGTCATGATGATCCCTGCCCTCCTGTTCCCAGCCCCTGCTCCTCGAGCGGCATGCCGGCGGCGCAGAGCGGGCAATCCCCAGCCTGCCACATTCCGCGGTCCAGCGTCGCCAGACGAACCAGCGGCACCCCGTGCTCTCGCGCGATCCGCCCGGCGGCTTCGCCGAGGGTGAGGAGGCAGGCGATGCCGGCCGGAATGGCGCTGTGGCGCGTGAGTTCGGCCAGGGTCAGGCCGACCGCCGAGCCGGCATTGATCGCATCGTCGACCAGCAGCGCCCGCCGGCCGGCAACCACGGCGCCGAGCGCGTCCGGGATGCGGTAGCGCACGGCGCCGCCTTCGACGTGGCGCTCGGCATGGACGAAGTCGAGATGCAGCTCGGCGGCGATCACCCGGGCCAGCAGGGCGCCGCCGGTCAGCGGGCCGCAGACCACCTCGGCACCGCAGGACGCCGCTTCGGCCACCAGCGCCGCAGCCCAGCGGCGCATCCTGATGGCATCGACGAACAGCGCGTCGAGGTCGAGCCAGAGGTCGCCGTGATGGCCGGATTCGTAGCGGAAATGCCCCCGCGTGGCGGCCACCGCCGCCCGCAGTTCGCGCCCGATCGCATCATCCGTGCCCACGCCGGCGAGCGGCCCCGCCTCAGTCGGCGAAGGGGTCGCGGACCAGGATGGTGTCGTCGCGCTCCGGGCTGGTCGACAGCAGCGCCACCGGCGCCTCGATCAGTTCCTCGATCCGGCGGATGTACTTGATCGCCGTCGCCGGCAGGTCGGCCCAGGAGCGCGCGCCCTTGGTGCTTTCCTCCCAGCCATCCCATTCCTCATAGACCGCCTTGGCCTGCGCCTGGGCGGTCTGGCCGGCGGGGAAATGCTGCAACACCTGCCCGTCCAGCTCGTAGCCGGTGCAGATCTTCAGAGTCTTGAAGCCGTCGAGCACGTCGAGCTTGGTCAGGGCGATGCCGTCGATGCCGCCGGTCTTCGCCGCCTGGCGCACCATCACCGCATCGAACCAGCCGCAGCGCCGCGGCCGGCCGGTGACCGTGCCGAATTCATGGCCGCGCTCGCCCAGCCGGCGGCCGATCTCGTTCTCCTGCTCGGTCGGGAACGGGCCGGAGCCGACGCGGGTGGTGTAGGCCTTGGTGATGCCGAGAACATAGCCGATGCCCTTCGGCCCGATGCCGGAACCCGCCGCCGCCTGCCCCGCCACGGTGTTGGACGAGGTGACGTAGGGATAGGTGCCGTGGTCGATGTCGAGCATGGCGCCCTGGGCGCCCTCGAACAGGATGCGCTTGCCCTCGCGCTTCAGCGCGTCCAGCCGCTCCCACACCACGCCGACATAGGGCAGGATCTTGGGCGCGACTTCGCGCAGCTGTGCCAGCAGCTCGGCCGGGTCCACCTCGTCCGCCCCCAGCGCGCGCAGCAGCGCGTTGTGGTGCGCCAGCAGGTTGTCGATCTTCTCCGGCAGCGCCGCCTCGTCGGCCAGGTCGCAGACCCGGATGGCGCGCCGGCCGGTCTTGTCCTCATAGGCCGGGCCGATGCCGCGGCCGGTGGTGCCGATCTTGCCCTCGCCGCGCGCCGCCTCGCGGGCCCGGTCCAGCGCGCCATGCACCGGCAGGATCAGCGCGGCGTTCTCCGCCAGCAGCAGGTTCTCCGGGCCGACCTCGACATCCTGGGCGCGGATCCGCTCGATCTCGGCGAGCAGCGCCCAGGGGTCGACCACCACGCCGTTGCCGATGATGCCGAGCTTGCCCGGCCGGACGATTCCCGACGGCAGCAGCGACAGCTTGAGCACCTTGTTGCCGATCACCAGGGTATGGCCGGCATTGTGCCCGCCCTGGAACCGCACCACGACATCGGCCCGGCTGGACAGCCAGTCGACGATCTTGCCCTTGCCCTCGTCGCCCCACTGGGCGCCGACCACGGCCACGTTCGCCATCGGAATACCTCGTACTGACTAGTCTTGAATCTCGTCGAGCCGGCCGTCCCGCAGAACCCAGCCGCAGCCGAGGCGGCGCGCCTCGACGAGAGGATCGGCACCGGGCTCCAGCCCGGCGATGGTGACATAGCCTTCGGCCCGCAGCGGCGCGCCGGCGCCATGCGCCGTGCCGAAGGGCAGGAAGGCGCGGCGCGGCGCCGTCGACGGCGCGGCCGCGCGCAGCACGGTGTCCATGTAGAGGGTGAAGCCGGTGGCTTCCTCGCCCTCGGCGCCATTGGCGCGGTAGCGTCCGCCGCGGCCGACCTCGCCCCGGGCACCGCGGGCGAACAGGGTGAAGGCGACGCCGCTGTGATATTCGAAGCCGCGATGCTCGACGAAATCGACCGTCACCATCAGCTCCGGTGCCGAGGCGCGGATGCGGCGGACGACCTCGGCCAGCCGGTCGAGCAGCGGCCGGGTCACCGCCGGCAGGTCGATGCCGCCGAGCGCGGCCAGGGCGGCGTCGGCCGGGCCAGAGGCGGCGAGCAGCGCCCCAAGCGCCACGGCGGCGGCACCGCCATGCTGGGCGATGGCGGCGGCGTCCTTGCGATCGAGCGCGTGGCGCAGCGCGGTGCCGGCCTCGCCTTCCACGCCATGGGCGCCGAGCAGCGCCGGCACCAAAGTGGGTTCGGTCAGGTCGAGGGCGAGGCGATCGACGCCGACCGCCTGCAGCGCCTCGACCGCCAGCAGCGCCGCCTCAGCATCGGCGGCCGGCTGGGCGCCGCCGATCAGCTCGGCGCCGACCTGGGCGAATTGCCGTTCCGGCCGCAGCTGGGTGCCGCGCACCTGCATCACCTGCCCGGCATAGGCCAGGCGCAGCGGCCGGGCCGCGGCGGCGAGACGCGAGCGGGCGATGCGGGCGATCTGCACCGTCATGTCGGCGCGCAGGCCGAGCATGCGACTGCCCATCGGGTCCATCAGGCGGAAGGTGTGCCGGGCCATGCTGGCGCCGACGCCGGACAGCAGCGTGTCCTCGAATTCGACCAGCGGCGGCTTGACCCGGTCGTAGCCGTGACCGCCCAGCACCGTCATCATGCGTTCGATCACCGCCGCCTCCTGAGCCGCTTCGGGCGGGAGGACGTCGTAGAAACCCTCGGGAAGAAGAGCGGCGTGGAGCGCGTCGGTCATGGCGTGCGGCACGCTAGGGCCTTCGCGGCCGCGGTGCAACGAAGAAGCTCGCCCGGCCCCCTCGCCGCGCGCTCACCCCCCATGCGCCGTTGGCGGCGGCGCGCGCTATCCGCCGTTCGCGGCGATGTACTTCGCCAGCGCGTCGGCGAAGGCCCGGGTGTCGACCGCGAGGTAGGCGTTGTCGTTGCCGCCGTCGCGGAAGAAGCGGGTGACCACGGCCACGATGGCGTATCCCCCCGCCTCCTTCATGAAGATCGGGCCGCCGCTGTCGCCCTTGGTCATGTCGCAATCATGCTTGAGCGTGTTGTCGCGGCGCAGCGCCAGGGCCCGGCAGCCGGAATGGGCCGTCATCCGGTCCGGTGCGTCCCAGGCGTAGCCGGCCTGGATCAGCGGCACCCAGGCGCCGGCCGCGATCAGGGCCTCGTCCTTGGCCGTCAGGCGATGGACCGCCATGGTGCCGGCGACATCGCCGATATCGGCATCGAGCCGGACGAAGGCCCAATCCGTGCCGAAGGCGGAGCCCGGATCCTCCTCCTCGTCATCGCTGTCGTTGCGGTAGTCCGGCGACAGCAGGCTGGAGGCGATGCCGGCCTCGGCCTTGCTGTCGTCGCCGTCGCGGCCGGCGCGGAAGCTGACCGGCGTGTCGCGCTTGCCGTTGTCGCGGAAGAAGCAATGCGCGGCGGTCAGCACCACCCGCCGGCCGACCAGCGTGCCGGTGCAGGTGCCGCCGCTGTCGAAGGCGATCTCGCCGATCGCGGTCCACGGCATCCGGTCGGGCCGGACCATGCGGCGGTCGTCATGGCCGAAGAAATGGTCGCGGATCCCGGCCGGGGTGTCCCGGCCCAGGCAGTCCGCGGTGTCGCTGCGCGCGGCGCAATGCCCGGTGCCGATCCCCGGCTCGTCGCAGATTCCGTCGAAGGCGGTGGCGCAGCTGTTGATGTGGTTGCGCCGGGGATACAGCGGCCGGCAATCGCTGATGTCGGTGCCGTCGGGGCAGACCCCGGTGCCGATGGCGGGTTCGTCGCAGGTGCCGTCCCGCGACCAGTGGCAGCCATCGTCGCCGCCGGCACGCAGGGAGCGGCAATCGGTGGTGTCCGAGCCCTCGTCGCAGTCGCCGGTGCCGATCCCGGGCTCGTCGCACTGGCCGTCGAACGCCCATTTGCAGCTGTTGTCGCCAGTCTTGTAGCCGGCGCAGTCGGCATCGTCGGATTCGGCGGCGCATTGGCCCGAGCCGCCGAAGCGCTGCTCGTCGCAGCTGCCGTCCCGGGCCCAGCGGCAGGAATCATCCGCGGCCGCCGGGCCGGCCAGGCCGAGCAGGACCGCCAGCGCCGCCGCGGCGCCGAGAGCCGCCCGTCGGCTCACCGCTCACCCGCCATGGGATCCCACATATTTGGCCAGCGCCTTCTCAAAGGCCCGGCTGTCGACCGCGAGATAGTCCGAGCGCTGCCCGTCATCGCCGCCATAGAAGCGGCTGACCACCGCGACGATGGCGTAGCCGCCGCCCTGCTTGATGAAGATCGGCGAGCCGCTGTCGCCCTTGGTCATGTCGCAGTCGTGCAGCAGCGTGTCGTCGGGGCGCAGCGAGACGATGCGGCAGCCGACATGCTCGGTCATCCGGTTCGGCGCATCCCAGGAATAGCCGCCCTGCATCACCCGGACCCAGCGCCCGGCCGCGATGTCGGCCTGGTCCTCCGGCTTCAGCCGGTGCACCGCCATGGTGCCGGTGACGTCGCCGATGTCGGCGTCGAGCAGCACGAAGGCCCAGTCGAGCCGGTACCAGGATTCGCCGCCGCCGCTGCGCCCCTCGCGGAAGCCCGGCGGGATGTAGAAGCCGGCCACCCCGGCCTCGGCCACCTCGCGGGTGCCGACCCGGCCGGCGCGGAAGCTGCGCGGCCGGTCCAGCGTGTCGTCGTCGCGCATGAAGCAATGGGCGGCGGTCAGCACCACCCGCCGGCCGACCATGGTGCCGGAACAGGAGCCTTCGCCGAAGCTGAGCACGCCGATGGCGCTCCACGGCATGCGGTCGGCCCGGGCCAGGCGGCGGTGGTCGTGGCCGAAGAAGTGGTCGCGGATCCCGGCCGGCGTGTCGCGGCCCAGGCAGTCGGCGGTGTCGCTGCGGGGGCTGCAGCGGCCGGTGCCGGTCCCGGGCTCGTCGCAGATGTCGTCGAAGGCGGTGGCGCAGCTGTTGTCGCGGTTGCGCCTGCTGTAGAGCGGCCGGCAGTCGCTGGCATCGGTGCCGTCGCCACACAGGCCGGAGCCGATGTTGGGCTCGTCGCAGCTGTGGTCGTTGGCCCAGCGGCAGCTGTCGTCGCCGCCGGCCCGCACGGCACGGCAGTCGGCGGTGTCGGTCCCGGCGGCGCAGTCGCCCGAGCCGATCCCCGGCTCGTCACAGCGGTCGTCAAAGGCCCAGCGGCAGCTGTTGGCGCCGACCTTCGGCCCGGCGACCGCCGGGGCGGCAGCGGCCAGGCCCAGCAGCGCGATGGCGATCAACAGGCGCAGGTTCAATCGGCGTGCCTCGTCTCGATCTCCATCGACACCAGCCGGGCCAGCAGGATCGCCGGGAACAGCTGGCCGCACAGCCCCTCGAGATTGGCCAGCGACCGCGCCAGCGGGAACACCGGCGTGATGTCGCCGTAGCCGACCGAGGTCAGGGTGGTGAAGCTGAAATAGATCATGCGCGACAGCAGGCGGACATGCTCGGCCTCCAGCGCCTCGGCGAAGACATAGGCCGTGTCGCCGACATGCAGCACCAGCAGCGTGTCGAGCAGGGCGAAGACCAGGCCGATATGGAGATAGACGGCGATGGCGCCGAGGATGCAGTGCAGGTTGATCCGGCTGCGCCGGAACACATGGTTCAGGATGATCCAGCTGAGCAGCCCGAGGAAGGCGACGAACAGCAGGATGTAGGCCGAGGTCAGCCACATCTCGCCGAGATAGAGGCTGATCGGCTGCAGCGGGATCAGCACCAGGCCGAGGCCGATCAGCGTCTTCGCCAGCCGGGCGTGGCGCGAGATCGCGAAGATCCCGGCCAGCACGATGAAGCAGGAGTTGAAGACGAAGATGTGGCGCGAGGCGTCGTGGATGCTGGCCAACGGGCCGAACACGAAGATCGCCAGCACCTCGAAGAACACCAGGGCGCTCAGGCTCTTGTCCTGGATGACCGGATGCGCGGGGGCGGCGGTGATCACGGACGCCTGGGCCAAGACGATTCATCCCGAACGGAGCGATCCATCATCCTAAGCGGAACAGCGGGGCGAAACGAAGGCGGATCGCGAAACCGGGCGCTGTCGCATAGGATAGGAACCGGGACGGATCGCGGCGGGTTTCCCCAAGGCGCGCGACGAGGGAGGGCATCCATGCGGTGGCAGGATCTGAGACGCAGCGGAAATGTCGAGGACCGGCGCGGCATGCGCCCGGCGGCGATCGGCGGCGTGGGCGGCGTCGGCGCGATCGTGGTCGTGCTGGTGGCGCTGTTCTTCGGCGTCGACCCCTCGGCGCTGCTGCAGACCCTCGACAGCGGGCAGGCCCCGACCTCGCAGACCGCCTCGGCCCCGGTCGGTGCCGGGTCGGACCAGGAAGCGCAGTTCGTCGCCGCCGTGCTGGGCAGCACCGAGGACACCTGGGGCACCATCTTCAGCCAGGCCGGCAGCCGCTACACCGCGCCGAAGCTGGAGCTGTTCTCCGGCCGCACCCAGTCCGCCTGCGGCCTGGCCGACACCGCGGCGGGGCCGTTCTACTGCCCCGGGGACCGCAAGGTGTATCTCGACACTGCCTTCTTCCAGGAGCTGAGCCAGCGCTTCGGCGCACCGGGCGAGTTCGCCGCGGCCTATGTCATCGCCCATGAGGTCGGGCACCACGTCCAGAACCTGCTCGGCATCATGGGCAAGGTCGACGCCCAGCGCCGCAGCGGGGGCGACGCCAACGCCCTGTCGGTGCGGGTCGAGCTGCAGGCCGACTGCTTCGCCGGGGTCTGGGCCAAGCGCGGCGACCAGCAGGGCCATTTCATCGAGGCCGGCGACGTCGAGGCGGCGCTGCGGGCGGCGGCGGCGGTGGGTGACGACACGCTGCAGAAGCAGACCCAGGGCTATGTCGTGCCGGACAGCTTCACCCATGGCAGCGCCGAGCAGCGCGCCCGCTGGTTCCGCCTCGGCTACGACCGCGGCGACCCGACCGCCTGCGACACCTTCTCCGCCCGGACACTGTAGCGCGCCTCTTGCCGCCCCGGCCCCGGCGGGGCACGGTCCGCCGGAGAGATTTCGGAGGACCTGCCATGGACGCGC
Source organism: Inquilinus ginsengisoli (assembly GCF_031453975.1). Taxonomy (NCBI): domain Bacteria; kingdom Pseudomonadati; phylum Pseudomonadota; class Alphaproteobacteria; order Rhodospirillales; family Rhodospirillaceae; genus Inquilinus; species Inquilinus ginsengisoli. Next base: position 632,206 of record NZ_JAVDPW010000004.1, read on the forward strand.
CCGTCTTGGAGCCGCTGCCCGACTATCGCGCCTATCCGCCCGACGAGATGGAGGCCCGCGCCCGCGCCTTCCACGAGGACCTGCGCCGCCGCCGCACGGTGCGCGACTTCGCGCCGACGCCGGTGCCGCGGGCGGTGATCGAGCAGGCGCTGCTGGCGGCCGGCACCGCCCCGTCCGGCGCCAACCTGCAGCCCTGGCACTTCACCGTGATCGAGGACCCCGCGGTGAAGCGGCGGATCCGCGAGGCGGCGGAGGTGGAGGAGCGGGAGTTCTACAGCGGCGGGGCGCCGCAGGAATGGCTCGACGCCCTGGCGCCCTTGGGCACCGACGAGCACAAGCCGTTCCTGGAGACGGCGCCGGTGCTGATCGCGATCTTTGCCCAGCGCTTCGGCATCCTGCCGGACGGCCGCCGCGCCAAGCACTACTACGTGCCGGAATCGGTCGGCATCGCCACCGGCTTCCTGATCGCCGCCCTGCACCATGCCGGGCTGGCGACCCTGACCCACACGCCGAGCCCGATGGGCTTCCTGAACGAGATCTGCGGCCGGCCGGAGTCGGAGAAGCCGACCATCCTGCTGGTGGTCGGCTATCCCGTCGAGGGCTGCACCGTGCCGCGGCACGGCGGCCTCAAGAAGCCGCTGGGAGAGATCGCGAGCTGGATCTGAGGGTCGGCTTGGGACCACCAGCGGGCCGGCCCTTCCTGTCATTGCTTGACCGGGCAATCCAGGGGCCACGGAGAACCGCTCTGGCTGCCCCTGGATGCCACGGTCGAGCCCTGGCATGACAGGAATGGAATGAGGCGG